>JALNZU010000005.1 GCA_023229245.1 Bacteroidales bacterium | reverse complement strand
CAAGTGTATTGAATAGTTTCATATTAGTATTGTATAAATCAACACTGCAAATATACAATTTATTATGATATAATCAACATTAATTATCTGATTATGAAATTGTTTGTTACTTTAAAGACAGACACTAATTATAAGTTTCTTATTTGAAAAAATATCATTTGAAGATAATTGTATAATATATGTACCTTTCGAGATATTCTGAATATTTATTATTTCCTTATTGATATTTATTCTGCCTTTAGAAATAACCATACCGCCAAGGTCAATTAGCTTAAAGGATATTTCCTTATCTACGGTTTCTTCCGGTAGATCTATTGTTAGAATAGTATTCGCCGGATTCGGATATACCCTAATTTTAGTAAGATAATTTAAAGTCTCATTGATTCCGGTTGAATAGTCCAAATATATACTATCGAATTTAAGCTTAGCATAGCCAATATATGCAACGCCATTATTTATAGTTTTAGCTGTTAAGCTAATAGTTAAACTATCGGGTATTTCATTTAAAGACAACGGAATAGTCAATAGTTCGTACATCGAATTTAGCTGAGAAATTTCAAAAGCGCCCACAATGTTTGTAGAACCATTAATCCATGATGCGGTAGTGATTTTACCAACTGCTGGTGCAACTAATGAATCGCATTTATAATATAAAGATAAACGGTTAAACTGTGTTTCTGGAAAAACTGTTGTTTCAACCCATCCAGGAGCAGTACCTTCAAAAGATGGTCCATTGCTTATTATCTCAACAGCATAATCACCTGAATAAGCATCAATGGTTTTTTGTACAGATATATGAGACTGGGTATTATTTGAAAACCAGCCGTCTGGTTCTTCTATGCCCTCAACAATACTCCAATGTTCAAAACTATTGTTGGGTATTTGTGAATAAGAATAGTAAGTGCCTAACAAAAGCACAGATACAAATAGTGTTTTCATAACTAAAACGTTTTAATGATTAATAATAATTTTTTGAATAGATACCACACTATTCATTGAATTCATAATTTTTAAAATATATACGCCTTGAGGTAAACTTGTTATATCAACATAAGTTCTGGTAAAATTGATCTCTTTTTCCAAAATAGTCTCACCGAGCAAATTTAGCATACCAATTTTATGCTTATTTTTCAGCTCGTTCGATTCGATGTATATAAACGAGTTAGCCGGATTTGGATAAATTCTAAAGTTTAGTTCTATTTGGGGGATTTCCTGCACATTTACTGTTGTATCCGAAATACCAAACACCCAATAGTTTTGTTGTGAACCAGACACAAAATTTGAACAATTCACATCGCCCGATGGGCTGAAACGCATTTCGCCTGCCACAACATATTTAGAATTGCTGAGTTTTGCAACGCCATGTACTCTCTCTGAGCTCGCACCCCCAATACATTGTTGCCAGAGCAGATTACCAATGTTGTCAACTTTAAATATCCATATTGAAGGTATAGTAGGACCTGCAGAAGGGTTTCCAACCACATCACCGTCAAAGGAGGTTGTGTTAGAAAAAACTATAAAGCCACCATCGGATGTTTGAAAAATTCTCACTGGAGAATCACTCCCGGAACCTCCATAGCATTTTTGCCAGATGATATTTCCGGCGAAATCGATTTTCATTAACCAGACATCAAGCGTAGGCATTCTACTGTTATGCCATCCCTCATGCCACCCACACCCTTCGAGATCGCCATCAGTAGAACTACCAAAACCTGCTAATAAATAACCACCCTCTGTTTCAAGGAGTCGTACAATCCCATCATGCCTTGTTCCTCCATAACATTTGTGCCATTCGTGATTGCCTAGACTATCCATCTTAAAAACAATGGCATCCGGGCTGTCGGGATCCGAGAAAACAACACAATCCACATTTCCGCCAATACCACTTGGTGTTCCGTACAAGCCTGCCAGATAACCGCCATCACTGGTTTGTATAATGCCATTGATAAACTCAAATTGGGATGACCCTATGGATTGATCCCATTGTGTGTTTCCCAGACTATCCAGCTTTATTACCCAGCCGTCGTAGCCGCCATGCCAATGGGTAATATCACCCCCCTTCGAGTCGATTTGTGCTGTAGCAATCACTCCGCCATCGGCAGTGGCTTCGCCATATTGATCGCCACCCAAAATGCCAATATTGTTGCCCAATATTCTTTCCCAGATAATATTGCCTAAAGTGTCGATTTTTGCTACCCATAAGTTATATGTATTAGGATAGGGTTCTGAAATAGTGCCACCTATCAAATAATAATAAGGACTGCCAATGGTTTTAATAATTCTTAAGGCATGTGCATGATCAAAACATTTCTGCCAAATCAGGCTACCGGAATCATCAATCTTTATTAACCAACCTCCGCCAATTCTTTCAAAACAATCTACTTCTCCTCCTCCTGTGCCTGCAATACCTGTCACTAAATATCCGCCATCGGTTTCAGCAATATCATAGGCGTAATCAGGAGCCATGCTACCGTAGCACTGCTGCCAGTTGATTTGAAGTTGGCTATAAACAACTACCGGCATAGTCAGTATCACGACCAATAAAATTACCGTTTTTTTCATATTCACCTCCTTTTGATCATAGGCGTACTCCCCCTGCATCTAAAGGCAGGGGGAGCTACCAAATTATAATTTATTTGCTGATTACGATTTTTCCTGACTGGCTATATCCATCTGTCCTAATTGTATAAATGTATGTGCCAGGCTTAACCTTTCGGGTATCCCAAAGTTTCTGCCCATGCTGCTCGGATACTTCGAGTGTTTCAATAGTGCTTCCTGTTGCATTGGTTATGGTAATGGTAGTTTTTGACTTGTCTTCTGGAAGAGTATAGTAAAATGCCGCCCATTGCTTTGCAGGATTGGGTTTTACGGAAATATTTAAACCATGGGCTTTTCCAAGTTCATTTGGATTGATGATGCTACTACTTTTATATCCCGCTGTACCATCTACCTTCGGACAAGCATCATAATATTCGTTATAAACAGCTTCAAGTATACTTTTTGCCTGAGCACCGGCTACACCAGTACTGTTGTTGGCAATAAAAATAATGTCGGCTTTTTCGGTACTGTCTAACTGAAAGGTGTTTCTACCTTGTTGGTATAAAGCATGATGTAGGTTCAGCATATCCATATATTAGTAATGTTCAGTCAACTCATTATCTTTTAGTTTATACAACTGTGGTAACATATTGGCCAGAGCATAAGCGTTTGTGAAATTTCCTTCGCTGATGTAGGATGAAATGATTTGCCTGTCGGAAGTAATCCCACCAAGATTGTCGAGCCAATTTCGCAATTCAACATTATCAGTAATCGTATCGTTTAGCAGGCTACGAATAATATCATGTGCTGCACGGGTATAGGCATGTTTATATCCGGCCATTTGTTGCTGTAATGCTGTTTTATAGGTAGTGCCTTCTGCCAACTGCTTTAATAGGTTAACCATGTATTCGGGAAGTGGCTCTTCCTTGTTTTCAAGGTAGCTTATCAAAGTATCCTTTTTAAGTTCGTCCGGGTTTGCTGCTAGAATATCAAACAAAGCAGATTCAGGAAACACGTCTGTTTTGTCAGCCACTTCTTTTAAAACATCAAAAGATAAATGAGGCGAATAACCAAGTAGCTTAGCTCGCAATTCCCACATATTATCAGGCTGAGCTCTTTGAATGTCCAGTATTTCAGCTTCTGTATCTCCGCCATCAATATAACTGTCATACAAGGTTTTCACATTGTTATAATCGATCAGGTTCGTATAGTAATCCTGCTCTGCTGCAGCTTTTTGTAGGGCCGTTAATACCAGTTCGCGGGTTGATGCTCCCCCATAGTGTGAAGGACAAGTGTTAGTAATATTTTTTCCAACTTTGATAACATGGTATATTTTATCATCATCGGGTGTTTCATCGTTTTCGTTTTGATTATAATAATAACCCACTAAATGCTCACCACCATTGTAAAAGTGCCAGGTTGCACCGTTTTGGGTAAAGGTATTGCCAGCAGGATTACTGCCACTACCCTGGAAGGATTGAATGCCAGAATGTTTGTCAGTTGCATAATCATTCACATAAAAATCGGCGTAGTTATTACTGTTTTGATTACACAGATATGAAAGCCCTTGATAACGGTCATCACCAACCCAGTTTTTCCCATCTGAAAAGTTCGCATAACTTAAACCATTAAAAGTATTTTTATATACTTCGTTCACTGCTTCTGAGTTGTAGATGATAATACCAAAATAATCCAAAGCAGGGTCTCCCGGATATTTGCTAAAACTGTTTTCCTCAAAGGCGAAACCGGTACCATTATCGGAGTATATACCTGCTCCACAATCCCATAAGTGACCAATTTCAAAATCGGAAAACAATATGCTTGCATTGTTCATTTCACGGGTTTTTACTCCATAAGCATTATCAATAAAATCAGCCCTGTTTACACTAAATGTAACTGTACTGCCTCCATCATTTACTGCGTTTATCGCACTATAAAATCCGGTAAAGGTACTTCGATCATAATCTACTTCGGGGCATGGATATTGTTGTGAGTTGCAAATCGCTTTAACCCCAAACTGAGCATCATACCCTGCAATTGCACTGTTCCAGATGGATACATCTTCTACCTGATCGTTCACGCTAAAGTCGCAGGCATAAAAGTTGATTCCTTTAACATGGGCCAAATCAACATGTTTGTAAAATGTTTCATAGCCCAAATAGTCCTCTGTAATTTCGAAAGTGCAATTTTTGAAATTACTGAAATAATCCAATTCTTGTTGAGGGTTATAAGGGTTGAAATTACGATAGTGTAGTGCATGGACTGACTTGGCATTGTTTCGAAAAATTGCTTCGTCAGCATATACAATTCCTCCGGTTGATGACCAGTCGTTGGGCTTCCAAAGGTCAATGGCAATGATGGCATTCTCAATTGTGGCACCGTTAATCAGTTTAAGATATCCTTGCTGGTAGTTTCCGTTTGCATCGGGATATTGATGGGCGGTTTTGTCGCCCCAAATCTGGATACCTTGCCACATGGCATTTCCATGACAGGCATCGTTAATGTTGGTTAGTATTCCACCATCAATTATAACTTTCCCCCCTGACTTGATGATAAATTTACTTGAAGGGTGTAAAGAAACAACATCTGTTATTGTAAGTTTGCCGCCATCTTCAACTTCAATATTACCAAATACTTCAACTGATGAGTTCCAATTAACAGTACCTGTGATAATATGATTAGCATCTTGAACTAAACAATTCTGTAGAATTTGTAATTTTGCAATGGAATTGCGCATTCGTTGTCCTTGTCCATCTGAGAAATATTTCATGTAATCTGGGAGAGTATATCCCATAATAAGTGATTCATCAGGGTTATAAGCATCGCCGTTAGGATCATTCCCGCTATATGTCCAAGTGCATGACTGCGGATCTACATTGAAATTTAAACCTCCCAGTGGTTCGGCAGGTGTATCACATACTAAATCACCACAATCATTGCAATTGCTCCCGTTAACAAATTCCAAACAACTGTTTGGCCCATGCCATGGGTGCCACAAATTAATACAATGTCCCATCTCATGAGAAATAATGTGTGATCTTACTAATGGATTATATGGAGGGTTCCAAAAATTACCGAAAACATAAAAGGCCGTAGCACCAATGCCTTGCGCTAAACCATTACCAGTGGGATCTGGAGGCGGATTATCGCGAAAAAGATAAATGTCAATTCCATCGGTATGGCTGTTAACATTAAAAATTGCGCTAGTACCTTCTGAGTTGTAATATATATCATCATCAATATAGTCAATAACACAATCCCAGACAAAAAAAATATTGTGAGGATTGAAGTCTTGATCTAGGTAGGAGAGTGCTTCATAAACATCAGAGACGGATTGGCCCCCTGTTCCGTCAGATTTCCGGATAAAATGAACATAAATTCGTAGATAAAAAGGCCCTTCTTCATCCATATTCAAAATAGACTGGTTGAAGGCAGAAAAATCTGATGTAGGGGGCGTTAGGCAAAATGTTTGAGGATACAATTGAGAAATAAATAATCCGTTGATAATAAATAAAGTCAGAAAAACAGAAAAATTTCTCCGCAGAAAAAATGTAAAATGCTTCATGATCAAGTGTATTAAGTGAAATATGAGTTTAGTTGCTAACAAAGCTACAACGAGGAGAGGCCAAATTATGTCCCCTCCTCATATTTAACTAAACTTTAACAAAAACTTTTTTGTTGATTTGCAATATTCGACATTGTATCCTTGCATACGTAAGGTTTTTAGCATTCTTTTGATAGTTCTTTCAGAGCAATCAAATTTTTCACTTGCTTGTTTTAAAGATAACAGTTGTCCTTTTTCAATCATGTCAAGCAAATAGCTTAGTTTTTTTGAGTAAGTAAAATAGTCCATGGTTCATTTGTTTTTCAGTGTGTTGGAAAGAAGTCAGGTTCTGTTGTTTTTTTATGTACTGTTGTGTTTTGGCAAAAACCAAAAGTAATAAATTTAAAATGATATCTACCTTCCAACTAACGTCAACAGATTCAAGTCATTCAGGAAGTTGAAGTGCCATGTATTGTTGGTTAAAGTTCACATTTATCAATTTGTTTTCTGATTTTTTCTTTCACTCATATCAAAATATTTTGTTGTTTTCACTAAAAAATAGTGCAATAAATTTTATAAACACCTGATTCTCAATTGTTGGAGGGATAATATGAATAAATTTCCTCATGCAAAAGAATACCATTCGTGAGGATAAAGGTAAACAATTATCCGATATGTTGAAAGAAACTATGCTGAAAAGCAATTTAAAGCAAACAAAGTCCGATTACATCTAAGATTTATGGGTATTATCGCTTTGTGTTAAGTACTTACGACCTATTTTCACATTCCGATAGTCCCAGCAAAACTGGTTCATGGCTAAGGAGGTTGCAACGCTTACCGACTATAATTCCCTGATAATCTTACATGGGTTTCCATAAGCCAGCATATTATCGGGTATGTCTTTTGTCACCACGCTTCCAGCTCCTATAGTCACATTATTTCCAATGCGAATACCGGGTAAAATAATTGTTCCACCTCCAATCCATACATTATCACCTACTGTTACCGGCTGGGCTGAGGTCTGGTAAGGAGCTGTGTTTTTGCTCTTCACAATCCGGTCTGATGCGTTTAAAGGATGTGCTGCGGTATATATTTGTACGAATGGAGCAATAAGCACATTCTTACCAATATGTATTTTATTATTATCTTGAAAGATGCAATTTGTGTTCACAAAAGTCATTTCACCTATTGAAATATTCTTACCATACTCACAATAAAATGGCGCCTCAATCCACACTTCATCGCCTATAAAATCAAATAAATGTTTGAGAATCGAGTGGCGTTTATCAGGATCATAGTTTTCTATATGATTAAATTGGTATAAAAGTCTTCGCGCAGCATAATACATTGAAATCAACTCCTGATCCCTTGAGTTGAATATCTCACCCTGAAGCATTTTTTCCTTTTCTGTCATGATAGATCCATAAATAAAATAACAGTCATGTATCAGTTTTCCCGATACTTAAGCTTATTCAATCAGTAGTTTTTGAGTGGTTTTTCGATTTGCCTCATCTACGATAGTGATAAAATAAAATCCTGGTTTTAAATGATCTGTATCGAGTTGAATGCGGTTATCTTTCCCTGGTTCTATGTTTTCGACTAAAATTCCTACTGAGTTATACACGCTGATTTTCATGGGAGTTGAAGTTGTTTCAACCGTAAAGCTACTTCCTTGTTTAACTGGGTTTGGTTTTATGACTAATACCGATTTTCCTGTATGTTCGTTCAATCCAACGCTTCTTATAAAGCAAGTTGCTTGATATGGCATGATATATACCGGGCTTTCATTTTCATAATAACATAAAAGTTCCCAGACCGGACAGACAATACAATATTCATAATGTGAATGTATAGGCCCACTCAAACTGCCTATGCCTTCAATCCAAAAATCCATGCTACTGCTTCCCACGCTTATGTGCCATCTTTTTCGATCTTGTCCGTTAATGTGTATTGTATCTATACCAGTTACTGTAATTGGGATTTCATCACAAATAAAATTAGTCGTAAAAGAATTGTCACCTATCTCCAGATTAAAATCATATAACAATCTCTCCGGACTGTTTGGCCGAATAAAATATACTTTGTTTTGATCTTCGCGCAGCATGCCCTGATATCGCCAGGTGCTTGTAGAGTCTCCAGAATAATAAAGTAAATTATAAACCAATCCGTCCACCAAAGTATCACCCCTGAATTTATAAATCTCAGTATTTATAGATAGGGGCATGCCGGATGTTTTAACATTCCACTGTTTATTTTCAGAAATAAACTGTTGTCCAAAGGCAGTAAAACTCATCAAGACAACAAAACCTAAAATACATACCTTCTGTCTCATAACATTCGTTTTATAGTTCATATAATCTACCATCTTTTAGCGGAAAGCAGTTAGAAAATTAACTGTTTTTTATCCACCTCCGGCCACAAAATTCCTCGCCCAAGTTACAAAATAAATTCACGTACAATTTGTTCCAGTCAATTTATTTTGTCCTGAAGTTATATGATAATGATAGCTAACCGAAATTATGTTTCAAAAAGAGTTATACACTTGATTTCCAATCAAATAATATTTTTAAATAAAATATTGATCTCTATCGAACTATACTTCTTGTTCGTGACTGTAATCATTCTGATAGTTTTAAACCCAAAATTCCTGTTGATAAGAAGAGCCATGCGACAATTCTTGAGCCATTTTCAACATTGCTTACTGCCGTTTTACCACAGTAAGAAACCGACTTGGTAAATAAACAACGATATTTCAGCCAAAGGCTTACTCCTACTACTCTGAGATGCAGCTTATTGATCAATGTATGATTGCTTTTTTAACGTGTCAGCCATCCTCCGTTTTTAACGGTTGCAATTGAGAAAGGGAATATCCAAAAAAGAGCGAACAGGTAGAAAATGCTATACGGATAAGCCCATAGGGAATCAATGAAGTTGTATTTTCTAGTAAAAAACAACATCTGGATACTGGAGAAAATAAAGGTACTTGTTAGCGCCGAACTCAAATATAAAACAGGGTGAGTGAGAAAAAAATAAAACATTAACAACACTAAGGGGTATGCGAGTAACAGTTTGATCCACTGGTTTATGAAAATAAATCTTGGACCTGTTTTGTGGGTAGCTCTAAAGTTACGGAAAACAAATCTGCTCATCATCCATGTCTCACGCACATTGCTCCTTCCCCATCTTGTAAACATTTTATGGAGATTCTTAAATTTTATCGGGATATTGGTTAACACATTGGCATCTCTTTGAAATAACACATCATAACCTTGCTTTAGGATTAAATTTGTCATTGCCCTATCTTCTCCTATTGTTGCAAATCGCCCGAAAAACTGTTGGTTAATCCAGGTGTCCAAACTGTTTAGCATGGCATCTTTTCTATATGCTGATAATGCGCCAGGTGTACATAGTACAAATCCTAAGGTGCTTTGTGCTGCTCTAATAAATTCAAAGCTAAATACAAAACTTACGTTTAACATTCTCGGTATCATTCCTTGATTTTTGTTTAGCACTTTTACATTTCCGGCAACGGCACCACAATCAGGTTTTATGACGAAAGGACTGACTAAATTTCTGATGGTATCTTTCTCAATAATAGAATCACTATCAATAGTAATAAAAACTTCTCCCCTTCCAGTAGTAAATCCTCTGTACAACGCATGTCTTTTCCCTTTATTCTGAGGCTGTTTGAATATTGTTACTTCATGATTTATCTCATTTTTTGCTTTCACTATCCAATCCCATGTATCGTCTTTACTTCCGTCGTCTATGGCTATAATTTCCAATCGGTCCAAAGGATAATTACTGTCGGCAACACTTTTTAGAGTATGATAAACCAATTCGCCTTCATTATATGCCGGAACAATAATCGTACAATCGGGTAGTCTGTCGTTGGAAACTGATTCAACAGGTTTATATTTAATAAACTGATATGCCATATATATTAAAAACATTACTTGAAACAACAAGAGTGAGAAAAGAAAGTAAATCAGAATGCGACCCTGTATAGTCTCCATTCTTCTGAAATGAAGCTCTTCGATATAAGGATGAAAATCGTTAAACACATATATGGCACTAAACATTAATATCTGAACTCCAATTAATACACCAAACTCTTGCTTTTTCAACGACTTGATCCGTTTTGAAGACTTGGTGTTCCTCCATCCATAATAATCGCATATTTTATTACATAAGGTCTCCATCTGACTTCATTTTTGCTTTATGATACTTAAAAACAAAAGTACTATATCAGATGTGTTTTATCAGATCAAATAGTTCGATATATGTCTATAATAATGTAGAATTATATCTACACAATCAGAAGTCTTTATAGGTTTTCATCAGTTCGATTAACTCAACAAGTGTTGTGATGTTTAGCTTTTCGAATATCCTCTTTTTAAATGTACTAACAGTATTTTGCCTGACATTTAAAGCATTCGCTATTTCCAAATTCCCTAAGCCTTTTGCATATAATTCAGCTATTTGCATTTCTCTTTCAGAAAGCAAATTAAATGGGTTTAACAGTATAGGGTTATATTCTTTTATGGAAAGTAGTTTTTTGGTGAAGGGCGAGAAATACTTCCCCTTCGCATATATTTCAGAGATAGCTTGTTGTATTTCTGATTCATCACTTAACTTACTCAGAAACCCATCAGCTCCAGCCTCAACGAAGTGTAGTGCAAATTTTTCTTCCTCATAACTTGTGAATATCAGTATTTTACAATCAGGCACTAATTGTTTTATCTCGGGGAGTATTGAAATACAGTTACCATCTGGAAATTGAGCATCCAAAACAGCAATATCAATATCATGTGCTTTAACTTTGAGAATTACTTGGTGTAAAGTAGATGCGTGGAAAAAAACAGCATGTTCAAAGATTTCCTCAACTATAATTTGAACTCCCTGACGCACAATACTATGATCATCACCTAAGAGAAATACAATAGTTTCTTGCTTCTCATTCATACTGTTCTATTTAAGTCAATTTTAAAAGTAACTGTAGTTCCAATTCCCAGACTACTTTCTACAGTAATTTCGCCACCAAAAGAATCTATAATCTCTTTACATAAATTCAATCCTATACCCGCTCCAACATTCTCAATTTCATCAGAAACCATTCCCTGATAATAAGGCTCAAATATTTTTTGTAAATCAGATTCTGAGATTCCAGTTCCCGTATCAGATATGACGACATACAGCCGTACAAAATTATGATTCGCCTGCGTTTTAACATTCACGCTTATCTTACCATTTTCGGTAAATTTATTGGCATTCCCTAAAATGTTCATAAACACTTGATGTATTTTTACGTGATCAGCAAAAACGAAAGTGTTAGGTTGAATTTCATTTTCCAATTTAAAAATATTGTTTTTATACTCAATATAAGGCTGAAAGGCATTTAAAATAGCATCAATTTCGCGTTTCAGGTCAACTCTAATATTTACGAGCTCAATCTTTTTTTCTTGATTCTTGGCATATTCTAATATTTGATTCGCCTGAATTAACAATGAATTATTAGTAAATTTAATTGAGCTTAAGTATTCATTAATTTTTGAGTCTTCAATTTTTTTACTTATCTTATCAATAAAAAGATTTATAATACGAAGTGGTGAACGAACTTCATGGCTCAACATTCCTAAAATCCGGTTCTTGAAGGTAAGATTCATTTTGATGATCCGGTTAGCTTCCTGTAGTTTTTTTTCGTACAAAAAAGCTTGTCTTGTATAATAAATTATTACAGCTAAAACGAGAAACATAAGTATCATTAATCCCAAAACAGTATATTTTCTGATTTTATTTGTTTTTGAATTTTGTTCTGCATACTGTGCTTCTAAGTTTTGTTCAAAATCAGTTATAGCAACGCTATACACCTCCATCCATTTGTTACTTATAGAGATGAGTTGATCGTATATTTTATACACGCCATCAAATTTATAAGACGTATTATCATAATAAGCCTGATATTTTTCTAATTCGCTTAGATAGTGGGTATTGACAATCTCAATAATACTATCCATCATGTTTTTTATAATAGCTCTATTTAAAGTATCTCCATATTTTGTGGTAATAATGGTTATTTCTTTTTTAATTGCCACATCATTTGCAAAGGCGTCCCTTAATCGGGCCAATAGTTTTTTTGGAGGTATGCTATCCGACCGATGTTCTATATTAATATCAACCTCAGATGTTAATCCTTCAATTTCAAAACTTTCTATTGGTAATGAAATACTTTTAGGAATGCTTTTTTTTGATAAGTCATAAATCGAATCAATTAATACTTGTAAACCCGAAAGTGTTGTAGGCTCTTCCTGCAGCGAATCAAAAATGACTTCTAATTTTAAGTTTTCTTTTCTATAATCTTCGATACTATCTAAATTTCTATGTAAATTCCTTAACGATAGAAAAAAGTCCTCTAAAGACTCTTTTTCATTGTTTTTAACGTAATTCTGCAAGTTCACCTGAGCACTTAAAATATTTTCTTTTGAGCTTTCCAAGATACCATTTAACGAGTACGCCTCTTGTATTTGTTTTTCCAACAGATTTAATTTTTTTCCATTAAAGTATTCATTATAAAAGAATAACAGAATTATAACCTGAATGAATATTGTACAAACAATAAGAGAATAATGAACAAAATATTTATGTCGATTCGCTTTTTCCATACATAACATCAAAAATTACTCATCAATTTTTAAACGTATTAATCATTGTTTTATTTTGCTTTCCATATTTTGAATATCGTTAAGCATTTGATCATCTACACTCTTTTCATTCCGTGACTTTGCTTTTTTGTTTAAATGGTTTCCGACTTTAAAGCAACAATTTATTATAGTCCAATATTTCATAAGGCAGGTGGTTGAGCAGGGCGAAAGATAGTTCACAGGAGAACATGGTGGTTGAGCGATTTGTCCATATACTTAACTTCCTAAACCACTGACAAAAACGAATACTATCCAAAACTTTAATCCTACAATGAATGCTTATTTGAGTTGTGACCAGTGGTAGATGAAATTCACTGTTTTATCATAAAATGCAAGCGGTTAAAGATATTTGCTTCGCTCATGCCGCTGTCAAAATCAAGGAAAAGCAAATTGAGATTGGGATATAATTCCCGGGTGCGCTTTTCAATTCCTTTGGAAATAATATGGTTGGCAATGCAGCCGAAAGCTTGCAGGCTGACCACATTGTTGATTCCATTTCGGGCAAATCCGGCAAACTCGGCCGGAATTCCCCACCCTTCGCCAAACTGAACAATCAAACTGACAATTTCAGAAGCATGTTTGGCATCTTCGTGAACATCCGATATAGGGATATAGTATGGATAATGCACTATTTTGCTCTCCATTTTCCGAATCAATTTATAGACTATTCTTTCAGCAAAGTCCATGAGAAATTTTAGGACTGTCCGCTCTTTCACATCTCCCTGAACTCGCGCTTCCCAATTAGCAAATGAGTTAATAAAGAATTTTGTGATGGGTGGCAAAACGGGTTCTACACCTTGTTCAACCAACCAGTTGACCACGTTTTTATGACCAAAATCATTGTATTTCACGCAGATTTTGCCCACAATGCCGATACGCTGCACTTTTTTTTCAACTATTGATGGCTAAAAACTCATTCGCTGCCATTTCAGCCAATTCATACAAGCGGTTGGCATCATTCCTTTCCACAGCTTTAACGCCCAAGTCCAGGTACTGTTTTTGCCGCCGCTTTGCACCTCCTTTTTCGGTTTCTCAAGGTGCGGTAGAGTAGTAGAACTGCGAAAGACAATCGGCATAAATTACTGCCGCAGCGATTACTTTGATAAATTTCCACTATTTCACTTCAAAACCGGGTTGTTCATTGAGTCCGCTTGTGAAGGAAACAGTACCCACCGGAATATCTTCAAAACCGGCCGCAATCATCGCCTTTTTAATCAAAGCTACATAGTTGGTTGCGCGACACTGAACGCCCTGCCTGACTTTGAAACAGATTAAAAAAACGCATAGTCAGCTCAAATTTACCGACTCTTTTTATAACTCAATACCGCCCAAACATTAAAGGCAACTGCAAATCCGCAAAGCACAAAAAATTGGGGCAGCAATTCCTGCATCCCACTGCCCTTGAGATAAATAGCACGCATAACAATAATAAAGTACGTCAATGGATTGAAAGCTGTAATGACTTGTGCCCATTCCGGCATACTGCTTATAGGAGAGAAAAGTCCGCTTAACAGAATGATTATCAATAAAAGAAAGAACATCACAAACATTGCTTGCTGCATGGTATCTGAATAGTTTGAAATGACAATTCCCAAACCCGAAACGGCAAGAATATAAACGATGGAATAGATATAGATTGTTGTAAAACTGCCAGGAATCAAGCCATAAAGCAGTGCGGCAAGACCCATAGTGATGGTTAAAATCAATATGCCCATTATCCAATAAGGAATCAGCTTGGCCAGAATGAAAATGGCTTTGTTCATCGGAGTAACATTGAGTTGCTCGGTGGTACCCATTTCTTTCTCGCTAACGATATTAAGGGCAGGTAAAAATCCGGTAAGCAAGGTCAGCAGCATTACAAATATTGCGGGAATCATAAACACCTTATAGTCAAGCGTTGGATTGAATTTGAATTGCGGCTCCACTATCGACGATTGTGTGCGAATGCCTTGTGCAGCAGTTAATTCACTTGCAAAGTCATTGAGAATGCCCGACAGATAGACACTGCCTAAACCGCCTTTCATACCATTTACAGCGTTGGCCGATATCATTACGTTCGTCTGCCCCGAGCGGTACAAATCTTTTTCAAAATCTCGTGGAATTTCAAGAATTATGTCGGCTTTTCCAGCATCAACGCTTTCTATCGCATCAGCGCTTGAAGCGGTATATTCGAATAAATGAAAATAACCCGAAGCGGTAATCTTATGGATTAATCGTTCCGAAAATGTGCTGCGGTCATTATCTACTATACTCAGTTTCAGATTTTTAATCTCCTGGTTTACGACCCAGGGGAAAATCAGCATATATACAACGGGCAAAACCAGTATTACTTTCGAAATAAATGCATTCCGAAATATCTGCTTAAACTCTTTTTCTAATAAATACCTTAACATCGCACTTATTTATTTGCTTAATCGGACATTAAACTTTTTCAAACTCACTGCTAATAACAAGACTGCCATAAGGCCCAGAATGACAAATTCCTTCAATACGAATTTAGCGCTAACACCTTGTATCATCAGCTTTACCACACCTTCAATATACCAGCGATTGGGTGGAATGACTGAAATCCATTGCAGAATTTTCGGCATGCTGTCGATCGGAAATATCATCCCTGAAAGCAGCAGCGTGGGCATCATCATCACCACACCTGAGAAAATCATGGCTGCAACCTGCGTTTTAACGATATTGGACACCAACAGCCCTAAGGTCAATCCCACAAAAATAAAAAGTAATGAAAAGAGAATCAACAGGGAAAGGCTTCCTTTTATAGGCACACCCAGCACAAATACAGACAAAAGCAAAATGCTTGTCAGATTGATGACGGACAGTGCAAAATAGGGGGTTATTTTCGCTAAGAGAATATAAATGGGCTTCACCGGCGAAACGAGCAATACTTCCATGGTGCCCATCTCTTTTTCGCGGACAATGGAAATGGACGTCATCATGGTGCAAATCAGTACTAATACAAGTCCCATCACGCCCGGTACAAAACTATACGCGCCCTTCATTTGCGGATTGTAGAGCATTTTTATTTCCGGGATAATACGTAGGGGTCGTATATCTCCGGTAATGATTTGAGTTTTGCTTGCCAAATCCAAATAAACCGTGGTAATAATATTGGAGGCATAATTTGTAAACGTACTTGCCTGATTTGGGTCGGAAGCATCGGCAATGATTTGGACAGCCGCTTCGCCGGTATGAAACAGATTGCTCTGAAAGTTATCGCTAAACACCACAACCAATTTCACATCACCCTTTTGAAATGCCTTTTCAACCTCTTCGGTGCTGCGTAACTCGCTCACAAGTGTAAAAAACCTGCTTGCCGCCAGTTGCTCGGTAACTTGCCGGGTAGCTTCATCTTTCGAAGGATCGAGTATTGCCATAGGTGTATCTTTTACTTCGGTAGTTATGGCAAAACCAAACAGAATAATCTGAACTATTGGCATCACAAGCAAAATCAAAATCGTACGCCTGTCGCGCAGAATATGGTTGAACTCCTTTCTTACAAATGCAATAAACTGCTTCATTATTATTCAATTTTTAATTGATAGTTGACAATTATCCATTGTCAATTGTCCATTCTCAATTGTCCATTCTCAGTTGTCCATTCTCAATTATCCATTCTCAATTATCCATTGTCAATTATCTTTTCAAGCTTTTCTTTGTACTTTTAACAATGCTGATTAAGAGTTTCAGAATTTCGGAACAATCTTCCTGAAAGGATTGGAAAACATTTTCATCAATGTATTCTGTATCCTTCAACAACATCAGCCAATATTCTGTTTCATTAGCTTCTTTCAGTGCAACGTTCATTTTATTCAAAAAATCTGCTTTTGATTGAGCATGTTCTGCTTCTTTTATTAAAGCTCCGATAGCTGTACCACATCTAAGTAACTGTTTTGAAAGCACAAACTCTCTTTTATCCTCAGATAAAAACTTGTATAACTTCACAATTCTAATTGCAAAAGCATACGATTTAACTGCAACTACATTTTCCATGTCATTAATTTTTTTTTAAACATTACTTTTCTTATATTCTTCATTATCCATTGTCAATTATCCATTGTCAATTGTCCATTATCCATTGTCAATTGTCCATTGTCAATTATCAATTATCCATCCTCAACTCGTTTTGCTTTTCGCGCAAGTTGTTGAAACACCTCGTCCATATTTGCTGCGTTGAACTTCGTTTTCAGGCTTTTTGGGGTGTCTAATACCACAATTTTACCATCAACCATAATTGAAACCCGGTCGCAATATTCTGCTTCGTCCATATAGTGCGTTGTAACAAAAGCGGTTATGCCACTTTCTGCTGCAGCGTATATCAGTTCCCAAAATTGCCGTCGTGCGGCAGGATCCACACCACCAGTGGGTTCGTCGAGAAAGACAATTTTTGGTTCGTGAAATATGGAAACCGAAAAAGCTAATTTTTGTTTCCAGCCCAAAGGCAGTGATTTTACCAACGTATTTCGTTCATTTTCAAAGCCCAGATCATGTAGAATTAAGTTTGTTTTATCCTCTATTTCATCCGATTTCATACCATATATTCCGCCAAAAAGTCGCAGATTTTCCCACACTTTCAAATCATCGTAAAGCGCAAACTTCTGACTCATATACCCGATGTTTTTCTTCACCTGCTCGGGTTGTTTTTCAATATCGAAGCCGGCTACCGTTCCACGCCCCGAAGTGGGTTTGCTCAACCCGCAAAGCATCCGCATAGCGGTGGTTTTTCCGGCACCATTCGCACCCAGAAAACCAAATATCTCACCTTTGGAAACCTCAAAACTGATAGCATTAACAGCTGTGAAATTGCCGAAAGATTTTGTCAGATTATTAACTTTTATAATCGACAAGTCTGAATTAACAATTAACACCTCTTTGTTTTTATTAAACTGCTCATTTTCCATGTCTTTATTTCTTTTTTTTATTATCCACTGTCCATTACTCATTGTCAATTGTCCATTGTCAATTGTCCATTATCCACTGTCCATTATCCATTATCAATTGTCCACTATCCATTATCCATTATCAATTGTCCACTATCCATTATCCATTATCAATTGTCCACTATCCATTATCCATTATCAATTCTCCACTATCCATTATCCATTGTCCATTGTCCACTATCCATTGTCAATTGTCCATTGTCAATTATTAGCTAGTGCCATAAAACAATCCTCAATTGTTGGTGCAATTTCCTTTAATTCTGCATTGATTTGTTCCTTTTCGATTTTCGAAACATCCTTAAAAACCACGTGCAATGAATCACCAAAACTAAAAACCGAACGCACACTTTCGCTTTGGCGAAGTTGTTTCAGAATCTTATAATTATTATCCGCTTCCACTGCAAACACTTTGTATGGAAAATCAGCAATAATCTTTTCCGGCGGATCGATTGTGAGAATCTTGCCCTTTTGAATAAACGCAATGCGGTCGCAAAGTGATGCCTCATCCATATAGGGCGTGGAAACGAGAATAGTGATGCCTTGCAGTTTTAATCGCTTCAACATTTCCCAAAACTCTTTACGGCTTACCGGGTCAACACCGGTGGTGGGTTCATCTAAAAAGAGTACTGCCGGCTTGTGAATCAGGGCACAGCTCAGCGCTAATTTTTGCTTCATTCCACCCGAAAGTTTGCCTGCCCGACGATTCTTGAAGGGCTCAATTTGCTGGTAAATATCCTTAATCAGGTGGTAGTTTTCTTCGATAGTTGTTCCAAAAACTGTTGCGAAAAAGCTTAGATTCTCTTCTACCGTTAAATCCTGATAAAGCGAAAACCTGCCTGGCATATAGCCAACTCTGGTGCGGATTACCTTGTAATCGCGTACCACATCCAATCCGTCTACTATTGCCGTACCGCTATCGGCAAGCAATAGCGTAGTCAGAATGCGGAACAACGTTGTTTTTCCTGCACCATCGGGACCAATCAAGCCAAATATTTCACCACGTTCCACCTGAAAAGAGATATCTTTCAAAGCAGAAACCCCGCCGTAATTTAAACTTATGTTATTTGCTTGAATCATTCTTAATTAATAGTTGATTAACTGACAGTTGATAATTGACATGTTAAATTATCCATTGTCAATTATCCATTGTCCATTGTTAATTGTCCATTGTCAATTGTCAATTGTCCATTGTCCATTGTCCATTGTCCATTGTCCATTGTCAATTAAATAAAACCTCTCCGTACATTCCTTTTTTAATATATCCGTCATTTTTCACGGCAATTTTTACCATATAAACCAGGTTAGCTCGTTCATCACGGGTTTGAATGGTTTTGGGTGTAAATTCGGCTTTGTCGGATATCCAGCTTACGGTGCCTTCGTATTCCCGGTGATCTGATTTTCCCATATCGGAAAATACCTTTACTGCTTGTCCGATTTTCAGTTCGATCAATTGACTGGCCGTGATGTAGGCGCGCAAAAACATATTTTCCATATCGGCCAGCTTAAACAGTGCTTTTCCCTGAACAGCAAGTTCGCCAGCTTCTGCATATTTCCCCAGCACGGTGGCTGTTGCCGGACTTTTAATCACCGCATTTTTCAGTTGATCCTCAATCTGCGCCATTTGTGCCAAAAGCGATTGCTGTTCGTTGATCAGGCTGCTGTTGCTGTTTTTCAGCGTTTCTGTCTGGGCCGCAATTTGCTTTTCAAGCGTAGCAATTTGTGCGTTGATATCATCCAACTGCTTTTGATTGGCGGCGTTTTCCTTGATTAACTGAGTGAAACGCTCCTTTTCGCGATGGGCTGCGGTCAATTGCTCTTGCAACACCGCCACCTGCACGGCTACATTTACCTGACGGCTATCCATCGCTTTCAGGCTCGATTGAAGCTGCACTTTTCGCCAGTAGAGCTGTGTGGTATCAATCAGTCCCAAGGATTGTCCCAGCTTAACTTCCTGTCCTTCCATCAGGTCGAAGTACAAAATTTCACCGTTAGCTTTTGCCGAAACCACAATTTCAGTAGTTTCAAAAACACCGCTTGCATCATACCTGCTGTTCTTGTTGTTGCAGGCAGTGAACAGCAAGATTATTAGAAGGAATTGCATATATTTGGTGTTAAAAATTGAAGCCTTCATCTCTTTCTACTTTTAATTATTGATTATGTATTTCAAATTATAAATAGCTTGTAACAGCTCTAATTCGTGCAAAATTTTATCCTGCTTAGCCAAAGCTTCGGCGTTGGTTTCGCGAATCAGATCGGTAATATTAGCCGTTCCGTTATTCATTTTTGCCTCTGTGGCACGTTTTACTGATTGTCGCAATGCGATAATCTCATCATCATCTGCAAGCAGTTCGTGGTACTTTTCAATCTCATTTTGCTTAGCTGCTGACTGCAAGTTGGTGTTAAAAAGAAATGTTTCGCGTTGCACCGCAAGCATGTTCCGTTGTGTGTTGAGTTGGTTTGTGCGATTTTTAAAAGTGTAAAAGCTGCTTATATTCCACGACATACGCACTCCGCCGATGTAGTAGGAAGTGAAGCCATCTTTCAACATATTCAACCCCGGATTCCCATATCCGCTGGTAACAAACAGTCCGAACTTGGGCATTAAATCAGCTTTTATTTCGCGGTTATGCGCATTAAAAAACGCCACCCTGCTATCGAAAAGTGAAAGCTCAGGACGCAAGTTCTCTTCCGGCATTGTAGATTGAATAAGCGGTTTTTGCAACTCAACCTGCTCATCTGCTTGTTTGCCGATAAAAGCATAAAGCATGGTTAAATAGGCTTTTCGGTTATGTGAAATCTGTGTTGCAGTCTGTTTCGCTTTCAATTGCTCAACGCGCACAACATCCAGATCGCTCTGATTGGCCAGGCCTCCGTGAATAAGCGATTTTACACGCACAAAACTTTGCTGCAATTCATTTTGAAAAATACGATTTTGCTCTAACAGGGCATCGAACAGCAAAACCCCGAAAAACAATTGGTTTATACGTTCTTTTACTGCATATAAATTCACTTTCAACTCTTCGTTTTCAACCAATGATTGTGCTTTGATCTGCTCGCTGCGTGCTTTTGTTGTACCACCGTCCCACACTGTCTGTGAAATATCGAGCGTAATACCGTACTGGTCTTTACTTAATTCGGGTATATCCAAGCCGGGCAAGGGAAGTTGCGAAAAATCAATCGGGATTTTCGTTACATCTGACTGGTAAGTTGCCTTGGCGTTGAGTGCTATTTGAGGCAGCCAGGCACGTGCGGCATTTAACAGATTATAGTCGCGGCTCTGATCCAATAGCGCATATTGTTTGATTAGCGGATAATTGTATTCTGCCAACACATAACAACTATCAATAGAAAGTAACCCATTATTTTGCGCAATTAAAGCAGTGCCTGACAATAGCAGAATACCTGTCATCCACAGATTCAGTTTTTGTCTTTTAACCCTACTCATATATTTTTATTTAATCGTTTAAATTAATCATTTGATTAACTTATAGTTAAAAAAATTATTCGGTTCTTATCATCGCTTTTACCCAAACAGGTATTAGTTCTCTACGCTCCTGCATCATCGTGTCAAATTGTGTATCATCAACTTCACCAACTTCTTGCAATAAAGGCTTGGCAATAAACGGGAAAATAATCAAGCTCAATAAGTTTATTAAGAATTGTAAAGGATTAGGTTCTGCTATTTTCCCTTTTGTGACGGCTTCCTGATACTGCTTAAGAAAAATAGAGTTCATTACTAATGGCTTAATTGGCAATTTTTCCAATAATCCATCCACATTGTAACGTATCTCACTCAACATAAAAATGGGAAGATTGGGTCCTTCTGTAATAAAGCCAATGTAATTGGATGTAATAAGCTTCACTTTCTGATCTAAACTACTGTTTTCATCATTCAGAACCGGTATCATACTTTGAAAAAATTCGGAAACAGTTTCAAGCATTATAATATCAAATAACTTTTTCTTGCTGCGGAAATAGTAATTAAGCAGTGCCAGATTAATATTTGCTTCTTCGGCAATATCCCTTGTCCTCGTGGCTGCATAGCCCTTTCGGTGAAATATGGTTCTGGCAGCTTCTTTTATTTTTTCTTCGGTTGTAACATCAACTTTTTTATTGTCCATTGCGTTAAAATTTGTTTACAGCGCAAAGGTACTAAAAACTTTTGGATTCAATCAAATATTTTAATCACCTGTTTAGTTGATTTTTTTTCAACACTTACGTTTTCTACTGAAAAGGAGTTCGTTAAGACTTCACATCACTTATACAACCATAGATCAACTTGAGATAGGTTAGGCTAACATGCATAAAAAATCAAAGAATTTATTAGAACTTTTATAAGGGTTGACCAAATCTGGAATTTTTAAACAGACTTGATAGGCTGCTTATGTATATCTTGCTTTGGGATGACTAATCTGTTCTTTTTCTGAAAAATCTCTCAAAAGGATCAGAAGATCAAAATTTTCTTGTTTCCTTTTTTCCCAAAAGAATCACTATTTACTGGAATGGCTGATTTGAGAAAAGTAAAGAGTTGAAATAGTTGGCTTTTCAAATTCTGGTTAAGGCTTTATGCACCAGATTATCCATCATAGTACAATATTTAAATAAAATTAATTATCTACCGATTTTTCAAAACCAGCTCAATTGAATGCTCAACCACCTAAATAAAAAAAGATAAGCGATCTACCTTAAAGATCACCCATCCTTTTTTGTCTGTAAGGCGTGAATTAATTCAGCCTAGTTCTCATTCTCAGCAAGGAACTCCATGATTGAGTCAACTATGTTTGAAGCTCCATCCCATATATCGGATATCTGTGCCTGTAACATATAGCATGGAGTGGTAAACACCAAATGCTCTTCATCAAATACCACATCGCCATGATCGGTTAAGGAGTGTGTAGCTCCAATTGCTTCAATAGTGTCTATGGTATCCTGGTCTGATCCTATAGTCACGGTAACATCCTGAAGGATCTTTGCCACAAATACGGGTGAGATACACATGGCTGCAATTGGTTTCTTTTGCGCATGCATCGCTTTCACTGCGGCTTCTACTTCAGGGTTTACAGTAGCGTTTGGTCCATCAAATGCTACGGTAGAGAGATTCTTTGCCGCTCCAAAACCTCCAGGGAAAAGTAGCACATCATAGTCGTCGGCCTTAAACTCAGCCAGGTCTTTGATGTTGCCACGAGCAATACGTGCCGCTTCGATAAGTACATTACGGCTTTCGGGCATCTCTTCGCCCGTCAGATGATTTATAACATGGTGCTGTGGTATATCGGGTGCAAAGCATTGATAGCTTGCGCCGGCCTGATCGATAGCCAGCATTGCCAGGGTAGCCTCATGAATCTCAGCTCCGTCGTACACACCGCTTCCTGCCAATACAACTGCAAATTTTTTCATATCTATTGTGTTAACTTAATTTATAATTTAATTTATCTGAATTATTGATTATCAGGCTTTTTTATATACTATAGAAACTACTGTCACATCATCACCACCCATATTAATAGAAAGTCCGTAGGGTCGGTTTTCTTTTAGTTGAATTTGTGCGTTTCCGGCTTTCCCGGTCAGCTGTTGCCATAGTGTTACTGCCTGATGCACTCCGGTAGCTCCTGTGGGGTGTCCCCATCCGATGAGTCCACCAGTAGTATTTATCGGCATCTCGCCATTTCGTGCCGTTTTTCCTTCGGCAACATAAGCGGCTCCTTTGCCCTTTTCGGCTAACCCCAATGCTTCTACAGCTAATAGTCCTGCTATGCTGAAGCAGTCGTGGGTTTCTACTGTCCCAACCTGATCAATGGTGATTCCGGCATTTTGCATGGCCAAAGCAGCTGTTTTTTTAATAGTAATAAGTTCGGTCAGATCGGCAGGGTCTTCCGTAATATTACGGGTAAGCTGTGCATAACCCATAATCTCCACTGCATCCTTCTTAGCGATACCCAACTTTGCCAATCCTTCTTCAGAAGCGATGATGATACCGGATGCGCCATCCGATACTTTGGAGCAGTCCAATACGTTCAGGTGGTCCACAAAGTTCTTTCCGTTTGGCGCCATTTTGTTGTACAAGCCAGTTAGATCTGCCGTGCTGTTGTGAAATTCCTGTGCGGTCTCATCAAGTCGTGCGTTCTCAATGCTGTTTACAAACCATTGTGCCATTCCTTTGCGGGCATAGTCATATCCATATTTCTCGTAATAGGCTCCTGCCCTGTCGGAAAACTGTCCGGGGAAGAAGTAGGCATGGCCATTTTTTCTTTTCTGAAACCATCCTGCACCGGCTAAAATATCGGCTCCATAGATGGCTTTCACGGTATTTTGCACTTCCACGCCTACTGCTAAAACTATTTGCGCTGTTTCTGCCAGGATGGATCGTATTCCTGCTATCAGTGCTAATCCGCCCGATCCGCAGGCACCTTCCACACTATGGGACGGCTTAAACTCCAGAGAAGGATGAATGGTAGCGGCAAAGCCACCTAAATGAGCCTGCTTGTTGAAACGTGCTGCAATGAAGTTACCGATCACAACCTCGTCTATTGCTTCGGGATCGTTTATTTGACGCAAAACTGCCTGTCCGGCTTCACGGATATAATACTCTAAACCGGGACGTTCTTTCTTGGGATTAAACTCTTTACGTCCGGTTCCCATCGAAATGGTGTTGGCACCGGCAGCCATATATATCTTTTTTCTCATGATCACAATTTTTAAAAATCAGACAAAATAGGTGTTTATAGGTCCAAAAGCATGGAAAAATCCGGTCAGCATAACGGTATTTACGTCTTCGTCGGTATTTGCCACACCGTCGGAAACCAGTTTCCTGCCGATAGCATCCGAATTTTTGCCATATGCCATAGCAAGCACTGAGGCATTATTGTTCGCAAGACTGACGGTATTAAACCATTTTGTGAAGTACGTATCCTTATCGCCTATGCGGATCACCGTTCTCCAGGGCTGGAATCCATCAGGCATAGTTCCCATCCATGAATCGGCTTGTGTGTGAAAGCTGTCAAAAGGCACATAGCTTTTGTTTTCCATATCATATACAGCTATAGGTCCTGATCTTTCATACTTCAGGATACCGTCTTTTTGTGCGCCATTGGAGAATTGCCCGCCTTTCACTCCAAGCTCCATCATCTGGTCAAGCAGTTCGGAGTGCAGGTTTTCGTCTTTCATAAACGGATTCATCACCTTCATAATAAACTGAACCACATCCACGCCCACATAGTCTATCAGCTGAAAGATACCCATAGGACGACAGAGATAATCCTGACTAACTTTATTAACTATATAAATTGCCTGAGTCAACGGCATTTCTTTGCTAAGCTTTAGTGCCTGCTCAATGCCGTACAATGCATCGCGCATAAAGTGTCCGTTACCAATGAAGCCTGCAATATCGTTGCTTGGAACTACTACTTTGCACAATGCACTGGCATAACCCAAAGCAAATTGTTTCATCTCCGGCAGGCTCTTATCGGTCAGTATCAGTTCCACCAGCTTTTGCACTGCCGGTGGATTGTAGAAGTGAAATCCTAATACTCGTCCATCTAAGGCAGCTTCTTTTTCAATGATATTAATAGGCACTGATGAGGTATTGGTGAAGTACCATGGTTTCTTTGGATTATTTCTATCAATTTGATTTAATATCTTGACCTTCAGGTCTTTGTTTTCACTTACTGCTTCAAAGATCAAAAACGAATTATAGGCTGCTTCCATAGAGGTAGTCGGGCGAACAATGCGCATCACATCCTGAATATATGCTTCAATTATATCCGAGTTTTCGATTAGGTCGGTTCTGTCGGCATACATCTGTCGCAACCAAATTGTTTTCTTTTCGGCTGTCTTTAAAATCTGGGCACGCATATAATCCACCAATCCGGCCAGGCCGCTATCGCTCAGGTCAATGGCATTTAAGATAAAAGATTTGCCTTTATTTTCCGGTTTTAAGCTCAGGTCGGCCATCTCTATTGCTGTCAGCAGTAATATTCCGCTTCCCATTTTACCGGCTGCTCCCAAAACGGAAACATGTTGTAAACGATCGTCGTAATTCATAATGAATAAATTTATTTATTTTTAGTTTTTACCAGTTTGGTGTTCTCTTTTCCAAAAAAGCGTTCATTCCTTCTTCGCCTTCGCTTCCTTTTCCAAACAAAGAACCGAATTGTTTCGCTTCCTCGGCTGATCCAACTTCAAAGCCTGACCGCATACCTAATCTTGTTACTGCTTTTACTTTACGCACTGCCTGAGGTCCTTTAACAGCAATCAGCTTTGCGATGCGCATAGCCTCTTCCATCAGTTGTTCCGGTTCGCTTACTTTTTGTACCAATCCCATACGCAGCGCTTCTTCAGCTCCAATCATTTCGGCTGTAGTAAGCAGATATAGAGCATTAGCCAGACCTGCCAAACGGGGTAAACGTTGAGTACCGGCATAGCCGGGTATCAGTCCCAGATTAACTTCCGGCTGACCAAATTTTGCCTTGGATGACGCAATACGAAAGTCGCAAGCCATCGCCAACTCCAGACCGCCGCCCAACGCAAAACCATTTATAACACCGATTACAGGAAATGGAAGCTGCTCAATACTGTTAAATGTATGCTGCCCCAATTGCCCGAAGGCACTCCCTTCTTCAGGATTTTTGTTTACCATCTCAGCTATGTCGGCACCGGCAACAAATGCCTTACCTTCTCCGGTGATCAGTAACACACGGATAGAGCCATCATTAGCTATAGAAGCAATAAAATGATCCATTTCTTCAAAAAAACGCGTGTTGAGCGCATTCAATGCCTGTGGTCTTGAAATGGTGACAACCACTACACCGTCTTCAAAAGTGGGTTTTAAAATTGTATAATCCATAAAGTTTTGTTTTGATGCTCAAATATAAAGGTATTTTGTCTAAGAGCTTTCATAATAAATGCAAACAAGGCTACAAAACCGGGTAATGTAAAGGATAGATACCTGAATTTTAATTATTTAAGTTTTATTTTAGATTTAAAATCTTTTTTTGATTTATTTTTGCAGCATTGACTATGCGAGTTTTGTTTTTTCATAAGGTTTTGTCGTTATCATTGGCTGCAATGGTAATATTCAGTTCTATCGGGCTGAATATGCACACTCATTATTGCTCTATGATGAGTTCCATGACAAGCTCTTGGGGGTTGAGCTCCGACTCAGATAGTTCCAAATCCGAACCCAACTGTTGTGGGGATGCTGCATCAGCAGCAACTTCATGTGAGTTACCCACAGAAACTGACTTGACAACTGTATCGTTCAACAGTTCTGAAGCACCCTGCTGTGTCAACGCACATTATTATATCAAGGCAATGATTGATATTGTGCTCCCGCAGTTTGACAGCAAACAACTCATCAACGATCTTTTTGTCTTATCAGCAAATCTAACGGATATTTTCATCCCTGCTGTGATAGACAAGACCCTAAGTCCGGTTATCATAGTGCAGGAGCTACCGCCCAAAACAGGACAAGAACTCGTTATAGCCTACAACCAACTGAAAATAGCCTGCCTTATTCTTTAATCACTGACTTAAGCTGTATCGTACAGATACAGCAAATTCAAGCTATTATTTGATTAAAGAATAATTCAATGAAGACATATTATGTAAAAAATCTGCTTTTAGTAGCAGTCATGCTGATTGCATTTCACTCCTTAGGTCAGCATGTCAATGGGTTGGTTGTTGAACTTGTGAATCACGACACCATCCCTTTGCCTGGTGTTAATGTGTATTGGGCAGGCACACATACTGGCGCTGTCAGCGATATAGATGGAAAGTTTGAGGTTACAACTGTCAAGGATAGTCATTATCTCATTTTTTCATTTGTCGGTTACACCAACGACACTATTCACTATCATGCCGATGGTCGTCCTTTGCTTCATATCATGCAGCAGCCTTTGAGTCTTGATGAGGTTGAAGTGGTTAACCGTGCTAAGACGAACTTTGTTTCCCGTTTGAGTTCGGTCAATGCTACGACTATAACTTCGGGTGAGCTACAACGGGCGGCCTGCTGTAATCTGTCGGAGAGTTTTGAGACCAGTGCCAGTGTTGATGTCTCGTACAGCGATGCGGTTACCGGTGCCCGCCAGATTGAGATGTTAGGTCTGGCAGGTATCTACACCCAGATGATGGGCGAGAATATCCCTAATTTGCGGGGGCTTGCCAATGGGTTCGGACTGCTGTTTATACCCGGAAGCTGGATGGAAAGCATTCAGGTTTCCAAAGGAACCTCATCGGTGATCAACGGATATGAATCTATCACCGGACAGATCAATGTAGAGTTTAAAAAGCCGGCAGAGAGCGAACGGTTTTTCTTTAACCTGTTTCAAAGTCAGGCCGGACGCTCAGAAGGCAATTTTAATTTCAGGCTCAACCCGGGGAAAAATCTAAAGACCATGTTGTTTGGGCATATCAGCAATAACAGCATCAAACATGATGGAAACAAAGACGGATTTTTAGATGACCCGCTCTACACCCAGTATAATTTATTCAACCGCTGGGATTTTCATTATCAACGGCTTGAGATGCAGTTTGGCATCAAAGCATTGAACGAAACAAGAAAAGGCGGCCAAAGCGGATACACGCATTCACTGCTACAGTCGGAGCAGTCATTATACGGTACTCAGGTAACTAATACCCGGTATGAGGCTTTCCTGAAAACAGGGTATATCTTTCACAAGCCGGCTACCAGTTTAGGTTTTCAGCAACAGCTCACCCATCATGAGTTGTCATCGTTTTATGGCATTCGTAGCTATGATGCCACACAGCAATCGTATTATGGGAATCTTTTATTTCAGTCGTTCATCAAAGATACGCGCCATTCCTATACTACCGGATTAAGTATGGTGTATGACCGATTTTCTTCTAATGGCGAAGAGGTAGTGAACAACCTGATTGAAGCTGTGCCGGGTGCTTTTTTTCAATATACCTTTAGCGATGGCACCCGCTTGAATTTCATAGCAGGATTGCGCACCGATTATCACAACCTTCATGGTCTTTTCATCACACCACGCCTGCATGCACGCTATAATATCAGCGAGCACTCCATAGTGCGTGTATCGGCAGGCAAAGGATTCCGATCGGCAAGGGTGATCGCAGAAAACTTATCTGCATTGGCTTCGGGCAAACCATTCCATTGGATGATAAACGGGATCAACGCACCGCTGAAAATGGAAGAAGCATGGAATTTTGGTGTCAATATAAGCCAGTATTTTACCATTAATAACAAAGAGCTGGCTTTAAACTTAGATGTATATCGTACCTCTTTCATCAATCAGGTTGTGGTAGACAGACATAGCAGCATGTATGAAATATTGGTGTATAATCTTCAGGGGCCATCTTATTCCAACAGCCTGCAATTGGAAGCCAATTACGAATTGGTGAACGGGTTGGATGTTACGGCAGCTTTCAGATATAATGATGTGAAGGTTACGTATATGGATCAATTACAGGAAAGGCCTTTAGTTAACAAATACAAAGGCTTACTGAGCTTTTCGTATAAGCCTTCAGTCAGATGGCAATATGATCTTACCGGATTGCTTACCGGACCGGCTTCACTACCCCTTTGGGCCCTTGTACCTGATCCTGACAGTGGCACCCCTTATTCGCCTGCTTATGTAACTTTGAATGCACAAATAACCCGAAACTTCCGCAAGCTAAACCTGTATATTGGAGGCGAAAACCTAACTAATTATACCCAGAAAAACCCTATCATAGATCATGAAAACCCTTTTAGCAACACATTCGATGCTTCTATGATCTGGGGGCCGCTGATGGGTGCAAAAGTATATGCCGGCCTACGATATACTATTGAATAAATGAATGTTAAACCTAAATAAACTGAAACAACTATGAACACATTTAAAAATCTGATGACAATTGGCTGCATGATGTTATTTTTATTCAGCAGTCAGGTAATGGCTCAGCAAGCCAAAGATTCCAAAACTGAAACCGTTACTATTCAAACTTCTGCTATTTGCGATCAGTGCAAAACGCGCTTAGAGAAAAATATTGCGTTTGAAAAAGGCGTCAGATCAGTAGTATTGGATGAAGAGACAAAAAAGCTAACTATCGAATACCGCAAAGGCAAGACAGATAAAGAAAAACTGAAGAAGGCCATCACTAAAATCGGATATGATGCCGACGAGATGCCTGCCGATCAGAAAGCCCATGATCGCCTTCCCGATTGTTGCCAGAAAGGAAGCGACCCTCATTGAGATGTGATAATTGATAGGTTTAAAATTTTGGGATTGTTTTACATACCATTAATCCCAAGATTTTAAACCTATATCATTATTTCGAGTTTAAGTTTTTAGTTGTAGTACCAATTGCCTTAGTTGAATATCCTGAGCAAGCCACCCGAATATAAGGTGTTGTAACGTATCATTGGATATCGGCCTTCTCCTTCAAATATGCTCCCATCCAAAAGTGAATACATAGTTTGGGTACAAGTATCTTTGGCAAAAGGATAATATCCATCTACGAGTAAACGGGTACATACCGTCCCTTGGCAACAACGGTCGGGTTCGTTAGGCGGGATACGATCGAAAGCCACAAACTCATCTATAGTGACACGATGGACGATGATACCACGGCTGGGCACCTCTGAAGTTAGATACATCCAGCCTCCAACTGTATTAAGTGGTTGATATATAGTTGAATTAGGGTCTAAGGTAACATTCAAAAAAATCTCAGGTATATTTGGATTTCGTATCTCTTTGTCGCAACCCCACATTAAACCTAACATCAACACAAAGATACATACTAACCGCTTCCTGAAAAAAGACCGGATCGTATGTGTGATAAAGTCAATCATATAGAATGATATTGAACAGACTACAAAAATAGCTTATTTTGGAATCCGATGGTACCCATCTAAAAAGATTGTAAGCAAGAATGTGCTTGCTTTTCAACACACGGTTTTTTGCCACTCACATATCTGACCTTATAAGTCAGTAAAAAATAAATGTATTTTTGTAGGATGGTCTTGAGTTATTATGTGGCGGTCAGTTAAGAAGAACAGCTTGATGATTTTTATTTTTACGACATTCATGGTTTCAGCCTCCGGATGCAGTACAATCAAACAATTCAGGCAGGAGAAAGCGCAAAAGCGAAAAGAAAAGGCTATTGAAAAAGCGGAACACAAGGAATACAAGAACTTAAAAAAGGCACATTATCAAAGCCAGTCGGACGAAACACGCCGGATGATGAAAGCATCTCAAAAACGCAGCAAGAAATGGGTAAGACCCAGACGTCGACCGTATTGGTAACACATACTCATCTATGAGCAAAAAGCATTTTATTACTATTTCGATACTTTGTTCCTGCCTGATATTGTCGGCAGCAAGACAAGAGTTGTTCTTCAACCGCTTTTTATCGGAAAACATCAGCATTGAAAAGGGCTTGAGTCAAAACACTGTTTATACCATTTGTCAAGATGACGAAGGTTTTATGTGGTTTGGTACCTGGGAGGGGCTCAACCGTTTCGATGGCTATTCCTTTGTACCTTATACCCGTGAACAAGGATTGAGTAATGAAAGCATACGTACTCTGTATCAATATGATAACATTCTTTGGGTAGGCACCGAAAACGGGTTGAATGCCATCAATTTAGATGATGGAAGAATCACAAGTTATTTTACCAAAGAAGGTAATCCCAACTCACTGACCAGCAACTGGATCAACCATATCACCGCTGACAATACCGGCAAACTTTGGATAAGCACCTCCAACGGTCTTAGCGCATTAGACCCTACTACTAACAGCTTTTTTCAGGTTTTCAGCCACGACTATGGGAATCCCATCAGAAGCAATTATATCAATATGTTGGTACAGGATACTAACAACAACTACTGGATTGCTACCAGTAATGGATTAGTGCTTTATGAAAAAGACACCCGTCGTACGACCCGTTTTCTTCATATCCCCAGCGACAGCACCTCCTTACCTGATAATCATGTGCAAAGCTTGCTGTTTGATCAGCAAGGGCGATTATGGGTGGGAACACGAAACGGCATCGCATATTTTCTACCGGACAGCATGAGTTTTTATGTGCCCGCAGCTATAAAAGAGCCTAAAGCTTCAGGTAAGTTACGTTCTATACAAGTCATACATGAACATCAACAGAAAATATGGATAGGCACTTATAACCAGGGCCTGTTCATCTATGATCCGGCTACCGAATCATTAGAAGCATTCATGAATCTTCCCGATCAAAGCCATTCCATTAGCGACAACCGTGTGTATGACATATTTACCGATAAAGAAGGAACAGTATGGATAGGTACATTTAACGGACTGAACAAACTAAGCCGGTTAGCCCCTAATTTCAGGCCATACCGGACTAAAAGTGATCAGCAGTATGGCATGTCGGATAACTCTATATGGTGTTTTGAACAAGATGGAGAAGACAAATTATGGATAGGTACCGGAAAAGGTATTAACATATGGGATATGTCGAACAATAGTTTTAGCTATTTGAAACACGACCCAAATAATCCTAACAGTCTGTCGGGTAACGAGATAAGAGACATACATCGTGATAAAGATGGGATATTCTGGATTGCTACCCGATCGGATGGATTAAACCGCTACGATCCTAAAACCAAATCTTTCAAAAACTACCGTCATAAAGCGAATGATGAAACCAGCCTCCCGGATGATTTTATACTCTCAACCTTTTCTGATAGTAAAAACAGGCTGTGGGTTGCCACAAATAATGGCTTAGGCTATCTGCAAAAAAATACCGACCGCTTTGTAGTCTTTCGGCATCAGCTGCAGCATGAAAGCAGCCTGCCTTCCAATCGTGTATATTGTGTGTCAGAAGATAATTCTCAACGGATATGGATTTGCACCTTAAACGGACTTTCATTATATCTTCCTGAAGAGCAAGAGTTTAAGACCTATCGCATACCTGAAGAGCTGAGAAACGAAAAAGGCACATTGAGTAATCAGTTCTTTTCGATGACTCAGTCGCACGATGGATTTTTTTGGATAGGTTCTTATAATGGTGGGTTGGTTCGATTCGATCCTGATCAGGAGAGTTTCAAGGTTTGGACTACCACCGACGGTCTCCCAAATAATGTAGTATATAAAGCCCTTGAAGACGCCAACGGACATATTTGGCTTTCGACCAACTGGGGATTATCCCGTTATGCTCCCGAACGCGACAGGTTTACAAGCTATAATGTAAGTGATGGCTTGCAAAGCAACGAATTCAATCTCAATGCCGGCATGAGGATGCAATCCGGTAAAATGTTGTTCGGAGGGATGAATGGGTTTAATATGTTCTCTCCAGACGAGATTTTTATCAACACACAAGTACCCGAGATACGCATCACTGCTTTTAAAATATTCAACAAAAGTATGGACAGGCGTTTTCATATAGGCGATACTTTACGCCTGCGCCACAACGAAAATATTTTCTCGTTTGAGTTTGCTGCCTTGGATTACACCAATCCTTCCAGAATAAATTATAAGTATAAGCTCGAAAACTTCAATCGCGACTGGGTCGAGCGCAAGGCTTCACAGCGCTATGCCGAATATGTACGTGTAAATCCCGGTTTTTATGTGTTTAGAGTGATTGCCTCAAACAGCGACGGATTCTGGAATGAAGAAGGAATACGGATCAATATCCTGATACAACCACCATGGTATCAGACCTGGTGGTTCAGAATACCAGCACTGATAGTGATGATAGCAGGTATCTTTATTATTATATTCGTACGCACTCAGTCAGTTAGAAAAAAACATGAGATGCAGATGAAATATTTAGGGTTGGAGAAACAGCTGTTTCTTTTGGAACAAAAAGCGCTACAGCTACAGATGAACCCACATTTTTTGTTCAACTCGCTCAATAGCATTCAAAGCTTTATCGTAAAAAACGATATTGATAATGCCATTCATTATCTGTCAAAGTTTTCCAAGCTGATGCGACAAACCTTGAGTAATTCGCGTGAAAGTTTTGTAAGTCTTCACAACGAATTACTTGCTATTGAGCTGTACCTTGAGTTGGAGAAGCTGAGATTTAGTGATAATTTCTCTTATGCCATCAGGCTTGATCCGACCATCGACAGTAGCTTTTTAGAAATACCACCTATGATCTTACAGCCTTATGTAGAAAATGCAGTGATACATGGGTTGATGCACAAAAAAGGCAAGGGACAATTGTTGATTGATATCAGTCAGACGGGCGAAGACCTGTTGGTAATGGTAGAAGATAACGGAATAGGGCGTGCCAGAGCATCAGAAATAAAGAAGGCATCAGGCATTGAAAGAGAATCGAAAGGTATGCTGATCACCAGTGAACGGTTAGAGGTACTCAACCAATATACCAATGAGACCTATGCCGTTCAGGTCATCGATTTAATGGATGATTATGGACATGCTAAGGGTACTCGCGTCGAAATACAAATTCATGGCAACATGATGTAACAAATAGAAATCGATCAAAAATCAATAATGTTCAATAATATTAAACACCTCTTGACATGATACGATGTATAATAGTTGAAGATGAGCTTAAATCAAGAGAAACCCTTGTAGGGCTGTTGGAACGGTTTTGCCCTGATGTGATGGTAGTAGCTCAGGCTACTGGGGTACAATCGGCTCGTGAGATGATCCAAAAGCATCGACCGGATTTGGTCTTCTTAGATATTGAGATGCCCGATGGAAGCGGATTCAGACTCTTAGAGTACAAAGAATTACCCGAATTTGTTGTGATATTTACTACCGCATTCGACCAGTTTGCCATCAAAGCCATACGTTATGCAGCTCTGGATTATCTGCTCAAACCCATAGTACCCGAAGAATTAATGGATGCGGTTGAAAAAGTCAGGATGCACAAAGAGAAAGAAAGCAGTATGAAAAATTACGAAGTATTATTGAGCAACCTGAAATCGTCTATGAGCGAAACCAGGAAGATCGTTCTTTCAACCTTAGAGAAAAAACATGTAGTGGACGTAGATAGCATACTTCGTTGTGAATCGGATAATTACTATACCCATTTCTATTTTACTAACGGAAAACATCTGTTGATAAGCAAAACATTAAAAGATGTAGAAGCCATGCTTGAAGGTGGGAGCTTCATACGGCCACATAAATCCCATCTGATCAACACCCGGCATATCCAAAACTTTATTCGGGAAGAAGGGGGGATGATTACCTTGAGTAATGGAGACAGGATACCGGTTTCAAGACGAAAAAAAGAAAAAATCTTAGAGATTATCCACAATTTATAGCCCGGCTATTCCCATCCAATTTGTGCAACACATAAGGCAAAAATAGGTTTTTTTACTGATTTTTTGACATTATTACACTAACCATGTCCTTTAGCTATCCATGTTTGGGGAAGAATCACTAATTTAGCCCCAAATTGGACCAAAAAAATGGAAGACCTAATTTATATCTTGCTCATATTGGTATGGGTAGTACTCACCATAGTTAAGAGCAGCAAAAAGAATCAGAAAGCGGCACCTTCGGGTTCGCCACAAAAGCCCAGGAAAAGTAAAAGCTTAGAAGAATGGTTAGAAGAATATCTTCCAGCGGCCCCCGCAACCCAAGATAGTTCGGACAGACCTACCTATGACAAAGACTTTTATCCTGCTTCTCAGACCGATTTTCGCCCGTCAGTTTCGGAAATTGCCGTTCAATCCAGGAAAGGCTATTCACCTATTTTACTGGAATATATGGATTCTGACAGTGATAATGATTTTACATTAAGCGATGAGGAGATCAGTGATAAAATTGATGAAGAACCGATTTACAAGTTGAAACCTTTCGACTTGCGGCAGGCCATTATCTATGAGGCTGTTCTAAATCGTCCTTATCAATAAAAACGGAATGATACGGATCAGAAAAGCACACAATGAAACGGCAATCCAATTTTTTTTGTTAATTAATGTGAAATAGTTTTTATCTTTACCGGCCTTTAACGCACGAAATGATAGTAGAACATAAATTTTCATGGCATGTTAAAAAAATTACTAATTACTTTGGGTATTGTCTTGAGTTCCATAGCTTTTGTTCAAGCCCAGCAGGGAAGGTTACAAGGAAAAGTCTATGAGAAGGACACCCGGGAGCCCATTGCTTTTGCCAATATCGTCCTTGAAATTGGCGGAACGGTAGTCGGAGGTGCCACTTCCGATTTTGATGGCAACTATGTCATCAACCCTATACCTCCCGGCAGATACGATCTGAAAGCCACCTTTGTAGGATACAATCCGGTAACGGTTAAAGGGATTGTGATAACGGCAAACCAGATCACCTTCTATGATATTGTCATGGTTAGCACTTCTATTGACTTGCAGACAGTAGAAGTTATTGATTATAAAATACCATTGATTTCCAAAGACCAGACTACAAGCGGTGCATCGGTTACTTCCGAGGAGATCAAAAAGATGCCTAACCGATCGGCCGATGCTGTTGCCGCCACAGTAGGTGGTGTGTTCTCGGCTGATGGTGAGCGTGGCAACGTTCGTGGCGCCCGCTCAGACGCTACTGCCGTGTATATAGACGGAGTACGTGTCATAGGAAGCAGCAGCGTACCTCAATCGGCCATCGAACAGGTTGACGTGATCCTTGGCGGAACACCTGCCCAGTATGGCGATGCCACAGGAGGGATCATTAACGTAACAACCCGAGGCCCATCACGTACATTTGGCGCAGGAATAGAATTAGAGACATCCGAAATGCTTGACTCATACGGACATAACAGACTTGGATTCAATATACAAGGACCGCTGATTAAAGGTAAGCACCAAACAACAGCCTTGTTGGGATTCTTTTTAGCAGGTGATATCAGCTATAAGCGCGATGGAGCTATTTCATCAAACGGATACTACAGAGCCTCCGATGCCACCTTAGCAAGTATTCAAGCTAATCCGCTCCGTCCCACAGGTAGAGGTGAAGGAACTTATATGAACGGCGAATTTGTCCGTCAAGCTGATATGACAACTACTGCCCGTTCGATGAATACAGAAGGATACAGCGTCAACCTATCAGGAAATATTAATATACGTACTACCGAAACTATTAACCTTACTTTTGGGGGTACCTATAATATCTCAAGAGGAAACTCTTTCAGATACTCGGCTTCATTATTTAACTGGGATAAAAACACAGAATATAACAATAACACCTGGCGAGTATTAGGACGCTTTACACAACGCTTCCCAACCTCAAGCGAAAGTGCATCACTTATTAAAAACCTGTACTATTCGATACAAGCCGACTATACCAAACAGATCAATTCATCAGGTGACCCATATCATTACGACAACCTGTTCGACTACGGATATATAGGCAAGTTTTCTGTGCATAAAGTACCCACCTACGAAATAGGAGGTGATTCGGTAAACGGAAAGTTTTATAATAATGTCTGGGTACTCAACTCATGGGATTACGACACATTGGTAACATGGACACCCTTTGACGTGAATCCACTAATAGCCAGCTATACTTCAAGCTATTACGATACGTATGAAGGGCTTACATTCGGTCACTATCAAAACTACGACCAGATACAGCTTGGCGGTGGATTGCTCAATGGTAGTAACCCATCCACCTTTTACGGACTATATCAGGCACCAGGGACCAATCAATCAGGTTATTCGATGGTTAACAACGATCAGTTCAGCATCAACGTAGCCGGTTCTATGGATATAGGAAACCACGAAATAAAACTTGGATTCCAATACGAACAACGCACAAACCGATCAGTCGGATATGCCCCTACCGGACTTTGGACTTTGATGCGCGGGCTGACAAACTTTCATCTGATTGAGCTTGATAAACAAAACCCATATGTGATCAGCTACGACGGAATAGTAGATACCATCATGTATAACAGAAAATACGACGCCAACTCACAACGCATATTTGATATGAACCTGAGGGAAAAGTTAGGATTGCCTGCTGACGGATTAGATTTTCTGGTAATCGACTCATACGATCATAATAATAACACCATTGAATATTATGACAGATATGGCGTACGGCATACCATCTCGGCTGCCGACAAGATTTTCGACATTGGCATGTTCAGCCCTGATGAGCTGCTAAATGACGGGAATTTCTATGTAAGCTATAGCGGGATGGACTATAAAGGCAATAAGCTGACTTCCAAGCCAAGTTTTGAAGACTTTTTTACTGCCAGAGATGAGAACGGCATGTACACCAGACCTATAGGTGCATTCCAACCTATTTATATGGCAGGATATATTCAAGACAAGTTTGCTTTCCGCGACCTGATCTTCAATATTGGCCTTCGGGTGGACCGCTTCGATGCCAATCAACAAGTTCTGAAAGACCCCTACCTATTATATAATGCGTACACAGCCGGTGAAGTAAGAGAACTCAAAGGTCAGGCAATCGTTCATCCTGACGGAATAGGCAATGACTATACAGTATATGTGGATAAAACAGACGATCCTTCACGAATCGTAGGATACCGTTCCGAAAACACCTGGTTCAACGATCAGGGTGCTGTCATTCAAGACCCCAGCGTGTTGGATGCCGGATCAGGTATCGCACCCTATATAGTAAATCCTGATCAGCAATTTGTCGATATCAGCTCATTCAAAGATTATGACCCGCAACTTAATGTGATGCCGCGTATCTCATTCTCATTCCCCATATCGGATGAAGCATTGTTCTTTGCACATTACGACGTACTCACCCAGCGTCCGACAAGTAATTTATTCTCAAACCCGGCTATTTATTACTTCTTTGAGCACATAGGTGATGTGTTGAACAACCCATCACTCAAGCCATCACAGACTATTGACTACGAATTAGGTTTTACACAAAAGCTCACTAATACCTCGTCAATCACTTTCACCAGCTTTTATCGTGAGATGCGTAACGACATCCAGATTTACCGATTCAACGGTGCCTATCCCAAGGATTATACCTCGTTTAACAACCTTGACTTTGGGACAGTAAAAGGATTGACAATAGAGTATGACTTACGTCGTACCAACAACGCCCGTATCCGTGCCGGCTATACCCTTCAGTTTGCCAATGCAACCGGTGCCAGTACAACTACCGCTGCTGCTCTTGTTGCCGCCGGATTACCTAACCTTCGCTCGACTATCGCCATGCCCTGGGACCGTCGTCATCAGTTCAACCTGCTGTTCGACTATCGCTACGGTGCCGGTCGCGAATACAATGGCCCACGCATCAGCCGTGAGAAAAAAGATAAAGCACCGGTGAACGTACTTGAAAATGCCGGATTCTCACTTACCGTATTAGGTGGTTCGGGTACACCATATACTGCTGCCCGTAATATCACTAGCGCTATAACCGGTGGTAGCAACCTGTTAAAAGGAACCTACTACGGATCACGCCTGCCATGGCAGTTCCGCCTTGATCTGCGCGTGGATAAAGACTTCGACCTGAAATTATATAAATCAAAAGGCGAAGAAAGCCGTAAAGCATTTCTCAACGTATATGTGCAAGTATTGAACCTATTAGATACCAAAAATATATTAGGAGTATATCCTGCCACAGGTAATCCCGATGATGACGGATATCTTGCTGCACCAGAATGGCAACGTCAGATCAATACCCAAACCGATCCTATCGCATTCAGGGAATTGTATGAAATATTTGTCAACGACCCAAGAAACTATAGTGCACCACGTCAGATTCGTATAGGTGTCATGTTTAACTTCTAAGCCCATATATAGCATTATGAATATAAAAAATAATACATATACAATGAAGCATTTTATTCGATCGCTGTTCGTAACAACAGCCCTGTTAATGGTTATCAGCCAAAGCTGGGCTAGGGAGCTTCAGGATACCGACGGCCATAAATCATCCTATCCACTCAAGCAAACCTCTGCCGGATGTGCACCAGCAGCCGGTTTTGAATGGCTTGACATCAATAATGCAAGAGTGCGTATCAATACCGGAGGAGATATGTGGTGGGACCTGGTTGGAGGTACTGGTGCTAAATACTTTATCCCTAAAAGTGGCTCAGCTACCTCTATGTTTAGCGCCGCCCTTTGGATCGGAGGCCTTGATATCAATAATCAGCTTAAGTTAGCTGCATTACGTTACCGACAAGTAGGTAACGACTATTGGACAGGACCACTCACTGTGGACGGTACAGCCGCTATAGACGAAGCTACCTGTGCCGAATTCGACCGACACTGGAAAATGACCCGTGAAATGGTGGATGAGTTCTTAGGACATACCGATCCGATAACTGGAGCTTTTATCCCCGATGAGGAATATAATATCCCTAAGGAAATCTTAGATTGGCCTGCACATGGGGATGTTTCAAAGCAACAAAGCTTTTATCTCGCTCCTTTCTATGATGTGGACGGTGACGGAGAATATAATCCTTATGCCGGTGATTACCCATACTACGATATTGACAACAGTCTGTGCGGCACTAAAACCCCTACTATGGACGAAAGTGTAGAAGGAGTGATATGGGGTTCCGTTTTGGCCGACCAGGTCATCAAAGGCGACCAGACTATTTGGTGGGTATTCAACGATAAAGGAAACTTCCACACCGAAACAAATGGTGCTGCTATCGGCCTTGAGATACGCGCACAAGCTTTTGCGTTTGCTACAAATGATGAGATCAACAATATGACATTCTATAGTTATGAGATCATCAATCGCTCAACCTTTGAACTAACTAACACTTTCTTCTCGCAATGGGTTGACCCCGACCTTGGCTATGCCTGGGACGACTTTGTAGGATGCGATGTACAACGTGGCTTAGGGTATTGTTATAATGGAAAAGACTTTGATGGTAGCGGTGAACCCGAATCATATGGTGCTCAGCCACCAGCTATTGGGGTTGACTTTTTCCAAGGACCGTATATGGACCCATTGCCCTACGACCGTCCTAAATACCGTTTCTCGGTAGATCCCGTAACAGGAGACACCATACAAGAACAACTATGCGATGAAAGCATCAACGGTATTAATTTTGGCGATGGCATACCCGGTAACGAACGTTTTGGTATGCGTCGATTCCTGTTCCATAACAACACAAGTAGTCCAATGGGTGACCCAAGGACTGCTCCAGAATATTATAATGTTTTACGCGGTAAGTGGAGATACGGTGAACCTATGTCGTATGGTGGAAATGCTTTCCCCGGAGACCCTGGAGTAGTAGGCCCTGAATGCGACTTCATGTTCCCTGGCGATACAGACCCTTGCAACTGGGGTACCGGTGGAATGCCACCCAATGGTGGGTATAATCAAGATGGATATTACTGGACAGAAGAAACAGGTAATAACGGGCAGCCCAATGACCCCAACGACCGTCGATTCCTCCACTCAGCCGGCCCTTTCACACTGAAACCCGGTGCAGTAAATTATATTACGGTAGGTATCCCATGGGCAAGAGCCAGCTCAGGCGGTGCCAAAGCTTCTGTTGATCTGCTTAGAGTGGTTGACGATAAATGTCAGGCACTGTTCGACAACTGCTTTAAAGTAATTGACGGACCCAATGCACCTGACCTATCATTCCAGGAATTAGACCGCGAATTGATAGTATATATCTCAAACTCACCTTCATCCAATAACTTTGGAGAATCCTATGAAGAGCACGATCCGAATATCATTCAACCCCATCCAAATCCATCTTTTGAAGGTGAAAGAAGCGACTCAATATATCGGTTTGAAGGATATCAGATATTCCAGCTAAAAGACCCCACAGTAGGTGTTGAAAATATCAAAGACCCAGCTTTAGTGCGTCTGGTAGCCCAATTCGATAAGAAAAATGGAGTAGGAAAAATTGTCAACTACTATTTCGACGAATCTATAGGAGCTACAGTACCTGTAGTTGAAGTACGCGGAGGCGATAACGGAATTCAACACTCATTCCGGATTACACAAGATGCGTTCGCAACAGGCGATGTTCGTTTAGTAAACCATAAACAATACTATTATGTAGCCCTTGCCTATGCCTTTAACGAGTATATGCCCTATTCTGATTCTCCTACTGAAGTAGCAGGCCTGTTTGGACAGAAGATCCCATATTTGGCTGGTCGTAAAAATATCAAAACCTATACAGCTATCCCACATAAAACTGTAAATGGAACTGTATTCCGTTCTAATTTCGGGGATCAACCTGAGATCACACGTATTGCCGGACACGGCAACGGAGGTATGAACCTTGATCTGACCGAAAAAACTATAGACGAGATCATGAACAAACCACCGGCAGGTCCCGACAACCGTTTAGGTGATCCCGACTATCCCATAGCATATAATCCGGTGTATAAAAAGAATGCAGGCCCGCTTAACGTTAAAATTATTGATCCATTGAACGTTGTAGGTACTGATTATGAGTTCTGGTTAGATACACTGCGGTATGTAAAAATATACAATGTATCGGGCGAACCTGAAATACGCGGCGATACAGCAAGTAAACATATCTCCAAGTGGGTGTTAAAAGATTTGACTACAGGAGAGATATATCACTCAGATACTACTACCCTTGCCAATGACGAACAATTATTCTTAGACAGAGGTATTTCGGTACAGGTGAATCAGCCTTATAAGCCTGGCCCATATCGTGTAGGCAATAACAAGGATAATAAGATGATGTACCGGGTGTTGGCTGCCAACAACGGTCTGATTGAGTCTACCATTCACTATGCCGACAGTTCGCGTCGCTGGTTAGGAGGAATAGCTGATAACGATGAACCGGGCTCGCCACTCAACTGGATACGCTCGGGAACCTATAAGAGTCAGGAAGATTCAAAAGACGATGACTGGCAGATGTCAACCGACCCGGAAAGGCCATGGGACCCCTCTGAATACTATGAAAAAATCATAGGAGGAACATGGGCACCTTATGCGTTAGTGAGTTATGGTAACAACTTCGGACAAGGGGGCGTACAAAGTCAGGTCGGCCCGGCCTATAGCGAAGATTCTAAAGCTAACAGCCGCTTCGACAATCTGACCAGCGTGGACATAGTGCTTACCCCAGATAAATCAAAGTGGACAAGAAGTCCGGTATTAGAAATGCAGATCGACCGTACACTTGCTGAAGGTAATGCATACCGTCTCGGGCTGCGTCGCTCGCCATCGGTAGACAAGGAAGGAAATGCAGCTTCTGCTATGGACCTGGAACCCAGCAACAATCCAAACGATCCTCATTATATAGGTAGTTATGGAATGGGATGGTTCCCCGGATACGCTATCAATATAGAAACCGGAGAACGTCTGAACATTATGTTTGGCGAAGACTCATACGCCTCCGCACAAAACGGAAGGGATATGCTATTCAACCCGCCTGCATTAGACCCAGATATACCACAAGAACTTGATCCCAATGTGTTCAGCTTAGTTAGCCGACGCCCTGTATTTGCCGGACAGCACTATGTGTATATTATGAGGCACGACCGATTTAGATTCGATATGTTAGATATGGAGTTCTACTCTCCTGCCTATGATGCCGGTCAAATGGCATTCCATATGTTGGATACCTTGTTCCAGACACAGTTCCCTTATGTAACAAGCTTCTTCTATAGCCAGATCATGTATGTAGGCATGCCAACAGCTGTAAAAGGGCAAGAATGGCTATCAAATGAAGTAAAGATACGTATCAGAGTATCCAAACCTTACAGCCGTCATCATGCACTCATACCGCTTGAAACAAATTATGACGAGCTGACCGAAAACAATGGTTATCCCAAATACAGCTTTTCTACTAAAGATATGGCAGCCGAACAACGAAATCCGGACAAGCTAGATACAGACCTTGACCTGATCACTGTGGTTCCAAACCCATATTATGCCTACTCGGCCTACGAAAGAAATCCTCTTGACAACCGCATAAAAATTGCAAACCTGCCTGAAAAATGTACGATTACTATCTACAATATCAGTGGTACCAAAATACGCCAGTTCAAGAAAGACGAGCCCAAGACATCTATTGATTGGGACCTTAAAAACTTTGCAGGCGTACCTATTGCAAGCGGTGTATATATTATCCACGTAAAATCTGATGAAGGTGAACGTGTGGTTAAATGGTTTGGAACCTTGCGTCCTATTGACCTGAACACCTTTTAATACAAGCTGAATTGCGAACAAAAAATTAGAATGAAGATGAATAATATATTTAGATCTTTAATCGCACTGAGCCTCTTGGTCTTTATGGGGGCTACTGGTTTGAAAGCCGGAAACAAAGACAGGTCAGGACAGGCAGGTGCTGCCGAGTTGCTGATCAACCCATGGGCCCGAAGCTCAGGATGGGGTAATGCCGGCATGGCTTCTATTAAAGGATTAGAAGGTACATGGAGTAATGTGGCAGGACTAGCCTTCAGCAAGAAAACCGATATTCATTTTTCGCATACCAACTGGATAAAAGGTGCGGATGTGAATATTAATGCGTTTGGATTCTCACAAAGAGTGGGCGAATCGGGAGTGTTAGGCTTAGCTATTATGTCAATGAACTTTGGTGATATACCAATCACAACTACCGAATCACCCGATGGAGGATTAGGTACGTTCTCACCTAGCCTGATGAATATTGGAATAGCTTATTCCAAATCCTTTTCAAACAGTATCCATGGGGGCTTTGTGATGAAAATTATTTCCCAAAGTATCAGCGACCTGAGCGCACAAGGAGTAGCCTTAGATGCTGGTATTCAATATGTGACCGGAACATTTGAGAACATACATTTCGGGATTACCTTAAAGAATATTGGACCTACTATGCGATTCTCCGGAGACGGTAATGCGATACGGGTTTATATACCCGGACAAGAAAATCAGTTCACCCTCAAACAACGTGAAGAAGCCTTTGAGCTGCCTGCCCAACTTGTGATAGGCACTGCCTACGACTTCTTGTTTGAAAACGACTATCGCTTTACGTTAGCCGGTAATTTTACGTCCAACTCATTCACTAAAGACCAGATAACAGTTGGAGCTGAGTTCAGTCTGAGGAACTATCTGCTGCTTAGAGGAGGCTATACCTATGAAGAAGGTATTTGGGATGCTATAGAAACCGATCTGAACACTAATGCACAAAAAGGTGTCAGTGCCGGATTCACAGTGCAGGTGCCACTAAGTAAAGAAGGAAGTTCAAGCTTTTCGGTTGACTATTCCTATCGCAGCACAGCAAATCACTTCAACGGAACACACTCTATAGGCGCAAGAATTAGTTTCTAAAAAGACTAGGTAAACAGAAATTATTTAATTTTGCAAGATAAAAGGCCCTTGCTCTGCCAAGGGTCTTTTTACTTTCTTATTAACACCCATATTTGCTATGGCAGAAATAAAATATTTTACGCAAGAAGGCCTGCAACGTATAAAAGATGAGTTAGATGAACTCATCAACAAAGAACGGCCTCGAATAGCACAAATGATAGCCGAAGCACGAGACAAAGGCGATCTGTCGGAAAATGCCGAATACGATGCAGCTAAAGAAGCACAAGGACTGTTGGAACTAAAAATTTCCCAGTTGCAAGACTTATTAGTTTCAGCACGAGTGTTGGATGAATCAAAAATGGATATTACTAAGGTGCTGTTGCTCTCCAAAGTAAAGATCAGGAATCTGAAAAACAACGCTACTATGAGTTATACATTAGTACCGGAAAAAGAAGCTGACCTTAAAAATGGTAAAATATCAGTCAATTCACCTATCGCAAAAGGACTGTTAGGAAAAAGCGTTGGAGAAAAAGCTGAGATTGAAGTACCGGCAGGAATTATTACTTTTGAAATTTTAGAAGTATCACGATAAATACGTACCCTCATGGCAAGTATATTTTCAAAAATTGTTTCAGGAGAAATACCAAGTTATAAGCTTGCCGAAGACGAGCACTTCTTTGCTTTCCTCGATATCAATCCCATAGCTAAAGGGCATGCCTTAGTCATCCCTAAAAAAGAAACCGACTATATTTTTGATATAGAAGACAGCGAATTGGCGTCTATGATACTTTTTGCCAAAAAGCTTGCCAAAGCCATCGAACAGGTAGTAGCGTGCAATCGCATTGGCATAGCTGTAGTAGGCCTGGAAGTACCACACGCACACATTCATCTGATCCCTATCAATACGATATATGATATTGACTTTAGCAAACCTAAGCTGAAGTTTGAAGCACATGAGTTTAAAGCTTTGAGTGATGCGATAGCCGCTAAAGTGTGACTTATAATAAACCTAAACGAAACGGTAAGAGGGATACCTTAATGTATCCCTTGTTTTTTTAATATGCCCTTTCGTTCCGTCCTTCGATATAATTGATGAATGATCGGTTGGCTACTTTGTTTCCACCCGGTGTTGGGTAGTCGCCGGTAAAATACCAGTCACCAAGATGTTCAGGACAGGCTTTATGTAGATTTTCTATAGATTGATACACTACTGACACTCTGGCATTGATCCCCTTAGGTGTAACTTGCTCAGCGATTTTTTGCGAGACTTGCTCGACAGCGAACGGCTTATATATCAGTTTGACATGATTTTCAACCTCTTCTTTTGGAAGATGCTCCTGACTTTTACAAAGCTTATACACCTTATTAATAATATGCTCTTGCCGTGTTTCTTTCAACAAAGCTATAGCAGCTTTAAATGCAGCAAATTCACTTAGTTTGGCCATATCAATACCGTAGCAATCGGGATAGCGTATCTGTGGAGCGGAAGAAGCAATGACAATATGTCTGGGTTCTAAGCGATCAAGCATACGGATAATGCTGTTGTGCAGGGTAGAGCCGCGGACTATGGAGTCGTCAATAACAACTAAGGTATCTTTATCTGGTCGTACCACACCATAAGTAACATCATACACATGAGCAATCAGGTCATCCCGCTGTTTCTCTTCACTGATGAAGGTACGCAGCTTCATATCTTTCACTGCGATATCGTCCACCCTTATCTTTAAGCGAAATATTTCATCCAACTTGTCTCTTGTCAGATTGTGTGCATGCGCAATGATTTGATCACGTTTCTGATCGTCGCTATACTCATGTAATGCTCCTATGAGACCGTTAAATGCTACTACAGCAGTATTAGGAATATATGAAAACACAGTATTTTCCAGGTCATAGTCTATCACTTGCAAAATTTCAGGCATAAGGAGCTGTCCTAATTTCTTGCGTTCACTATATATATCTGTATCTGTTCCCCTTGAAAAATAAATCCGTTCAAAGGCGCAGGCCTTTTTTTTCGTAGGTTTTTTATAAACCACTTCTTCCCATTTCCCATCCCGTTTGACGATTAGCACATGTCCTGGTTTTAGTTCATGTACCATTTCAGAGCGCAGATTAAAAGCTGTTTGTATAGGTGGTCGTTCCGATGCAGCAACTACTACTTCATCATCGGCATAATAATACGCCGGTCGTATTCCTGCCGGGTCGCGTAACACAAACGCATCACCATGACCTATCATACCTGCTATCACATAACCACCATCCCAATATTGCGAGCTTTCCTCCAAAATGCGACGCACATCCATCTCATCAGCTATCTTATGTGAGATTTCTTTTTTACTCAATCCCGAAGCCCTATATTTTCTATAGCATTTTTCGTTTTCTTCATCTAAAAAATGACCAATCTTTTCCAATACAGTGATCGTATCAGAAGTTTCATGCGGATACTGCCCTAATTCAACTAATTTATTAAAAAGCTCATCCAGATTGGTCATATTAAAATTACCGGCTAAAACCAAATTCCGAGTCATCCAGTTGTTGGCTCTCACTAAGGGATGGGTATTTAAAATGCTGTTGGCTCCGTAGGTTCCGTATCGCAAATGCCCCAGAAACACTTCACCGGTAAATCCATGATTTTTTTTCAACCATTGTACATCGTTAAGCCGAGCCGGATATTTCTCTTTTACTTCCTGAAACGCATCATATACTTGATTAAAAATATCTTTCATAGGAGTTGATGAGTTCGATCGTATCCTTGAGATATATTCCTGACCCGGCTCTACAAATAATTTAATTCCTGCTATACCTGCTCCGTCCTGTCCCCTGTTATGTTGCTTCTGCATCAACAAGTGCAGCTTTTGCAATCCATAAAACGAAGTACCGTAATTGGCCAGATAATACTCCAACGGCTTTAAAAGACGAATCAGAGCAATACCGCATTCATGTTTGATTTGATCGCTCATCGCAATTCTATGATACTAATAAAATCAATAATTTTACCCGATGATAAAGCAGCAAAAGTAACTAAAATTCAAACGATGATAATAAGAAAAGCTAAACCTGAAGAGCTGTCCATACTATGCACGTTTCAACAACATATGGCATTAGAGACCGAAAAGCTGCATTTAGATGAAAATACTCTAAGCAGCGGAATCCAGGCAGTATTCAACGATCCGTCAAAAGGATGCTATTATGTAGCTGAAGAAGGTAATAAAATAGTTGGAATGCTGCTTATCACCTACGAATGGAGCGATTGGCGAAACCGAACAGTTTACTGGATACAATCGGTATATGTGCTTCCCGAACACCGCAGACAAGGGGTTTACAAAGCGTTATATGAGCATATACTGAATCAGGCAAAAGAAAGTCATTCAGTAGGAGGCATCAGGTTATACGTTGACAATTCAAACCATCAAGCAAAGCTTGTTTATACAAGATCAGGTATGAACGGAGATCATTATCAGGTTTTTGAATGGATGAAGTGAGCCTATACGAAGCTACTCCTGCCTATGATTCAAGAATGCCAGGATATAATCCGCCACCAAGTCTGGAAACTGATACATGACCCCATGTCCCCCATTGTTAATCTTAATCAAAGTGGAGTTTTGAATTGAATCAGCCAATAGCTCCGAATTTTGATATGGTGTTACTGCATCATCATCTCCGGTAATTATAAAGGTCTCCATCTTGAGTTCATGCAATCGTCCTACGGAGCCACCACCGGATTCCATCCATTTTGTTATTGCCTTATTTTGAAGCATGATAGTTTCGCTGTCAAACCCATTTTGTGGTTTGGGGAAATATTGCCAGGGGTCAGGATGTGTTTCTAACCAGCGTGGAGTGAATAAAGTTCCAAACAATCCCTGCGGTCCTGAGGTAGTATCAGCCAACATATCGAGTATCCTTTGATCAGGATCAATGACTATGGTATCACCTCCATCAGAAGCATAAAGTATCAGCCGCGATACGAGTTCGGGATGCTTCAGCGCAAACATTTGTGCTACATAACCGCCCATAGACCAACCCAATATATCAGCTTTTTTGATGTCTAAATGTTCGCAGAGCGCAAACACATCCTCAGCAAGTGTTTGTATGCTGAAAGCCGTGTCGCTATTAGTGCTATACCCCATTCCTCTATAGTCAAACAGTATAAGCTGATACTGCTCCTGAAGCCTTTCTATCATTGGAGTAGCCCATATCTCCATAGTAGCGCTGAATCCGGTACACAGTAAAAGTGGTTCACCTTTTCCCAGAGTTTTATAGGCAATATGAGCCGTAGGAAGCTCCACATATTGTATGCTTTCTTCGTTCTGCACACTAAGTGAGTCGTGGGTACATCCGGCAAGTATCAATACTAATGACAAGCCTGCCATGAGTTGCCCGATTAAGAATGAGCTATTTTTCATAAAGCAGAGATTCTTGTTTTTTGTCAACCTGATAGGATAACACTAACAAAACGATACCGATCACCGGCATGAGCAATCCACTCCATAGCATGATACCGGCATTGCCAGGAGCAAAATTTTCTTTTGCAATAATCTCGTATATATGTCCTCCGGCAGCTCCCCACAAAAAAGCAGAGGTGCCAATGACCAAAGCTAACCTAAGGCTAAAATCTTTTTTCAAGGCTAACAATCCAATTAAACCAAAGCCAAGACTGGCAAACCCTACCTCTAACTGAAAGGGGCTGTCTTCCCAGCCAATAAATTCGGCAGCAGAAGTATGAAATACAGTATGCATCACTGCATTATAGATCCAGGATACACCATGAGCCCAAAAACAATAGTACTTGAAAATAGATTCTATCACAAATGATTTAGTAAGCCTATGTCTGTTACGATACAAGGCAAAAGCGGAAAAAATCAACCCTACCACAAAAAAACTCAGGGTAAAGTTGCTTAGAATATAACGGATAAATTGTTCCATACATGTTGTTTTTTGAAGCACCAATAGTACAAAAATGCATCAAAAAGTCAATACAAGTGATGAAAAAAATCCGGCTCGAAACTATTCTTTTATGAAAGTTTAAGAGTAATTTAACATGTTGCGGTACAATGGCTTGCCCTAACATACAGATGAGAATTGGAAGAGCGCCAACGCATGAAATTTCGAATCAAAAAGGAGCAAAAGAAGAAATATTTATCAGAATCCGTTGAGCTGCATAGTAACTGTAGGGATAAGCAGCAAAAAGCCAAGAATGATCATGATCAGCATAAACGGCCATATCCATTTCACCCATTTGGAATAAGGGATACGAGCTACACCCAACACGGCTATTAAAACTCCTGATGTAGGAGTGATCATATTAGTAAAACCGTCACCAAACTGAAAGGCCATCACAGTAGCCTGTCGCGAAACACCTATCAAATCGCTGAAAGGCGCCATGATAGGCATGGTAATAGCTGCTTTGGCCGAGCCAGACGGTATGATAATATTGATCACAGTTTGAATAAGATACATGGCCCCTACGGAAGCCACCTGACCAAAGTTGACCATAGCTTTTGACAATCCGTACAATATGGAATCAATAATACCGCCATCTTCCAGAATAACGATAATACCCCCGGCAAGTCCTACTATGAGTGCAGCCGAAAGTATGTCTTTTACCCCGTCTAAAAAGCTTCTAGCAATAGTATCCGCACTTTGATCGAAAGATAAACCGCTTGCAATTCCCAAAGCCATGAATAAAGTCGCTATTTCCATCACATACCAACCGTAACCCATAACCCCTACTATCAGGAACAATATGGTATATGTCAACAGCAACAGTATAAAAAAGTGTACCGACTTCCTCAGACTGAAATAGCCAGCCACTATAAATACTGCTGTTGCTACCGGAATAAGGTAAAAACTCAGGCTGCTGTTCCCAATTTTCAAGGTGGTAATTGGATAGTACCAGGAAAAAAGCAACAAAGTTAGAATGATGATCCCATACACTATCCAGGCCATCAATGGAGTATGGTAGTCGGCTGATTGTTGTTGTAGCTCTTCCCGCTTACGCCAATATTCGTCAAGCTCAAACATAGGCGATGCGTTGGGATTCTTCTTCACACGCGAAGCATAGCGTAAAATAAAGAAAAAGCCAACGGCATTGATCACAACCCAACAAAAGATTCGGTACTCAATACCTGAGAATAGAGGAATATCAGCCAAACCCTGTGCTATTCCAATTGTAAAAGGATTCAACACCGCTGCTGCAAAACCAAGATGAGCAGCTACATATACCAAACCAACCCCTACTATAGAATCATAGCCCATTGAAATAGCCAGAGGAATAAGTATAATAGCAAAAGCAATAGTCTCCTCACTCATCCCAAACACTGCTCCGAAAATACTGAACATGGTCATGATCAATAGCATGATAATATTGTTGACACCCAGTTTACGTATCAAAGGATGATGCTCCATTCGTTTTGTCAGTCGTAAAAAAGATAAGATACCTACATCTATCGCCTTGCTTTGATTCATGATCCAAAACGCACCACCTATCATCAGGATAAACACTATGATAGGGCTTTGTTTCACAAATCCTTTAAAGAGTGCTGAAAACACCTGCCAGGTTTGTGGGGTGGCTTCAAAAGCAAGGGCTTCTTCTGCCGTCATTTGATGCATATAACGAAACCGTAGCTGTGACGGATGATCAGCCGACTCAACACCTGCCGGAAGATATTTGCCCGGCGGGATGACCCATGTTAAAACAGCTGCAAAAACAATGATGGAAAAAACAATGACAAAAGTATGTGGTACTTTTCCTTTCTTACTCATATATGACTATTTATTACTAACCCACCCGTCAATTTTTAAAAGGCACACAACAAATATAGAAACTTAGTTGGACTTGTTTCATATCGATCAGTAAAAGAAATATTTTATTCAAAACCCCTGTATATTTCACAAAATCCATTCAAAATTCCGAGACATGTTAATTAATGCAAAACCTCATTGTGAACCACGAACATTTGTAGTTCAGAAAGTGTTTTGTTTTTAAACTTTTTACGCTATTCACCATGTATCACATCAGGCCGGTCAAAAGCAAATTCAACAGCTATCCAAAAGGATATTACCGCTTTTTAAACAAAAAATACAAACAACAGGCCTATAAAACCAATGCATATGAAATAGATATAAATTTTTGTAACTATTGCATGCATGCACATGAAGTAAGTTAAGAAGTTTTTTTGGGAAATCATCTAATTCTATTCGTTTCAAGCTTAGAGGATTGCTTTAAACCAGAAGAAATAATTAAAAAATTAAAACAGATGAAATCAAAACAAACGGTAGTTGTAGTTGGGGGTGGTTTTGCCGGGATAAATTTCATAAACCGGTTGGATGAGAAGCTCTTTGAGGTTATTTTAATCGACAAGATCAATCATCATCAGTTTCAGCCATTGTTTTATCAGGTAGCTACTTCACAAATCGAGCCTTCAAGCATTTCGTTTCCGTTACGCCATATTTTCAAGAACAAGAAAAACGTACGTATCCGATTGGCGGAAGTTTATGCAGTGAACACCGATACAAACACTATTCAAACCTCTGTAGGCGAATTCAAATATGATATACTTGTGTTAGCTATGGGCTGCTCGTCTAATTTTTTTGGCAACGATTCTATTAATCAATACGCACTCACCCTTAAAACTACTTACAACGCTATTTCTATACGCAACCATATCCTGCAGATTTTTGAAAAAATATCGGCTGATATCAACTCAAGAGAAGCTTTATTCAATTTGGTCATTGTAGGTGCAGGGCCTACGGGGGTTGAATTAGCAGGCGCTTTTGCCGAAATAAAAAAGAATGTCTTACCCAAGGATTATCCCCGTATCGATTTTTCGGAGCTGAAGATAATCCTGATAGAAGGCAGTAAACACACCTTAGGGAATATGAGCCAATTAGCCAAAACCTCCTCAAAGGCTTATCTGCAAAAAATGGGGGTTGAGGTACATACAGAAACCATGGTCAGCGATTACGATGGCGAAAGCCTGAGGCTAAGCAATGGGGAAACGATCAAAACCAAAACCCTGATATGGGCCGCAGGTGTTATTGCCAATACATTAGAAGGAATTCCTCCAGAATGGATAACCAAAGGAAACCGAATCAAAGTGAACCGGCTGAATCAGGCTATAGGGAGTAATAATGTGTATGTGCTTGGAGATATGGCGTATATGGAGACACCTAAATATCCACATGGACACCCTCAGGTAGCAAACGTTGCCATCAATCAAGCCAAAAATTTAGCCAAAAACATAAAGAAAATTACCTTAGGAAAAAAACCCGTTGAATACGAGTATCGTGACCTGGGTACTATGGCAACTATTGGACGAAATAAAGCAGTGGTGGACTTTCCATTTCTTCGGCTCAAAGGTATGATCGCATGGATCATATGGATGTTTCTGCACCTGATGCTGATCTTGAGCGTACGAAACAAACTCATCATCTTTATCAACTGGACATGGGCATACGTCTCAAAAGACACCGCACTACGACTGATACTGACAGATAATAAAAAATGATGACACCACAACAAAATCTCACACACCTCAAGAACGATCTTTATATAATGGATGCGACCATTCTGACTAAAAAAAGTAATTTTGCTTTTGCTGTTTCACTTGTAAGCAGTACATATATTTAAGAGTTAAAGATTTTATTATCGGTTTAAAAGCGTAATAAAAGTCCATTGAAACCTAAAGCAGAAGAAAATGATATCCGATTTTTCAGCTTCAACCATCTATCAGATTGGAGTCAATGAAGCACACACAAAAATCACTTAGTTCAATTAGTTTAGTTTTGTATAATCACCTAATACTCAAATAAATAAAAAAAATTTAAGACAAATGAATACTAGAATTAATATTGCCTCCGCAGCTCCTCAGGCTTATCAGGCTATGATAGGATTAGAAACCTATTTAGCAACAAGCGGGTTAGATAAAAACCTGTATGAACTCATCAAAACACGAGCTTCGCAAATGAATGGCTGTGCTTACTGCATCAATATGCATACAAGGGATGCGTTAAAGTTGGGTGAGACGGCTCAGCGTTTGTTTTTGTTGGATGCCTGGCGTGAAAGTGAACTTTTCTCGGAAAAAGAGCGCGCTGTATTAGCTCTTACCGAATCCATGACGTTCATAACAGGCGATCATGTATCGGATCAGATCTATGAAGAGGCTTCCAGACATCTAAGCGAGCAGGAGCTTGCTGCTGTAATCATGGCTGTCGTAGCTATTAACAGTTGGAACCGTATTGCCATTACTACCAGAATGCCTCTTGATTAAGAAAGGAAACTAAGCTACATCCAGGCTTTTATCAGATGATGATGTACGTACAACCTTTAAAGCTCACGTATGAAAACAGAACATATCATAGAAAAACTTCAAGAGTTATCAAAGCTCAGTTCACAGTTAGAGATCACTGATGCTGAGCGGGATATATATATTCAACAGCTATCCGATTTTGCCGGAAAGTTTATTTCCGGACTTTCGACTAATCGGTCGTACAACGAAAAGAAACCGGCTTCATTAGCTATACAGAACGGTAAAACCAGTTTTGAGGAGCTATTAAATATCTATGAAGACCAAATCGTTGAAACCGGTATACGGGCTGCTTCCGGTAAGTTTATGGGGTACATACCCGCTGGTGGTATTGTAGCATCAGCATTAGCTGATTTTTTAGCTGCACTGACTAATCCATATGCCAGTGTCTATTATGCCTCACCCGGCGCTGCCACTTTAGAAAATGAAGTGATCAGATGGTTAAAATCTATTTTTTCTTTTCCTGAAAGTGCTATAGGTAGCTTGCAATCGGGTGGTTCAATTTCCACCTTGGTTGCATTCACAGCTGCCAGAGATGCGCATCATATTAAAAATGAACATATACCGAACAGCGTAGTATATTTAAGTCATCAGGCACATCACTCTACGCATAAAGCACTTCGTATCATTGGGTTAGAAGATGTTCAACTTCGATATATCCCACTTGACTCACACCATAGGATCAGACCTGATGCACTGCAATCAACTATAAAAGCTGATATTGCTGCCGGGCTGAATCCCTTTCTTATTGTAGGCACAGCCGGCACCACCGATACGGGTGCTATTGACCCGTTGAAAGAAATGGCAGCTATTGCACATGCGCATAATTTATGGTTTCATGTAGATGCAGCATATGGCGGCTTTTTTATACTCACTTCCAAACGTAAACATTTCGATGGTATTGAACAGGCCGATTCGCTCATTGTTGATCCGCATAAAGGCATGTTTCTGCCTTATGGCACTGGGGCTGTTTTAATCAAAGATGCAGCAGCAGTACTGCATTCGCAATATTATGAAGCCTCATATATGCAAGATGCAGCAGCAGAAGACCTGATCATCAGTCCGGCAAATATTTCACCCGAGCTCACCAAACATTTCAGAGGCCTGAGGGTATGGCTGCCACTTCAGTTACATGGTGTCGAGCCGTTTCAAGCTAACTTAGAGGAAAAAATATGGCTTACACATTATTTCAGGAACGAACTTAGAGCACGAGGATTTAGCTTAGGTCCCGAACCCGATCTTTCAGTAAGCTATTTCTGGTACCCCTTTAATGAAGATATGGATACGAAAAACCGTCAATTGATGGATGAGATACATGCCGATGGAGAAGTATTTCTAAGTTCCTCCATTATTGACGACCACTTTGTGATCCGTATTGCGATCTTATCTTTCCGAACAAAAAAAGAATCAGTAGATCAGGCCCTTGCAATGATTGACCGTTGCTTGCAAAAACTAAAATAAGGATCAGATAGCAGTATCTGATTTCTCACTCAGCACCGGGAAACGTCGAGGCAGCCTCATCAAAAACAGACAAGCTATGACCCCGGTAAGAGCCATTGCTTTATATACCTGTCGGGTTGAAATATAAAACGCATATTGCAGATAATCTTCAGCTTGTTTTAAAGCTACTCCTGATTGCAATACATCAATCACCTGATTGACAGCCTGCGGTAATTGATGAGTAAGCGAAGCAGGCGCCGAGGCTAATTGTTTGCTCATGGCCATATTAAAGACACCACCCAAAACAGCCGCTCCTATACTTTGACCCAAATATCGGGAAAACATATTACCTCCAGTAACTAACCCACGTTGTTTCCATGACACTATAGACTGTACACCAACTAAGGTGGGTGTTGACAATAATCCAAAGCCGGCTCCTAACAAGATCTGATCTGCTACTAACAGCCAGATAGAAGTTTGAAAGGGCAAGAAAACAAAAGCTATGGCAGCTATTATGATCAGTATAGTACCTATCAGGGCGGTATTCCTAAAGCCGATCTGCAGATATAATCTTCCCGAAAGAGAAGAAGCTACCGGCCAACCTATACTCATACTGGCCAACACAAAACCTGCTGCAATAGCTCCCAACCCAAACACCGATTGAGAAAATACAGGTAAATACATATTAGGGCCCAACATAATAGCTCCCATACAAACCATAGCCAGGTTGGAACCTACTAATATCCTGTTTTTCCATATCCAATGAGGCATGATGGGTTCCGGACTTCGACGCTCAACACGGATAGTCAGTATGATCAATACTACTGAAAGTATGATCATTCCAGCGCCGTATAGCGAAAACACCGACCAACGATCACCTAACTGCATCAAGGTAAAAATCAGGCAAACACCTGCTATCAACATCATAACGGCGCCCGGATAATCAATATGATGAGGTTGTTTGACTACATGTTCCTTCAAAAACAATCCGATAAGCAAGATCGCAATCAATCCTATAGGCAGGTTGATCAGAAAGATCCATCTCCAGGATGCATATTCTGCCAAGGCACCACCTAACGAAGGCCCCATAATAGCCGCTATTCCCCATACACTTGATAACCAACCTTGTATTTTCGCACGCTCACGTATAGAATACAAATCACCGGCCAATGTATTTACTGTAGCTAATATAGAACCAGCACCCAACCCCTGCATCCCACGGAAAAAAATCAATGAAGGCATATTCCAGGAAGCTGCTGAGGCTGCCGAACCTCCCAGAAATATAATCATGCCAATAATTAAAATAGGTTTGCGACCATATAAATCAGCCCATTTGCCATATAAAGGAATAGTAACAGTCTGCGCCAGCAGATAAATAGAATAGACCCAGCTAAAAAGTGAGAAACCTCCTAGATCACCAACAATATGAGGAATAGCTGTAGATACAATAGTCGTATCCATAGCAGCCAACATAATGGTAAACATCAACGCAGCTAATATCCAGCCCCTACCCTGTGGAATATGGTGTGAATCAGACTTCATACAAGTAAAATCAACAACAGCGACACTACTAAAACGTGCAAAAGTACGAATCTTTTAACACCCCAAACGGCTTCCATACTCCCTAAAACGCATACTTATACCTGATCATCCAACCTCTTACAAGTAATAACCTAAAAACGTATTAAAAATATCTTGATTAAAAATAAAGTTAGGTTTACACCCATTTTAGTATATGGGGTACCAGGCCTTTAATTAAAATAGAGCTACACCTCTAAAGCCCAGTCTAACTGTAATTTAAGAGGAATTGTTCGATATTAGGTTAAATTCAAATTATGCGATTATCCAATCAGGCTAGTCATTATATCAGATAATTGTTTACCTTTATCCTCACGAATGGTATTCTTTTGCATGAGGAAATTTATTCATATTATCCCTCCAACAATTGAGAATCAGGAGTTTATGAAATTTATTGCAGTATTTTTTAGTGAAAACAACAAAATATTTTGACATGAGTGAAAGAAAAAATCAGAAAACAAATTGATAAATGTGAACTTTAACCAACAATACATGGCACTTCAACTACCTGAATGACTTGAATCTGTCGACCTTAGTTGGAAGGTCAATATTATTTTAAATTTATTACCTTTAGTTTTTGCCAAAACACAACAGTACATAAAAAAACAACAGAACCTGACTTCTTTCCAACACACTGAAAAACAAATGAACCATGGACTATTTTACTTACTCAAAAAAACTAAGCTACTTGCCTGACATGATTGAAAAAGGACGACTGTTATCTTTAAAACAAGCAAGTGAAAAATTTGATTGCTCTGAAAGAACTATCAAAAGAATGCTAAAAACCTTACGTATGCAAGGATACAATGTCGAATATTGCAAATCAACAAAAAAATTTTTGTTAAAGTTTAGTTAAATATGAGGAGGGGACATAATTTGGCCTCTCCTCGTTGTAGCTTTGTAAATAACTTACATTGAATTAAAATATGAAACATAATACTATTTCACCTCTGCTGGCAATTCTTCTTTTCATAATATCTCAAAATATGTTGAGATGTCAGGAATACATTCCCATGGCAATGGAAGGTGCTCAATGGATAATAAGATTTGATGATATTAATACGCCCCAAACTGTTGATGACCTCTGGGAATATCTTATATTAGGCGATACAACTATTGAAAATTTCGATTACACGAAAGTATACAGACGTTCATTAGTGCCGACTGATGCCCCACCCCCATTTATACCAAACGGGGAATATGAACTCTACGGATTCCTCAGGGATGATCATTTTGATAAAAAAGTATATGCATTTCTTTTATACAATAGCTATGATTGTCCGGTAAATGAGGATTTTCTACTTTATGATTTTTCCGTTCAAGTTGGGGACACTGCCAGATTTTGCCTGATACCTGATTTTATGGAATATGTCCTTGCTTCAATAACTCCTGGCGTCCATCTTGATTTTGGAACAAGGATATTTTCAAACGGAATAGACCCTTATAATTATTACGAGGGTATGGGGTCTTACTATGGATTGTTTGAGGCAATGTTCACACCTGTTAAATCAAGTCATCAAAAATATACTCAACATACTTTCCTATATTATTACTGCCGTGAGGCTCCGTGTGATCTGGTCGTTTCTGTACCTGAAATGAATAATAATGAGAATACTCTGCAGTTTTATCCATCGCCAGCCGATCAGATCTTGATTGTATCATTTTTGGAGAAAAGCATAGCTGGAGAAATTGTAATCATGAATATTCAAGGTCAAACTATGATGAGGAAATACATTCGTGGGCAAGATAAAACCGTAATTATTAATATTGGAAGTTTACCTACCGGATTGTATTTTATTAATTATTATAGAAAAGGTGTACTGTTAAATAGACAAAAATTAATTGTAAGCAGATAGAGTATTTGTATTTCAAAGTTTTGCAGAAGTTGTTTTACTTTATTCTTACTGCTTATGAAATACTAACTTATAAAAACAAGAAAAATGAGAAGTAAACATGTGCCTTTAAAATTAGAAAGAATTTTACAATGTTCGAAAACTGGATTATTTTGGTGATAAATAGGCTATAACACGCATTAAAAGCAATTATATGATACTCAATATTTTTCTTACTATCGCTTATAAGCTACAATATTCTTCAGGCTATCAACCCGCCTTATATTATACAATGGTAAAAGGATCCATTAATTAATTGTTTTACCTAATGAAAAAATTTGCATTGATCACCGGAAGTGCCGACCGAATTGGCAAAGCCATTGCCATAGAGTTGGCTCGACAGAAATATCATATAATCATTCATTATAACAGTTCGGATGCAAAAGCAACTCAGCTCAAGGCTGAGATAGAAAAGATGGATGTAAAAGTTTTATTGCTTCAGATCAATTTTCTTGAAAATAATGATTTTGATGCTATTTTTCAATCGTTTAAAAATCAAAGCATACGCATTGAAGTATTGGTGAATGCAGCTTCCGATTTTCGTCCATCTGACTTTAATGATCAGGGCAGCAGCTTGTTACAAAAGGAGCTTCGAATCAACTTTGAAAGTGCCTATCTGCTTACCAAAGCGTATGCAAGAGTATATGATAAAGGTGTTATCATCAACTTTTTAGATACTAAAATAGAGAAGAATTACACCAGGCATTTAGATTATCTGCTGAGTAAAAAGCTTTTAAAAGAGTTCACCAAGCTGTCGGCCGTAGAGCTTGCACCCGGCTTTAGAGTCAATGCGATTGCACCCGGGTTAGTACTGCCTCCTAAGGGTAAGGATGAATCTTATTTATTAAAACTGGCCGAGCAAATCCCTCTGAAAACAACAGGCAATTTAGATGAAATAATTCTTGCATTCACGTATCTGCTACAAGCCCAGTTTGTTACTGGCCAAATAATCTATATTGACGGGGGTGATCATCTTTTATAAGGATATAAGAGAAAAGAAAATTTTCTGATGAACTAACCGGAAATCAGAGACACAGATATCATATCTGCTGAATTATCTGTTGTTAGCATATGCTTTTCTATTATTTTTACTTTTGAAAAAAAATGACAATGAATACTCATTCACCTCCAAAATTAGCCTGCATCCAGGTTGAAAACCTACGACTGCGTGCATTTATCGGCTTCCTCGACTGGGAAAAAGAAAAGTTACAGGATGTCATCATCTCTTTTTCCTTTAAGTACGACATACATAAAGCTGCTATAACTGATGAAGTAGCATTTGCAGTGAATTATAAGCCGCTGACAAAAGATATAATCAGTATGGTTGACAATCAACGCTACCATTTGATTGAGCGCATGGCTGAGACCATTTACGAACATATCCAGAAATATAGTCCGGCTATTGAGGAGATCGAAGTAAAAGTGGAAAAGCCTCGCGCACTGCGATATACAGATAATGTCTTAGTAAAAATATCGGATACCGACCGCTACAAAACTGCTTTGATTGCCTTGGGATCAAATATTTCCCCCGAAGATAACATGAGACAAGCCCTGTTAAAACTTCAACAATTAGGGTTTGTTATCCGTCAAACTAAGCTGATCACTACTAAACCTTTAAAATTTACCGATCAACCGGATTTTTTAAACAGAGCAGTGTTATTACAAACAAAATTGAGCTTAACACAACTACGATTTGAGCTCAAACAAATGGAAACTCTGATGGAAAGGATCAGAACAGATAATAAAAATGCACCCAGAACTATTGATGCAGATGTGCTTACATATAATGGGATCATAGTGGATACAGCTTATGCTGAATTGCCTTTTCAGGTGGATTTTATTCGGGAGCTACAACCTGAAATAAATATATAAGCCTTACGAACTAAGGAAAACACACATCTATTTATCCTTAGACCTACAAAAATAACTTTCTGACACCTTACGACTAAGTGATGAAAAAATACCTGTTAGGGCCTACATCAAAACACGCTTCACAAGAATACAAGTTCTGGTCTGTAGTGTGAAACAAAACATAATCCTCCAATCTCTTCCCCCAAAAGGGTAACAAGCACTGCATACTATGCGTATCTGTTCTGAGATAGCAATTTATTTTCTAATTTTGTCTGTTCTTTTGAACAAAAGCAGCTATGCATCATAGGTACTCACAAAAACTATAAAATAAAAAATTCAAGATGAAGCAATTCACCTCCTCCATTTTAATGATAGAACCAGTTGATTTCAGGTTTAACACAGAGACGGCTGTTAACAACTATTTCCAGATGCAACCTACAGAATCGGCCGAGACTACTCAGGAAAACGCATTGAAAGAGTTCACCGCTATGGTAGCCAAGCTTCGTGACCACGGCATAGAAGTGATCGTATTGCAAGACACCCCGGAACCGCATACACCTGATTCTATTTTTCCTAACAACTGGATATCGTTTCACGAAAATAAATCAGTAGCCTTGTATCCTATGTTTGCCAAAAACCGTAGAGAGGAAAGACGTGAGGCAGAAGTATTGGAACTGCTGTCAGAACATGGCTTTGCTGCTGAAGAAATATACGACTATACTGAAGCCGAACAAGAAGATATCTTTTTAGAAGGTACAGGTAGTATCATTTTGGATAGGACACATAAAATAGCCTATGCGGCTATCTCAGCACGTACTGATGCTGAGTTGTTTCAGGAATTTTGTAAGGATTTCAGATATAAACCCGTGCTGTTTACCGCATATCAAACAGTGAAAGACCAACGCCTGCCTATCTATCATACTAATGTGATGATGTGTGTAGCAGATGAATATGCAGTGATATGCCTAAGTACTCTTGACAATCAGGCTGAGCACCAGAAAGTGGTCCGCCAATTACAAGAAACCGGTAAAGAAATTATTGATATCACCGAAGAGCAGATGCATCATTTTGCCGGTAATATGCTACAGGTAGGTGGTCAAGGCAATGATAAATATTTGGTCATGTCGCAAACAGCGTATGATTCACTGACAAAGGAACAGATTGATACCATTAAAAAGTATAACCCTATCATAACAGTTGACATCAGCACCATAGAAACACAAGGTGGTGGCAGTGCAAGATGCATGATGGCTGAAGTATTTCTGCCAAAGAAACAGCTTGAGTAGCACTCACAACTTAGTTTATTTTTTCAGGAATCGAATTTAATTTATAAGTGTTGGCCTAACCTTCGCCTGTTGTGCTATGTGTTTGCATTTCATTTTTTTGGATGATTTTGGATTTATCAGCTATTGAATTTGCTCCATAGTTTCTTACTAATCATCTTGTATATAGGCATCAGACCACTCCCAAAATCAAAAAAACCGCCCAAATACGACTAATGTATAGAGCGGTTATCTTTTGTTGTAATTAGGTTTACATCAGGAAGCTCAGCAACATACCGGCTGCTACAGCAGATCCTATCACACCTGCCACATTAGGTCCCATGGCATGCATCAGCAGGTAATTGGATGTATCATACCTTTGACCTTCCATATGAGCCACACGGGCACTGTCGGGCACAGCCGAAACGCCGGCAGCACCAATCAATGGATTGATCTTTTTATCTTCGCTCAAGAAGAGATTCATGATCTTGGCAAAGAGTATTCCACCGGCTGTAGCTAACATAAACGATACTGCTCCAAGAACGAAAATAAGGATAGATTCTTTAGTGATAAACACATCTGCCTGAGTTGATGCTCCAACTGTTAGACCTAATATGATAGTAACTATATCAATCAGTGCGTTGCGTGCTGTATCGGCCAGGCGTTTTGTAACGCCGCTTTCTTTAAGCAGGTTGCCAAAAAAGAGCATTCCCAACAATGGCAGTGCACCAGGTGAGATAAAAGTAGTCAATATAAGGCCTGCGATAGGGAACATAATTTTTTCAAGTTTACTGACCGAGCGAGGCGGCTTCATGCGGATACGCTTTTCTTTATGGCTTGTCAACAAACGCATAACGGGAGGCTGAATGACTGGTACTAACGCCATATATGAATAAGCTGCTATAGCGATAGGGCCTATAAGATTTTTTGTTTCTATACCTCTGACGGGGTTACCACCTGCTAATTTAGAAGAAAGAAAAATAGCCGTTGGTCCATCAGCACCTCCGATAATACCAATGGAAGCCGCCTCGGGCATATTAAACCCAAAATACAAGGCACCCATCAATGTAACAAAGATACCAACCTGAGCGGCAGCACCAAGTAAAATCAGTCGTGGATTGGAGATCAGTGAAGAAAAATCGGTCATCGCACCTATACCCAGAAACACCAACGGAGGATAAATACCTTTGGTAACTCCAAAATACAGATAGTTCAACACACTACCTTCCTGATATATACCAATCTGCAGATCTACACCACCTTCCTGAAAAAAGGGTATGTTTCCAATTATTATTCCCGCACCAATAGGAACCAATAAAAGTGGTTCGTATTCGTAACGAATGGCAAGAAAAATAAAGAACAAGCCTATCAGGATCATTAAGATATGGCCTCGGGTGGCATTATAAAATCCTGTAAATTCAATAAATTTATGTAGCCCTTCTACAGTTTTTTCGAGCGCATAATCCACAAAATTCAATTCGGTATTAGGCTTGTCCGAAGCTTCTGTCCTAAGCAGCTTCGAATCCCCGATTTTATGTGCAAGGCTTGCGTTTGAGGTAACCATCAAATGCACCAGGCCAAGAAATATCAATATGCCAAATACGGTTAATGCTTTACGTGTATTCATCATATGCCTATTCCATTTCAATCAACAAATCACCTTGTAAAATATTATCGCTAACATTCACTTTGATTACCTTTATTATACCGTCTTTCTCGGCCAATAGGTTGTTTTCCATTTTCATAGCTTCATACACCAATAGCTTATCACCACGTTTGACCTTATCACCAGGTTTTACAAAAATTTGCAGAATAGTACCTGGCAGAGGTGCAATAACTTTTGATAATTCAGCTTTATCACCTGCCGACATTTTCACATCCGACTTCAACACATTACTTGGAACAGCCGAGCGAACTAAGATAGGTGTTTTGGATTCAGTTTTCTTACGCTCAATCTCAACCTGATAGGTTGTTCCATTCACTTCTATCTCGGCAAGGGTGCTCTCTAATTTGAGGACTTCAACCTCATAATTATTTCCTCTTATAGTAAATTTAAAACTTCTCATAATAGCTTCCTGTTAACGATTCAGATTTCTCAATCCATAAATTTTTGAACTCCAGGGTGAATAAACTCGGGACACCTTTTTTATCGTGATCACATTGCTCTCTTCGTCATGCAACTGGGTTGCAAAATACAAGGCCATTCCAATAGCGGCAGTAACTTCGCCTGGTACGGAAAGATCATCAGATGATTCGGCAGTACCCATCTTCCCTAACTTGATCAGCTTGATCTTTGTTTGACGGTTGATGATTTTTGACAAATTATGAAAGAAATAAAACAAAATAACCAACGCAGCAAAAACCACAGTGTATCCTACTATGGATATCACTATACCTTCGACTAGTATGGTTGTGGACACATCTGAAAATAATGACAACAATATCATAACTGATAGGGTTTATAATGGAATATTAGAATGTTTTTTTGGTGGATTAACATCCTTCTTAGTGGCTAATGCCTGCAATGCCCGTATTACTCTGAAGCGGGTATTACGCGGTTCAATCACATCATCTATATAGCCATATCTGGCTGCTTCATAGGGATTTGCAAACCGTTCACGGTATTCTTCTTCTTTTTTGCGTATATAAGCCATTCTTTCCTCAGGATTTTTAATCTCGAGTATAGTTCTTCCTTCCAATACTTCAATTGCACCTGATGGCCCCATGACGGCAATCTCAGCCGAAGGCCATGCATAATTGATATCGCTTCTCAGTTGTTTGGATCCCATCACATCATGAGCTCCGCCATAAGATTTACGTAGAGTGATAGTCACTTTGGGTACGGTAGCCTCCCCATAAGCGAACAGCAGCTTAGCTCCATGGATAATGATACCGCCATATTCCTGACCGCTGCCGGGTAAAAATCCTGGCACATCAACCAAAGTAACTATAGGTACATTAAACGCATCACAAAACCTGACAAACCGTGCAGCCTTACGCGATGCATCAATATCTAACACACCGGCTAAAAAATTCGGTTGATTAGCTACTATTCCAACAGGCATCCCATCAAAACGGGCAAATCCGATTACAATATTGCGGGCATAGTTACGCTGAATTTCAACAAACTCATTATAGTCAACAATAGCATGAATGACGTCTGTAACATCGTAGGGTTTATTAGGATTTTCGGGTATGATCTGATTCAGTGCATCCTCCAACCGGTTGATAGGATCATCACATTCGGCTATAGGCGGGTCTTCTAAGTTGTTTTGTGGCAGATAAGAAAGGAGCTTACGAATGAGCATAAGCCCTTCTTCTTCATTTTCAACTACAAAATGGCTTACACCAGATTTGGTACCATGTACCCATGCTCCGCCCAAATCTTCGGTAGTAATATCTTCACCGGTAACGGTTTTGGTTACCTTAGGGCCGGTTACAAACATATAGCTTGTGTTTTGACTCATCAGTATGAAGTCAGTCAGTGCAGGTGAATAGACAGCGCCACCGGCACACGGACCAAAAATGGCCGAAATCTGGGGTATCACTCCAGATGCCATGATGTTGCGCTGAAAAATCTCGGCATACCCAGCAAGACTTCGTACACCTTCCTGAATACGGGCACCACCGCTGTCGTTGATACCTATCACAGGTGCCCCTACTTTCATAGCCTGATCCATGACTTTACATATCTTGGCAGCAAAAGTCTCGCTAAGCGAACCACCAAACACGGTGAAATCCTGAGAAAAAATATACACCACACGGCCATCAATAGTACCATGACCGGTAATAACACCGTCACCAAGATACTGCTGGTTTTCCAAACCAAACTCTTTGGTACGGTGTGTTACAAACATATCAAACTCCTCAAAGCTGCCCTCGTCCAATAAAATATCTATCCGCTCGCGAGCTGAATATTTACCTTTGGCATGTTGAGCTGCTAACCGCTTCTCGCCACCACCTTTCTTGGCCTCTAAACGCTTGTTTAACAGTTCCTGTATTTTTGATTCAATAGACATAATATGAATGAAATTTATTTAGATTTATCTTCACAAAACTCAGTCAACACACCAAATGTACTCTTAGGATGTAGAAACGCAATATGCAATCCTTCCGCACCTTTGCGTGGGCGTTGGTCGATAAGCTGAATGCCTTCTTCCGTAGCCTTTTCAAGAGCAGCTTCAATTTGCTCAACAGCATATGCAATATGATGAATGCCTTCACCCCGCTTCTCAATAAACTTACCAATAGGCCCCTCAGGATCAGTACTTTCTAATAATTCTATCTTAGTTTGACCAAGCTTAAAAAAAGCTGTCTTAACTCTTTGGTCTTTAACCTCTTCTATGGCATAGCAAGATGTACCAAGCAAACGCTCGTAAAATGGAATAGCCTGATCAAGACTCCTGACAGCTATTCCAATGTGTTCAATATGAGTAGGTTTCATAAAGATTAATGATTTGTGAATTTTTTCACAAAATTAGATATATTTTTTGTCATTTCATTTAAAAAATTGGCTACAAAAGGCGTGAGATCTTATTTTATAAACATTTAGAACCTTTCTACATAATTAAAAGTCGTAATATTGTTTTTAATTTCTTTGCCAAATTTTAAGTACGTATGCGGTATGTAGTTTTTCTTTTCCAAATATTGATATTTTCTCATATGCTTTCAGGCCAAACATTTACCGATATCAGAGCTGGTCTGACAGGTGTGGCAGAAAGCAGTTCACAATGGATTGATGCAGACCGTGACGGTGATCCGGATATCTTTGTTTCGGGAGAACATTATCATGGTGGAAAGCCTGCTATAGAAGGAAAATATTATAATAATTTACGCAACGACCGATTCATTTCAACCTCCTCCGGCTTGCCTCATTTTTACAGGGGTGATATCCGGTTTGCCGATTTTGACTTAGATGGGATAGCTGATGCAGCTGTTGTAGGTGAAACAAAAGATGGGGTGTTGATAGCCGAACTGTTTCGTGGCACCGGAAATGGGAATTTCATCAAAACTCAAATACCATTGATCCCCGTTCGTGATGGTTCCATTGATTTTGCGGATATGGATGGTGATGGCGACCCGGATATTTTAATAGCAGGTGAGAGTGCGCACGGTCCTATTACAATGATCTTCCGCAATGACAGAAACAATAGATTTACTGCCGTTCAAGCCGGATTGATCGGTATCAGTCGAGGAGTAGCCCGGTGGACAGACTTCAATGTGGATGGTCTACCTGATATATTTGTGTGTGGCATAGACGCTCAAGGCAAGACTGTAAGTCAGCTGTATCAAAATACAGGTCAAGGTTTTCAGGCTATTAAAAGTGGGATCATTCCGCTAAAAAACTGCAATGTAGCTTTTGGCGATTTCGATAATGACGGAGATGATGATCTGATTATCTTAGGCGAGACAGCAGCCGGGGTGCCCACTACCATCCTTTACCGAAACAACAGAGACGGCAGCTTCACGCAAATACCCGCTGATCTGGCTCAGCTAACTGATGGCTTTGCCGACTGGGGCGATATGGACTTAGACGGAGACTTAGACCTGCTACTCAGCGGGATGGGTGCTAACGGAGCCGTTTCAAAAGTGTATAGGAACGACAGACAACAAGGATTCACCGACATACACGCCAATCTGATCCCACTATATAACAGCTCTGGGCAATGGGGTGATTATGATTTAGACGGAGACCTGGATATCCTTATTGCAGGCCTTAGCAATAGGCATGATTTTATTGCCAGAGTATATAAAAACGGTTTTATAGAAGCGACTCCCAAACCCAAAAAAGAATCGGCATCAAAAGATATGTGGATAGTAGCCGGGCCAAACCCAACCCGTAACAAACCAATCTATTACTATGTCTATTCGTCGGCATATACGCTATTAGATCAGGAAAAAGAAAAACGATATTATACATTTGTCAGTCCGGTGAAACGATTCCCCGCGGCTTATATATTAGAAGAAAAATTCAACGAACTCATCATACAGGCTTATCCCAACTGGTCAACCATTGATCAGGGAAATATCATTCAAAACGGATTTGCTACCCAGGCAGAAGCCGATAAATCACGCAGTCGCATCATACACGAATACAAAAACAAAGGGTTTATTATTAAAGAAATACACTGGTAAATTAGTGGCTTCATTTTTTTCCACTTACTGATAACAATGTGAAAGATCAGGATTTATATTCGTCTGATGGTACACTATACTACCACTCCTTATTAAATATAGACAGACGATCAAGGGCATATATTAGCTGTCCATTAAATCGTATTTTTGCCTTCTATACCTGAGCGATGAAGTCATTGATCCGTTTTAGTCTCTTATTGCTTTTACCAGTTTTATCGGTTGCACAACAACGCACTGTGATCCATATAGAACAGGCAAAAATTCAACGTTATGATGCCGCTTTGGGTAAAGATGTAGAGAAACTGCTTGGAAATGTCATACTGCGTCAGGATTCAACCTGGTTTTATTGCGACAGCGCCTATCTGAACGACAAAACACGAAACTTCGATGCGTTCGGCCATGTACATATTAAAGTAAGCGACACATTACATATCTATGGCGACAAACTGAGATATACAGGCGATAGCCGTCTGGCAGAAATTTTTGAGCATGTGAAAATGGTAGATGATTCTTCTGTTTTGGAAACAAATTATTTACTCTTTAACCGATTCACTCAAGTAGCCCATTATCCCAATCATGGTACGATTACAAGAGGTGATAACCTGTTGAAAAGCAAAAGAGGATACTACCGAAGCGATCTTAAAGAATTTTATTTTGCCGATGATGTAGAGCTGATCAACCCCGAATATACCATATATACCGATACAATGACCTTTCATACCCGCACCGATATCGCTTATTTCTTTGGTCCTACGCTGATCAGAGGAGAAGAAAATACGATATATTGCGAGTATGGCTGGTACGATACCGGAAAAGACCATGCCTATCTAAGCGAGAAAACCCGGATGAACACCAACGAACAAACGATCAGCTCCGACAAACTTTTTTACGACCGAAATATCGGCTTTGGTGATGCAGCCGGTAACGTGATCGTTACCGACACCTTAAACAAGCTTATCGTATATGGCGAAACAGGAAAGATATGGGAAGATGAAGGCAGGTCGTATGTTACCGACAGTGCACGATTTGTTAGTTACGACAGCAGCGACAGTCTATTTATGCATGCCGATACCCTTTTTATGTTTTTTAACGCTGAACGCAAAGCCGAAAAAATGATGGCATACTACGGAGTACGTTTTTTTCGAACCAATATACAGGGTATCTGCGATTCGTTAGTATATCATACTACCGACTCAACCCTGCGTTTGTATCACTATCCTATATTATGGTCGGATAACAACCAATTGACAGCCGATTCCATGTATATCATCAATCAGCACGGCCAGCTAGATTCGTTGATCATGCATAACAATGCGTTTATAGTTGCTAAAGATAGCATTAAAGGGTATAATCAGATCAAAGGGAAAAATATGATAGGGTATTTCTTTGAAAACGAATTGAATCAAATTTTTGTTGATGGTAATGCGCAGACTATTTATTGGGTTCGCGAAGAAGATGGAAGCCTGATAGGGGTGAATCTCGCCCAGTCAAGTACGATGAAGATTTATTTGGAAGACAGCAACATTTCGGATATACGCTATTTTACCAATCCGGGTGAAGTGATGTATCCAGAAGAAGAGCTGCCTGAAGAGCAATCCATACTTAGGGGGTTTCAATGGTTGGACGACTTACGGCCTAAGGATAAACACGATCTGTACAGACGTGAAGAAACTGATACATCAGAAAAATAGCATTTCGAATGCCAAGTACCCTTAAAACAAACTGAATTTCACATATCGTTTGGGATTCAGGCGCACATCTTCTAATAATTTATTCAGCTCAGCAGCCGACTTTTCAAGCTCAATATACAAGCTGTCGTTAACCATAAGCTGCCCTACAGTACCACGTCCTTCATTCACAGCGCTCATCAGCTTATTCATCTCTTGTATGGTTGCATCGGCATGCCGGGCCAATGAGGCAATATCGGCATGAACCAACGAATCGGATAATGCAGCTAAATTGCTGATCATCCTGCTGATCTCGCTATTGCTTTGTTCTATATTACGGGTGATCAATTCCACATTATATAATATGGAAGCCATACGCGACTGCTCGGTGATCACAAAAGAATCTATGGCAGATGTGGTTCTTTCAAGGTTCTTGATAGTTGATGACACACTTTGCAAGCTGGCAGTAATATTATCTTTAGCCGTTTCGTTGAGGATGGTTTGCACTATTATAACAAGCGAATCTAAGGATGAGATCAGGCTTTCGGCTTTATTTTTCAACGGTAATACTTGCGCATTTACCTCATCCATCAAGCTGGCTTCAATAGCTGAGAGCAGGGTATCGTTATGTTGCAGCAGTTGCTCCGAGTCACCTAACTGAAGATCAACTGCTTTGGAACCCATCAGATCGGAGCTGAATATACGTGCCACGCTATTAGCAGGTAATGGGAATTTGTTATGTACTGAAAGCATGACAATCAAACTGCCTTTCAGATTGGGATGAAAATAAATATCTTTCACCTGACCTACACGTAGCCCATTGAGCATCACTGGGTTAGATGTGACTAATCCGTTAACCTCTTCATACTCCACAAAAAAGATACGCTCACGGTCAAAAATATCTTTACCTTTTAAAAAGTTAAATCCCCATACAAAAAGAAAGGCAGCCAATATAAAAGATAGGCCAACAATAAACACCTTCTTGTTCTGGATTTTCATGTAAATATTTTTTTGATATGTTTAATTTTATATGGCAAAGATACGTTAAAGTGTAGCTAGTGGATACTATTTGATTGCTTTACCTGATCAATTCTAATCCGTTTCCCGTTCATAAAAGCTACCACAAACGCATCGGTAAAGCCTTTGGCCTGCATTTGTTTCTGGTGCTGTGTTGCATCGGTAAATTGAGCAAACGAGCCAACCGTATATTTATACAAGCCATCGTGAAAATAGGCTGCCACCTCTTGAAGTCCTTTAAATCTGGCATCAGTAAGAGGTATGGAATGCGGGGAGGTATAAAATTGTACTTTATAAACTATTTGTCCACTATTTTCAATGGAAGTCTTGTCAGACTGTGTAGTGGATTGTTGTCCGCTTGTTTTCGGGTTTTCATCTTCTATCTCAACCTGATGTCCTACAATTATATCACGCCATTCGTCGGGTATTTGTGGCGGGAGTCTGTTTTCCTTTTCAAATTGATTTTTATAATCTCTGAAAGCCCGAAATATAGCTGATGCCATATACACCTTACCTTGTTCCGAGATAAGGAATGCTTCTTCGGCCGGATTGCTGATAAACCCAAGTTCAATTAATATACTTGGCATAGTTGTGCGGTAGAGTACCAAAAATCCGGCTTGTTGCACACTACGGTCTTTTCGGCCTACACGCGTTGCAAACTGCTCCTGCACATGTTGAGCCAACTTAATGCTTTGATGCGTATTGGCACTTTGAAAAAGCGAAAGAGCAATATAAGCCGCTGTGCTGTTGGGATCAAATCCACCGTAAGTTTCGTCTTGATTATCTTCCAACAATATGGCCGCATTCTCCAACTTGGCTACTTCTAAATTTGCTTCGGTACGATGCTCGCCCATGACAAAAGTTTCGGCACCTGACACACGGCTGTCTTTGGCTGAGTTGCAATGAATGGAAATAAACACATCCGCATTATTTTCATTGGCTATGGCAGCGCGCCTGTGCAACTCCACAAACTCATCCCTGCTACGGGTATATATCACTTTCACATCAGGCAGGTTTTTGCGGATATATTCGCCGGTTTTCAAAGCTACATCCAATACTATATCTTTTTCTTTTGACCGTTTACCTAATGCGCCCGGGTCGCGACCTCCATGCCCCGGATCAATCACCACCGTTTGTATCTTACTGCCCCGTTGAGCATGAACAGAACTGCAACTGCCAAACAAAAATATCAAGCAGATAATTAGACATGCCAAAGAAGCGTTGATACAAGAGCTATTCACTTTTTGAAAGTATATTTGCAGGTTAATGTTTCCTTTCATAGAACGGACAAATTTAACTCAAACACATTGATAGCAGCAAGTTTTAAGCGCTTTTTTTTCATTCCGCCAGATCAGACGATTCACATGATCAGATTGGCCTTATGTTTTTTTATGCTTGGTATTGCTGCTCAGCTTGCTGCACAAGATACTCTTGTCGCTGATACCATCCCCTTTACTGATCAGCTACGACAAGGCTTTCATATACCCGATAGCTTGACGCATACACAGGTTGACAGCCTGATAACCAACGATACAGTTCGTAAGACAGCCAAACGAATGTTGGAAACCAAAGTAGAGCGAAATGCCCGGGATTCGACCATACAAGATATTAAAAACAGAAAAGTATATCTGTTTGGCGAAGCTGTAGTAGTATATGGCGATATAAAATTAGAAGCCGACTATATGGAGTTCGACTTTGAAACCAATCAGGTGTATGCTAAAGGTGTAGTAGATTCAACCGGAAAATTAATCGGGAGCCCACGTTTTACTGATAAAGACCAAACTTTCGACTGCGAAGAACTCTACTATGACTTTGACACTAAAAAAGGAATGATACATAAAATAGTTACCAAAGATGCACAAGGTTTTTTGCATGGTTCCAAAGTGAAAAAACTTTCTGACAACACCATCAATATCCAATCGGGGGCCTATACTACCTGCGATCTGAAAGAGCATCCACATTTTGAGTTTCGATTTCGTAAATCAAAAGTCATACCTGATAATAAGATAGTTACCGGTCCGGCCTATTTAGTTATTGAAGGTATGCCTACTCCTTTAGCACTTCCTTTCGGTATTTTTCCCAACAAGAGCGGGCAACGCTCAGGTATCCGAATACCAACCTATGGGGAGAGCAACGACAGAGGATTCTTCTTTGAAAATGGCGGATACTACTGGGCTATTAACGACTATATGGACCTTGATCTGTTGGGTGATATCTATACACGCGGAAGCTGGGCAGTGAAGCCTACATTGCGATATACCAAACGCTATAAATTCAATGGAAACCTGAGCACCGGATACGCAATCAATCTCCAAGGTGTGGAAGGATCACCTGATTTCAGTAAAAGCCGAGATTTTCGAATCAGATGGACACATCAACAAGACCCTAAAGCAAGACCAAACGGACGATTCAGTGCCGATGTCAATATTACCAGCAGTAATTATAATACGTATAATCCGGTATCAACTAATGATTATCTCAGCAATGAGCTAAGCTCATCAATCGCTTTTCAAACAAATTTCAACAACAAATACTTCTTGGTAATCAACGGCAGACACCGACAAAATACAATTACAAAAATGGTAGATATCGAGCTGCCAGAAATCACATTTAACACTAATAGGGTCAATCCATTAAAACGTAAAAGCAGCATCGGAAAGTCCAAATGGTATGAAGAGCTGAATATGAGCTATACGATGAACGCCCGTAACCGGCTTAGCTTGCCCGACAGCTTGCTGTTAGAATCTGAAGCGCTCAAACAAATGAAAAACGGTATCAAGCATAGCATACCTATTAACCTGCCTCTGAAAGTACTGAAATATTTCTCACTGACAAACTCAGTCAATATCACCGATAGGATGTATTTCAGTTCTGAGCAGCGCAACTGGATCACCGATACCCTTGGTCCTAATAATGATTCCATAGTCAACTTTCTTCAAATAGATACTTTATATGGGTTTAAAAATGTGTTTGATTATAATGTTTCAAGCAATCTAACCACTAAGCTGTATGGGATGGTGATGTTCAAAAAAGGTCCATTACGAGCTGTAAGGCATGTTATCACACCCAGTATCGGCTTTCGTTACACCCCTGAATATTCTAAACCTGAATGGGGCTATTATGGCCGATATACCGATACTTTAGGTGTAGAGCATGTGTACTCCAAATTTGGTGATGCGATATTTGGCTCTCCGTCTAAGGATAAATCGGGTAGCATTAGTTTTTCGCTTAGCAATAATCTTGAGATCAAGGTACGATCACGTAAAGACACCATAAGCGGTATGCGAAAAGTAGTGCTCATCGAAAATCTCAGCTTATCAGGCAGCTATGACCTGGCCCGCGACTCGTTAAATATGTCGTATATCACCCTTAGTGGCAGAACTCGTCTGTTCAAAAACTTAAACATACAATATTCCAGTAGCTACGACCCTTACGTACGCGATGACAAAGGGCGTCAGATCAATAAATTTGAATGGACTGAGAACAGGCGGTTGCTGCGACCAATGCAATCAACATGGAATTTTGGTTTGAGCTGGCGACTGAGCCAGGACGACTTCTCAAAGAAATCAGCCAAACCTGTCGAACGGCCTCAAACAATGGCTACCGAAGCGGAATTACACGAACTATCGCAACATCCGGAAAACTATATTGACTGGAACATACCCTGGTCGTTAAATATTACATATAACCTTCGCTACTCTAATGATATAAGCTATTCAGGTATGATACGTACCGATCAAAGCCGGGTTGTACAAACATTGAATTTTACAGGCGAAATCAATATCACTCCTAAATGGAAATTAACTGCACAATCGGGTTGGGATTTTGAGTCTAAAGGGCTTTCATATACTTCTCTCAATATTTATCGCGACCTGCATTGCTGGGAGATGCGTTTCAGCTGGGTACCTATAGGCCCACGGAAAAGCTGGAGCTTTGATCTGAATGTCAAAGCTTCCATGCTGAAAGACCTGAAACTTACAAAGAAAAAAGATTTTCGGGATATTTAAAACCCAAGTTGTACCATTACTAATCGGATTTTAAAAAAGCCAAACCCTATTAATACGTATCTTTGTTGGATGTCGGACCAATAAAATATACCGATGCAAAAACTTCCACTATTTCTATTCATCAGTTATATAATATATGTTGCTACAGGCTCATTATCTGCATTGAATGCACAAACCCTTACAAACAGCAATCTGCCCATAGTGATCATCAATACCGATATTGATCCTAATACCGGCTTACCTATTGAAATACCCGATGAGCCAAAAGTACCTGCTTCAATGAAAATTATTTATCGGCCTGATGGCTCAAGGAATTATATAACAGACCAGTATAACCCCGAATTTTTGAATTACGACGGACGTATTGGTATTGAGCTACGAGGCTCAACCTCGCAATCACCACCCAAGAAGCCTTATGCACTCAAAACACTTCAGGCCGATGATGTATCAAACAACAATGTGTCGCTTTTAGGTATGCCAAAAGAAAACAACTGGATATTGAATTCATTTGCGTTCGATCCATCTATGTTGCGCGATTATATCACGTATAAATTAGCTGAAAACTTAGGCGATTATGTCACTCGAACAGTCTATTGTGAACTCATTGTAAACGATGACTATAAAGGGTTATACATACTTTCGGAAAAGATAAAAATTGATAGCAAACGGGTAAATATCCTAAAGCTGACCACAGATGATAATTCATTACCTGAGCTAACAGGTGGGTATATTACCAAAGCCGATAAAACAACCGGTGGCGACCCTATAGCATGGTATATGTCATCCTATGGTGGGGGATGGGTGGACTATATTCATCATCAGCCTAAACCTGATCAGATCACCAACCCACAGCATGAATATATCAGAAACTATTTCTTCGACCTGCAGCAAGCTATGGCAACACATAATTATTCTATTGCTGATGGCTTTCCTTCCCTGATTGACGTTCCTACCTTTATTGATTTTATGATTATCAATGAGTTGGCATCAAATGTAGATGCCTACAGATTCAGCACCTTTTTCCATAAGGACAGGGGGGGAAAGCTTAGGGCAGGGCCGGTCTGGGACTTTAATCTTAGCTTTGGTAACGACCTGATCACATGGGGATACAACCGCAGTAAAACTGATGTATGGCAGTTTAACTACTCAAATGTCGGCTCCAAATTCTGGAAAGACCTGTTCGACCAAGATGAGTTTCACTGTTACTTCAGCAAGAGATGGAACGACCTCAATGCACCTGGAAATACTTTACATTACGATCAAATCACTAACCTGATTGACAGCACTGTAGCATGGATATCCGAAGCGGTAGAACGAGAAGACCAACGCTGGAACACTATCGGAAACCATATATACCATATCAACGAAATCAAGTCATGGCTTCAGTTACGAATCAACTGGCTCAACAGCAAGCTGAACAATTTTCAGGCATGTGCCGATCCGTTTATCCCTCCGCTGATCATCTCAAAAATACATTATCATCCACAATCCGATCAGGGATTTGATAAAGACGATCTGGAGTTTATCGAGATCAGTAATCACAGCAACGACACCATTGATTTAACCGGTATTTATCTAAGCGAACCGGGTATAGTATTTCAGTTTCAAGCCTATAGCTATGCACTGCCTCGACAAAAATTGTATCTGGCTTCAAATGCCGGGGTTTTTGAACAATATTATGGATTTGAACCTTTCGCTGAATACTCACGCAAGCTTTCCAACAAATCATTTAAACTTCTTCTGAAAGATGCATGGGGAAACCATATCAACGAAGTGCATTATACTGATTCGTTGCCCTGGCCACCCGAAGCAGATGGTAACGGCCCGCACCTACACCTCATTGACCTTAATTTAGACAATAGCCTGCCCGAAAACTGGGTCGCATCCAATGACCCGATCACAGCCATACAACCATATCAAGAAATCCCGAAAACAATTATCAAAATACTACCCAACCCCACTATTGAAAAAACCACTCTGATTTGTGAGAAAACTTTTGATCAGATCAGGGTGTATAACCTCCAGGGAAAGATGATCTTCACCCAAAACATAGCCTCATCTAAATCCTATACTCTGCATACTGCTTCATACGGTCAAGGAACTTATTATCTTTTAATATTTCGAAACAACAAACCGATAGGAAGCCAGACCTTTGTAGTACTATAAAATTATCAGCTGTTGTAAGCGTATAGTAGTACGGTTTTTAGCCAGAAGGATTGAGCTGTTCAATTCTGGCATAGTTTTGGAACGACCACGATTATCAATCACAATTTAAAACCTAATGCCATGAAAAAGTATCCGTTTATTATCGTTTTGCTTTTGTTTCTTGGAAGCATGGTCCGGCTTCAGGCACAAGATTATATAGAGAAATCTGGTCTGCCGGGCGACAATCTCAACCTATATGCTGTGATGGATATGTTTAGGGAATCCGAAACTTTGGAAGCGTTTGAAAGAGGCCTGAACGATCCTGAAGCCATGATCAATAATCTGGACCTTAATGGCGATAATTTGGTTGATTATATTATGGTGTTTGATTATCCATCAGAGCAAATACATACTATAGTTCTACGAGTAGCACTTAGTGAAACCGAGTATCAGGATGTAGCTGTATTTACAGTTGAAAAACAGGCTAATGGCTCGGTCATCGTTCAATTGATTGGGGATGAGTTATTATATGGCCCCAACTATATAGTAGAGCCTGCGTACGACGAAACCCCTAATCCAGGCTATGCCGGAAGACCAAGCAGTACACAAGCTGTTACTACTCAGACAAAGGTTATACACACCACCTATTACGAAGTAGCCCGCTGGCCGGTAGTTGTATTCCTTTATCGACCTGGTTATGTAGTATGGAGATCGTCTTGGTATTGGGGGTATTATCCTGTGTATTGGCATCCATGGACACCCTATTACTGGCATACCTATCATGCCTATCACTACGGATGGCGAAACCATTATTTGAGTTATTATCGCCCATGGCATCATAAACGCTATGTAGCTTATCAAAAGGTATATCATACAGAAATAAGACACTATGCGCCTATAGTACAAGTAAATATCAACCGGAACTATTACGCAAACACCTATAGCAAGCCAGAGAAAAAAAGCGAAGGCGAACGGATTTATACCCAGCGCGTGTCGTCGGGCACTACATTACCTACCCGTGCGTATGCTACAAGGGCAGCCAATCAGAGCAATTCTCAACAGTCAACACTGAAAAGAAACGAACGAGGTGTATCGACACCTGCTCAAAACTCGCAGAGGGTTCAACAGGTCAAAACAGCTGATGTCAATAAAAAAGCACCTGCACAGCAAAGGGCTCCACAAAGCACGAGAACCGCAAGACCTGCTACCCAAACAAAACAACAACAAACACCTGTAAATCGTGCTGCCAGTACCGTAAAACAAGATTCAAAGCCTGCTACTAGCGCTCGGCAGCCAGCAAGAAGCACGACAAATATCAGCGGAAAAAGTACCGATCAAAAAAGCAGGACACAAAAAGCAGTGACCACCAAACAAGGCACAAACAAAGAGACTACATCGGTCAAACCCGCTGAAAGAAGCAATACAAGCGGAAATAGCACAAAAACTAATCATGTAAGTAAAACGGCAAATCCTACAAAAGAAAAAGCTACTCCATCAAAAAGCAGAAAGAGATAACACAAATCTTATTGAATTGAAAACACCAGAATTTTTAAGTTCTGGTGTTTATTTTTAGTTCAACATGTAAAATATACTTGACATATTGTAAGGTTTATCTTACATTTGTGCGTTTAACTTAAAGATCATGCAAGCTATATTATTACCTCATTCCGTTAAAAAATTCGGTTGGATTCTGCTGATACCGGCTACATTGGCAGGTATTTTCCTGATCATCAATGGGTTCGATTCTTTTGTGTTAAAAGCAAAAGTGTTTGCTTTTTTTAACAAAGAGATTCTTAGTGCCAATCCTTCTTTTGGATGGATTAGAACTAATATCACTCAAACTTTGGTAGGAGTTTTGTTTCTGATCGGAGCTTTATTGGTTGGTTTCTCAAAGGAAAAACAGGAAGATGAATTTATTGCCAGTCTGAGATTGTCGTCTTTGTTATGGGCTGTTCTGGTAAACTATACTTTATTGTTACTAGCGTTTTTGTTTGTATATGGGTTAGCTTTTCTTGACGTCATGTTGTACAATATGTTTACGATATTGGTTATCTTCATTTTCCGTTTTCACTTTGTCCTATACCGCTCTTCAAGACCATTAAAAGATGAAAAACACTCTTAAGGTAGAGCGTGCCATCAAAGGATGGACGCAGGAAGAGCTTGCTAAGAAAGTTTCGGTTAGCCGTCAAACTATCAACACGTTGGAAGCCGGTAAATATGTGCCGTCTACTGTGTTGGCAATCAAGATAGCCCGTGTGTTTGGCAAGGCGGTAGAAGATATCTTCTTTTTAGAGGATAAAGATTAAAAAAAGGCTGTCCGGTTTTGAAGCAGCCTTTTTTATCGTTAATGATTTTTCAGGTATTGCCGTAAGACATATTGCAATATCCCTTGATTTTTATAGTATTCTATTTCGATCTCGGAATCAAACCGAGCTTCCACCTGAAAATCTATTTCTTTTCCTGATGGATGTACAGCTTTAACGTCAAGGAATTTATGTGGATGAAGTCCATTTTCCAATCCGCTTATGGTAAAGCTTTCGGTGCCGTCCAATCCAAGGGATTCGGCTGTATTTCCGTTGGCAAAAACCAAAGGTGCCACACCCATTCCAACTAAATTGCTTCGGTGAATTCGCTCAAAGCTTTCAGCTATAACAGCTTTCACACCTAACAGGAAAGTTCCTTTAGCAGCCCAGTCGCGTGATGAACCCGAACCATATTCTTTTCCGGCCAGGATGATCAACGGTGTCTGGTCTGTTTTATATTTCATAGCCACATCGAACACGCTGTTCACTTCCCCTGTCGGCAGGTGTTTGCTGTATCCTCCTTCGCGGTCAGCAATTTTATTTTTGATACGTACGTTAGCAAATGTGCCGCGCATCATCACTTCGTGATTACCTCTGCGGGAGCCAAATGAGTTAAAATTTTCTTTTGTGATACCGTGAGAAATCAGATACTGACCTGCGGCTGAGTCTTCTCTGAACGAGCCGGCCGGCGAGATATGGTCGGTGGTTACCGAATCGCCCAGATAGAGCAACACCCTTGCTTCCTTGATATCGGCTACAGGATCAGGCTCAGGTCTTAGGTTTTCAAAAAATGGAGCTTCTTTGATATAAGTGGATGAGAGGTTCCATTCATACTTCTGATCTAATTTAACATCTAAACTTTGCCAATCGGTTGATCCATCAAATATGACATCATACACTTCTTCAAAGTCACCCTGTTTCATACAGTCGTTGATAGTTTGCTGAATCTCGTCTCTTGAAGGCCATATATCTTTCAGATAAACCGGGATTCCGTTAGGATCATAGTCAATCGGATCATTAATAAGGTCAATATCCACCCTGCCGGTTAACGCATAAGCTACTACTAGCATAGGCGACATCAGGAAATTCATTTTCACCTGTGGATGCACTCTGGCCTCGAAATTTCTGTTGCCCGAAAGTACCGAAGCTACAACTAATTCGCCTTTATCTACTGCTGTTGCAATAGCCGGGGGAAGTGGACCTGAGTTACCAATACATGAAGTACATCCATAACCTACCGTATGAAAGCGCAAAGCTTCAAGATAGGTATTAAGTCCTGATCGCTCTAAATACTTGGTTACTACTTTAGATCCTGGTGCTAAAGAGGTTTTCACCCATGATTTAGGGCGTAATCCTCTCTCTACGGCATTTCTGGCCAATAAGCCCGCACCAACCATGACAGCGGGATTAGAAGTGTTGGTACAACTTGTTATAGCAGCAATTACTATGCTTCCATCGCTTAGCACAAATTCGTTGTTAGACTGAACGATACGTACCGAGTGTAAGGTGTTGTTGGCAATCACTTCCGAATGTGTTTCACCACTCATTGGTACTTGTCCGAAGGTGAACTCGGTGCCTGAGCCACCTTCTATCAGCCACGCAAATTCATTGCGCTGTTCTTTAGGTTGATAATCACGCCTATATTCAGTTTTAAGTATCTCGGTAAATTTAGTACCTAATTCCTTGACAAATATTTTATCCTGCGGGCGTTTTGGCCCTGATACGGTTGGTTCAAGGGTTGACAAGTCTAATTCCACTATGCTTGAATAAGCGATTTTTTCGTCGCCTGTTCGCCAGAGCAGATTTTCTTTGCAATATTGTTCAACTAATCTGATCTGTTGTGCCGATCGATTAGTAGTATGCATATACTCTAAAGTTTGCGCATCGGTTGGAAAATACGTTACTGTACATCCAAATTCGGGTGACATATTCGAAATAGTAGCTCTGTCGGTAACGGTCAGATGGTCTAATCCATCGCCAAACACTTCAACAAATTTCCCTACTACTCCTGTGTCTCGCAACAGTTTGGTGATTGACAGCACCAGATCGGTGGCGGTACATTCATTTGGGATTTTTCCGGTCAGTTTCAGGCCTACCACCTGTGGACAGGTTATGAATATAGGCTGTCCCAACATAGCTGCTTCGGCCTCTATTCCACCAACTCCCCAACCCACTACACCAATTCCATTCACCATAGGGGTATGCGAATCCGTTCCAACAAGGGTGTCGGGAAAGAGCCATCCATTGCGTGCCATAACACCTTTGGCTAAGTATTCCAGATTGACCTGATGGCAGATACCCATACCCGGAGGTACTACAGTAAAATTATTCAACCCCTGCTGTGCCCACTTCAGAAGCTCGTATCGCTCCTTATTGCGCTCAAACTCAAGAGCTACGTTTTTGCCATAAGAATAATCGGTTCCATAATAATCAACCTGCACGGAATGGTCAATCACTAAATCGACAGGTATAGCAGGATTAATTTTCTGACCGTCCTTACCATGTCTGACAAATTCGGCACGCAATGAAGCAATGTCAACCACCGCCGGAACTCCTGTAAAATCCTGCATCAGAATACGTGCAGGCATATAGGGTATGTCCTTGTCAATAGCTTCGGGCGTCCATTTCAGCAAAGTCTCTATATGTTCATCAGTAATACTGAACCCATCATAGTTTCTGAGCACATTCTCCAACAAAATCCGAATGCTAAAAGGCAGATGTTCAATATTTTCATCTTTCAGATGACGAAGCGAGTGAAAACGATATGAATCACCATCTATCGTCATTTCTTTAATCGAATGTTTACTTAATTCTTTCATAACTGGATGTATAAGATTGCATAAATAAGTTTTAAATTTCTTGATCCGCCTGATACGATCGCATCAGCTACATATTAAACAGATATTATTTTTAAAAGGTTCAATAGATGAGTGTATCTGTTGATCTTGAACAGATAGTCTCAACCAGGATGTTTTTAAAAACAACTGCAAAGTAATCAATTTTATTGCTACAAGCTGTGGATTCGACTAAATGTTTCAAATTAATCTCTGTCCGTGATCTGATATGCTCGTGCAAATCATCAATCTGTATAAGTATTTCAGGAATTTGAAGGTTTACTATGTATCCACTCTTTTTGGCTGACTTTTATGGATGAAGATCAATTACATAAAAAGGCTGTTTATCAAACAACCAATGCAATGCTGAGCAAAAGAAGGATAGTGAAATAAGGCAGATAAACTCTTCTTTCAATGGCTGCATACGGCTCAGGGAGGTCTTTAGCAAAAATACCGAACGACTTAAAATCACCAAGCAGTCGAAACAACAGCAAGCTTGATAATCCATAGATCAGGTTTTCGATCACATTATCGGTATGTCCAACTTTTATTTGTTGGAGGCGGAGAAATCCTATCCCGGCCGACAGCACAAATAACACAGATTGAATAAAAAAAGCCTTATACGCATTCTTTGGACTGACTATTAATGGGAAATACGCCTGCTGAAACCGATTGGTGATCAGCAATAGCCATGAAAATAATGCTCCGGCAAGCAGAAGTCCACAAAAAAACAGTCCAACCACTAATATAAAAATCATAAAAAAACAGATCGGCTAAAACAATTTTCAAAATTAACTTACTTACTGATAAGCCAGATATTTTTCAGAATAACTTTCTTCACCTAACAAATTCACGACTATTTTACTTTTTTGTCGCATTTACTAATTGAACTTGCGGAATGTATTCAGTTTTCTTGGTAGAGCTGAAAAATTAGGCTAGTAAGTTTTTTGAAATGTTATACATTTGAAGATTCAATATGAACCTTTATTCTACTTGTACTAGATGAAAAGATCAATCCCGCTTTATCTTCTTATTCTGATTGGAATGGCTGCTGGTATTTTATTTGGTATCATAGCCGTTCACCTTGGTTGGCATCAGTTTACCAATAACTGGATCAAACCTTGGGGGACTATTTTTATCAATCTGTTGAAATTGATTGCGATACCGTTGATCATTGTTTCTTTGATCAACGGTATCTCCGGTTTAGATGATGTGTCACGACTTTCACGCATAGGATTTAAGACGATGGGGCTGTATCTTGTGACTACTATTTTAGCAGTGAGCATAGGATTGATAGCTGCCAATCTGATCCGCCCGGGTAATTTTTTCACTTCTGATATACAGCTTGAGTATTCATCCGACAGTCTTAGCCAAGCGGCTGGTAATCCTGATTCTGTGTCTGGTCCCTTACAATTTATAGTGAACCTTATACCTGATAATATTTTTGATGCGTTGACCGACAACAGTCGTATGCTTCAGATCATCTTTTTTTCATTGCTCTTTGGTGTTTCCATCGTATTGACCAATCAGGAAAAAACACGGCAGCTTCGTTTGTTGTTTGAATCATTAAATGAGGTAGTCATGCGTATGATCCATCTGATCATGTATGCAGCTCCAATAGGTGTTTTTGCACTCATTGCCAGCATTACCACCGATCTTGCCGGCCAGAATTCTTCAGACACTTATGCCTTGTTCGGTTCATTAGGGATGTATACCTTAACGGTGATACTCGGTTTAGTCTTTTTGATATTTATTGTATATCCCGTTGCTTTAAGTATGTTTACCAATGTGTCGCCCCGGCAGTTTTTCAAAGCAATGTCACCAGCTCAGCTACTTGCTTTTTCAACCAGCTCCAGCGCTGCTACCTTACCAATGACCATGCAGTGCTGCGAAGAAAACCTGGGATTGAAAAAAGAGGTGACCAGCTTCGTACTACCTTTAGGAGCCACTATTAATATGGATGGAACCAGTTTATATCAAGCTGTAGCAGCTATTTTCCTGGCCCAGATATACCAGATGGACCTAAGTTTTGTCCAACAGTTGACTATTATTCTCACTGCCACTCTAGCCTCTATTGGCTCGGCTGCCGTGCCGGGTGCAGGAATGATCATGCTGGTAATAGTATTATCTTCCGTAGGTATTCCTACAGAAGGAATTGCATTGATATTTGCTGTTGACAGGCCTTTGGATATGCTTCGAACGGTAGTAAATATTACAGGCGATTCGGTAGTAGCAAGTATAGTGAATATATCTGAGAAACAGTTAGACACACAAATCCCCTTAAAATCTCAGCCATGAAAAAACTGATCATAATATGTATGATTGTACACGGAATCGTACTGCATGCACAATCGCCTTATCCAAATATTAAAATTGGAAATTTCAACGGACCTAATGAGCCTAGCATTGCAATCAATCATAAAAACCCACTTGAAATGATGGCAGGCTCCAATTTGAATTATTGGTATTATTCGGTTGATGGTGGCTATAGTTGGACAGGAGGCGTGTTGGAATCGCCCGAATATGGGGTATGGGGTGATCCGGTGATCATTGCCGATACCATAGGTGATTTTTATTTTTTCCATCTCTCCAATCCTATCAACGGATCGTGGATAGACCGAATTGTATGTCAGAAGTTTGACAAAGAAACCCTCAGCTGGTCGGCTGGAACATATATGGGATTAAATGGCTCTAAGGCTCAGGATAAGCCATGGGCTGTCGTTGATCCACGCACCAACACCATTTATGTCAGTTGGACACAGTTTGATGAATACGGCTCATCCGATCCTCAATGCGAGAGCAACATTCTTTTCAGCAAGTCAACCGATGGAGGGGAGAGCTGGAGTGAAGCAATACGCATCAATGAGGTAGCAGGCGACTGTATTGACAGTGGTAACACAGTAGAAGGAGCTGTGCCGGCTGTAGGGCCAAATGGGGAAGTATATATTGCATGGTCAGGGCCTGAAGGAATAGTGTTTAACCGTTCGATAGACGGAGGTGAAAGCTGGTTAGGCCATAATATTTTCGTAACTGAACAGTTGGGCGGATGGGACCTTGCAATACCCGGCATATACAGGGCCAATGGTATGCCCATAACACGTTGCGATTTGAGTGGAGGACCTAATCATGGGACCATTTATATCAATTATGCCGACCAAAGCAATGGCACACATGATACAGATGTATGGGTAGTGAAATCGACCGATGGTGGATTTACCTGGTCAGAACCGATACGGGTGAATGATGACCCGGCTGGAAAGCATCAGTTTTTTACGTGGATGGAGGTTGATCAAGCGAACGGCACATTGTATTTTGTGTTTTACGATAGACGAAATCATAGCGACAATAACACAGATGTGTTTATGGCCATTTCACGCGACGCCGGAAACACTTTTGAAAATATCAGAATCAGCGAAAGCCCGTTTTTACCTGCTAACGGACAGTTCTTCGGCGATTATAATAATATTTCGGTAGTCAATAATATAGTACGTCCTATATGGACACGCAGGGAAAGCAACGGAAAACTAAGCCTTTATACGGCTATTATAGATATGTCGGTGACTTTGCCCGAGAAGGAGGAACATATTTTGGCTTTAGAGCAAAACTTTCCAAATCCGTTTATTCAATATACACTGATCACTTATAAGCTATTTCGACCTTCAGCAGTCAGGCTAAGCTTGCATGATGCGTTAGGGCGCGAGCTGAAGGTGTTGATAAACAATCAACAAGCCGGAACCGGAAAGCATACTTATGTGTTTGATAATACAGAACATCAGATTGCTTCAGGAGCTTATTTTTTGGTGCTGACAAGCGACCAACAACAACGGCAGATAAAAATACTGATCTCGGAGAACTCTAATTGACTAGAAAGGAACAAGTAGCCCATACAGTGATGAGAAATAAAAAATACATTAAATCTATATCAGGTCTTGCATTTTAAAAGCATGTTTTTACAGTACTTTTCACTCATGCTCTATGAAATATTCTAAAATACCGCTCTTAGTTAAAGTTGTTATTGCCATTATTTCAGGGATATTGTTCGGACAATTCGTTCCTGTTTGGTTTGCTCGCATTTTTACTACCTTCAATGGGTTATTTGGCAATTTTTTATCATTTATTATTCCTTTGATCATTGCTGGTCTGATCACCCCTGCTATTGGTGAGTTAGGAAAAGGAGCCGGCAGGCTGTTGGTTTTGACAGCAGCAATTGCATATTTATCAACTCTTTTCTCGGGTTTTTTCACCTATGCCTCTTGTCAACTGCTAAATCCACATTTGCTTTCAACAGCTACAATGAATCAATGGGTTGCAACTGCTGATGAAGTGATCATAGCTCCTTTTTTTAGCCTGACAATACCTCCTGTCATGGATGTGATGTCGGCTTTGGTGTTATCGTTTTGCATTGGAATAGGTATTACCATGTTGAAAGGAGATACGCTCCAAAAGGTATTTTTAGATTTCAGAGAAGTGATCACTCTGATCATCCGTGCGGTGATCATCCCCTTACTTCCAATATATATCTTCGGGATGTTTCTGGCTATGTCTATTTCCGGTCAGGTTTATTCGGTCATCCTGCTTTTTGCAAAAGTCATACTGATCATTTTTATTCTTCATATAGTATTACTTTTGATCCAGTTTGTCATAGCAGGTTTCATAACGGGTCATAACCCTTTCAGAGCTTTGCGAAACATGCTTCCGGCTTATGCGACAGCATTAGGCACGGCCTCTTCAGCAGCTACCATACCTGTAACTTTGGATTGCAGCATCAAGAATAAAGTAGATCCGAATATTGCCTCCTTCACCATCCCTTTATGTGCTACTATCCATTTGGCTGGTAGTACTATGAAGATAGCCGGTTTTGCTCTGGCAATCCTATATTTTTCTGGTATTACTATTGATTTCGTTACTTTCTCAGGTTTTATATTTCTGTTAGGCATTATGATGATAGCCGCACCTGGTGTACCAGGCGGTGCCATCATGGCTGCAATAGGTATCATTCAAAGTTCGTTGGGTTTTACCGAGCAAATGATAGGATTGATGATCACCTTGTATATTGCAGTTGACAGTTTTGGTACGGCATGCAATGTAACCGGCGATGGGGCTATTGCTATGATAGTACACAAAATAGCCGGAAAGCGTCAGCCCAACACAAGTGCAAATATGGTATCCATTCAATCAGCTGATCAGTGACCCAAATAAATTATCTTATTAGTCTTTAACCAGGTTTTTTCTGCGGAAGTGATGATCGCTTCAAATGAATACACACCACTTCCGGGCAGGATATCACCGTGTATCTCAATATTTTTACTGCCTGATTGTTCCCATTGTTTAACTGCAACCATTTTCCCCAGATTATTGTAAATCCTCAGTTGAATAGTAGCGGTCTCAGGTACAGTAACACGCATTATAGTTTGTTGTACAAAAGGATTTGGATATATCATCAATTGGGGTTCCTTTGCGTTAGCTATCAGGACAGATTCCGATTTCAATACTGGTATAGTCAAAACTATTTCATCAATTTCCTGCACATTCACATCGGCCCATATATTTTCACCTGTCAGACTAAATGGCAACTCACTTAGATCAAGAGCCTTATTTACTTCTACATCAATCAGCATCAATGTATCTCCAGGCCAGAACGTTTTACCTTGTTCGTTTAAAAAGGCTACTGAAAGCAGTCCAAGTTCTGGCTGGTCATAATATACCTCATAATCGTGCAATTGTTTGATATGTAACTGAGTGGGATCGTATTTGAGATTCAGATTAAAGGCTCCTACTTCTGCATACGAATTGATGATAACAGGAATAGTCTTCGGATACGCATCTGTCAGGCTCAACTGTTGATCGGCCAAAAGCATCGTCTGACTTTTATTTCCGCTTTGAGCCATAAAGCTTGCATTCAGATCGCCTACAGGAACCAGATACAGCTTGAAATAGTTTGTCCCCTGATTCAGTGAAGGTAATTCAGCCATATGATAGACCGAGTTAGCGGCTGAGGTGGATGCATACGTACCAAATTGCTGAAAATCAATAGTTGGATTTTCGGGATAGGTCAAATTATTCAGATTGGCTACAGGATGTACAAAGGGCAGGAAGTTTGGTTTTCCACCGGGGAAAGGTGCTACATCCGGGCGTCCGACCGATCTGAACATGACCAGAAGCATATCCACCGAGCTCAATGAATGACTGGAGTTGACATCAGCTAATTGAAATGCAAAAGGAGAAAGCTTATCAACCGTTGTAGTCGTTATCCAAGGGAAATTTAATATGATAGGATTTCCTGTAGTCATATGGCTTATGAGCAAAGCATCTATCGCCGTTACAGAACCCCAGTTGTTCCAACCCCATGTAGAATGCAATAAATTATTATTCGACTGATCCCAGAACCGCAGGCTATATTGTTTTTGTTCTTCCAGACCGTGAAAAACAAAAGGCTCATCCTGTTTTACTTGCTGAGGTGGGCTCAGGGGTATGTCCTCATCAAATAGTTGTACCATGAAAGAGCCGTTGGAATAAGGCGATACCACCTCCGTTTCGCTATCGTTAAAAAACACCAATTTACCTGAAATATTGGTCTGTGATCCGAAATGGGCTATATAGCTTTGGCTGCATGCTGTAAGAATCAGATCAAACACAGCCGTTTCTGAAACCACCTGATTATCTGTATCAGTCCAGTTAATAAACTCCCAACCATCCAAAGCGGTTGCCGTCAGCTGTACTGTTTGCCCGATATGGGCTTCCCCACTCATACTGACCATTCCTGCTGAAGCTGGAGAAGCCATGAGTTCGACTATGACTGGTGTTACAATCAGTGGTGGTAACTCATCGTAAACCGGGTTTACTGTTACACATCCTAAGGAAGATGTCATGCTTAAACCGATCAGATCACCATCAAGTGGATCATAGCTGAAAACAGGGCTATTGATCCCTGCAGGGTTATTGTTCACAAACCATTGAAAAGACGGATCGGCTCCACCATTCTCGGGCAGTGCGGTAAAAGTAACTGTTTGTCCTTGACAAGGTGTTGGAATATCAGCAACGATACTCACCGAAGCATTTATCGCTTCCGTAAGCTGTATAATGATCGGCTCCGAATAAGCAGGGTTATCAGTAGCACAGGCCTGGTTGGAAGTCAACTCAACTTGTACTTTATCATTGTCAAGCGGAATATAGGTATAAGTAGCACTATTTGCACCTACAGGCAGATCATTGACAAACCATTGATATACAGGCATACTGCCCGGATGAGTTGGCAATGCGGTTAAAGTTACGCCTGATCCACTGCAAACCGGATTAGCATCTGCGTTTACACTCACCGATACCACAGCCAATGGAGTTACATTCATGGTGATAGGATCGGCTGTAACAGGATTGACAGCTACACAAGTTTCTGATGAGGTCATTGACAACTCCACTAAATCACCATTTGAAGGGATATAGCTAAATATGGCACTATTTTGTCCGCTCTGAGTTCCATTCACATACCACTGATACACTGGTTCCTGCCCTCCATGTATTGCTACAGCAACGAACTCAACTTCCGTTCCCTGACACACATTATTTTGATCAGCAGTGAAGCTTACCGAAGCATTTACCATAGGCAACACTTCAGCTGCGATACTATTTGACCAGGCCGGACTGTTGCTGACGCAGTTCAATGAAGAAGTCATGATGAGCTGTACCTGATCGCCCGCTTCAGGGATATAACTAAACACCGCATGATTATTTCCAGCGGGAATAGTATTTACCAACCATTGATACGTAGGATTATCACCTTCATTTTCCGGAACAGCCGTAAAAGTAACTGTCTGACCCTGACATACGCTCATTTGATCGGCAACTATTGTTACAGATACTGGTAAAGCTTCATCTGCCGTTACTGAAACAGTGCCGTTCATAAAGATTGTTATCGCACCATTATCAGCTTCTACTGTATAGCTCCCGGCTTCTAAATCATACCACACTATGGGATTACCAGTACCTGGTTCTATCTCTCCAAACGGATTTCCGTCTTTTAACAACTGATAATCTACTCCTACTTCTGAGCCACTAAGCAACGCCTGAACACCTGACGGAAGGTTTACTGCACAATAAGTACCTCCTCCGCTAAAGTCGAACACCTGCGGGTCGTTCTGGGCTTCCCACACGCCTGTAACTTCTTCTATCAACACATTAAGCTGGTTACGTACTTCCAACCGACGGATCACAGTAGCTGTAGAGACTATAAGCTCAAACTCACCGGTGGCAAGGTCTGATGCGGTAGCACTGATCAGGTTGCCTCCAATCTGGCTGTCGAATCCTAATACTACATAGCTCTCATTCAGTGGATAAACCTCATTCAGCGGCAAAGTTTCAGAAATCGTAAAAGAATTTACTATTGGATCAGTATCTGGCAGACTAATCGTCAAGTGATTAACTGCATAGGTCGGTCCAAGTCTATCTCTATAATTAGCTGAAACAGAAGCGTTATTACCTCTTTCAAACATAATCCACCATATAATTTCATTGGTCGGATCACCGGGTACTAAAGGACTTAGTGCATAGGAGTTGCTGAGTACGTACTGCGTCCCATCCCAACAATTGTATTGATTTGCACCGTTATACAGCCGGTATCTGACATCATCAGTAGGATAATCGGAAATCTTGACCAACACCGCACTTCGGGATGAGGCATCCGATATATCCATTTGCTGCGGCCTAAGGATAACATCGGCTATCGGTTCAGGGACACGGCCAGCTTGTGTTACGGTAACCAAGACCGGATCAACCCCTGCTGCTGTAACTGTAAGGGTAGCAATACGTATATTAATAGAGGTGTTTTCAGTAAAATTTACAGTAATTGTTCCGTTCCCGTCTCCAGAGGGAGTAGCAGTGCACCATCCCTGATCACTACCTACATCCCAGGCTGTATTTGAGGTTACAGTGAAGGAAGTCAAGCCGGCTGGAGCAGTAACATTTTGATTTGGAGGTGTTACAGTCAACGCAGGTATAAACTGTTCGGCAGTAACAGACACATCATCTACATACCATGCGTGTGCGTTGCTTCCCTGATACCGAAATGCAATATAAGCATCTTGTCCTGCATAAGCCGAAAGATCAATACTTGTTTGAACCCATGATGCTGTGACAGAAGCCGGTGACCATAGCTCGACAAAATTACCTGTTTGTGGTGTGCCGTCACCTGTGCTTATCAGTACGCTGTTTTTATAATACCAGCCTGGGAATGTGTTGTAATTCCAGAAGTTTAATTCGATTTCTGAATTGGCGGGCAGTGCTAACTTAGGTGTTACAAGCCATCCGTCTTCGGTTTGTGAGCTGGGACCATAATCATGAAATGCCGATCTGTTACCTCCAGGAGTATGATTTTGTGCTGTTGAAGCTACCCATGTACGTACTTCAGGTGCGCCATCCACATCATATATAGTCCATCCTAATGGAGGGAATACTGCCTCAAAATCTTCTGTAAAAGGCAAGTCAACAATTCCAAACTCTGTTTTAAACTCCCAAACCGGACCTTCCACCTGCATCCCTATCTGAGTGTTGTACGACACTACCTTCCATTGATAGCTTGAATTAAAAAGCAAGTTATTATAGGTGAAGCTTCCATTAGTACCAATATCACCGGCAGCAGCCTGCGATACTACTAATTGCATATTGCCTTTAGCTCCAAACCAAAGATCGTATTTGTCAGTATTATTTCCCCAATTCCAGTTCAATGTACCATCAACAGCTATATTTAATGCATCATTTGCTGGATCAGGATTGGTTGCTACAGTTGGCATACCTGGGGCAATATTATCGCCTATGATCAACACATTATCCACACACCAATAATAGCCCCACGTTCCTGTATAATTCCATTTGAATAGCACATTACTCTGGCCGGAAAGTTCTTCAATAGTGATACTGAATGTAGCCGGATTAGAGGTGTTGTTGGCTGTCCAGATTGCTACTTGTGTCCATGAACCACCTCCATCTATGGAATAATGGAAGCTGGCTTTACTGGTTGAATAGGATCTGAAATAATGTTTGAATTCTATGCCTATATCTATATAGTTACTAAAGTCGAACGGTGGTGATATCAGGTCGGCATTCTGGGTGTTACCACTGCCAAAGCCATCGCTGTCAAGATATGCATAATTTCCTGTAGTTCCGGTCAAACCTCCACTGATAGTCCCAAATGCCCACACTTGACCATTCCCTTGATTATCCTGTACGTCCCAGCAGTTAGGGAGACTTGCACTTTCGTTGAAGTCCTGAAAATAAGGCAACTCGGTAAGTATGTCACATTGAGTCCATGCATAGGTTATCTTCCCGCTGGAATAAGTGTTTTCTGCATTAAAGGAGAATGCCTTATAAAAGTACTTTGTATTGGCTTCTAAGCCGTTATGTGTATACTCAGTGTTATTACCTTTATAAAGGACTATACCTCCACCGTTGATTGCCTGACCCACATTATAGGTAGTGCCATCTTGCAACTCACCAAAAGTGCCGTCTGCTGACCAAAGGATGAGTACATTGTTGTTGTCGGGGTTCAAATTCCACTCTAACTCAATGGTATTTGTGCTTATGCCTGTGGCTTTGAAAGATCGTGGATTAGTTACGTCAGTCAGGTAGTTTTGGGTTTCTAACAATGCGTTGAGAGCATTTAACCGTCCCGTACCTAATTTCCCTATATAGTTAGGGTTCACATCATAATGATCGTCGGTAGTTGTGCGAAGTATTTCAGCTACATCTTCATTGGATAATAAGCCGTAAGCCATGGATATCATCAAAGCGGCTACGCCAGATGCATGTGGACAGGCCATTGATGTTCCCTGATAAAAACCATAGGTTGAATTTCTTAAGGTGCTCAGCACACCTCTTGCAGCAACTGTATTAGTTTCTCCACCAGGAGCTGAGATGTCTACCCAGGTGTCATAGTTCGAGTACCATGCTTTTTTATCCTGATTATTGGTAGCTGCTATGGCAAATGCACCTGAATAGCATCCGGGATACCACTGACCGGAGGAATAGTCGTTTCCAGCTGCAAAAATGGTTATTCCACCATCTAAGGCGTCGCCACCTCCATTGGTGTTAAAATAGTCAATAGCTTCCAGATCAACTTGATTATATACTCCTACATATAAGTATCCCCAGCTGTTTTGTGAGATAGAAGCTCCATTGTCGGCAGCCCAAATAGGTGCTAAATGGAAGCCTCCCTGCTCATCATCTGTAAAAACCTGGCAGCTCATTAAACTAACTCCATTATTGTTTGCTGAGCCTCCGGCTATACCTGCCACACCAATCATATTATTATTAACCGCAGCTACTGTTCCCGCCACATGAGTACCATGATTATCAGCTAATATAACATTGCTATTATTTACAAAATTATATCCTATCCCATCCCATATATTACCGGCCAAATCGGGGTGATTAATCTGAATACCGCCATCAATTATTGCTACTATCACATCGCTATTCCCTGTTTCTAGTTCCCATGCTTCGGGCAGGTCAATATCTCTGCCAGCTGTCCCGCCTTGTTGTCCGGTATTATGATAATGCCATTGCTGATCAAAAAAGGGATCATTGGGAAACCAGTCGGTTCCACTCGGATTAGCTTCTGCTGTTAGAAGCACCTCTTCTCCAACCGGGGCAATAAGTCGTTTCTTATAAACCGGTTCAACCACTTCTATTTCAGATATTTGTTCGTACTTTGCCACAACTTCTTTTACCGAGATACGACTATCAAACGATATCTCATACCAAAGGTGAAACCCCCAGGCTTTATGTCGGTCAGTAAAGCTACGACCCAATGCGGCCGAATAAAAAAACTGTTGGGTAGTAGTTACATTTATCTGATGGTGAAGCTTGTCTAAAGCAGGCAGGCCAAAAATTATTTCACCATCCGAGATACTCATGTGAGGTTGTGCTGTAATAGCTGCTTCAGTCTCAGCTTTAAGTTTTATCAACACACGGTTCGGATAATATGCATCATCTGGAAGAGTATTCAAATCAATGGGCGGACGCTCTCCCTTACGTACAACAAATTGATCCTGCGCTACAGAATAAAAAGAAATAGTAAGCAAGAACAGTGTATAAACAAGGTAAAATAGTTTTTTCATACTAGACTAGAATTTGTGAATCAACTGGCTTGTATTTTTTTAAAGGACAAAGGTATAAAATACTACCAACCAGTAGAATGTTATCATTTTCTTTTAAAAGATAGTACAGAAATAGTCGGTAACCATCCTATCATATATTTTTTGTTCGATGAATTAGCGATTTTTCTTTATTCGTTCGTTATTTTAATAAATTCTTATATATCTATCCTACAGCTTTCTATTCGTTTACAACCGGATATTACCGAGTATTTACGTATATAGGTATTCGTGATACGACTAATCGGTAAAGCCAGTTGTAATTTTGCCATGTCAATCGTTCAATTTATTTATTCACTTAACACTTGTAATCATGACAACAATGAGAAATTCCGTACAATTGATCGGACGTGCAGGCATTGATCCTGAAGTAAAAAGCTTTGCCAAAGACCGCAAATATGCGCGTTTTACCTTAGCTACCAACGAGTTCTACTATAATGACAAAGGCGCACGTGTGGAAGAGACGCACTGGCATAAAATTGTTGCCTTTGGCAAATTGGCCGAGCGAATTGAAAAAAGCGTCAAAAAAGGCCAACAATTAATGGTGAACGGAAGACTGACTACTAATAGTTGGGAAGATAAAAACGGCACCAAACGTACGAATATTGAAATTTTAGCCAAGGAAGTAATGGCTTTTAATTCAGCTAACCCTACTGATGCATCTAAATAAACATAGGTGTTGCATACAATTGAAAAAATCCGGGTGTCTATGACATCCGGATTTTTTTATTAGGTATCATGCCCTATAAAGGATTGGCAACAATTTCGCTTTTCACCATTACCTTTGCTACAAAACTTCCTGCTTCTACATCGGTTTGCCCGGATAAAATAACAGTAAATACAGATTTTTTATCCAGGATTGCATTTACCTTGCTCCATTGGCTTTCGTCCATCTCTAAGCTGGCACCTGCTTCTAATGAAACATCGTCATACGACCAAACTGCATCGCTCACACTTTCAGTTGTAAACCGTAACTCACCAGTAATAAGCTGTATAGGAGAAGGATCTATAGACACTATTTCAATACGTGCACTTTTGATATTAATCTCTTTGATCTTTTCAGCATATTTTGCGAACTCGTCATCTGCGTTTGGATCAATAGTTGCTTCGGCATAAAAAACACCGTTTATGCTGGCTTTCTGGATTCCCGGTTCGATGTTAATATTCAGGTTAGTTGCAAATTCACTCTCAAACTTCACATCGGCCAAACTTTTTATTTTATCACATGAACTGTGAGTAATACCAAGCAGTACGATAAGAAAAGTTGTTTTTACAAATACATTCATATAATTAATTTTTTATGGTTGTCGGGACAAAAATAGTATATTTCTATACCAATCAGAATCTTTAACAGTTTTTTAAGAAAAAAGCAATTTCTGACAAGTTTCGAAAGCTGCCGAGATTGTTTTGATTTATCGCGAGGTAATTACCACAGCTTTTTTCAGTTTTTTCACGGTTCCATCCAAACGAAATATTTCAGCTACCACCACATAAATTCCAATCGGTAGTCGGCGTTGATGGTCGTCCAACCCGTCCCAGCTAACAACTCCCTGCTGTGCTACTAACATGCTTTTCACAAGATGCCTCACTTTTTGTCCGGCTGCATTATGAATGAAAATATTCATGGTATATCCTGCTTGATCAAACAGGTATCGTATATTCGTTACATCATCAAATCCATCTCCATCGGGTGAAAAAATTTCGGGGGATACTTCCAGCATAGTTGTAGCCGGTTCATCAGAAACAAATATAGAGTTTTGATATCCCGGTGTTGCAAATCCGACTGATTCAGCAGCCGAATGCCAGTTTGTAGGGTCATCAGTTGGACGCAGTGGCGATATGCGTTCCAATGAAACACCTTTGACATAGTTCAGTAAAGGGTAATGCATCTTTTCATGATATGTGAACATATCTATAAGCGTACGATTTCTATGTGTAAGTAACACAGTTCCCGACTCATTCGGATAAGTAGGAAATGAATTCATCTCAACAAAGTTTTGTGTTGAGGGTGTGAAATAAAACCGGGTGATGCTGTTCGTCTCTACAGTCAGAAGCACATAAGAACCGGGCATCAGCAGCCAGGTTGACAAGCTTATTTCGCGCAGAGTAGTATCGGGTGGGTTAGGTATGGTTTGTCGTATGGCACCTAAACGTAAATCTTCCAGATTAATGATTTTATCACTCCGGTTATATAATTCTACAAAATCATTTCCACCCGCATATGGGTTAAACAACACCTCATTGATGATCACATCTCCGGCTTCAGGTATATCCGGTAAGCCAAATTCTATGTATATTTCGGGTTCTACAGGGCGCCCAACACAGTTAAGTATAGCAGTTGAAATATGCAATTGATAGATATGACCGGTTTGAAAAGGCGGATCAAACTGTAGTTCAACAAACTCGGGCGCGGCCGGATTAAGTGTAGCCATTATCGGATTTCTTTCATCAGGAACTAATTGATAATGCGACACATTCGCCATACTTACGGCATCCATCTGCTGATCGAACCAAATTTGTAAAATATCATTTCCGATTAATTTTTGTCTCTCCGGTCGTGGCCCTGCTTCTGAAATAGCATAAACCGAGTTTTGACTTCCAGGTGTTCCCCCATCGGGATGGGTGGAGGCTGTCCAATTATTCCGACCGCCACATGGATTAGTCGGATCTTTTTGCTCTAACGACCATCCTCCGTCCTTTTTTTCATTATCACCATACCACTTATCTGTATAACTCACCGCAGAAACCATCTGACCCTGCTTGGCTATCAGGCTAAGGGAAGCACCACTGTTGGCCAACTGAAAACTGCTGAACCCAAAAAAATCGCCATAGACACCAAGCTCTGCCAATGCATTTTCATGTGCAAGCAACATAAATCCATTTGGTTGTATAGTTACAGTACCTATCTGTTTTTCAGCAGAACCTATCACTAATTTCCATCCATCTAAGTTGATAGGAATCATAGTGTTATTATATAATTCCACATATTCCCATTCGGGTAATCCGACCGGAGGATTAGGATCAGCCATGATCTCATTGATAATCACATCATACGCCTGCGCTTCGTAATAGCTTATTATAACCACTGTATCATTCATACTATTTCCAGCCAGGTCTTCAATATTGCGTATAGTCAGTGTATAAAGAGAACCGTTATCCAACGGGCTGCCCAATTGCAGTACGGCCTGCGCCGGAACAGTACCCTCGAGCACATGAACAGGATTACCAATGCCTTGATCTATCACATAGTTTTGTACGTTTAAAAGGCTTGAAGGGAGTATAGTTTCATCAAAACCCACTTCAACAGTAAATGGGTCAGTTGCCAGCGCATAAATTAGCTGAGGAGGTTCAGCATCAACTGTCTCAGTATCAATACTGATATCATCGTAATACATTTTTGTTCGGTTGCTTGCTGTAAATTTACTGTAAAAGCCAAAATAACCTCCAGGTGTAAAGCTGTTATCGGTACCTATAGCCTGAGGAGCATACATCCCGTTTCCGGTTGGATCCACCAACAGGGTCCACTCTCCTTCTTCAGTGCGAAGCACCTTGACAAACAACTGAAAAGAGCTGGCTATCAGTCCGTCAACACCTCTAAGTATTCTGGTATCTTGTGTGCCTTGCCGCTTATACAGTTCAATGGCATCGTCGCTGCCTGCCTCTCCAAAACGCAAGAAATATCCATTCAACGGAGCTGTAAGGTCTGGTTGATCGCTTACCAAAAATACTTCACTCAGGTTATTTGCCGAAGGAGCAAATGCCAATCGTATCCAAAAACGCCATTCAATGGTTCCTTGGGGACTTGTATAAGGTGTACTCAAATAGGCAGTTCCGGCATCATCAGCATTTAGCTGCAACTGAAAAGCACTATTTACTACATAGCTTTCAACGGTACCTGACCAGATTGGGTTGTGCGTAAAATCACCATCGGAAAAATCTTCCCAAAGTTGGGCTTGCAGCCATAAAGGAAGAAAAAACAGTATTGGCAGGAATCGCTTCATTATTTTATATTTTTGCATCGCTATAGGATTGTAAAATTAACAAAATAATCAGCAGAAACATGATCCCAAAAATAGCTGTTGTTGGAGTTACTGGTTTAGTAGGCCAAATGATACTTCGGGTAATGGAGGAAAAGAAGCTTACTGCTATCGAACTTATACCGGTAGCATCAGAGCGATCGGTGGGAACATCCATACGGTTTAACAACAAAGAGTATGCGGTCGTTTCTGTTGAACAAGCACTCTCAGCAAAGCCTGATCTGGCGTTATTTTCAGCAGGAGGGAGTTTTTCGATGCAATACGCACATAAATTTACTGAAGCACAGACTATAGTAATTGACAACAGTTCGGCATGGCGTACACAAGCTGAGGTGCCTTTGGTGGTTCCCGAAATAAATGCGTCTGCTATCCGGAAATATCATTCTATTATTGCTAATCCCAACTGTTCAACCATTCAGCTTGTGATGACATTAGCCCCTTTGATGCAGCTCAGCCCTATCAGGCGTGTAGTTGTATCAACTTATCAATCGGTTAGTGGCAGCGGCTTTAAAGGTATTCAACAATTAGAATCTGAGCAGCAGGGTAACACTTCTATACTTACAGCTTATCCGCATCCTATCCATATGAACCTGATCCCTCATGGAGGTGATTTTGACGACAAAGGTAACACAGCAGAGGAGAACAAGCTGATAATTGAAACGCGAAAGATATTGCAGTCTCCTAATCTTGCTATTGCAGCAACAGTGGTACGAGTGCCGGTAGGTGGTGCCCATTCCATGAGTGTGAATATTGAATTTGACCACCCGTTCAGCCTGAATGAGATACGACAAAAATTAGAAAACAGTACCGGGATCATCGTACAGGATAATCCGGCTGAAAACCGCTATCCCATGCCTATTTATGCACAAAATCGTGACGAGGTATTTGTAGGACGTATTCGGCGCGACGAAAGTGTAAAAAACGGATTACAGCTATGGATAGTAGCTGATAACCTGCGAAAAGGAGCTGCTACCAATGCTGTACAAATCATGGAACATCTGCTATATCATGGTTTTATTCAAGCACAAAACAAAATTTAATATGTATCTGTTATCTCTTGAACTAAATTTATCATCACAGTGAAGATTTACTCCGATATTGATCAATTCATACCAGTTAAAAATGCCGTAGTAACTATAGGCACATTCGATGGAGTGCATTTAGGCCATCGAGCCATCCTCCGAAAGATGATTGAGAACGCCAAAGAAATTGGTGGCCAGACTATAGTGGTTACCTTTTATCCTCATCCTCGTTCAGTGTTGGAGCTCAACAATGAGCATTTACGGTTTATCACCACGCAGGAAAAAAAACTTCAGCTTTTGGAAGAAATCGGAATTGACCATGTGATCATCATTCCGTTTACACGGGAATTTTCACGTACCAGCTCCGAAGCTTTTATCAAAGAATATGTAGTGGACAAAATAAAAGCAACCCGATTAGTGGTGGGCTACGATCATCATTTTGGGAGAAATCGCTTAGGTGATTTTAAGTTATTATACGATCTGAGTATCAAATATCAGTTTAAAGTAGAACGCATCCCTGCACAAGACATCGAAAATATCGCCATCAGCAGTACTAAGATACGTAAAGCTTTAGAAGCAGGCGATGTGAAAAAGGCAAACAAACTCCTTGGATATCAATACACTATCTGTGGGACTGTCATCCACGGTCATGCACTGGGCCGTAAAATGGGGTTTCCTACAGCCAATATTAAAACCGACTTACCCTATAAGCTGATCAGCTTTTGTGGAGTGTATGCATGTTTTGTAGAATATAAGGGACAGCAATACAAAGGCATGGCGAATATAGGCTATCGACCTACTGTAGGTAGCGATGAGTTAGCTACTGAGGTACATCTTTTCGACTTCGATGAAGAAATGTATGGTGAAACAGTGTGTCTTCGGTTTATCGACCGAATCCGCAGCGAGATAAAATTCGATGGGATAGAAGCACTCAAAACTCAGTTGCAACTTGATAAGGAAGCAGCACTTAAGATATTGTCTGTATGAAACTACTGATTGTCAGCGATGGAACACTATACTGCATAGCATGAGTTGGATATCTGACCATATCATATTGTAAAGAATGCCTCGTTTTTATGTATTTTTGCTATTTCAATGTGTTTCACATGATATGCCATAAACTTTTTCCAATATATCCGGACAAGCAACAGATATGTGAAAAAGTTTTTAGACAAGCGAAGCAGTTCCATAAGTCTAACAAATTGGAGCTGCTTCAGTTACAAGAAATTACAAAATTCTAAACAGATGAATACTATGATGAAGAAGTTATCTTTTATTATGGCTTTTATGATAGCCTTAGGTATGTTACCGTTTCACAGCAAAGCTTGCACTAATTATATAGTAACCAAAGGTGCCTCTATTGATGGCTCGGTGATGATCACCTATGCTGCTGATTCACATGAGTTGTACGGCGAACTGTATCATTGGCCGGCTGCTCAACATCCTGAAGGCAGTATGTTGGATGTAGTTGAATGGGATTCAGGCCGGTTTTTAGGGAAGATCAAACAAGCTCCAGTAACCTATAACGTAGTTGGAAATATGAACGAGTATCAGGTAGCTATTGGTGAGACAACTTTTGGAGGTCGTCCGGAGTTGGTTGACACTACCGGTATCATTGATTATGGCAGCCTGATCTATATCACTTTGCAACGGGCACGTTCGGCACGCGAGGCTATACAGATCATAGCCCAGATCACGGAAGAATATGGCTATCGCAGCTCAGGCGAATCGTTTAGCATAGCCGACAAAGATGAAGTATGGATTATGGAATTAGTTGGAAAAGGCAGCATGCTCAAGACCGACAGGAAGACCAAAACACAATATAACGCTCATAAAGGTATCCTTTGGGTAGCTGTTCGCATACCTGATGGATATGTCAGTGGTCATGCCAATCAGGCACGCATTCAGACCTTCCCTTTGGCCGATGGCAAACATTCAATCACATCCAAGGAGTTAGACCAGATATACAATCGTGATGTAGAGGTGGTTTATTCGCACGATGTCATCAGTTTTGCCCGTAACAAAGGTTGGTTTATAGGCGATGACAGCGAATTCAGCTTTTCCGATACCTATGCTCCAGTTGATTTTGGTGGAGCACGCTTTTGTGATATACGGGTCTGGACTATGTTCAACAAGGTCACCCAAGGCATGGATAAATACTGGGATTATGTAAAAGGACATATACGCCATGACGAAAACTTTGAAGATGGACGCCCTAACCCAAATAAATATGCAACTAATCGTATGCCTCTGTGGGTCAAACCCGAAAAAAAGATTTCGGCACATGATATGATGATGTTCATGCGCGACTATCTGCAAGGGACCGAACTGGATATGACACAAGATTTCGGTGCACAACCCTTCAACCTGCCATACCGCTGGCGACCACTTACATGGAAGGTAGATGGAATAAGCTATGTGAATGAAAGAGCTACTGTTACCCAGCAAACCGGATTTTCTTTCGTAACACAATCCCGGTCATGGCTGCCCGACGAGATAGGAGGTATCATCTGGTGGGGTGTCGACGATGCCAATGCCGGTGCATATATGCCTTTATACAGCAGCATGACGGTTAACCCACACCATATCGAAGAAGGAAACGGCGCACTGATGGAATGGTCGGAAACCTCTCTTTTCTGGATCACTAATATGGTATCCAACCTGTCTTATACCCGCTATAACCGCATTCAACCAGATGTGGAAAAGGTACGCGATGAATTGGAGACAACCTTCCTGAAATTAGTACCAGCAATAGATGCCGCTGCAACAGTACTACATAAAGATAACCCTAATTCAGCTATCAGCTTTTTAACCGACTTCAGCAATGATCAGGTGAACAGAACCTTTGCCACATATAAAAGCTTGTATCAGGAGCTGTTTATGAAATATATGGACGGAAACGTGAAAACCCGACAGCAGGGTACAAAAGTTCCAAAAGTAGAGTTTGCCGGATATAGTCAGGAATTTTTACAGAAGATAGTTGAAGATACAGGTGATAAATTAAAGGTGATTGACTAAGAATTATAACAACACCGGCATTTGTTTCGAGACGGACATTAATCTTATATGTTCGGGTTCTTGAACATATCTGATATCTTATGTTCGGATGGGTTTGTGTGAGCCTGTTTTTCTTCTCACAATCCAGTGTATGCCCTAACGGGCAATAAGCCTGATTTTATTGCTTCCTTTCTATAGATATATATGCTCTGACGGGCTCATTTTCCTTCTATCAGTTCGTTAGCTATAATTTGGAAATCACCATTTTCAATCTGCCAGTCAAAATTAAAAAAGCCACTCACGACCAATCCTTCAGGTTTGTTTTTTAGCCATTCCGGTCGAAAGATTAAAATATCAGGGAATCCATTTACGCCAGAAATATAATCAGCGGGCATACAAGCTTTTAAACCTTTCATACCTGTTGCAGCTACTACTCCCACACTCGCATACTCACTATCCGATCGTGGATAAATAAAATAAGTCCCCAATTCATCTGATTCCCATTGTAGCTCACCAAATTTCAACTTCCCTTGTTGCACTCTTACAGGACATGAGGCCAAGACCTTATCCCAAGCGCCGTTGTGTTCGGAATTACCATATAAAATAATGTTTCTATCGGCATACTGAATAGGATCGAACAAAGTATCGGGCAAGATCAGGATAGAGAAATTACCTTTGTATAAAAAGCTTTCCGCATCGTATCGGGCTTTGTTTTCATACAGCTTATTTTCTTCCCCTGAACCACCTGTAGCGTACACAAACATTACTCTATGAGTAAAAGCTAATTTAAAACCACCATATCTATCCGGGTGTTTATGCTGCAAGTCAGCCCGATCAATTTGTTGCCATTTATTATGATGCCAGCTAAACAGGGCTGTTTGAGATTTTTGGAGCTCAATGTGTTGGCCTTCTATCAATACTATTGGATTCTTCTGAAATTCCATCTCATCAATATCAATCGAAAACTGCCGAATATTATCTAACTCGATTTTAAGTGAATCATTTGTTTTGCAAATATCTGCCGTACTTATCTGATAGGGTTTAAACTGCTGCATGATAGTCAGTCCGAAGTTTTTTGCAGAGACTGCGGGTGACGCTGTCTTAAAGTATATATGTTTTATTTTGTTTTTATCAAGAATTCGATTTTGTTTTAAAAAGTCGAATAAAGGCGGCCAGTCCATGCTATGATCGCCATACCAGTGTGTGCCGCCCGGATATTCGTAGTAGCTGAAGTTTGGATGAAAAGTCCCAAGTTGTTCTCTCATTAATCGGGCTTGTTCAACTGGTACTACCTGGTCGCTGTCACCATGCAGCACATAAATCCCTGATTGCATATAATTAGTTTTCAGCTTGAGGGTTCTTCCTGCTGAAGCAGCTCTGTCAATCATTTCAAAATGTGGGTTGGTTCGTGTCAGGCTATCGGTAACACCTCTTTTATATCCTATCACATCTGGATAGCCTGCTGCCGGAGCTACTGCAGCAAACATTCCAGGGTAGTTTGCACCCAGAAACCAACTTCCATGCCCTCCCATTGAATGGCCTGTAAGATAAGTTCGGTTAGTATCTGTATGATACACATTCCTTGCCTGGTGCATCACTTCCAATGCATCTATCCTCCCCCATTCTTCCCAGTTAAACCCAAAAGGTCTGCGGTTGGTAGGCGCTACTATATGTGCCCAGTCTTTTTGTGTATAGGCCCGCGTTTGATTAACTGCCTCCACCGAAGCACCATGTACTGAAAGAATCAAAGCCTGAGGACTCTCAACAGAGGTTGATGGAGCAATGCTATAATACTGTACACTACCATCTATATCGCTTATAAACGTACGTTCGTGATATGTATTTGTTTCCTGTATCTTTACTTCTACAACGATAGAATCAACAATAATGTCATCTGGAGCTAATATGCCAAGAAGTACCGTACAGGTTTCGTTCTCAGGCCATAGCTTCGGATATGGCATCCTCCATGGCATTTTTCGAACAGCCATAGGCATTATGGGTTCAAGCTCGGTGACAACAGTTGTACCGTCGGGTAACTGACAACGAATTTTATAGCCTATCAAAAAGTCACTACTATTATTCACCACCCTTATAGCCGACCATTTCTCACTATACTCATCTTTCAACAAAGAGGCTAACGTCATATCGCGCATGGAAAAAAGAACCGGTTTCAATGGCTCTACAAGTTTTGCCTGCAAACGTGCAAACCGGCCATTCGAAAAAAGAAAGCTGTTCGTTCCCTTGTTCAAGGTAAAAGGTATCAGGGTGTATCCATAATCATAATGATCGCCTTCATGCAATAATCCATTGATAAGCACCGAAGTATGTCCGCTTGCATCCAACAGAATATTTTTTTCTTCTGATGACTCTATCTCTAAATAAATATACGAACCTGCCGGGTGAGTTGTAAAGATGCCATTGCTGTCAGCTTCTATGGCTTCCCAAAACAAACGTTCATATCCCGAAACATTAGCTTCATGCATTTTACCTTCTACAGGTGGTTCAAAATTATCCATTGCCATTTGCCACATAATCTGATCATTACTGCCAAAAAGCGTGATAGGCCTGATGGCATCATGCAACAACAATCCCTTTTTAAATTGATGAATAACCACACCTTCTGGTATCGTATCAATTTTTTCCTTACCAAAATATTCTACTATATTTCCGGTTTGCTGAGCTACTGCTGTACACCAAAAGAGCATGCCCGAAATCAGTATATAAAACCGTTGGGATATATTTTTTTTCATCATCCTGATCCGACTTGAGTAATTCTATACCTTTGCCAAGTAAAACGATTTAGATATAGGTTTACCATTGATTAAAATTCAAAATTAGTAAAGAATCCGGGTTGTTGGGCGTTTGGTGAAGAAGATTTTTTTACAAGAACAATTCTCATCTTTCAGGCGTTTATATTCGTACAGCTTAAAATATTCTGGTTTGATGCATTTATCTGTTATCACATTGCTATGAATCATTTTTCTGATTTTTCTTTGGTTGAGAAATCTTTTGGTTGCTCTATACCCCACACACATTCTGTCAACATACCGTATCTGACGGTTGAGAACTTTCCTAAATTAGGTTTATTGACTGCGTTGCGTTTTTTGGAATGGGTTTCAGACAATCCTACAGGTGTAATCAGTTTGCCTACCGGTAAAACACCCGAATACTTTATTTCCTGGACAAATTATCTCCTTTCCAACTGGGACACTCCAACAGGTGAGCGCCTGTTACAAAATACTGGTCTTCTGAAACGTAAGAAGCCTTCTTTGAAAGACCTTCGTTTTGTTCAGATTGATGAATTTTATCCTATCAGTTCAAGGCAGCACAATAGTTTTCATCATTATGTAAAGAAATTTTATGTTTCAGGGTTTGGTCTTGATCCTGCCAAGGGTATTTTTATCAATTGCGATGAGATCCCGCTGACAGATGGTAAACATTTCACTGAGGTTTTTCCTACAGCTAATATAGACTTATCCTTGCGTTCGCGTGAACCGCATACTCCACAAGAGAAGATGGAGCAATTATCTATTTTCTTGATTGACGATTGGTGTAGCCGCTACGAGCAGCGCATCCGTGATATGGGTGGAATAGGTTTTTTTCTGGGTGGAATAGGTCCTGACGGACATATCGCATTCAACACCCGTGGCAGCGATCATCATTCTACCACTCGTCTTACCCACACAAATTTTGAAACACAAGCTGTTGCTGCTGGCGATCTGGGCGGTATTGAAGTATCTCGTAACCGGCTTGTGATTACGATAGGCTTAGAAACAATTACCTATAACCCTGAGGCTACCGCAATTATTTTTGCTGCCGGCGATGCCAAAGCTCCTATGGTAAAAAACGCCTTAGAAAGCACGCCTTCTAATCTGTATCCGGCTACGGCACTATCCAAATTGAAAAATGTCCGATTTTATTTGACTATGGGAGCGGCAAGCCAGCTTCAGGATGCAGTATATCATTCCTATACCGGTAGCCCATGGTCTCAGGAAAAAACAGATAAAGCCGTTATTGATTTATGTCAGTCCATTCAAAAATATGGCAATCGGTTGAGCATGGAAGATCTGCAATCAGATACCTATTGTAAAAAAATACCCGATTTAAGTAACAGCACCGTACAATCGGTCATGGATTCCATCATCACAAAAATAAAAAGGGGGACTAAACCACTTGATAACCAGATTTTCCTGCATACAGGCCCTCATCATGATGATATTATGTTGGGCTTGTTACCTCATATTCATCGCCTTTCGCGTAACGAAACCAATCAATCGCATTTTGCCGTACTCACATCTGGATTTACAGCAGTCACCAATAGCTTCCTGCTTGAAGCCCTTGAAGACACCTTATTATTTTTGGATAAAGGATTGATTCAGATGACTGATTATCCTGACTTTTTTGAAAAAGGCTATAAATACAAGCGCGATAAAGATGTCTATCACTATCTGATCAAAGTAGCATCTGGTCAACCTGAAGAGCGAAGGAGAGGATTGTCACATCGGATGGTAAGAAATATGGTTGAAATCTGGGATATTCAGTCCAAACATCAACTGCGTAACCGCATCAATGATGTGATGTCGATAATCAGAAACAGTTATGACGGTGAGAAGAATCCTCCACTTATTCAAACACTTAAAGGCATGATCCGGGAATTTGAAGAAGAGTTGGTTTGGGCTTCTTTCGGCACTACTTCTGATATGATTCATCATTTACGTTTAGGCTTTTATACTGGAGATATTTTCACCGAAAAGCCTAATATGGAGCGCGATGTAGAGCCAATTTTAAAGCTGTTACGGTCTGTAAGGCCAACAGTGATAAGTTTGGCATTTGACCCCGAAGGGAGCGGTCCGGATACCCATTATAAAGTGCTGCAAGCCATAGCCGCCGCAGTACGTGAATGGGGTAAAGAAGCTGACCTTAGTAACTTCAAGATTTGGGGATATAGAAATGTGTGGTATCAGTTTCATCCGGCTGAGGCAACTCATATAGTACCCGTCTCACTCAATGCCATGGGAGTGCTAAGCAATGCCTTTGCTAACTGCTATTTAAGTCAGGTAGATGCGTCGTTCCCAAGTTACCAGCTTGACGGACAGTTTAGCCAGCTCTCCAAACAGATATGGGTTGATCAACTCAAACAAATACAACTACTTCTTGGGAAGCCGTACTTCTACGAAAACCCTAGTCCACGACTACGAACAACACACGGACTGCTGTATTTCCGGGAAATGGATATAGAAACTTTTTTAGCATCGGCACGTGAGCTTGAGAAATCAATGGAAGGAGAAGTAGCCTCATAAAATCACCTTTTTATACTACCCTATTCATTTGTTACTAAAAAACTAATTTACTAAAGGTGAATGATATAATAAGATTTATTACTTTTGCCGCCGCCAATAAAAACCAGTTGTAACTATTAGATGCAACGTTACCATAGTTTTTTACATCTTGTTTAACATATTACAAACCATTAACTTTTCTAAATTTCATTTTTTATGAGAAAGCTAAATTCATTTTTATTGCTTAGTTTATTCGTTGGAGCAACCTTGTTTACTGGTTGCAATAAAGACGAAGACGATCCCATCATCGGTAATCCAACCATTGATTTCAAAGGTGGTGAGGCTTATGTCTCGCAGGATGCCACTATCACCACTGTTGATGAGATTTTAATTGGTTTCAATGCGGCTCAAAACCCTGATACCAAAAAGCCGTTAACTCGTTTTACTCTCCAAATTGGTGAAGCAAATTTAGTTGATTCGACCTTGAACACCGATAGTTTTGAGGTTGACTACACTTTACAGATTGAATCTGTTGGAGAGGCTAAACTCACAGCACGTATAACCGATGAAAGCGGTGCCTGGGCTGAAGTTTCACTTATACTGACTGTTGAAGATGGTGGAGTGAAAGTGAAAAAAAGTGAAGAGATATTGCTTGGCAACGTGAATGATCTGGGAGCAGGAAGTTTTTATTCCGTATCAGAAGATGAAGTGTATTTTACTACCAATGTAACGGACAATACCGACAAAGTAGATATCATCTTCTTTAAAGGACCACAAAACCAAAATACCCTTGCTTCACCTGATGATGACGCAGTTAAGGAAGTATACTCGAGTATAAACAATTGGCCAGTACACAACCAAACTCGTTTCCAGCTCACCGACCTGACAGTTGATGATTTCGACGCTATAGCCGAGTTTTATGTGTTTCCCGAATTTACAAGTGAACTTACCAGAGCAAGTCATCTGGAGAATGAGGATATACTCTACTTCAAAACTGAAGCAGGAAAACATGGGTATATAAAGATCATCAATCTATATACACGTGGTGATGTAGCACTGATACAAGTAATTGCTGAAGAATAACAATAACAAACAAAACAAGGAAAAAAACCGCTTTTTTAATAACGAAAAGGCGGTTTTTTTCTATTAGTCAGCTCTCACATCAGCAACGGATGCAACCCACTCAAGTATTTGATCTACTTTTGTACATTCTATACTGACAGAAAAGCTAATCCATTCCAAATGTCTAAAATGTTGGAGTGGCCTGAGACCCAGAGAATGACATAAGTAAAACCGGATGAAACACCTCTGCCTGATTCGCCATGCTGAAGCCTCTACACATAAAGCCTATACAACCGATCACGAACGTAAGCTGACTAAAAGGGGGATTAAACAGCTACATCAGTTAATCGATTTTCTAAACTCACAAGCATTCAAACCCGAACTGATTGTGAGCAGCTCGGCGGTGCGGGCTAAGGAAACATCTGAAATACTTGTATCAGGATTAGGATCAGCAAAAGACATTATTCATATAGAGCCTATAATATATTCAGCCGATGATGGTGCACTTATGAAGTTGCTAACCCAATTACCGGATCATTTGCATTCGGTTGTGATAGTGGGTCATAATCCAACCATTACAGATGTTGCCAATCGGTTTCTGCAGCCTGCCATTCACTGGCTACCCACTTCTTCTGTAACTGGCATAAGTTTTGAAACGGAACGATGGCAGGCGTTTCCCCATTCAGCTTACAGCATTAAATGGCTTTGGTTTCCAACAGTTTAGTTTTAGAAAAGAAGCCAATCAAATCAGATGCAAATTATTTTATAAGGGAATATTTCCGTGTTTTTTTGCGGGATTATTTTTCACCTTATTTTGTGTCATCTCCAATGCCTGTATCAGTTTGGTACGGGTTTGGCGTGGATAAATAATTTCGTCTATATATCCTAACTGCGCTGCTTTATACGGGCTGGCAAATCTGGCTCTGTAATCATCAATCACTGTTTGTCGTTCTTGTTCGCTCAGTTTATTTTTATAGATGATATTAACTGCTCCTTCAGGGCCCATCACTGCAATCTCGGCTGTCGGATACGCGAAATTCACGTCTGCTCCAATATGTTTGCTCGACATCACATCGTATGCACCTCCATATGATTTGCGTGTAATCAGCGTAATCTTAGGTACGGTAGCTTCGGCAAAGGCAAACAATAGCTTGGCTCCGTGCTTGATAATACCACCAAATTCCTGAACAGTACCCGGTAAAAAGCCAGGCACATCGACAAAAGTTACCAGAGGAATATTGAATGCGTCGCAAAATCGTACAAAACGCGCTGCCTTGATAGAGCTGTCAATATCTAACACCCCTGCCAGCACAGCAGGCTGATTAGCTACTATGCCTACAGGCTTCCCTGCAAAACGCGCAAACCCTATGATGATATTCTTTGCATAATAAGGTTGTATCTCAAAGAAATTATGATCGTCAACAACTTTGGTAATGATATCCAGCATGTCGTAAGGTTTGTTGGGGTCGTCCGGTACTATGGTATCCAGACTATCTTCTTCACGAAACAGGCTATCGGTACATACTTTTACCGGTGGGTCTTCCATATTGTTGGCAGGCAAGAATCCCATCAGTTCGCGCAGCATCATCATAGCCTGGCTGTCGTCTTCTGCCATCAGATGAGCTACTCCGCTCTTGCTGTTGTGGGTCATAGCCCCTCCAAGGTCTTCTTTGGTAACTTCTTCATGTGTAACCGTTTTGATCACATCGGGACCTGTTACGAACATATAGGAAGTATTTTTGACCATCATTATAAAGTCTGTCATAGCAGGTGAATACACTGCCCCTCCTGCACAGGGGCCAAGTACGGCACTGATCTGCGGGATGACACCCGACGACATCACATTGCGATAAAAAATATCGGCATAACCACCTAAACTTTCCACCCCTTCCTGTATGCGGGCTCCCCCCGAATCGTTCAGACCTATAATAGGTGCTCCCATCTTCATGGCTAAATCCATGATCTTTACTATCTTATCTGCATTAGCACGACTGAGCGAGCCACCAAAAACGGTGAAATCCTGTGCAAACACATATACCAACCGCCCGTCTATCTTTCCATAACCGGTAACCACTCCATCACCCAGATATTTTTGCTTATCCATATCGAAGTCGGTAGTGCGATGGGTAACGAACTTATCGATCTCTACGAAAGAATGTGGGTCTAATAACTCCTTGATTCGCTCCCGCGCTGTATGACGACCGGCCGCATGTTGTTTTTTTATTTTATCTACCCCTCCGCCTAATTCCGCCAACCGGTTATTCTCTTCTAACTGTTGTATTTTCTTTTCTATTGACATAGTGATTTAGTATTGCTGTTTGAAAAAGCTTATTCGATGATCACCATAGGCTGATCGCTGTTGACCGAATCGCCTTCTTTTACTAAAATACGTTTGATAGTTCTATCTTGTTTGACTTTGTATTCGCTTTCCATCTTCATAGCTGAAACGATGATGACTGTTTCACCAGCTTTCACTTTATCGCCTTCTTTGAACAAGATGCGAACTACTTTACCTGGCATAGGTGAAACGATCATATTATCGTCTTCACCAATGTCCTTTCGGCGATTCATCTGATATTTGGTTTCGGCATCAATAATTTTCACATTAAAGCTATCATATTGTGTATTAACTATATATGATTTACTATCTTTTCCGGCTACCAGCTCTATATTAAAAGACCGGTTATCAGATAAAATGCTGTACACTCCACGTTCTACCTCTATAGCATCCAACTCATACACCTTGTTGTTTATGGCAATCAGATAGCTTGAGCCTTCGCGGCTAAGCAGGTCAACCGTAGCCAAATGCTCATTGATTTTTATTTCGTAAGGCATGATATACTGTTTTTTTATATTAATATCGCAGCACTGAACGTTTACGTCCCAAATCTTTCCAGTTATTTCCCAAGTGCTTATCTGGTCTTGCCGGTTGTAATTGTTCTAATTTGTTGATATAATCAATGAAGGCAGTAATTGCTGCCACTTCCATACACTGATCCACGCAATTCTGTTTGGGCTGCAAATACTCTTTATTTTCTTCAATAAAATGTGTATTGTACCTACCTTTCACGAAATCGGGGACTTCCAATATCCGGTGCAGATATGGGATAGAAGTTTTCACTCCTGTGATTTTATAGGCATACAAAGCACGTTTCAAGCGGGCTATAGCTTCGTCTCTGCTCTCACTCCAGACTATCAGTTTCGATATCATGGGGTCGTAATAAATAGGTATTTCGTATCCCTCATACACATACCCATCATGTCGTACTCCTAAACCGAGGGGCTCGCTTATATGCTTGATAATACCGGGTGACGGCATGAAATTATTGTCCGGGTCTTCGGCATAAATCCGTACTTCAATAGCATGTCCATGTTGTTTTAAATCTTCTTGTCTGAAGCTAAGTTCCATACCGTTGGCAATATTGATCTGCTGTTTGACCAGATCCACTCCTACCACACGTTCAGTTATTGGGTGCTCTACTTGCAAACGTGTATTCATTTCCAGGAAATAATAGTTCAGGTCATCATCTACTATAAATTCGATGGTTCCTGCTCCGTAGTAGTTGACTGCTTTTGCTGCAGCTACTGCATCAGCTCCCATTTTCATTCGTACTTCGTGGTTGAGTATGGGTGAGGGGGTTTCTTCCACCACTTTCTGATGTCGGCGTTGGATAGAGCATTCGCGCTCGAAGAGGTGTACTACATTTCCATGTTTATCACCAAGCACCTGAAATTCAATATGGTGTGGTGATGAGATATATTTTTCTATATAGACTGCATCGTCTCCAAAAGCAGCTTTGGCTTCGGAGCGTGCCGCACTGATCGCATTGATAATTTCTTTTTCTGTTTTTACAAGCCGCATTCCCTTTCCACCACCACCGGCACTTGCTTTGATCATTACCGGAAGCCCGATTTCATTGATCACCTCAATAGCTGTCTTAGTGTCTTTGATGGGTTCGGTAGTACCAGGCACTACTGGAACACCAGCTTTGATCATTGTTTTACGTGCTGTGATTTTGTCTCCCATAGTTTTAATGGCGAAAGGTGAAGGGCCTATAAACGCAATACCTTCTTGTTCACACAGCTCGGCAAAGGCAGCATTTTCCGACAGGAAACCGTAACCCGGATGAATGGCGTCGGCACCTGATTTTTTAGCTACATCAATGATCTTATCCATTCGCAGATAACTTTCAGCCGATGGTGAAGGCCCTATGGCGAAGGCTTCATCGGCATACCGTACGTGCATGGCCGTACGGTCTACATCCGAATAAACAGCCACCGTTGTCAAACCCATCTCCCGGCAGGAACGCATCACTCGTACTGCAATTTCACCACGATTAGCTACAAGTACTTTCTTAATCATACCTATTGTTGCTTTTAAAAGAGTTCGTTTTTAAATGATTACAAGCGGGTAAAAGTAGGGAATTAATTAAATATGAAACTGACTACTGAAGAATAATCCACGAAAAAATGAATGGATTTTTAAGGTTAGAGTATTGAGTATAAGCCGCTTACAAGCCACTTCACCTAAGCAAATATTTGCAGTACTTAGGATGGTTTTTATGTGAAAACATACTGAAAATAATTTTTTGCACCCATATTCTATCTGCTCTTTTTATCAATTTACTCCATGATTTTTCGTCCGTATCATGTAAAATTTTATGTGTATCAAAGGGTAAAACCATTTTCATCTTTTCTATTGCTTGAACTGCTTCGCTTTCACCTGTTAGGATTAAAAATATCAGGATTAAAAAAATTATCTAAATCGTTTTAATTAATTATTGTTTTTCATACCTTTGAAATCTTGAAACCAAAAAACATATTATGAAGCGACTGATTCTCTTACTATTGACTGTATGGGTATGCCATATCGCCTTAATGGCACAACAGCATAGTATGGTAGGCAGGATTACTGATTCCGTTGATGAAATGCCGTTAATAGGCGTTACGGTTATGATCAAAGGCAGTCTAACCGGTACAGTAACGGACACAGAAGGCTATTTCAGTTTCAACAATATTGCTTCCAATGCTGTCTTACAGATCAGTTATGTAGGGTATCAAGCTCTGGAAATAGCTGTTGAAGGTCGTAGTAATATAGAAATCAGTTTAACTGAACTCACACAGCAACTTAGTGAGGTAGTAGTTACAGCTTTAGGTATCAAGCGACAGAAACGCGAGATAGGCTATTCCACCGAACAGATTGAAGCTACCATCATAGTTGATTCTAAGGCTTCCAATGTGTTAGATGCGATCAGTGGGCGTTCGGCTGGGGTACAAATTTCACAATCTGATGGAGTAGAAGGGGGTTCAACCCGTATTGTTATCAGAGGTAATAATAATATAGGTTCTGATAACCAACCTCTTATTGTGGTTGACAATATTCCGATGGAAAACATACCCGGTCTTACCAATATAGGTCGTGGTGTAGACTGGGGCAGTGCCATTAACGATCTGAACGCTTACGACATCGAAAGCATGACGCTGATGAAAGGCGGTGCTGCTTCGGCTTTGTATGGGTCAAGAGGTGCTAATGGAGTGTTGTTTATCACAACAAAACGCGGAAGCAAACAAAAAGGGATAGGTGTCAGCTATAATATGGACTATAAGATCACTACCCCTTATCGTTTCAGGGAGGTACAGAATATTTATGGTCATGGAGGCCCTGTTTCGTTCACTCCTCCAGCGTTTCCAATGTCGGGCGACACCTTGCTCTATCCGGGTATTTATGGCAATGAGAATCTGATAATTGATGAATTCGGCAATACGTCCAGCACCTCTGAAGAGTTTGGCTATTATGGCTCTGCTGTATCATGGGGACCGAAGATGGAAGGACAGATGATTAAATGGTGGGACGGGCAGATGCGTCCCTGGTCGCCCCAGCCTGATAATCTGAGCTTAGCCTACCGTGATGGATATACAATCACTCATAATATAGCTGCAACAGGAGGGAACGATAAGGGGACTCTCAGAGTTTCGCTAACTCGGCAAGACAACACACCTATAGTATATAACAGCCATTTTAACCGTACTACTATTAACCTTGGAGCCAATCTTCATATAAGCGAAAAGCTCCGAACGGATGTAACTCTTTCACTCATTAACTACCAACGGCTGAACAGCCCCATGTTGGGAGAAGACGAGAGTTCGTTTAATAAAGGGATGTTGTATTCATGGCCACGAAGCTATAAAGGTATTGATCTTATAAATCGTGCCAACGAAGACGGTACACGTAACCCGCAGGAAGAATTCCCATTCTTATACATCAGCCCATATCTTTGGTGGGACTACTACAACAACAACACTAGCCTTAACCGTGACAAATATACTGGTGCTATCGCTTTCATCTATGATATAACACCATGGCTTTCGGCTACTGCCAGAGCAGGACGCGATTTTACACTTGAACAATTTGAAACCCGACATAAGCCAACCGATCCTCTTGGACTTCAAGACGGATATTATGGAAATGGTCTGTCACGTAACATAGGCGATAACTTTGAAGTGAACCTGACTGCTGAGCAGATCAATATTTTTACCAGCCCTTTTAACCTGCGTTTTACTACAGGAGCAAGCCGGTGGAACCAAAACAATTATTTCATCAACGGACATTCAGGTACCTGGTATTATCCAAATATGTACACCTTTTTCAATTTTACTGATTACTTGTTCACCACCGATCCCAACGGTAATCTCATTGTTGAACAATCGGGTAACTCACTTAGCAGCATGGTTCCTTCGGAAGGCATCTATAGAAAACGTAATAATTCGGTTTATGCGTTTATGAACATATCTTATCATGACATAGTGTTTGTGGAATTAACCGGTCGCAATGACTGGTCATCAAGTCTTCCTTCCGGTACTAACTCCTATTTTTATCCATCGGCCTCAATAAGCTTCGTCCCTACAGCTGCCAACCTGCTACCCGCTAAATTATCTTTTATAAACTTTATGAAATTACGAGGAGGAATTGCTCAGACAGCTACCGATACCGATCCTTATTTACTGCATTTCTATTATACTATTTCACGTTTTGGCGGGCAGCAATCATCGGGCTTCCCGCTGACTATTCCACCTATTGCCCTTCGACCACAGCGGGTAAATGCGTATGAGACAGGCATAAATATCAGCATGTTTGAAAATGTCATTGACTTCGATTTTACCTATTATTATTTATACTCTTTCGATCAGATCATCCCTAATCTCCCCGTACCTACAAGCTCAGGAGCTTCGACCATTATGATCAACGAAGGAGTTCTGTCCAACCAAGGCTTTGAACTGATTGTGAATACAGTACCTCTGAGAACATCTCAACTTACCTGGCGAGCTGGTATGAATATCTCGCGTAACAGAAATAAAATTATAAGTTTAGGGGAGTATGCCGACACCTATCTGTTGGCAGATATATGGGGTTTGAACGGCCCGGCTATGGTGTTGCAAGAAGGGGATGATTTCGGGACTATATCAGGTTATGATTATATCTATGACGACAATGGTAACAAAGTACTCAACGATGCTGGTACTAAATATCTGATTACCGACAGCCGAGTCCCTATCGGGAATGCTGCTCCCGATTTTTTAGCTGGGCTGCACTCTTCTCTTAGCTGGAAAAACCTTCGCCTATCATTGCTGATTGATACCAAATGGGGAGGCGATATATATGCAGGATCTTATGTCATCGGTCTGCAAACAGGTCAAAGCCCAGAGACACTCATAGAACGGGAAGGAGGAGGATTACCATATACCGATCCTGATGGAAACACAAGCAATATAGGTGTCATACTGCCCGGTGTTCACGAGGATGGAACTCCCAACACTACCGTAGTACACTATTATTATAAATACATGCCTAATGCAGGAGGTTGGGGACATTTTGTATCCACTCCGGGTGTGCTCGAAAACACATGGGTCAAGCTAAGAGAGCTTTCACTACAATATACGCTAAACAAAAAGTGGGTGGAAAAAACTAAAATATTCCAGTCACTAAACTTCTCGGTAACAGGCAGAGACCTGTTTTATATCTATACCACCCTACCTGATAAGATCAATCCTGAAGGTATCATGGGCGCCGGTAATGCACAAGGGTTTGAATGGGCTTCCTATCCCGGCACACGCTCGTTTATATTTGGTATAAGTGCTTCATTTTAAACAGATCAAACCATGAAAACATATTCGAAATACGTATCTAATGTATCAGGCACAGCGATTCTTTCAATATTGCTTCTGCTTGGAAGCTGCACCAAAGATTTTGAAGATATCAACACCGATCCGCAAGGGTTTACCACTGCCAGCGATGGTTCTTTATTTAACAGTATCATTCAGTCGCTCATACCTGAATGGAATGAGATGTTTTATATTGATAACGAAATATTGTATAAACAAAGCCAGTTGGCTGCGCTTACCCGTGATGCATGGGGAAATTATACCATAGGGACGGAGGATATCTGGCAAAATTATTATACTACCCTTCCCGAGATCAGGGAGTTGGAAAGGCGATTCGGACTGATGGAAGACAATGCAGCTACAACGAATATGCGTGCTATGCTTACTATTGTCAAAGCTTTAAAAACTTTCAAAGTAACTGATCTCTTTGGCGACATACCTTATTCTCAGGCTGGCTATGGTTTTCAAAATTTAGACTTCTTACATCCGGCTTATGATACTCAGCGGGATATCTATCTTAGTTTGTTAGCCGAGCTGAAACAGGCAGCCGACTCTATACTTATGGATGTTGAACAGGCTGGGGCATACGGAAGTTTTTTAGGATTCGATAAGCTATTCAACGGAGATATGCTGCAATGGAAGAAGTTAGCTAACTCATTGCTGTTGCGACATGCGATGCGAATGGCAGAGAAAGAGCCTGAGATAGCCGGTGAACTCATAGCCGACATCATCTACAACAATAAAGAGGTTTTCTTTGGCTATGATTTCATCACTTCCAAGTTGGAAGCTGCTTGTCTGTGGCCTGCCGGCTCAGGATTCAAGCATGAAGGGCTCAACTGGTCGTTCCGCGAACATAACAACCTTCGAATGGGTACTACAGTATGGCAACAACTTTCTGCTAATGACAACGATGACGGCAGTGGGATTTTCGATCCTCGGGCTTATATCTTTTTTGAACCAAACAATGCTGGCAGATGGATAGCTTTTCCACAAAATCCTGATGCATTAACACCTTCAAGTGGTGGAATTCCTTATGGTACTCATAGAGATCAGGAAGGTACGTACCAGATCAAAGGAGAAGGAAATATTTATTCTCCTTTTAACTACTTCATAGTACGCGACGAAGACTATATGCCTATCGTTATTATTAGTGGCGCCGAAGTACATTATATCAAAGCTGAAGCTTATTTTCGAGGGATAGGCGTATCGGAAGACAAGATGCAGGCTGAGATAGAGTTTTACAACGGAATTAACTCATCGGTGGAATGGTGGATGAAGGTGGCCTCCAACTCAAGGCTCCCCTTATCAGGTATGAAATTTTCGGATATGAATTCCATCCCTGCCCATCTGAACGCTGCTTCTGTTCAGGCGAAGTTTGGCTTTTGGAATACGGCTTCAGAGGAAGAAAAACTTCATTTCATCTATACCCAGCGATGGATAGACGCATTTCGGCAACCACAACAAGCCTATGCCTTAGCCAGAAGAACAACCGATAGCCCTCGTATTGGAAGTCCGTTACATCATTTCCGATTGCCTTATCCGCCTACAGAAGCTGCATACAACCAGGAACAGATGGATATTGCCACTGCCAGACAAGGAGGCGATACCCCTCAAACGAAACTATGGTGGATACCTTAACGAATACATATCAATCATTTGTATAAAATTAACCAAAACTCAAAATTATGAACACTATCAAAAATTCTTTTATTCTATTGATGTCGTTCTTGTTGCTACATGTCCTACAGCTAAGTGCACAATCCAATCAGTACCTGCACTTCGACAGGGTTGACGACTACGTCATCTTAGATAATGCTTCGCAATATTTCTCTGGCACTAATCAGCTTACCATGACCGGATGGTTTTATTTGGATGAGTTAGCTTATGGGCAGGGATATATGGGCTTTCGATCCGGAGCGGGTAATGCAGAGTTTTATCTGATTCAACTCAATAACGGAGTGATGGAATGCCGTCTTAGAACCACTACCGGGCTGCACGAATACGTCTCACCTGTCAACACAGCCATCCCTCAGGTATGGCAGCATTTTGCATGGGTGTTTGATGTCAACACCATACGTTTGTATGTGAATGGTGTTTTGAAAGGTAGTGCTGCTGCCTCAGGTATTTTCCAGGGCGAGAATGTCGCTTTCGGTATTGGGAAGAGCCTGCTTGGCGGATTCAATTTTGTATATGGTGGACGTATAGATGAAGTAGCTGTATGGAGACGTGTGCTAAGCCAGGATGAGATTCAGGACTTGATGGATAACGAGGCCGATCCTTCAGATACAGACCTGGAGTTATACTACAAATTCAATCAGGGAGAGCCAGGTGGCGATAATACCAGTATTACTAAACTCATCTGCGAGATTGGAGGCGGAGAAAGAGATGCAGACCTGATGAATTTTGCCATGACAGGTGAGACTTCCAATTTCAACGGCGAGCTTGACCCAAGTTATCAGGCTATTTCTTTCCCACAGATACCTAACCACTTAACCACTGACCCACCTTTTGAAATTGAAGCTACTGCCACTTCAGGACTTCCGGTAAGCTTTGAAATTATTTCCGGCCCTGCTACTATAAATGGCAATATCATCAGCTTAACCGGTGAGGAAGGAAAAGTAACAGTACGAGCTACTCAGGAAGGCGATCAGCAGTACGATCCGGCTATACCGGTTGACAACAGCTTTATGGTACTTAATCCGGCTACTTATGTGCCTGAGGTTGATGTACGGCATCCGCTTCCCGGAAACCTCTATATGCCTGAACTGGCACCAGTACAACTGTCAGCTAAAGTCAGCATAGGCTATCCCGAGTTGTTTTCGGTAAAGGGAGTATATTTCGAGATAGACGGACAAGTGATCGCTTCCAACAATTTTTATAATAACGGCTATTATACAGGCTGGTGGACGCCATCTTCATACGGCACACATACGATTGGTATAGTGGCCAAAAACAATTATGGTGCTCAGGCTGTCCAGAATGTGAGCATCAGCATCAATGCCAATGCCACAGATATGTCGGTAGTAGCTGCTGAAGATATTTGGATCAATCCGAGCAATGTCACTCAGGTTGTGGAAGCAGAGTTACCCTCTTTCTTAGGAGCTTTCGATCAGGTTACTGCTACTATGGAAGTCAGTTGCCCACCGGGAGGATGCGGTGAATGGGACAGGAAAGCCAGTGTGGATGCTCAAGGAATAGATGGACGCTGGTTTGAGATCATACGCTATATCACTCCCTATGGCGTAGCTTGCAGCCATACTATTGATCTGACTGATTACATCTCGCTGCTTCAAGGAAAAGTGAACTTCAGGTTCAACTGCGAGACATTAGATAATGGATTCAAATACAAACTGACACTGAATTACAGAAAAGGAACCCCAAGCTATCTCTACAGTACTATATACGAGGTATGGAAAGAGGTGTATCCGTTTGGCGATTATGCCAATCTGCAACCTGTAGAAGATTGGAGCTTCAGCTTTCCCGACCACACATTGGCTGCCCGGCTGAAATTAGTATCTACCGGACATGGCTGGGGTGACCTGAACACAGGTAATGCAGCCGAATTTTACAATGCAACCCATCATATCTGGGTAAATGGTGAAGAAACCTTTGCACAGCATAACTGGAGCACCTGCAACCCCAATCCTGATGGATGCCAACCGCAGAATGGAACCTGGTATCATAACAGAGCCGGATGGTGCCCAGGATCTATCGCACCTTGGTTCGACTTTAATCTGACACCTTATGTAGCTAATGGCCAGCTTACCTTAGGATACGTCTTTTTCGAAAACTATGTGGATCTCTGCCATCCCAACCATCCCGACTGCGTAACAGGGGTTACCTGTGCCGACTGCAACGACGGATTTAACCCGGTATTGGATGTGGCTTGCAATCTGGTAATTTATTCTTCCAATCCATTGGTTGGAACGGGAAGTCTGTTAGCTGCTCCAAGTTTTATTGTAAAACCCAATCCAACTACCGGATGGGTTGAGATCAGCACTACCGGAACCGAGATTTATCACACTTCCACTATCAGTCTGTATCATATGTCAGGACGCCTGCTTGAACAGTTTGAGTGGAACGGACAATTCAAAAGGCTTGATCTCACTAAGTATCCAAAAGGAGTTTATATGCTTCGCATTGGCAATAATGGGAAGCAGGAGGTAAAGAAACTCATTGTCAAGTAGATGCTCATAGTAGCCATTCGCACAAAAAGCTGGATAAATCCAGCTTTTTGTATTTAAGTATCTTATCTTAATCGTTTGAGCATGGATATCTCTGCTTCAGTCAGATGGCGCCATCTCCCTCGTGGCAGCTTGAATTTGGTCAATCCGGCGAATTCAACCCTATCTAATCTGACTACCTGATATCCCAGATGCTCGAAGATACGTCGTACTATTCTGTTTTTCCCCGAATGTAGCTTTACACCTACTTCCCGTTTATCTACCGCATCTTTCACATAAGCAATAGCATCTACTGTTGCTTTTCCGTCTTCCAATTCAAGTCCTTCTACCATACGCAACATATCATTCTTTGTCAGGGGCTTATCTAAAAACACATGATACAGTTTATTTACTTTATATCGGGGGTGGGTGAGTTTTTTTGCCAGCTCTCCATCATTGGTCAGCAGCAGCAGGCCCAACGAATTCCGGTCAAGACGTCCTACAGGATAAATACGTTCGGAGCAAGCATCTTTTACAAGGTCCATGACAGTTTTCCTATCAAAAGGGTCGTCAGCAGTAGTGATGTAATCTTTGGGCTTGTTGAGCAACACATAGCGTAGCCTTTCCCGCTTTAAGAGCTTACCACCATACACAACTTTATCGTATATGGTCACTTTGGTACCTAACTGCGTAACCACCTTCCCATTAACTGTAACAGCACCTGAGGCAATCAGTTGATCGGCTTCCCTCCTTGAGCAAACACCCGCATCAGCCAGATATTTATTCAATCGTATGACATCGGTTTGAGGCTTTGGTAACCGACTTTTCTGCTCATCACCCTGAGAGATTCTTGGTCTTTTTTTTATAGATTCAGATGCTTTATGAGTAGATTCAGGATTATGCCTTTCAGATTTACTAAAAGGTTTTTTATCACGGTCGTCTCTTTTTCGATATGACGCTTGGGTATCATACTGTTTTCCAGTAACTTTCTCAGCTCTTGAAGAAGTGACATGCGTATGCTCATCCGATCTGTTGGATTGAGATATATTAATGCGATCAAAGTTTGTGTTAGAATGATCTTTTTTGGACATCAGTTTAAACTTTTGTGATTTTTAGTACATAATGCAAGTGTATAAGCTAAAAAAATGAAGCTGCTACACATTCCTCACATTTTTTTGATCGTATCTTTTGAGTACACTATACGCAAAGTATATCCGTATCAGAATCGATCAAAAAACAAGTTTGTAAAGGTATGAGTAAAAATTGAGATAATAATTTGTCGAAAAAGCTTGCTTTTAGTTTGATGAACTATTATTTTTATAGAAAATAAAAACACAGACCGCCATGTCACATTTAGACGAAAAAACCATTATTATCCGCAATCTGCGTTATAGCAGAGCTTTATTGTTAAAAATGCGGCTTGAGCTTGCACATATCCCATGTTTTCTAAGCAATACTCAACAAGCTGACACGGGTGTTGACCTTTCATTTCCAGAGCATTATTCTCTTGAAGCTATGCAGTTACTACAGCCTTTCATGCAAGCGTCAGGTATCGAAAAAGAAGCTATGGTAAAACATCTTCGTCGGGTAAGGCGTATATTGGTTCCGGTCGATTTTTCTGAACACAGCATACAGGCAGCCCATTATGCCTTGGATCTGGCACGGGTCTTAAAAGCAAGAATACGATTGCTCAATGTATGGTTCAACAATTTAAGTGATGGATTCGTCTATAACGAAATGTTTGCATTTCAGGTTAATATAGACGAAATTTTAAAGGAACAGGAAGCAGAGGCCACCCGTAAGATCAAAGATATTGCCCAGCAACTGAAAAATCGTATCCGTGCAGAAAAAATCAGAGGCGTAACAGTGGAATACGATTTAGTTCGTGGCCATACAGTAGATGGCATATTAGATATTGCCGACAGCTATCAGCCAGGCCTTATAGTGATGGGCACTCAAGGTACAAGCAGAGAAGGGCCTGGTTTCATGGGCAGTAATACAGCCAAGCTGATAGAACATAGTCCGGTTCCTGTGTTAAGCGTTCCTGCTGCATTTAATGCCATGAATTTTTTCAAGCCCCATTCCATTGCCTTTATCACCCGCTTCGATACTACCGACATACATGCATTGCATCAGCTAATTGCCTTTGTGAAACCATTTGATGTGAAAATATACTGCGTTCACCTCCAAGCTATTGAAGGAGAAATATTGGAAAAAGTATGGATGCAACAAATAAAAGATCACTTTAAAGAGGTACAAAGTGGACAAGAAATTGAATGTATCATGATAGATACTGATGATCAGGTAAGTAGTATTGAAGCATTTGTACAAGAAAAACAAATTGATATGCTGGCTATCACACACAGAAAAAGAAACCTGCTAACTCAATTTTTCAGACCCAGTCTAACAAAAAAACTATTGTTTCAAACCGAAATACCTATACTGATCTATAGAAATGACACACTTTAAAATCCGGAATGGATATAAATCAGAATACGTATCGATTCATCCGGTATTTCTTATGAGAGAATATGTTTCCGGCACCGGGCACGAAATAAAATAATCAAACGACCACTTATAGGCAGAAGCAAAAAATAAAACAACAAACCTACCCATGAAATGCCTGCTACAGCCAATAAACAAGCTTGTAGTAAATAAAGAAGAGGAGCTATGAACAACATACCGGCTATTTTTAAGGATGAAGTCCAGTGATCATCGCGTACCGTCTTTTTAATCATCAACCGGACAACCCATAATGAAAGTAAATGTGGGATGATCAGCAAAATATATATCCATTTATATAACACACATGTATTGGGAATCATCCGCTGATCAGGTTCGATTATAGAATCTCTTTCTAAAAGCTCTTCTACATATTTCTGATCCTTGTTTAATCTCTCTTTTAAATCATTCTCCAATGTATTTCGCTGTGTAACTGATTTGTATATGGCATCATATTTTTCTTGAGATTCGATATGCACTATTATCGACTGCATTCGCTTTGCAAGCTCTTCCATCAGTGCATGCATCGCTTTAGCCGGATTCGATTTATATTCTTTTTGATAATCAATTACTTCAACAGCCTGTCCATACGAAACAAGCAGATCGGAGCCACTGTGCAAATGGTTTTCGTATTGCAATCCCACTGGAATTATTTTCAATGGTGCCAGAAATTCGGCTTCTGATTCAAAGTCGAATGCGATTCGTGCAATTCCTTTTTGAAGGGGTCGCAGTTTCCATTGCCGGTTATGATTTCCTTCGGGGAACACTAACACCGCTTGTTCTTGATGTAATAAATTTTTTAATCGGGCAAAAGCCTGATCGTTCTTTTTCATTTCTGCATGTCCATCCCGAAATCTATAGATTGGCAGCATTTGCAGCTTATCAAGCCAATAACGGGCGGTGGCAGAGCGAAACACACTAGCTCTGGTAATAAACCATGGATTCCGGGCTGTTGTTGAAGCAACCACCAACGCATCCATGAAAGCATTTTGATGATTGACAGCAAAGATCACAGGCCCTTTCAAAGGAACATGCTCCAATCCCGATACTTGTAGTTTTCGGTAAAAAACATGCAGTCCTATTGGTACATACCATTTCAAAAAGCGATATAAAAGCCCGGGCTTTACCATCTCAATAAGATATTGATATACTTATTATGTAGCCGGCTATGGCAGTTACTGATAGACAGCTCGTTATAAAAGGTTAAACAGTTCAATGATACTCAAATAAATTTTCTGACAATTTCCATCAAATCTTTTGCAACGAATGGTTTTGAGATATAGTCATCACAACCGGCCGATAATGCAGCATGACGATCATCGCTGGTGGCATATGCTGTTACAGCTATGACGGGTATATCGGGTTTTGATTCTTTGATAAGACGTGTCGCTTCAAGACCATCCATAACAGGCATTTTAATATCCATTAGTATCAGGTCTATAGCAGGCGTTTGATCAACTATCTCAACAGCTAATTCTCCATTTCTTGCAAAGAGCAGGTTAAAATTATCCTGTTTGAAAATTCGTTTGACATACATCACGTTCAATTCTTCGTCTTCAACAACCAAGATAGTGCTTTTGGCTGTTGTTGTTTCTTTTTTTTCTTTTTCTTTTATCATATTTTCTTCTTGTGTTTTCACCTGATTGGGTATGGTTAGCATAATCATAGTTCCTATATCGGCTTGTGAACTAATCTGTATAGTTCCATTCAGCAAGTCGACAAAACCTTTTACTATTGCCAGACCTAATCCGCTGCCTTCAAATTGGCGGGTACTTGACACATCTTCCTGTTCAAAAGGATTGAAAATGCGTGAAAAGGCAGAATCGGAGATCCCTTTTCCAGTATCTTCTACCCAAATTTGCAACTGTTGGTGGTCGTAGTGCATGCTAAAAGCAATCTTTCCAACCGCAGTATATTTTATAGCATTTAAAACCAATTCGTTAAGTATTTTTTTGAGCATAGAATAATCTGTAACAAACTCAACATCACTACCTTCGACCGAATAATCGAAATCTAATTCTTTTGCTACTGCATCTGGGTTGAATCTAAAATATATCTCTTCAGCTAATAATTGAAGCTGTACGGGTTCAAAATGTATGTTTAAATTACCTGACATGATCAGGGATGTATCCATGATATTATTAATGGTATCTGTCAATCGGTTGACGCTAATATTCAATGCGGATACAAACTCTTCCCTGTCTTCCTGACTAAGATCGTCTTCATTTAAAAACTGTGAGAATCCGATGATCCCGTTCAAAGGAGTTCGTATTTCATGCGACACATTATTTAAAAAAGCTGTTTTTAGCTGATCGCTTTTTTCTGCCTTTTCCCTTTGGTGGTCTAATTCAATATTTTTTTTGTTGATCTCTTCATTTTGTCTGATCAACTGTTCATTTTGCTCTTCAAGGATAGTCCTATTCTTTTCCAGCAATTCAGATACATTTTGTTTAATTTTAAGATTGGTTAGCAGTTCGGCAAAAATTTGTAGCAGTGATATCGTAAAATCATTAAATGCCCTTTCTTCTTTCACTGAATCAAGCCCAACAAAACCAAGACAATTATTGCCATCCATCATCAATGGAATCGTTATCAATGATTTAACTGATTGAGCTTCGAGTGTCAGGCGTAGGCTGTCGGTTTGGGGCAAGGCTGCTATAGATGGATAATAAGTCATTTGTCCGGTTTTATGAGCTGCAACCCAATCAGGAAATTCATCGTTCAGAAGATGTTGTAAGTTTTCTATTTGTGGTGTTATATCTGTTGCACACCATTCAAATGTATTTTGCATATAGCCATCCTGCCAGTGATAATCAAAGATATACACCCTGTCAACTCCAGTAAAGGTTCCTATCTGGGCCATAGTATTATTTATTTCGGTTTCAATCAAATCAGCCGGTAAGTTTATAAAACGCATAGATAGATGAGTGACTAACCGAAGTTGTTCGTTATTAGCAAGCAGTTCATTTTCCAACTTACTTCGCTGGGTAATATCAATTAAGGTGCATTGCGTTAAATTTTTATTTTTCAGCGACAAGTTCATTGAATGCACTTTAGCAATACACAATTCGCCATTAGATCTCAAGAATTCCGACTCAAAACTAACAATAGGGTCATGTTCAATTCTTTGGATATGATTTTTGAACTGTATTTTAATTTCCTTCTTTTGAGGCATTAAATTAAACACTGAGCTATTGAGTATTTCTTCCCTTGAGGTATACCCAAAAAACTGCAGGGCTGCATTATTCATATCAAAAATGGTATAATCGTCTGAGTCGATGACCAATACAGTTACCGGCGAGTCGTAATACAAGGTTCGGATATATTCCTCACTTTCTCGTAGAGCAAGCTCCATTCGCTTTTGCTTGGTAATATCCGAGATGATAGCTCCTAAGATAGTTTTGTCTTTGTAATGAACCGGGAAATACATGGTACTCACTATTACTGACTCACCATTGGCATTCACAATTTGCCGTTCTATGGTATGGCCGGCAAAATAGGAATTCTTCCCGCTATAGAAATCTAATATATTTTGCTTGAGCTTATTTTGGAGTTTTGTTAAATCTTGTTTGCTTTCGGGCAGCATATCCGACAACACTTCCCATATATACTTTCCGCTAACTTCAGTTGCTGTGACACCTGTTATTTGTGTCATCGCCTTACTCCAAATCACGATTTGTCCTTGTTCATCAATTAATACAGAACCATGATTGCTTTGGTCGATAAAGCTACGAAATCGGGCTTCGTATTCGGCTATCTCATGTTCATACTGTCGTGATTGACTTATATTACGTATCAGTGCAATAAACGTAGCCTTTATACTAGTTTGCGCATATTTGACCGATAGTTCATACCATTGTTCAACTCCATGTATTTCTAAGCAATACACATATCCTTTTGCAAATCCGTGCTTTTCTGCCTGATTCAACGCCTCGTTAATAACAGTTGACACGTTTTCGGGCAGTAGCTGTGAAAACGTTTTTCCCATGATCACATCAGGCGACTTATACAATTCGCTGTATGAAAGGCTGTGAAAAGCAGTAACTTGTCGCTGCGGATTCATCACAAACAACAAATCAGGGATGGTGTTTAAAAGGGATAAATAGTAATCATCTCTGTTTAGCTCGTCGGTGAGGTGTCCCTTATAGGCTAGCTGTTGCCAAATAATATAGGATTTTCCATTCTCGTGAATGAGTTGTTTGCTGAAAGGCCATTCAACTGTTGTCTTGTCCTGATCTTTAAACGACAACACATAGGTTGCTTGCCGATCGTTATCCTGTTGTGTATTGATTGTAGGGTCAAAATGTTCTATAGAAGCAACTCTTGAAAAGAAATTCTGCTTTAAAAGTTCATCCGGTTCGGCATTCAGCAACTTTCCTCCGGCATGGTTAGTAAACAAAATAAATCCTTGTTCATCTAACACAAAAACAGCCCCATCAAGCTGATCAATTATCAGTTGTAAAGTGGATATATCTATTTGCATATGTTTTTTCTCAAATTATTTTACATCACTTAAAATCACACAATAGATACTTGTTTAGTCTGATTTCTAAGTACTTTTCATGTAGTAACAATGATCAAAAACAGCTTGAAGGATATCTACTTCATTTTACAAACAAATAGTAAGCTACAAATATACAAAGTACGATCTATACTTTCTGCCCTGTTCTGAAGATAATCTTTTAACAAGCCGGATCAGTACGGAAATTTTTTAGCGTATTGATAAGTTTGCCGAGAGCTGATACAATGCGGTTTCTAAAATTTTTATTTCGAGCATCAGATTGTTGTATCGCAGTTCGGCTGCCAGGAAGTTTCGTTGTGCTTCACGAAATTCGAGGCCTGGCAGATCGCCTACTTTAAAGCGCTCGGATGCAATATCGAGATTTTCGTTAGCTGTAAACAGATTTTGCCGTTCCATAGCAAGTAGCCGCAGCTTATTGGTATAGCTATTATGATATTGAAGCAATTCTGCCATCAATTCTGTTTCTAATGATTCGGTACGTATCCGGTTACGCTCAATCCCGATCTTGATATTTTGTTTTTCTCTTCGTGTATTCAATCCGTTGAACAAATTCATGGTAGCATTTACACCATAGGCAATGCCTGCCGATCGGTTCTGAAGCATAAATCCCGATTGGCTATGTTGATCGGTATAATTGTATCCCAGATTTATTCCTATCTCGGGCAACTGCCGGCCTTTTAGTTCTTTCAGTGCTAATTGAGCTAATTGTTCATCCCTTCGTGCCAGAGTTAACAGAGTATTATTCTCAAGCATTTGCTGTGTTAGTATTTCCAGATCAAGGTGAGGATTAAATTGTATGGAATCTTCCACAGTAAAGCGGATATTAGGTGTACGCCCCATCAGCTGATTGAGTTGAATACTTATTTGTGAACACTGATCCTGCAGGTTAACATACAACGCACTATCGGCATTCAGATCAACTTGTGCCTGCAGCAACTCTAATCTGGAGCCTGCACCGGTCTCTAAGTTACTGGCAGCCAACTGATATCGTTCTAACCCAATAGCTAATGTTTTTTCGATGACAATGCGCTGCTGATATAGTTGTACCAAGGTATAATACAACGTATATATATTGTTGATCGTCTGTTCTACTTCCAACAGTAGTTCTAGTTCAGATTTTTCCTCTAACAATGCGAGCTGGTCTAGTCTTCTGAACATAGCCAATCCGTCGAAAATAGTCCAGTTAAGCTGTATACCCGCATTCAGTGCATCCGATCTGGCTCCATCAATATCGTTTATCCTACCTTCAAAAAACTCCTGCCTTGAATTAGTCGTACTATAATTCTGTGACCCACTTATGTTGAGCACGGGTAGCATACCGGCATTCCCAACTTGCCGGTTATTTTTTGCAATAGCCACATCTTGTTCAACTAATCTGATCCCGTAGTTTTGTTCCATACCGATCTGTATGGCTTGTTTGAGATCTAACTTTTCCTGTGCTTGAAGCCCGTCATTCATCAGCATACCGGCTAACAGAATGATCCATATATACTGCTTCATCCTTTTAAAGTTTGATAATTTTTGTTGATACGCCATGATAAAACCTATTGATATCTTTCTCATGGTTTCAACTCCTCTGTGGCTATTTCATTCATTTCTTCTATTTTTCCCACATTTGATGTCGATTTATCTTTCTCAGATATATAGCTATACATGGCAGGTATCACATATAAGGTAAGCAATGTTGAAAAGGTCAATCCACCGATAATAGCTGTACCCATCGAGGCTCGGCTTGCCGATCCAGCTCCTAATGCCAGAGCAATAGGTACAGCACCTAATATGGTTGATAAACTGGTCATTAAGATAGGTCGGAAACGCACAACGGCTGCATTCAAAATGGCGTCAGCTTTGTTCCATCCTGCAGCCTTACGCTGATTGGCAAATTCAACTATTAAGATACCGTTTTTCGATACCAAGCCTATGAGCATAATAATACCTATCTGACTGAATATATTCAGGGTTTTATTGAAATACCATAGTGTGATGACGGCTCCGGCTAATGCTAAAGGAACTGTAAACATAATGATTAGCGGGTCGCGATAGCTTTCAAACTGGGCTGCCAGTACTAAAAATATCAGGATCAGGGCAAGTGTAAACGCAAACACTAAGCTTGAAGAGCTTTCTTCAAAGTCTTTGGATGCTCCGGCTAAAGCGGTACTAAAGGTATCGTCCAACACCAACTGCCCAATGCGATTCATTTCTTCTATCCCATCCCCAATAGTCTTACCGGTAACCGGATTAGCCGAGATAGTAGCCGACACAAAACGATTATATCTGTACAAGGCAGGTGGGTTTGTTTGTTCGGTCAGCGTTACCAGATTAGAAAGCTGTATCATCTGACCGTCTTTATTTTTCACAAACAGATTTTCTAAATCCATTGGCTGCTGACGATGCGATCTTTCTAACTGTCCTACTACCTGATACTGCTTGCCATTCATAATAAAATATCCAAACCGTTGTCCGCTAAGGGTAAGTTGCAAGGTTTGTGCAATATCTTGTGCCGACACTCCCATAGAGCGTGCTTTCTCACGGTTGATAGATACTTGGAGTTCGGGTTTGTTAAACTTCAGGTTCAGATCGGCAAACTGGAACACATCGCTTTTCATCACTTCGCTCATAAAATCGGGTAATATCCTTTTCAAGTCATCTAGATTAGGAGCTTGAACGACATATTGAACTGGCATACCTCCTCTTTGGCCTATTGACTGATCTTGCATGACAAAAGTACGTACCTGACTAAGTTTAGCTAATTCAACTGTCAATGCATCTGCTATTTCCTGTTGGGTTCTTTTTCTTTGATCTGGTTCAATCAGTCGGATACGTGCTACGGCCGAGTTCACCGAGCTTGCACCTCCATATCCGGGCGATGTAATAGTTACTAAGGAATAGGTTTCGGGCACCTCGCGGTTTATCAGCTGTATGACCTCTTTCACATAGCTTTCCATAAACTCAAAAGTGCTACCTTCGGGGCCTACAGCACGGGCCATCATGCCAGAGCGGTCTTCTAAAGGAGCTAACTCTGACGACAGCTGACTTCCCAGAAGAAAGATCAAAGCTGCCGAAACAATAATGATCACAAAGGCAAGCCATCGACGGTGGAGAAAAGCCTTCAGACTGTTCTCGTAGGCTGTAGTCAGATAGTTAAAAAATGGTTCGGTTTTTTCGTATAGCCAGTTTTGTTTATCTCTGGGTTTAAGCAAACGGGTTGAGAGCATTGGTGTTAGGGTTAATGCCACAAAAGCCGATATGATAACCGAGCCCGATAACACTACCCCAAACTCTCGAAATAGTCGTCCGGTAATACCTTCCAGAAAAATTACAGGAAGAAAAACTGTAGCCAGAGCGATAGTCGTTGCAACGATAGCAAAGAAAATCTCTGCCGATCCTTCTAACCCTGCCTGACGAGGAGGCATCCCCTGCTCAATCTTGGTATAGATGTTTTCAATCACCACTATGGCATCATCTACCACTATTCCAATAGCCAGAACTAATCCAAGTAAAGTAAGTATGTTGATCGAAAATCCGGCAAAATACATGATAGAGAAGGCGCCTATCAGTGAGATAGGGATAACGGTTACCGGAATCAAGGTGGTACGCCAGTCGCGTAGAAAGAAAAAGATCACTAAAACTACCAGAATAAAAGCCAGATAAATAGTTTGTTCTACTTCGGTGATGGCATCTCGTATATAATCAGTATTGTCAAAGCCTATACCTATCTCAATATCTTCCGGCAGATTTGTTTTGATCCTGTCCAATCGTCTGTACAACTCATCGGCAATTTCGATATGGTTTGAGCCGGGTTGTGGTATGATGGCATTACCTACCATAGGTATTCCGTCGCGACGGAGTATAGTACGATCATTTAGGGGATAAAGCTCGGCATATCCCAGATCTCGCAGGCGAATAATTGCATTTTCTGTTTCGCTGATTATAAGGTTATTAAAATCTTCTACGGTTTGTAACCGGCTTAAAGTTCGAACGGTAAGTTCCACTGTATTGCCTTCGATCCGGCCGGAGGGCAGCTCTAGGTTTTCTCGTTGCAATGCATTTCGAACATCCAGGGGGCTAAGGTTATATGCCATCAGCAGTGAAGGATCTATCCACAGTCGCATAGAATATTCCTTAGCTCCCCAGATTTGTATTTCGCTAACACCAGGTATGGTTTGCAGAGCTTCTTTAAAGGTTCGTTCAGCTATTTCGGTTAGTTCGAGCAAAGAACGCTGTTCGCTTTTGATATTCAAAAAAATGATTGCATTAGCATCGGCATCGGCTTTAGCTACTATAGGTGGCTCGGCATCGGGTGGGAGTTTCCATAACGCTCGCGACACCTTATCGCGCACGTCGTTAGCTGCCGTCTCTAAATCAATCGACAGATCAAACTCGACAGTGATGCTACTAGCACCATCACGGCTGATAGAGCTTAGCGATCGGATTCCTGCTATCCCGTTGATCGATTCTTCCAAGGGCTCGGTAATCTGTGTTTCGATCACATCGGCATTAGCTCCCACATAACTAGTGCTTACTGTAATGATGGGTGGATCAACGCTGGGATATTCACGCACTCCCAACGACATCATGCCTATGATCCCAAACAGAATGATCACAATCGACATAACAGTAGCCAATACCGGCCGTTGAATACTTAGTGAAGATAAACTCATGGCTTAACGAATTTGGGATAGTTCAACAGGCATACCCGAACGAAGCTGTAACAATCCGGAGGTAAGCACGGTATCTCCTGCCTGCAAGCCTTCCAGTATCTGTACATGACTTTCTGTACGCAAGCCTGCCACTATAAGCATTTGTTGTGCAAGTCCATTTCGATACACAAACACTTTGTTAGTACCCATCTCGGGTATGATGGCTTCGGCTGGTACCTGCAATGCATCCAACAGATTAGATGCGGCTATCTCTATACGGGCAAAAGTGCCAGGAACCAAATGGCCCTTTTCGTTAGGATATAATGCTCTGGCGTTCAAACTTCTGCTTTTTGGATCAATGACTGGTTCAACAGCATATACCACTGCATCAAAGTTGCCGGTATGGTTTTCTACTCTAAACTTCAGCGGTGTACCAATATGGATATAACTTGCATAGCGTTCAGGTACACTAAAGTCAATCTTCAATGGCATGGAGCGGGCTAACCTGACAATTTTTGTACCCGGGCTTACATAACTTCCTTCGCTCAGCAACCGCAGGCCCAACACACCATCGAAAGGAGCTTTGATCATCGTTTTGTCTAACTGAGCTTGTAAAAGCTCTGCTTCAGCCTGTAAAGAGTTCATCTCGGTTACAACCTGATCATAGTTTTGCTGGCTGATGGCTTCCCTTTCAAACAAGATACGTTGACGAGCTTCCCTATCTTTGGCCAATTTCAACTGATACTCATTACGTGAAATTTGTGCTTGCAGGTCGGCATTATTGATGGTAACCAACAGATCACCTTTTTTTACTGGCCGGCCTTCTTCAAAATAAATAGTTTCTATACGTCCCGAAGCTTCGGCAGATAGTTCAACCTGCTCATCGGGCAGCAGCGAGCCGGTTACTACTATCAGGTCTTTCATTGGCTCGGGATACACCACAGTAGCCCGTACAGGTAACACAGCCTGTTGCCGGGTGCCGGTTAAGGCCGATCGATCAGCCGAACGGCTGAAAAAACCACCCTTGTTGAAAAACAATAGTAACAAAACACCTATGGTCAGTAAAACACCTATGCTACGTTTTATAATTTTTTTTGTCATGTATGTATGAAGTAAAATTGTTTAACAATTTCGACAAAGCAATTGTTGCAAAGGCACGAAAATAATAATCTTTGAGATGTACAAGGGGTTGAATTTCAGTTTTCGGTAGCTTTCAACCATAGAATGACCTGCATTAATTCAGGCTTAATGGACAAAATTAATGCTAAAAACCTCCAAAACCATTACTATTATTAACTTTGAAGACAATCAAATGTTATGAATAAAAAAAGTGCTTTTACTGTTGTAGCCCAATCACGAAGAAAAATGG
>JALNZU010000069.1 GCA_023229245.1 Bacteroidales bacterium | reverse complement strand
TTTTATTCTAAAAAGTTCTTATTTTTACCGATTAAAACATCAAAGCAATGAAAGCAATCAATTATCTGACAGCCTTGATGGTACTCGATAAACTGTATCTGTTATTAGTTATTCGATTAATGGGAATTGTATATACAACAGATAAACAGAGGGTTATATCTTTTCCCCTATCATTTCTCGGAGATGCAGTTTTCTTTAAGGTCATCAAGCGTATTGAGCTTTCAGATTTTTCATTGAATTATGGTTTACTTACATTAAAAAACAAATTTATCTTCAGTTTGGGCAAGAATAAATTCATCAACCATAGGCTGCATGAGATTTTTCATTCGGCTGATAACCTTCAATGGAAAAACAAACAAGACAAGAAGTCAAAATAAAATACAACATTTAATACAATTGACCATGAAAAAAAATAATTATTTCACTTTAGTAATTTTAGTTTTAATTCTTTCGGTATTTTCTTCCTGTCAAAAAGAACGTGGATTTGTCAACAAAGATAATACCGATGAAATTTATACTCCTGAAGCAATGGCTTTGTGGAGTAAACTCAACAATTTTAACCAAAAAATCAAATCCGGTCTTAAGAGCGAAGAGTTACTCTCGCCCGATAGTGCCATGTGGTATTTGGAAGCATTGTTTAATGTACAACAGGCTACAGATACTACTTTTGATGATGTGTTTACTTATAGGCGCAGCTATTCATTGGCTGTCAACGAAAGCGGTGCTGTCAGTATGAGTAGTGTAGCTACAGTTTACAATCAGATGGTTGCAGATTTACAAACAGAATTGGCAAACATAGATTCTGATCATAAATTTTTGATTATTGCTGATTTACAGGAATCCACTATGAAATCAGGAGATTTTGATATGGAGCTAATCGCTGGAATAGGTATTAATCCGCTAATTATTTACGAGCCTATCACTACTGAAGATAATTGGTTTTATGGTAATATGATCGGACGATGCGATAGCAGCTATTTTGGACAAAGTGATGCAGGTCAGGAGCTGAAACGCAGGTTTAACAATCCAAAAATGGAACTTCCTTTCCCACATAATTCTTGGATAAATGTTGATAATTCAGATATTATTTCACAAGAGAATTATCCTGGTAGGATCTTTTATAAAGAAGCTGACACAAATCCATGTATTACTTATGATAGCTTGCGCTATTTTTTAAAAGAAGGGTATTATATAATTTATAATAATAAACATGATACACCTCCAGGCGAGTTTATAGATAGCCTTTATTTTAGATTATTAGACCTGTGGACGAATAATCCAGATCCACAAAATGGAGAGTATTGGCATAAATATCAAATTATATATGGAACACCAATTCACATTCCGCCTATTGATTAATTTTTAATTATCCGGAGCATGGATTCCATGCTCCGGATAAATCACAAACGTTTTTAATATGTAATATGATTAAATCATGAAGACTCTAATTATCTCACTTTTTATAATTTGTACTATCTTTTTAGCACAAAAACAATCAATTGGTCAACAATTCATTGAAAACGATACTATCTGGTCCTCCGATACTGTTAGGATCTATAATGATATAGTGGTGGAGTATCCTGCTACACTTACTATTAACCCTGGCGTATATGTAGAGTTTCAGGATAACTATAGCATAGATATTTATGGCAAGCTGATTGCCATTGGTTCTGGTAAGCTTCCCATTATTTTCACTATAGCCGATACGAATAGTTTTGGCGATACAGCCACTCTTGCAGGAGGATGGGGTGGGATAAAGTTTCTTCAGAATCAATATGATACTTCCATCATAAGTTTTTGTCATTTTTATTATGGGAAAGCTGTTGATCCTGGAGCGTATCCATTGGATCCTTCTAACGAAAACATAAAAGGTGGAGCAATTTATTGTAATGTGTATTCACATTTGGAGATTTCAAATTCTAGGTTTGCGCATAACAGATCAATATTTTCTGGTGGAGCTGTATATGCAATCAATTTACAAAGCTTAATCATCAGAAACAATTATTTTATTAGTAATTCTACTTTACAATATGGTGGGGCACTTTGGCTAAATAAAGTGAATAAAGCTGAAGTATCCAATAATATTTTCAGAGAAAATCAAGCTGTTCGATTTAGTGAAAATGCATGGGGGATTGCTATTACTGGTGCAGGCGCTGCGATGTGGTTAGGGGCACAAACAAATAATTCAGTTATTTTCAATAATATGATTACGAATAATATATCTCCAAATGCTGCATTATATGAAACAAGCTATAATTGCTCAGTTTTCAATAATATAATAGCAAATAACAGAGGGCCAGGTTCAATGATTGGTCATTCGCTTTCCGTTTCATCATATACTAACAATACTATTGTAAATAATAATGGGTTTTTTCATAATATGTGTGGAATAGTTTTCTTTAGTAAAAACATTTTGATGAGAAACAACATCGTACATGGGAACATCTCTGATTACTATGGTTATAAACCGATTCAAGTTTATTCGTTTGATCCTGTTATTGCCGATTTTGCATACTCTTGCAATCCGGATGAAGCTATTTATTATCAGGGTGAGGGTAATATTCAGGATGATCCACAGTTTGTAAACCCTACTCCCGGTGCAGGACCTGATTACGATGGTCTTTCTGCCGACTGGTCGCTACTTGACAGCTCGCCCTGTGTGAATACGGGCACACCCGACACTAGTGGTCTCAACCTGCCTGCAACTGATTTGCGTGGCAACCCTCGTATCTATGGCATACGTATAGATATGGGAGCTATTGAAAACCAGACAGTAGTCGGGTTGCCTGAAAACCTGTTTGTAAACGCCCGTGTGCAGGTAAGTCCTAACCCTTTTGGACAGAGCTTTAAGGTGATAGCACCCGGTAGGGAAAAGATCAGCAGCTTTAGGTTGTTTAACCAAAAGGGTCAACAAATAGGAATGGAAACCCTGATGCCAATAGATCAAATACTTGTTTTCGATCTGGGGTATCAGCCTCCCGGCCTCTACCTGTTGGTAACCCGCTTTGAAGATGGTACAAGCGAAACAACGAAATTAGTGAAGTACTAAGTGAAAAATTGGTTATAGATAGCGGCCTGATTCAACACATTTTATCCTGATAAATTTGTTTTATTCTAAAAAGTTCTTATTTTTACCGATTAAAACATCAAAGCAATGAAAGCAATCAATTATCTGACAGCCTTGATGGTACTCGATAAACTGTATCTGTTATTAGTTATTCGATTAATGGAAATCGTATATACAACAGATAAACAGAGGGTTATATCTTTTTCCCTATCATTTCTCGGAGGTGCTGTTTTCTTTAAGGTCATCAAACGTATTGAGCTTTCAGATTTTTCATTGAACTATGGTTTACTTACATTAAAAAACAAATTTATCTTCAGATTGGGCAAGAATAAATTTATCAGCCTTAGGCCGCATGAGATTTTTCATTCGGCTGATAACCTTCAATGGAAAAACAAACAAGACAAGAAGTCAAAATAAAATACAACATTTAATACAATTGACCATGAAAAAAAATAATTATTTCACTTTAGTAATTTTAGTTTTAATTCTTTCGGTATTTTCTTCCTGTCAAAAAGAACGTGGATTTGTCAACAAAGATAATACCGATGAAATTTATACTCCTGAAGCAATGGCTTTGTGGAGTAAACTCAACAATTTTAACCAAAAAATCAAATCCGGTCTTAAGAGCGAAGAGTTACTCTCGCCCGATAGTGCCATGTGGTATTTGGAAGCATTGTTTAATGTACAACAGGCTACAGATACTACTTTTGATGATGTGTTTACTTATAGGCGCAGCTATTCATTGGCTGTCAACGAAAGCGGTGCTGTCAGTATGAGTAGTGTAGCTACAGTTTACAATCAGATGGTTGCAGATTTACAAACAGAATTGGCAAACATAGATTCTGATCATAAATTTTTGATTATTGCTGATTTACAGGAATCCACTATGAAATCAGGAGATTTTGATATGGAGCTAATCGCTGGAATAGGTATTAATCCGCTAATTATTTACGAGCCTATCACTACTGAAGATAATTGGTTTTATGGTAATATGATCGGACGATGCGATAGCAGCTATTTTGGACAAAGTGATGCAGGTCAGGAGCTGAAACGCAGGTTTAACAATCCAAAAATGGAACTTCCTTTCCCACATAATTCTTGGATAAATGTTGATAATTCAGATATTATTTCACAAGAGAATTATCCTGGTAGGATCTTTTATAAAGAAGCTGACACAAATCCATGTATTACTTATGATAGCTTGCGCTACTTTTTAAAAGAAGGACATTATATAATTTATAATAATAAACAAGATACACCTCCAGGCGAGTTTATAGATAGCCTTTATTTTAGATTATTAGATCTGTGGACGAATAATCCAGATCCATCAGATGGAGAGTATTGGCATAAATATTTAATCTGGTATGGAATACCAATTTATATTCCGCCTATTGATTAATTTTTAATTATCCGGAGCATGGATTCCATGTTCCGGATATATCACAAACTTTTTTAATATAATTAAACCATGAAGACTCTAATTATCTCACTTTTTATAATTTGTACTATCTTTTTAGCACAAAAACAATCAATTGGTCAACAATTCATTGAAAATGATACTATCTGGGCCTCCGATACTGTTAGGATATATAATGATATAGTGGTGGAGTATCCTGCTACACTTACTATTAACCCTGGCGTATATGTTGAGTTTCAGGATAACTATAGCATAGATATTTATGGCAAGCTGATTGCCATTGGTTCTGATAAGCTTCCCATTATTTTCACTATAGCCGATACGAACAGTTTTGGCGATACAGCCACTCTTGCAGGAGGATGGGGTGGAATCAAGTTTCTTCAGAATCAATATGATACTTCCATCATAAATTATTGTCATTTTTATTATGGGAAAGCTGTTGATCCTGGAGCGTATCCATTGGATCCTTCTAACGAAAACTTAAAAGGTGGAGCAATTTATTGTAATGTGTATTCACATTTGGAGATTTCAAATTCTAGGTTTGCGCATAACAGATCAACTTTTTCTGGTGGAGCTGTATATGCAATCAATTTACAAAGCTTAATCATCAGAAACAATTATTTTATTAGTAATTCTACTTTACAACATGGTGGGGCGCTTTGGATAAATAAAGTGAATAAAGCTGAAGTATCCAATAATATTTTCAGAGAAAATCGAGCTGTTCGATTTAGTGAAAATGCATGGGGAACAGCGATTAATGGAAATGGTGCTGCGATATGGCTAGGTTCACAAACAAATAATTCAATTGTTTCTGATAATATTATTTCCAACAATATTGGGCAAGGAGCTGTTTATGAAACATCATATAAATGCTTAATATACAATAATGTAATTGTGAACAATAGAGGATCTGCTATTTTTAATGGACACACATTATCAATCTCCTCTTATTATAATAATACTATCGTAAATAATAAAGGATTCAATCATAAGATTTGTGGAGTGGTGTTTCATAGTCCTAACATAAAAATGAGAAACATGATCATATTTAATAATAGAAGTGATGAAGATAAATATCTGAATCCAATACAATTATGGTCACCTGATCCTGTTATTGCTGATTTCGCATACTCCTGTAATCCGGATGAAGCTATTTATTATCAGGGTGAGGGTAATATTCAGGATGATCCGCAGTTTGTAAATCCTACTCCTGATGCAGGACCTGATTACGATGGTCTTTCTGCCGACTGGTCGCTACTTGACAGCTCGCCCTGTGTGAATACGGGCACACCCGACACTAGTGGTCTCAACCTGCCTGCAACTGATTTGCGTGGCAACCCGCGTATCTATGGCATACGTATAGATATGGGAGCTATAGAAAACCAGACAGTAGTCGGGTTGCCTGAAAACCTGTTGGTAAACGCCCGTGTGCAGGTAAGTCCTAACCCTTTTGGTCAGAGCTTTAAGGTGATATCACCCGGCAGGGAAAAGATCAGCAGCTTTAGGTTGTTTAACCAAAAGGGTCAACAAATAGGAATGGAAACCCTGATGCCAATGGATCAAATACTTGTTTTCGATCTGGGGTATCAGCCTCCCGGCCTCTACCTGTTGGTAACCCGCTTTGAAGATGGTACAAGCGAAACAACGAAATTAGTGAAGTACTAAGTAAAAAATTGGTTATAGATAGGTATCGGATTAACATCACATTTTATCTCATAAATTTTATTTATTTCTAAAAAGTTCTTATTTTTACCGATTAAAACATCAAAGCAATGAAAGCTATCAGAAAAAAATCCGCCAGTTTGGTACTTTCAAATAAATACAATAAGCAGTATATGAAAAGAGTGTACTATTCCTTAGTGTTGTTTCAAATAATTATTTTTGGAAGCAGCATTACTGCTCAGGAAAAGCTTGAGATAAGTTTCGAAGGGCATTACTACGGTCAGGCTGTCAGGTTAGATAGTGTGCTGATCAGAAATATT
>JALNZU010000068.1 GCA_023229245.1 Bacteroidales bacterium | reverse complement strand
GAAGGATGCTTTTTTTATTTTATCTTTGTCCATAGTGCGGGGTTTTATCTACAACAAATATACTGAAATTCAATGGAATAACAGTATATTTACCCGCATTTTTTTCATTTTTATGAATAATTCAGGACAGCATTAAAAAAATTAGATACTCAAAATAAAATTTTAGTTTTTCATTCGTTTAATGGACAAAAAGACTTTGAATATCTTTACAGTTTAGATAATGAAATACGATTAGTTGTTTACAAACAGGAAAAAAATCTTTATCACAAGTATCTCGACTTAAGAAAAAAACTAATTGAATCACAAATAAAGTCAAAAGATCGATTTGAAATTTGTGGTATTGAATACAAAGAAGTTAGAGATAATGTAATAGATATTAGCACTACGATTAATAGTATTGTATCCCGCTTGGACGAAATGAATAATAAGGTCTATGAAGGTTATAAAAACGAATGTGACCTATTGCTCAATGAGACTGAAGAAAAACTTCTTTATAAGATATCTACCAATAAAAAGATTTTGATTTTAGAAAGTAGCGATACTGTTTTTACTGATAAGGGTAACTTGAACAAAGTTTATAAAATTAGAGTTGGAGACAAAATCAGGATTTATCCTAAAGATCAATTAGCAGAAAATTTATATCAAATTGCTGTTGAAACTGAACCAGAAATTTTTGGAAAAGTAGAGGAACATTCTATATTCTGGAAGGAAATAATTATGGAATTAAGATATAGATTTGGAAGTGAGGTTCTTTATAATAAGCTCCATGAAAAAGGACTTCGGATAAAAAAAGCAACTCTTGACACGTATGGTGGAGAAAAAAGTTTAAGGAAATTTCCTATGTTCAATAACGACTTGAGAGCTATTTTCAAACTTCATTACCAAGATAAGCCAGAAAGCGAAATTAATACAATTTTAAAGCCAATTTTAAAATCTAAAACAACATATAATAGTACAATGATTGTACTTGGGCGAGGATTGAAACAAGAACTACGTTTATTTTTAATGAAAGAAGAAATTGGTGAAATTCTACAAAAGCGTGATTTTAATGAAAAGACATTACAATACTTTATTGATGAATTCATGCCAGTCCATATTGTAACTCGCAAAGAAGTCTTTCATGATAATATAGAAATTTTGGAAGAAGAAACCCTACAATTAATTGAGTTATGAAAATAAAAGAGAATAGGAACATTGTTATTGAACGAATACGAAAAGAGATAATAGGTCCTGGTTCAGACCTTTTTCATTGTAAACAAGACTTTAGTGATGAAGTTATTGAGGGCAAACCATTACACCGCTATTTTTCAGGCATTTTGTTTCCAAAACAATTACAATCAAATGCAGGTGATAACGGTGAACAGGAAATGAAAGATGAGGACGAGGATGATATAGTAAATTTAAATTCAGATATAGTTGATGAAGAAGGTAGAGAAAAAGAAATTTTTAAAGAGGATACTGACGAACCTGATAAAACGGATACTCAACCTAAATATACTACCAACACATTCTTTCCTTCACACATAGGAATTACATTTGCTGTTGATAACTCCTGTAGCAGTGTTAAAGGGATTATACATTTTGGAAACTACATTAAAGCAAAACCTGAAGAAATTAAAATCCCATACGATGGAGAGGGAGTAGATTTACTGATAAAATATGGATTAAATGAATTTGTGAATTATGATGATATCGGGAAAACACTCTCACAAGTGAAAAAAATCCAACGAAAAAAAGATGGGAAAATAACTTTAGAATATCAAGTTCTCCGAGATGGCTTAATATCACTAGCTAAAGGAACATCATGTGATCACGCTTTATATAAATCTTTAGCAAAACTCTTTTTTAAGGATAAATACAAACGTAACGATAACAAAATAAAAATCAATATAAACATTGCAGATATTCTAAAATCTGACAACCAACATCTTCAATTAAAATTATCAGAACAACCATATGTGAACATAGATAATTGGAGTAGAGAAATGAAAGAAAATCTAATTTTTCATTTAAAAATTTACACCAATTATTCCGATAAATATTACATCAAAGCAGTTATTGAAAACAAAGCACTTATCCCTAAAAGTATGTTCTCTCTTTCTAAAGAAAAGGTAAATCGGTTAGCATGTTTTCAAACAGAAATTAGAATTGAAAGCGATAAGTTGTTGCCATTTAGAGATTACAAAGCTCATATATATAAAACCGATGAAGATAGAATGTTGGATTATCTCTATCGTGATAAATTTGCTTTTGGGATAGGACATAATACAGCCTGTACTTGGGAAAATGCACAATCACCTAACACACCGCAATGGATACAATCAACATTTTTGCCCGAATATGACGTAAAAAGCCAAAGTTCAGAAACAGATAAAATCAAAAGCGATATACTTAATATTAAAAACTTATCAATTTACAATTCTGATAAAACAAATATTATCTCAAATCTCACAAAAGTTGCAAAAGCTTATAAAGACTGGATTGATGGAAAGCGAAGTATTGCAAATGGAAACGAATTGGGTATAGAAAATGTTGAAAAATGCGAGCAGATACACAGCCGAATTAGTAATGGAATAAAACTACTAAAAGAAAATGAAAATGCTTTGCGCGCATTTCAGTTAGCTAATACAGCTATTTATTTACAGTTTTTCCAAAGTCAAAGGCATTTTAATAAGAAAAAAGAAGGTTTTGAAGTTTGGGAACGGAACGAAGCGTTGCAACATAAATTTGATGATTATGCAACCTTGCAATTCCCATCAGACAGAGTTCCTGAATGGCGACCGTTTCAATTAGCTTTTATTCTTCAATGTTTAGCTTCATTTGCAGATGAAGATAGTGCAGAAAAAGAATTGATTGATTTGTTGTACTTCCCAACAGGTGGAGGAAAAACAGAAGCATATTTGGCAGTTTCAGCATTTCTTATTTTTTGGCGAAGAATTCAATATCCTGATAGTTATGATGGTGTGAATATCATCATTCGCTATACCTTACGCTTGCTTTCTGCACAGCAATTTGAACGTGCATCAAAAATGATTTTAGCTTGTGAGTTTATTCGAAACTATTATAAAGATTTAGGCGACAAACCAATTACTATTGGCTTTTGGGTAGGAAAACAAACTATTCCAAATTACCTGAAAGATGCTAAACAAAAATTAGAGTCAACTCAAAAGAAACTCAATCAAGGAAATCAAGATGTTGTCAATCCTTTTCAATTATCAAGTTGCCAATGGTGCAACACGAAAATCATTTCTAAACTAAAACAAGATGAAAAGGTCTTACAAATCGGACATAGAATTGGGAAAGCTAATTTACAAAGTTATTGCTTAAATGAAGATTGCCATTTTTCAGAAAAAAATGGGAGTTTGCCAATCGTGTTGATTGACGAAGATATTTACAAAAAGCCGCCCACCATACTTTTTGCAACAGTTGACAAGTTTGCAATGATTGCTTGGAATGGTGATTCAACAAAATTCTTCAACAACGGAACAAACAGAAAACCTGAATTAATAATTCAAGACGAATTACATCTGTTAAATGGAACATTAGGAAGTTTAGTCGGTTTGTTTGAAAACGCTTTATTGAAACTTTGTGACAATCCAAAAATTATTGCTTCAACAGCAACCGTAAAAAATGTCGACAAACAAATTCAAGGTTTATACGCACGAGAGTCAAGAATATTTCCTCAATATGCAACTAATGCTGACGACACATTTTTTTCAAATGTAATTGAAGAAAGCAAACGAAAATACATCGGAATTTTGCCGACAGGGAAAACAACCGTTGTAACCAATTTGCAACTTTTAGCTTCATTGCTTTATGCTAGATTAAAAATTTGGAAAGAGAGTCATGATAAAAGAGAAGTAGATAATTTTTGGACAATACTCTCATATTTTAAAAGCTTGAAAGAAATTGGTCGCTTTTCGAATAAAATAAATGCTGAATTAAAACCAATTATCAAACAATTACAAGTTCGCTACCTAGAAAACAATTCAGAGAGTGAAAGGTCTAATTATAGTAAGCTTTCTTATCGAAACATAGAGTTGACAAGTAGGATTCCAAATGAAAAAATCAAAAAGAATTTAGATAAATTAGAAATTCAATTTGATGGGAATATCAAGGAACATAAGGCATATGATTTGGTTATAGCAACCAATATGATTAGCGTAGGACTTGATGTTGGTAGATTAGGTATAATGGTAATGAACGGAATGCCACCAAACACAGCAGAATACATTCAGGCAAGTAGCCGTGTAGCACGAAAAAATGAAGGTTTGGTAATTACGCTTTACGACCCTCTCAACAGTCGAGATTTATCATATTTTGAGGATTTTGTACAGTTTCATAAAACCTTTTATAAACAAGTAGAACCTTTGAGCGTAACTCCATTTACGGAAAATGCATTAGATAAGATGTTGTTTACGCTTATTCTTGCATATTTCAGACACTCAACTCCATATACAGCTAATAATGCTGCAACAGCGTTGGTTGATGATAAGGTAAAAAATGAACTGCGAAATAATTTAGTTCAAATTTTTCAAAATCATAAGTTTGCTGTAAACGATTTACAACTTATTACAGAAAAAATAGATGAAATCCTGAGAGATTGGAAATATAAAATTGATGCACAAAAAAATCTTAAATATTACTGGAGAGACCGGCCAAAAGAATCTTTAATTGTACCAATGCAGGAAAACAAAAATGAAGAGGACACATTAGTAGCAATGCAATCAATGAGGAGTGTAGAGCCTAGTGCTGAAATTTTAATACGACAATATTAAATCTAATGACAAACGAAAAGATAAAACACGGTAGAAGTAAGCATATTTCGAGTTATGGTGGTGTTGGTTCATTAATTGAAACAACCGACAATTCCATAATCATAGAAACTTTCGACAATTGGGGCTATGCTGATCTAAACGAAAGATTGGCTCCTTATATTATTAAAGATGACCGATTACTACAACGCCTAAAAAACCGTTTCCCAAATCTGAAACATTTAGTTTCAATTCCCACAGAAAGAGATTCTTTTTTACATCAAGTTAGACCAAAAGCCAACTACTTTCCTAAATGGTTTTACTGTTCTTACTGCAAACGATTTGCGCCATATAATGAATGGAAAAACCGTTGGCGCAGTACAGGTAAAAAGCTTGACTTCTTTAATCCTCCTAAATGCAGTAAAGAAAGTTGTAAAGAAAATCATTTAGAACAAGTTCGTTTTGTTATGACTTGTAAAAACGGTCATATTCATGATTTACCTTGGAAGTTTTGGAATAACCGTTTGGCAACTAACAAAACTAATGAAGAAGAAAATGAGAATGAAGGAAACACAGGAAAACCTTCCGGTCCTCAATTAGATTTTTCTAAAACTTGTTGTAAAAATCAAGATTTAATCTATAAAATCAGTAGAGAAAATACTGAACTTTCTGGGATTTGGATTGAATGCAAAAACTGTAATAAAAAAGCAAGCCTTAAAGGTGTTTTTAATTACGAACAAACTTGTAATGGTAAAAAATATTGGTTAGGTCAAATAAACGGTAAATTTCACGAAGAGGAATGTTCTGAATTAACCAGCGTAAAACTTAAAACAAGTAATAGCGTTTACTATACGAACAGTCTAAGTAGCTTATTTATTCCTGAGCTACAAAATCCATTATCATCCGAAATTAGAATTGACATTGATAATATGGTTGAAAGTGGCGAATTTACTATTGAACAAGTAGTACAATTAATTAGTATTCAAAAAAAGATTGATAAAGAACTAATTCAGCAATATATAGAAACAGGTGACATTGAATATATTCCTGACAATATTTATAGACAAACAGAATATGATTATTTTCTTAACAAGGAACAACCTGAGAGTAGGGTAATCAAGTTTCGAGCGATAGATTGTAGCGAACAAATAAATGGCCTTTCTAAACTAATAAAAATAGATAAATTAAAAAAAATAACTGTACAAACTTCATTTACTCGAAATGAACCAATTGATGTAGATTCAATACTATTAAAAGATGGAGATAATGCTTATGAATACACCGTTCAAAGACAATCGGTTTCAAAAAACAATTTCGACACCAAAGCATTGCCTGCATTAGAAAGTTTTGGTGAAGGAATTTTGTTCATATTGGATAAACAGAAGTTAAAGCAATGGGAACAGCAAGAAGAAGTAATTAAGCGAGTAGAAATAATTAAAACAAACGCTAAAAATGCAGATTGGAAATCACATCAGATTAATGCCAAAACCCTAACACCAAGAAAAGTTCTAATACACACTCTCTCTCATTTATTAATGAGAGAATTAGAATATGTCAGCGGATATCCTGTATCTTCTTTATCAGAGAGATTGTATGTAAACGAGACAATGTACGGATTCTTAATATCGGCTTTTGATGGAACAGACGGTTATATAGGTGGACTATCAAATTTGTGCAACGATTTAAAAAACCTGAACAGCATTATTCCTGTTTAATTCACAAACCTACAATTTACTTTCAAATCACACCATTTTCCCCTTTTGAATTTTGGATTTAGGCCCGAATCTAGCGGAAATCAAGGTTAAACAGTTATTTCTCGAAATTTTAGA
>JALNZU010000030.1 GCA_023229245.1 Bacteroidales bacterium | reverse complement strand
CTGTTTTTCTTTTCTCTTATAAACATAGAAAATATTTCGGGACACCCAAAAATAGAAAAATAACTTGATATGTCATTGATTATTAACTATTTAATTTGGGTGTCCCGAAATGTGCGGAAGACAAGAGTTAACCTTTCCTTGGCCTTGTCCTGGGTTTTTGATGCCTGCCTGCGGTTCTTGCAGCACCTTTGGATTTTCCAAACCGTTTATTGCGCCTTTTAGTCTTGGCTTCTAACTCTTCTATTGACGGTCCTTGACCTAAACTTTCGGGTAACGGCATCTTCCTGATCTCTGACTGTATCAGCTCTTCTATACGTTTGAAGGTAGTCCATTCTTTTTCATTGATAAAAGTGATGGCAAGACCGGTTTTCTCGGCCCGGGCAGTACGACCTACCCTGTGAATATAATCTTCAGCATCACCAGGCACGTTATAGTTGATCACTAAGCTGATGTCGTCCACATCTATACCCCTTGAAACTATATCAGTAGCTACCAATAGCTGAATCTGTCGGTTCTTGAAGTTGTTCATCACCTTGATGCGTTGTTCCTGCTCTAAGTCACTGTGAATAGCCTCTACATTTAACCTGAGCTTACGTAGGGCTTTTTCAATGTCTTTTACGCTGTTTTTTGTCCCCGCAAAGATGAGGATCAATGGGAGGTCACGGTTAGTGATGAGATGTTGGATCAGCTCGATTTTTTGCTGGTCATACACTAAATAAGCAGCTTGTAATACATGCCGGGCTGGTGTGGATACGGCCAGGTTGATCTGTCGGGGCTGTTTGAGTATCTGCTTCGACAACGACCGTATGGCATCAGGCATGGTAGCAGAGAATAAAAGAATTTGACCGGTTTTGGGTATATGGCTTAAAATACGTGTGATATCAGGAAGAAACCCCATATCTAACATACGATCAGCTTCGTCTAACACCAAAAATAACAAATTGCTGAAGTCCACATAGCCTAAGCTGAGATGCGACAACAAACGTCCGGGAGTAGCTACGATGATATCAGCTCCACTTTGTAAGGCTTTCTTCTCTTGTTCAAACAATATCCCTGATCCACCGCCATACACCGCCAGAGAGCTGATGCCGGCAAAATATCCGAATCCTTCAAGCTGCTGGTCAATTTGAATGGCTAACTCTCTGGTAGGAGCAATAATAAGAGCTTTAGTGCCGGTATGTGAACTGCCTTCCTTCAGGATACGGTGCATGATAGGCAGCAGGAAGGCCGCTGTCTTGCCAGTACCGGTCTGTGCACAACCGATCAGATCATGGCCTTCGATGATCAATGGAATAGCCTGCTCTTGTATAGGACTAGGGCTCTCATATCCCATCGCATTGATACCTTCCATCAAAGGGGTAGCTAGGTTAAAATCAGTAAACTTCAATATTGAATAGGTTTAGTTTTGACAAAAGTAGCATAAAAATAGCTGAAATAATTTAGTTGTTAAACTAAAATTTCAAAGGTCGTTTAGACGTAGCTCTATTAGGATTCTCTTGTCCCATCTCTTCGGCCTTTACGTCTCAATGGCCATTGGGACTGCGGTTAATAATAATTTGCAAATACCTCCTTATGTTGTGCCTACTGATTTCGGGGAATCTATCGTTCCTAATGTGTAAGCCCTACGGGCTATCAAAACTTTTCTCTAAAATCCATATTCTATGGATATGAAAGCCCTACGGGCTATCTCAAGCACTTATATTATGTTGAAAAGATGGATGTTGTTCTTTAAGAAACCATCATTATATCAACTAACTCCTTCCCACAGTGTAAGCCCTACGGGCTATCAAAACTTTTTTCTAAAATCCATATTCTATGGATATGAAAGCCCTACGGGCTATCAAAACTTTTTTCTAAAATCCATATGCTATGGATATGAAAGCCCTACGGGCTATCTCAAGCACCAACATCTTGCCAAACAGATAGATATTGTTCTTTAAGAAAGTAGCATTATATTGACTAACCATTGCCCGTCAGGGCATACACTTTTACAGATCACAGTTTAAATCCTCGTAGATTATGCCTGTTAACGCTGATTTTTCTTAACCGCAATCCTATTAATAATCCATCTCTCTCCCGATCACCATCGGGACTCCTTCTCTCCAACTCACCTTCTCTCCATCTCTCCATCTCTCTATCAGGACTCCATCTCTCCATCCGGACTCTGTCCCTAAAAGCCCTACGGGCTATCAAAAATCTTTTTCTAAAATCCATATTCTATGGATATGAAAGCCCTACGGGCTATCTCAAGCACTTATATCATGTTGAAAAGATGGATGTTGTTCTTTAAAAAAATCATTATAACGACTAACCATTGCCCGTTAGGGCATACATATCAATAAAAAAAGAATAATGAAGTGAAAAATTATTGCCCGTCAGGGCATACACTTTTACAGATCATAGTTTAAATCCTCGTAGATTATGCCTGTTAACACTGATTTTTCTTAACCGCAATCCTATTAATAATCCATCTCCCTCCCGATCCCTATCGGGACTCCTTCTCTCCCTCTCTCCATCTCTTCATCGGGACTCTGTCTCTAAAAGCCCTACGGGCTATCTCAAGCACTAACATCTTGCTGAAAAGATGGATATTGTTCTTTAAGAAACCATCATTATATCAATTAACTCCCTACTGTGTAAGCCCTACGGGCTATCAAAAATCTTTTTCTAAAATCCATATTCTATGGATGTGAAAGCCCTACGGGCTATCTCAAGCACTAACATCTTGTTGAAAAGATGGATATTGTCCTTTAAAAAAATCATTATAACGACTAATCATTGCCCGTCAGGGCATACATATCAATAAAAAAAGTATAATGAAGCGAAAAATCATTGCCCGTCAGGGCATACACTTTTACAGATCACAGTTTAAATCCTCGTAGATTATGCCTGTTAACGCTGATTTTTCTTAACCGCAATCCTATTAATAATCTTTCTCTCTCCCGATCCCGATCCCGATCCCGATAGCTATCGGGATCGGGACTCCATCTCTCCGTCTCTCCATCGGGACTCCCTCTCACCTTCTCTCCCTCTCTCTATCGGGACTCCATCTCTCCATCCGGACTCTGTCTCTAAAAGCCCTACGGGCTACCAAAATCTTTTTCTAAAATCCATATTCTATGGATATGAAAGCCCTACGGGCTATCTCAAGCACTTATATCATGTTGAAAAGATGGATGTTGTTCTTTAAGAAACTATCATTATATCAACTAACTCCTCCCCACAGTGTAAGCCCTACGGGATACCAAAAATCTTTTTCTAAAATCCATATTCTATGGATATGAAAGCCCTACGGGCTATCTCAAACACCAACATCTTGTTGAAAAGATGGATATTATTCTTTAAGAAAGTATCATCATATTGACTAACCATTGCCCGTCAGGGCATACATATCAATAAAAAAAGCATAATGAAGCGAAAAATCATTGCCCGTCAGGGCATACACTTTTACAGATCACAGTTTTTGTTCTCCACAGATTACACTGCTAAATACAGAATCTTCTTAACCGCAATCCAATCCTATTAATAATCTTTCTCTCTCCCGATCCCGATCCCGATAGCTATCGGGATCGGGACTCTGTCTCTAAAAGCCCTACGGGCTATCTCAAGCACCAATATCTTGTTGAAAAGATCGATGTTGTTCTTTAAAAAAATCATTATAACGACTAACCATTGCCCGTCAGGGCATACATATCAATAAAAAAAGCATAATGAAGCGAAAAATCATTGCCCGTCAGGGCATACACTTTTACAGATCACAGTTTTTGTTCTCCGTAGATTACGCTGCTAAATACAGAATCTTCTTAACCGCAATCCTATTAATAATCCATCTCTCTCCCGATCCCAAACTCTTCCCCACAGTGTAAGCCCTACGGGCTACCAAAAATCTTTTTCTAAAATCCATATTCTATGGATATGAAAGCCCTACGGGCTATCTCAAGCACCAACATCTTGTTGAAAAGATGGATGTTGTTCTTTAAGAAACCATCATTATATCAACTAACTCCTTCCCACAGTGTAAGCCCTACGGGCTATCAAAACTTTTTTCTAAAATCCATATTCTATGGATATGAAAGCCCTACGGGCTATCTCAAGCACCAACATCTTGCTGAAAAGATGGATATTGTTCTTTAAGAAACCATCATTATATCAATTAACTCCCTACTGTGTAAGCCCTACGGGCTATCAAAAATCTTTTTCTAAAATCCATATTCTATGGATATGAAAGCCCTACGGCCTATCTCAAGCACCAACATCTTGTTGAAAAGATGGATATTATTCTTTAAGAAAGTATCATTATATTGACTAACCATTGCCCGTCAGGGCATACATATCAATAAAAAAAGCATAATGAAGCAAAAAATCATTGCCCGTCAGGGCATACACCTCAGCAAATCACAGTTTAAATCCTCGTAGATTATGCCTGTTAACACTGATTTTTCTTAACCGCAATCCTATTAATAATCCATCTCCCTCCCGATCCCAAACTCTTCCCCACAGTGTAAGCCCTACGGGCTCTCTCCACAAACCCTTGTTCATCAGAAACTGTTTATTTTTTCTTTAAAAAAATTATCTGAAATGATTTTTATTTCAAAAAAGAGTTTATGTTTGCCTCAACAAAAAATCAGCAATTTGATGAATTATTCAATTCTCAATTTTTTTTGGTGGTGGTATGGTACTGAATCTCGCCTGAGGCAGGAACCATAACCTATTTATAATATTCTATAGATATGAAGCCGCAGGAGTTTTTCTGCGGCTTCATTGTTTTTAACAGCTTGCTGGCAGTCGAAAAAAAAGAAATGAAACTAAAATGAATTAAAAAATGAGATATATATTCCTTGTAAGAACAATCCTATCGGTCGTAAGGCCGGCTTTCGGGATGAATACCTGGTTTTCTTGCTGGCGGGGCATGCCCGCCTGATCATAGCTTGTGGCTTACGTAGCTGCTGAGTGCATTACATAAAGTGCACATTATCAATAAGTAAAATATATCTATTATCATTTATAACATACAAACTCATGAAAAATATCCATATACACATAAACAATCATATTGAAGTATCCCCTTTGCCATCTATGTTGGCATATGCTGATGGCATGTACGGAGACTATGGTGGTGCTTATATCCCGCCTGTGTTGGCCGAACCTCTTGAAAAATTAGCTGCATCTTTTGATACCCTTGTCCGGACAGATGCTTTTCAACAAGAATTTGTCCATTACCTGAAAACCTATGTCGGCAGACCTTCACCGCTGTACAAGGCTGTGCGCTTAAGTCGGCATATAGGCTCAACGGTTTATTTGAAGCGGGAGGATTTGAATCATACGGGCGCTCATAAGATCAATAATACGATAGGTCAGATTTTATTGGCTAAACATATGGGTGCTAAGGAGATCATAGCTGAGACAGGTGCTGGCCAACATGGGGTAGCTACTGCTACTGCTGCCGCTTTGATGGGAATACCCTGTAAGGTATTCATGGGTGCTGCCGATGTGAAGCGGCAGGCATTAAACGTACGCAGGATGGAGCTCTTAGGTGCGCAGGTGCTTACTACCGAAAGAGGTACTAAAACTTTGAAAGATGCGGTAGACGCAGCTTTAGAGTATTATGTAGCTCATCCTGATTCGTATTATCTGTTGGGATCACAGGTTGGCCCTCATCCATATCCTCGTATGGTTGGCTATTTCCAAAGTGTGATAGGTCAGGAGGCAAAGGCTCAGATACTGCAAGCCGAAGGACGGCTACCCGACTCGGTTTTTGCTTGTGTAGGAGGTGGCTCTAATGCGATCGGACTGTTCTCCGGATTTTTAGATGATGCCAAGGTCAGAATCTATGGAGCCGAAGGGGGAGGTAAGGCTATAGCCGGGCAAACCGCAGCCACACTCTCTCAAGGTAAGCCTGCTGTTTTTCAAGGAACCTATTCGTATTGCTTGGTGGATGAAGAGGGTAATCCGGTTGAATCACAATCCATAGCAGCCGGCTTAGACTATCCGGGTATCAGCCCGCAACATGCCTATCTGAAAGATACAAAAAGAGCGACATATTTTCCGGTAACAGACCATCAGGCAATTGAAGGATATAAGCTCATATCACATCTTGAAGGGATAATCCCGGCTATAGAATCCAGCCATGCGGTGGCTTTAGCGGATAAGCTGCTAAAAGATAAAGGTGAATTAGCTGTGATCAACCTCTCGGGAAGGGGAGATAAAGACGTGGAACGGGAATTAGACTGATAATCAGCCCTAAGTTTGATAGACAGAGTTTTTATTAGATAACCCGGTGAGTGGTGCCATAAACCTGAAAAGGGTTTATGCACCCTTTCCGTTTTTACTAGCCAGGCTGCCCTCATTATTTTCTGCCCCTTAGGGCATATTCATCAGTTTTATTGTATTTTTACCTGACTATAATAAGGCGGTTATGCAAAAAACATTTGTCATTTCAATATGGATACTTACTTTCTTACTTGGTAACACACTATTTGCAGCATCCTTATCTCAGGCTGACTCCTTGCCTGAGCCGCAGCTTTCAGATACTGTCGTTCGGCAAAGCGAGAAACTACAGGTGTATGTGTTTGATATCAAAGAAGATATTGCGCCACCTGTATGGCGTACCACCCAGAAAGCTTTCAAGGCGGCTGATGAGATGAAAGCTGACCTGATCCTGATCCACATGAACACCTATGGCGGTATGGTGGATGCTGCCGATTCTATACGAACTAAGATATTGAACTCCGGGATTCCGGTATATGTGTTCATCGACAATAATGCTGCTTCGGCAGGTGCACTGATCAGCATCGCCTGTGACAGTATTTATATGGTACCCGGAGCCAGCATGGGAGCTGCTACAGTAGTTTCACAAACAGGGGAGGTGGTGCCGGATAAGTTTCAGTCGTATATGCGTTCGATGATGCGTAGCACGGCAGAAGCTAAAGGACGTGATCCTGATATCGCACAGGCTATGGTAGATCCGTCTGTGTTTGTGGCAGGAGTATCGGATAGCGGAAAGGTACTGACTTTTACTACTTCTGAGGCTATACGCCATAATTTTTGTCAGGCAGAAGCTAAAACGATAGAGGAAGTGATCGCACGAACTACTACAGAAGAGTATGAGTTGATCCACCACAGCCTCAGTGGTATGGACAAGGTGATTAACTTTTTGATCCATCCAATGGTGAGCGGTATTTTAATCATGTTGATAGTAGGCGGGTTGTATTTTGAGCTTCAAACACCCGGCATAGGGTTTCCGTTAGGAGTGGCTGTGTTTGCTGCCTTACTCTATTTTGCCCCGCTTTATTTAGAAGGTATAGCTACATATTGGGAGATCATTTTATTTGGGTTTGGGATAGTACTCCTCTTAGTGGAGATATTTGCGTTGCCGGGCTTTGGAGTAGTAGGTATTTTAGGGCTGATCTTTATCATCACCGGATTAAGCCTTGCGATGGTAGATACCGTTAGTACCGGACCATTTTATGTAGATGTTATGCCACTGCTTCGGGCTGTGTTTATTGTGATTATCGCTGCATTCCTCTCACTTGTACTTTCTTTATATGCCAGTCGAAAACTGCTGACAACCACTACTTTCGGACGCTTAGCCTTAGACACCGTTCAGGATAGCGCCGAAGGATTTACATCAGCTTTCAGCGACTACAGCATGATGATAGGGAAAACCGGAACAGCATACTCTATACTGCGACCGGCAGGAAAAGTGATGATAGATAACGATATATTCGATGCTACTGTAACAAGCGGCTTTGTTGATGAAGGTGAAAAAGTGGAAGTAGTAGGTTATCAAACGGGACAATTATTTGTGAAAAGATCAGAAGCATGACCAAGATACGTTTAATTCATGGTGACATCACCCTGCTTGCTGTAGATGCCATAGTGAATGCAGCTAATCGCAGCTTATTAGGAGGTGGTGGCGTTGATGGGGCTATCCATCGTGCTGCCGGCTCACAACTTTTAGAAGCTTGTAAAAAGCTGAACGGATGCGAGACCGGACAGGCTAAAATAACCCCAGGCTTTCGCCTGCCTGCAAAATATGTGATCCATACCGTAGGGCCAGTATGGCGCGGTGGCCAGGATAGAGAAACAGAACTGCTGAGTCAATGTTATCTTAATAGTTTGGAGTTAGCAAAGCAGTACGAATGCCGGCAAGTTGCTTTCCCTAATATTTCCACAGGCGTCTATGGATTCCCTAAGACTAAAGCTGCACACACAGCACTATCAGCAGTTAAAGACTATCTGACAGCTTATACAGGCTTTGAAGAAATTAGTTTTGTATGCTTCGATCAGGAAAACTACCAATTGTATAAAGACCTCCTGCCAAGCTTTTTTTCTCAGGATCAGATAACTTTTTAAAAGATTAAAGCCAGAAGCACAGGTGTTGATCAACTAATCGTTCCATACTGGCAGGCATGGGTAATGGTCGGCATAGTAGAGCATTTGCTCTGTAAAGCTTTGAGGATAGCTTATTTCCACGTCAACAATACGATTATCCTGCCGGATCGCCTTCAACTGTGGCTGAATAAATCCTGCATAAGGAGCTATGCCTAACTTCTCCCAACGAGCTAACATTTCACTATGGAGCTGAGCATCAATCTGAACGCCGTATGTCTCCACCATTTGTTGGGCAGCCTGGCCGTCACCTTCCGATTTGATACGTTGTATCTCTCGTAGCAACTGCCCGAACAACTCACGTAAACGCTTGTAATCGTTGATCCTGATATAGGTCAGGCCGTCTGCCTTAACTTTTTCAATCACTTTTTCCGGTTTACCTTTTTCATACACCCAATGAGCGATCAGCTGTCGGTTTCGCATATGGCTTTCTTCTAGTTGCTGTCCGGGTGTGATACGTACTAATTGACGCATCATGCCATTAAGTATATAACTGTCATACGCCGTTTTATACACTTCTTCCGATTCAATCAGTCCTGTCTCCATCAGCTTTTCATCAGCTATGAAATAAAGGGCTACTAAATCGGCGCGTGCCTCTTCGATGGTGCTGGCATAGCTTCTCAGAGTCTCTTTTGGACTGCCTGTCCCGGGCATGATCTTACCGCTGCCATGTCCTATCACTTCATGCAAGCCGGTATGTATCTTAGAAGCTAAATGCCCAAAGCGATGTGCCCTTTCCTGTTGTTCTTCAAGATAAAACGCTTCAATAGTTCCCGAGCGTAATGAAGATTCGTAATAGGCATCTTCAATATTTCCTAATGAGACCGATTTTGAGCCGTAGATTTCTCTGATCCAGTCGGCATTAGGCAGATTCACTCCTATAGGTGAAGCCGGAGCGTTATCGCCTGACTGAACTATAGCCTGAATCACTTTATAGCTGATACCATGAGCCTCAGACCGTTTATGCTCATCGAATATAGGTGAGTTTTGTTCAAAATAACCTGCTAACTGGCTGAGCTGATTAAACCGCTGGCTAGCCTCTTCATCGCGTAATGATACAACAGACTGCCATGAGCCGTGATACCCCAAAGGATCGCCATATACTTCAATAAAGCCGTTGGTGAAGTCAATATTAGGTTCGATATCCTGTACCCATTGAATGCTGTATTCGTCGAAAAGGCGTAAGTCGCCGCTCTCATAAAAGTTGATCAGGGTTTCAATGCTTTTAAACTGAAGCTCGGATAAGGCATACTTTTTTGCCCTTTCCAATGCAATGACAATTTTGCGAATCGCTTTTCCATAGCGGCCATCGGCTTTATAGACTTCTTCCCTTATCTTTCCGTTGCGTTTTACTAATCTGCTGTTCAATCCTATCGAAACAGGTTTTGAATCGTTGGAGTCTGATATGGAACGGTAGAACTCTTCAGCTTCCGGCTGGCTGATGCCGTCGTAGAAATTATTGGCTGAGGTTTGGATCAGATCGTCGCCCTGCTGCTGATTCACACGTTTGGGAGCTATAGCCGGATCAAAAATAATAGCTACGATCAACTGGTATAGCTCATCAGCCGTTTGCTGATGACGCAATGGCAATTGTGCTTCGTGCAGTGAATCATAAAGGGATCGAAAATATGACTCGCTAAAGCCGGGTTGAATCTTATCGGTAGAATAATGATGGTGGATGCCATTGCTGAACCAAACCCGTTTGGTGTATATCATAAAGTTGTCCCAGTCAGCTCCGCTTCGGCTTCCGCTATAATGCCTGACTATGGCTTCTAATGTCTTGCGGATAGTGAGATTGTATTTGTAGTTTTGATCCCAGATGATGTCGCGCCCAGCCATAGCAGCCTGATACAGATACCAGATGAAAAGCTTTTCTGACAGGTCTAATTGTGCGAAACCTCTTACCTGATAACGCAAGATTCGAATATCTGCAAATTGTTCTGTTTGCCAGATAAAGGGAGTGTCTGTTGTGTGCATAGCGATATATTAGAAGCTGCAAAAGTAGCAAATTTGTAGCTTGCGGATTGATCGAATATCCTTGGGCACATAGCCGGTTTAGGATATATAGTTTAAAGGTCAAGCTTCATTTGTATAGCTTTGACCTCTTTCTGCAGCTGCTTCACGGTTTCGGTCAGGGTATCCCGTTCCCGGTTTGCTTCGGGCATTTGCGAACTGATATAGTGCACAAAACGCCATACCTCTCTCACTTCGTTGATCGATAGCTCGTAAGGCTCATACAAGGTGTTGAGCGAATGAAGGATAAGCATCCCTTTCTCTTTGATCCTGTTTTCAACGATCTTGAATACGACCCCTTCTTCACGGGTCAGAATAATATAAGGCTGAAAGTTGCGAATAAAGCTCCAGTCGGTTACATATTCGCCTGTAACGTAGGATGCATCAGGTATGGGTAACATAGAATCACCGCTGATCTGGAAGGTACGATATTTTTTGTTGCGCGAGAGAAACGGCAGATGGAAGGCAGGTAAGATCCGTATATAATCCGGATCGGCAAAACCGGTGGTATAACCTGCTTTGGCTTTTTCTTCTACTAACTCTATGTTCTCCGTATTGCTGCTGTCAACAGTGGTAGTGAGTACCCGTAGCTTGCTGCCGGTGATGAACACATCGTGACCGCGTTCAAGCTGAAGGAGCTGAAACTCACCTAAGCTGCTCAGGTCTGTAGTGATCAAGGTGTCCAACGCAATATTATAATAGGAAGCTATGGCGATAAGAGCTTCCAAACCCGGCTCAGCTACCTGATTTTCATAACCGCTCAATGTGGAACGCTTCATGCCTAATGCCAGAGCTACCTCATCCTGAGTACGCTGGCGACGCTTGCGCAAAAGCTTGATGTTAGAACTGAAATACATAACTGTTGAATATTAAAGATATACCTGTAGGTATAAAAAAACTAAAAAAATGATCTCATAACTGATCGCATTATAAAAACGATTATATTTACGTCATGTTTTATGATTAAAATCACGTCAAAGATATAATAATTTATTGTCATCGGTTAAAAAAATTATCTCTATTTTATCGTATATCTTTTTAAAAAATCAGGTTTATGTCTGAGCGCATCGTTTTACATATGGATATGGACACTTTTTTTGTGTCGGTAGAGCGGTTGCTTAATCCGGTGTTGATTGGTAAGCCGGTGATCATAGGTGGTGCTTCCGACAGGGGCGTAGTGGCGAGCTGTAGTTATGAGGCGCGCCGTTTTGGCGTACATTCGGCTATGCCTATGCGGATGGCACGGCAATTATGTAGTCAGGCTGTATATATCAAAGGTGATATGGAGCTGTATTCGCGTTATTCGCGTTTAGTTACCGACATCATAGCCGATAGCGCTCCTGTGTATGAAAAGACTTCTGTGGACGAGCACTATCTTGATCTGACGGGTATGGACAGATTTTTCGATAGCTATCAATGGGCACAGGAGCTGCGGCAGCGTATCGTAGCACATAGCGGACTGCCTATGTCGTTCGGGCTTTCGGCCAATAAAACCGTGTCCAAGATCGCTACTGGTCAGGCCAAGCCAAACGGATATTTGCAGGTGCCAGTCCCTCAGATACAGTCTTTTCTCGATCCTTTGTCTGTGCGGGCTATACCTATGGTATCTGCTGCCGGATATAAGCTGTTGCGTTCTATGGGAGTAGCAACCATAGCTACGCTGCGGCAGATGCCATTAGTGATGATGGAGCAGCTGATGGGGAAAAATGGACGGACGATATGGCTGAAAGCCAATGGCGTAGATCATAGCCCGGTACAACCTTATACAGACCAGAAGTCAATCAGCAGTGAACACACCTTCGACAGAGATACAACCGATATGACTATCTTGCGCCAGACATTAGCTTATATAGTCGAGAAATTAGCGTTTGAACTGAGAACCAAACAAAAACTTACAGGCTGTATCACAGTGAAGATACGCTATTCTAATTTCGATACGCATAGCTTACAGCAGCAAATACCTTATACAGCTTTTGATCATCTGCTGCTCAATAAAGTGAATGCCCTTTTTGACCGGCTGTTTACACGCCGTATGCTGATCCGGTTGGTAGGCGTACGGCTCAGCCAGCTAGTAACTGGAACACCACAGTTAAATATGTTTGAAGACACATCCGAAATGATCAGCTTGTACCAAACTATGGATCATATCCGGCAACGATTCGGCAGACAAGCCATACGAAGGGCAGGCAGTATGACAGAAGTGGACAGAAACTAAACAGGAAATTCTGGTAACTACCCTGATGTACTATGGGGCGCACAAAATAAGACCGGATACCGACTTGATAGAAATATCACAAAAGGAACTAATTTCTGAAAAACAGCAAAAGATGTCTGAAATCTTATAATTTTGCAGCTATTCCTTCGTAAAACTCATAATTTTGTTTTCACATGATGAGACAGTATAAGCAATTACTCAAACTTATATTGGTGCTTTCAGGAATTACTAGCTGTTTGGTGTTTACCCGGTGTTCGCCTTCTCAGTCTGGCGAATCATCTGCCGAAGAGCAGGTCTATGAGCCGCAATATATGTTTGACATACTCGTAGATTCTCTGGAGATCATACAGGATCAGATAGGTAAGAATCAGTTCTTAGCCGATCTTTTGCAGCAATATGGAGTGCCTTATGCTACTATAGACCTGTTGAGTCGTAACTTTCGCGACACTTTTGATGTACGCCGGATACGGGCAGGAAATAATTATTTCGTCATGCTTACCAATGATAGCCTGCGGCAGCCCAAATATTTTGTCTATGAGATCAATAAATCGGATTATGTAGTTTTTAGCCTGAGCGATTCATTGTATGCTTATAGCGGACAGAAATCAGTTGAAACTCATATAGAGTGGGCGCATGGTATCATCCATTCTTCGCTTTGGAATACCATAGTAGGACAAGGTTATGATGCGGAGTTAGCTATTAAATTGTCGGATGTGTATGCCTGGACAGTGGATTTCTTTGGCATTCAAAAGTATGATAATTTCGAGCTGATGTACGAACGCAAATATATTGATGGGGAAGCGGTTGGAGTAGGCAAGATATTAGCTTCCCGGTTCAATCATTATAATAAGGATCAGTTTGCATTTTATTTTGAGCAGGATGGTGAAGGTGATTATTTTGATGAGAAAGGGGAGAGCCTTCGCAGGGCATTCTTGAAAGCTCCGTTGAAATATAGTCGGATCAGCTCTCACTTTACACATAGCCGCTATCATCCTATTTTAAAGATACACCGGCCTCATCATGGAGTTGATTATGCAGCACCAACAGGTACTCCGGTCTATGCGATCGGACAAGGAGTAGTAACACGCAAAGGGTTTCAAAAAGGAGGAGCCGGGAACTATTTATATATCAAACACAACAGCACTTACACCACAGCGTATATGCACCTGCAAAAATTTGCATCCGGAATACAGGAAGGTACGCGTGTAACACAAGGACAGCTGATAGGATATGTAGGCAGTACGGGATTAGCTACCGGACCGCATTTAGATTTCAGATTTTTTAAACATGGTCAACCCGTCAATCCGCTTACCGTAGAATCGCCACCCGCAAAACCTGTAGAACCGCAAAATATGACTGCTTTTGCCAACTTAGTAGCAGAGAAACAAAAAGAACTGACCGATTTTATCAATGAGCTTAATCTGGCCCAGTCGGACGAGATAGCCTCAGAAAGCGATATCTGAACCTCTTCGCATAATCATTCGATAGAAATCGGCTTTTTTACTGCCTGAATCTCAATACCAATAGTTTATACATTGGGTTTATTCTGTTTGCGGCTGTTTTTTATCCTTTCTTTTGCGCTTAGGGAAACTGCCGGGTAAGATCACATTGATCAGTTTCTTGCCCCATAGACCCAACTGAATACCTGCTACCAGACTTGCTACAGAAAGTACAAACGTCCATAACCCGTAGCCTTCCTTAGGACCTACCACCATCATTGCAACCGAGAGGATTAGAATGATGATGCTGAAGAGTATCTTGATCTTAAGCAACGGAGTATTTAATGTTTTAAAGCGGGTAAACCCATCTATCATGCCGGTAATCATTGCTAACACTAAGGTAAAAGGGAAAAGAAAGACAGCTGCTTGCAGTATATTAATGATCAGCTCGGGATGAAATCCAACAAACATATAGCTGATGATGATAAAGACAGGAATTGTAATTACCAATGTTTGCGACAGATGAATAGCAATAGGATGCAGGTCTAAATTGAGTAATCGCAGCCTGTTGAGAGCCACTTTCTCGCGATAAGGTTCGAATACTTTGCGGGACATGCCGCAAGCCGGACAAACATCACCCAGCTTGTCGGCTTCCATGACATAGCCACAAGGGCGACAACGTACGAGTTCTTTCATATGAATCAGATGTTTAATGTGTAGTTTAGATGATTTAAAGCTTCGGTCTCAAAGATAAACATATATGTGATTAAACCACATAGGACGACATATTTTATTGAAATAGGGAAATATACTATGAACCCCACTATGGCAATTGTGTTTTTTCAGGCGAATTACACGTTCCGATCTTTTTTTAAGAGCTCTGTGGTATGATTTTTTTGCCTTAGTCGGCTGAAACCGGCTATATTTTTTAAGACGCCAATGTATCGACTGCAAAATAGGTCTGAGAAAGTAGTTCGTCATATTTTGGAAAAAATCGGGATAGACTGTTTTTACTTAGCATTCCATACTACCACCGAAATATTTCTTTCAAAATATGGTCTTAGCGAAACTGTGATGCCACAGTACAATTGTTGGCGACACGAATCACACTCATGATAAAACATTCCATGATTTCGTGATGATCAATTCCACGCCCACTAGCTTTCTCAATTAATGGAAGTTGACACAAAGCCGATGCAGCCGTAAAACTCTTTGAGTAAGCGCATTCTTCCCCACGGACTCACCTCTTTATCTTTAAAGGTCTATGGAATATCAGCTTTCACTATTTTGGTGATTGAGATAATGAATCTAAGATATTGTTATTGAAAACATTATACTAGTTCCAGTAAATCAATTGCATGATTTGGGTTGCATATAAATTCACACTAAAGGGTGATTACAAAAAATCATAAACCTCTATTCCTTTGCCTAAATATTTTAAAACTTTATATCATGAAAAAGATTTACACAATCATTCTAGGATTAGGCATATGGCTTTTGATACCTTTCATTTCTAACGCCCAACATTGGGAAACGCTCTCTCAACAATATACAAATACCGATTGGCATACAAAAATGATTTTTGCTTCGGGTTATTCTAATATTGTAACCACCAGTCTGTTAAACAGGAGTGGCGATCACTATATTTCATTTGATGGCGGGGATAGCTGGAGCAATATGGACTCACAGTTTGACGACATAAAATTTACCGGTGTGTCTATTGGTCGTGACGGTTCGGTATTAATTGGAACACATGGTGGTGAAGCCTTGTCTTACGTGAGTTTTAAATTTTATAAATCTCCCGATGGTTTAAGCGACTGGGAGGACTTAGGACAGTTATTTTCACCTGATGTAGTTGACCAAAAAACAAGAAAACTCTATGATGTAACTCGTAACAATACATTTTTTATTGGTCGGGGTACTAATATCCAAAAATCAACCGACAATGGTCAAACTTGGAATATTTTATTTGCTGTACCTTTAAGTGGTATTCATCCTATTTCTCTTGCCGCTTCTTATTCTGGAGATACGATTATTATTGGCTCCTATAATCAAGGTATCTATTATTCTCATGATGGCGGAGAGTCCTTTCAATCTTCCGAATCTGGAGTGGGGAACATAAATGTTGGAGGTGTTTTCGTGCTACCAAATGGAACGATCATCGCAACGACTCTCAATAGCTTTTACAAATCAACTGATGGAGGAGTAAGCTTTAATTCTATCGATTATATCGATTTAGACACCAATGAACCCATTTATGCCATGTTCACTTTTGTTTTATACAACGAAGCAAGAAATCAGTTTTATCTGGTTGCGAATGCAGGCGGTAATAACAAGGTTTTTGTTTCTACTGATGCGTGTGCGACATGGAAAAATATTACAGGCGATTTAGGCAGTAATGATATTATTGATTTTGCAGTGAGCAAAGACCATCTGTTTGCCGTAAAAAGTGACCAAGACCCAAATATTTACCGAATAAAAATAGATGATTTGGGGTTGGGCAACTCAGGTGTATCAACTACAGAAATGAATAATGTATTCATGTATCCGAATCCGGCAACCCATAACATATATTTTGAAAATTTGCCTGAAAAATCTACGATTTCCATTATGAACAATTTGGGTCAATTGGTATATCAATCAAATTCAGCAAATTCGTCTGAAACCATCGAAGTTTCTTCTTTTGCTGCAGGTATTTATATGGTAAAAATTGACTCGAATCATAAAGTAATATCTAAAAAGTTGGTTGTAAAATAATTGTAAGCTTTAAAAATAAATGATAGAATCAATTTAAGATCAGGCTATTGTGTCTTAAAAGATACTGTGCCTACATCAAATACTACATTTTCGTATTGTTGAAAGGCTCAGTTTACTGCTTCACCCATTTTCCGCTTTCGTTTAGCCCTGTAGCTGCACTCAGGCGATAAATATAAGTGCCGGACGGTAATTGTGCGGTGTTGATGTGGCTTTCCTTTTCGTGTACCTGCTTGCTTAGCATTAATTTCCCTTGGCTGTCGAACAGCTCCAACAAGGCATTGGGATGCTGTGCTGCTAACCTCACCTGCATGATGGCACTACCCGGATTGGGATACACTATGGCTTCACGTAGCAGACTTTCCTGCAGCTTGTTTTGACCTGTCAATAAGCCTTCGCTATTGAGTTTTAAGACGATGATATCGGTTTGGGGTAGGGGATCATTCAGATAATCGTAACGAGTGCCAGTTATCAGGCAGCCACCATCGCGGGTAGCAATGAGGTTCGTCATTAGATGGTTTGCATTGCCACCATAAAATCTTTCCCAACGGATATTGAGCAGGCTGTCGGTTTGCAGTATAACAAACCAGCTTGGAGATGGGTAATGGTATGGGTCAAGTACATAAGGCATATTGTGAGTGCCTCCAATAAATAAAGTGTCCTTGTTTTTATAGTCAATACCATTCAAAATTGCAGGGGCATTGAGTGTGTCGTTTGTTTGCCATTGATTATAGGTATATCCGGTGGTATCAATTGGATTATGCTGTTTGATGAAACCAAGACTATGATAATCATTAGTTTTATCTCCTAAAAGAAAAAAACTACTATCACTGTCCCATTTAACGCCAAAACTTGATGTGAGATATTCAGGGATAATTTGCTCTTGAACTCGATTGAACTGAAAATCAAATAATTCGTATTTATTAGTTAATTCATTTATAGCCCAATAGGTATAGTTGTCAAGCTTTCGAAGTTGAAAATAAGTCGAGGGGGATGTGTTTAAAAAACGTGATTTTAATAGTTCAAAGGAATTATTAGTTTCAATAAGGTATGAATGAAATAGTGCACCGGATAAATGTCCGGTTATGCTTAAAAAAAGATTTCCATCATCTGATATATTTCCGTTAGCACTTAAAATACGATAATTACTATCTGCAAAAAAACTAGTAGATTGACTGATATTTAATTCATTATCAACGTAGTTGAGTAATATTCCTCCATTATTTCCTTGAGCCGAGGCTTCGTGAAAAAATGATAATAAAATCACTTGATCATCAATACTTTTTAACAGTTGTGATATTAATGTGTTGTGCCCTTCAAAATCGAATTGAATTGAGTCTAAAAAATCTCCAAGATGGTTTAATTTAATAAGTAATGCCTTTGATTTATAAGGTTGATCAAGCTTGCGAGAGCGACCGGCGATAAAGATTGATCCGTCTTTTTCTTCTATCAAATCACGCGCATAATCATCTTCTTGAGGAGTTGACATAAGAAACTCCCATGTGGCTTGCTGAGCATGACTGAAGATAGTCAACTGCATAAATACAGCAGCTAAGATGGATTTAAATATGTTCATGACAATTATTTTTAACAGGGATATTTTGTAATCTAATTAAACTCAAAGTCACACTCAAACAAGGATAAAAAAAACAGACTTCTCAAAGCAATGAAAATCGAACACAGAATGGTTTAACAATATACTAAGTAACCTATTTATCCGAACAGCCTGTGCAAAACAGGTAGCAGACGGAGTGTGATATTTGTTTATCTCAGATAATTGTAATATGTTGGTTGTCATCCTGTTAAACATAATTTCTTATTGATTACTTCAAATTGAATGGTGTAAAGATATAAAAAAATATAGTGCAAACATCAAAAGCTTCACTTTCGTGTTGTTGATAAAGCGCAGTTTACTGCTTTACCCATGTCCCGCTTTCGTTTAGCCCGGTAGCTGCACTCAGGCGATAAATATAAGTGCCGGACGGTAATTGTGCAGTGTTGATGCGGCTTTCCTTTTCGTGTACCTGCTGGCTTAGCATTAATTTCCCTTGGCTGTCGAACAGCTCCAACAAGGCATTGGGATGCTGTGCTGCTAACCTCACCTGCATGATGGCACTGCCCGGATTGGGATACACTATGGCTTCACGCAGCAGACTTTCCTGCAGCTCGTTTTGTCCTGTCAACAAGCCTTCGCTATTGAGTTTGAGTAATAAAACATCAGTCTGGTTTGTAGCGGAATTCTCAAAATCATATACCCAGCCACCGATAAGGCAACCTCCATCATTCGTAGAAATGATTTTCCCCATCACATAATACGCATCACCACCATAAAATCGTTCCCATCTTACATTGAGCAGGCTATCGGTCTGAATAATTACTAGCCAGGAGGCTTCCTGAGCAAAATATGGGTTTTGCACCGATAGGTTTCTTGTAGCTCCTATAAAAATAGAATCCTTATTGTTAAAGTCAATACTTTCCTTGAATGCGGGATGATCAACAGTATCGGTCAAACGCCAGTAATTTGTTAGTAGAGCTGTAGTATCAAATGGATGATACTGCTTGCTAAAACCTAATGAAATGCCGGGAGAAGCTGGATTGCTTACTTTTCCGGCAGAGTAAAATGTGCTTTCACTATCCCATTTCACTCCTATACTACCGATCGAATATGTTTGATATCTATATTTTTCAAGCATATTTAATTCTGAATCAAGCTGGTAATACGTTCTTTGTAGTATGTCGGCAAGCCAGTATTCATTGGTAGAAAGCTTTTTAAACTTGTTAAAATAGCCGTTATCAGAATGTTCAGGAAACACAACCGCCTTGATGCTGTCGAATTGATGGTTGAACACGTAGAAAAAAGGACTACCCCATGAGTTTTGATTAATATGATAAGAACCGCCTACAAGAAACTCGTTTTCTGCTGTATTTGCATGCAACGCAAATAAACTGTTTGAAGAGGGAAAATCGAAAAAAGTGGAATCAAGCAGGTTTAAGCCGTTATCCATTTTGTAAAATGCAATACCCGATTGGGTGCTTTGCTGATCAGTATTTAAATAAGAACCAACAAGATACAGAAAATCTGTAGAATCAAAAATATTGCTGATATGCAAATCTTTGTTTAGGTGGCGTAAATGATTTTCTACCAGTACTTCCCCTTTATCGTTAAGTAGAATAACAGAGGCAATATCATCTTCTTCGGGTGAAGCGTTCATTGTGGTGTAGGTTAAGATAATTTTGTTGTCTTGTGTTTGAATCACATCATTAAAGTATTCATGCTCAGGGGATGTGATTTTGAACTCCCATGTGTTTTGTTGGGCATAGCTGATTACTGCCAACTGCATAATTAGAGCAGTTAAGATAGATTTAGGTGCATTCATGATAATTATTTTTAATAGAGGTATTTTGTGATGTAATTAAACTCCAATTCCTACTCAGACAATGATAGAAAACAAGTTTTTCAAAGAAACGAAAAGAAAATTCAGGACGGTTCAACAAGCTGCTAAGTAATAAAGTATTTGAAACAGCTTTTACAAAATGTGTAGCTGCAAGATTATATTCTTTATTTATATAGAATAACACGTAGATTATCAGGTTATTAAATATTGTTTTTTTTGATTGTCTCAAAATAAATAGAACATATCTAACCATAAATATAATATATATAACAAAAATCTCACTTATTTATTGTTACCTAAGCCATGAAAAGTTTTGCTCTCACTTATTCGATGATGCTTTTTTATTCGTATCTATAGCTGTATATCGGATGTAGGTACATTAAATATAACTAATTTTCAATGGATAATAGTGTATTTATCTAAATTATTTTAATTTTTGTAAATAATTCGGGTTTAGGTAAAAAACTAGCTATGAAAAAATATTATTGTCTGCTCTGCTCCTCATAACGGGCAGTGGCTACACGAAGGTGGCGATTTCGGAACTGCGTCTGTATCACTTATTATACACCTTGATACGAGATGAAACGATAGATATTCAACTGAAACCCACTATGGCGTATGACCACTTGTCAGGCAACGGTGATTATTGTTTCCTTATTATCCAAATATCTTGTGGTAACCATTTTCCGTTTTCAGGTTTTGTCACAATATGTTCTAAGATCTCAACATTTTCGAATAATTGTCTCATAAATCCTTGAGGATGAAATGTTGAAAAAGTTCTATGTCCTTCTTTTACTTTTCCTCTAACAACCAATTGGTTTTTATCATATTTGATCAATTCCAAATCAGTCAATTTAACCTTGAAATTATCTCCTTGTGTCGACAGGAACATTATTCCATTTGGTTTTAAAATCCGATATAACTCCTTGTACCAATCAAAATGCAGCTGCTCAGAAAGGTGAGTAAAAATCGATATGCCATAAATCACATCTATAAAACTATCTTCATATGGTAATTGAGCCTTTAATGAATTATTATTGAATTTAATACCAGTCAGGTTTTTGGAACACCAATCAATAGATTCTTTGTTATAATCAGTTCCATAATATTCACATCCATTCCCAATTATATGTGGTAAGTGTCGAATAATCCGGCCAGGTCCACATCCCCAATCAAGTATCCTTTTATCTTTTAAATCAATATGTTTTTTGAAATGGTCTGTCAACCACTTAGCAGTTTCGATACTTTCGGTGTAATATTTCTGATAATTTATTTGGAACGATTCATAGATCAGGTAATCAGGTGGTAATTTCACATCAGGATTCATTGATTTAAAATCCTTGTTAATCTTACGATTTTTAAATTTTAGTATGTAATATCTCACCCAATCAGTGAAATACATTAATCCAAGCCCTCTAAGTAGATTTGAAATCTGTCCCTTTTTCATTTATTTCTAATCAATTTTTTGCTTAAATATATATTTTATTCTTGTTGTATTAAAATCACATTGCTGGTTTGCAGAACGCTTCTTCACACTGTTGCCTAACGTCTCGGGCGGTTTTCGAAGTGATTTGCAAAATGCAAATCGCTTGTTGGTGGACAGTCCCGCAGGGCTGGTGGACACTGCAACCCGCTGTTATGCTTTCGTGCATTATTCTAAATCGAGTATTAGCTTAATATTCTCACTCACCCTTTCAGCTATGTGCGTTGGTAAGTCACCAAGCTTTTCCATTAATCTACTATTGTCAATCGCCCTAAGTTGGTCTATCATGATGTCGCAATTTTCATGCACATTAGCAGTACCCTTTTCCAAATATACCCGCAATAACTCAGATTTCTTGTTCACATTGGTCGTAATTGGGCAAATAATGGTTGATGGATGAGGTATTTTATTCAATAGGTTTGTCTGGACAACTAAAACAGGTCTCGTCTTTCCTGGCTCTGTACCGATTTGAGGATTCAAATCAGCAATCCATATTTCAAATTGTTTAGTCTGCATACCCAAGCTGCTCAAATTCTTTAAGTATGGACAGTGAATCTGATTTCACAAGCTCAGATTCTTTCCTGAACTTTTCCTCAAGAATCATCCTCTTCTGATGCTTGTTGTAATACTCGATTGCTTCGTTGATATAGCGATTTCTTGGCTTTTTAATCAAGGCCAGAATCTTTTCGGTCTCTCGGAAGATAGATTCGTCAATTTTCAGTGATACATTTTTCATACCGATTGTATTTTGTACCACAAAAATATATCATTTTGGTATATGCTATAAGTATTCTAAAAAAAATGCATAAAGTATGACGTTTTGGCAAGCTTGCCGAAGTGGCGGATTTTGCAGATCCCGATAGCTATCGGGATCAATTGAAGAACGAACTTTTAATTTCCAAAAATTTTTAATCAAAGCACTTTGCCCGCCCTAGTGTTCAACGTCCCGGGTGATTTGCGAAGTGATTTGCATTTTGCAAATCGCTTGTTTGTGGAAAACCCGTAGGGGCTTCCATCTAACGCCTTATCTACGACACAAACATAACCATTCATTCATTCAAAACCTACAACATTTGTGAGATAATTTAATTGAGGAAAGGCAAATTGCGCCAAGCCCCACTATGGCAATTGTGTTTGCTTCAGGCGGCTTACAAGGACAAGCCTTTTGAAAAAGCCATTCAACATGTTTTTTCCAATGCGAATTGAAATCTGTCTTTCTGGTATTTTCTGAGGCTGGTACTTCAGTATTGGAAGTTGAATTCAATCACAATCAACTCAGTCAGTGCAGATTGCCGATAGATTATTAATTTTCGTGAATTATTTATTTTATAATCATAAATTTATACACGCTCAAGTTATTGTCAGTCTGTAGATTGATAAAATAGATGCCCGAAACAAAATTTTTGGTATTTATCTCAAAATTTTGAAGGCCATTCAAATTTCCGGAAAATACTTTTTTTACAACACGTCCGGACAAATCACGAATTTCAATATGTATGTCAGCATTTTGTCTCAGATACAGTTCAAAATTGATTAAATCCTGACTCGGATTTGGAAAAAGATGTACCGAAAAATTTCCATCAGCCCGCAATTCGGTTATTGTAGTGGTAAAATCGGCACCGGTACCAATTACCCCTTCGGGTGGCGGAATAACCAAAATACTACCGCAATTAAATTCATCAGCCCCTATGTCGTAGGGTTCAGTTCTTGTGCAACCGTCGTAATCATATAGGGCACTTTCTACTGCAAAGCCATTGTCAACAGCCGGACTCGAAGAATTTAAATGATAATTGGCGTCCAAATCAGGATTTTCGTCCAAACTATTGGTATCGAAGCCTGTTGCTGTTTTCCAATCAGCAAAATTCAATAAAGATTCGCTGATGCCGTCATCGAATTGTACTCCATTTTGACGATAATAGATATTGTAATCAATTTCACAATCGCCTAACATATTGCTGTTTATGTCATTTTCGTAATATCTGATTTGAGCAATGGGACGGTTTGTTGATTCTGCAATGGAAAAGATATTGTTAAACACAAACACATCAGAACATGGAGGTGCATACATATCGTTCAGCGCTTCAACCCAAATGTAACCTGTGTTCATGAATAGTGCGGCATGCGCTTCTCTTGCTGCATTTATCACCGTATTGTTGTAAACGCGTGGATTTTTGGCGGCATACAAGCCAATCCCGGCGTGATCTGTGTTGATAACAATATTGTTTCGCGCAATTCCGTCAATATTTTCGTAGAGTATCGGGTTTGATTCGGGGTCAAACCATTCCTCGTCGGTATAGAAACCCAAAAGTATTCCGTTAGCACCTGTTTCCATCACCAAATTTCCTTCAATCACAGTATTGACGGAGCCACCTTTTGAATAGATCCCGGTTGTGGAAATATCGTGTATATAGCAATTTTTTACAGTCAGATTGTTGCAATTAACGGCATCAATCCCTTCAGCATTTGGATTTCCGGCGTTGGCAGGTCCTACACCTGAGTTGTATATTTCGCAACTTTCAATCAGCAGATTATTACAGGCCGGAGTCAGTTTAAGACAATCTCTTCCCGTATCGTGAATAATACAGTTTTTTATGGTGATATTACTTACGCCACGGCGTTCAGAAATCGGATAACCCCAATTCCAGTTGCTTTCCATTTTTATGCCGTAATAGTATCCTCCGACAATTTCCAAGCGCTCGAGTTTGCCACCAATTATTTCGGGTTTGTGATACCAGATACAAAAATTAATACTTGGGTCGTCAATAGGTGCGGTTATGACGGCCCACTCGTTTTCGTAAGAACGTATCGTAATATCGTCTAAATCTATTCTAATTTCGTGACCCGTATAATTTCCGCCACGCATGACAATGGTGTCGCCTGCAGCACACTGCCAAAGTGCATGTTGCAAGGTAGCATACGGATTATTGATGGTTCCGTTGCCGGATGTGTCACTACCATTGGTTGCCACAAAATGCGTATTTTGTGACAAAACAAAGCTTGATGTGAGAATCAAAATGGTTAACAGTAAATTTTTATGTGCCATGATATTTCTTTTTGTGGTAGAAGTCGTTGCAAGTTAATGAAAATATCAATATCCCGCACACACGATTTATTTTGAAATTGTATTTGATAAAACCAAAAAACCACCCAATACAGCATTGATCCTTTTTTGGTAGTTTTTTTGAATATTTTGTGTGAATGTTAACGTCTGACCAGCTTGCCGCTGTGGCGGACTTTACCGATCCCGATAGCTATCGGGATCAATCGAAGCAGTTATTTGTCGCTTTTGCCAAACGAGCTGTTATGTTGCCGTATAATTTTGTTGTTTTAGAAATTTATTTTACTTTTGTTGTGTAATGATGTGTAAGGTTGTATAACTATGGAAAAGCTAATCAATATAAAAAAAGCTGCGGAAATACTTAATGTAAGCGCAGAAACACTTAGAAGATGGGATAATTCTGGAAAGTTCCCAAGTCTAAGACATCCTATTAATAATTATAGAGTTTATTCGGAAGAACAATTAAATAATTTTATTCAAGAAATGAGAGTGGACTACGGGCTTTTCGATGAAGTCGAAGAAGAAGTTCAAATAAAAATTGAGCCTTTTATTGAAACTGAACTTGGTAAGCTCTTTAATATTGACGCCGTTAAATTATTAAGAGAATTAGAACCAAATTCAGTAGATTTAATTTTTGCCGATCCACCTTATAATATCAAAAAGGCTGAATGGGATACATTTTCAAGTCAAAAAGAATATATAAACTGGAGCTTGGAATGGATAAGAGAAGCTCATAGAGTTTTAAAAAATACTGGTTCACTGTATATCTGCGGCTTTTCTGAAATCTTAGCAGATTTAAAATGGGCAGCTTCTCCATTGTTTCAGGGGTGTAAGTGGTTAGTCTGGTTTTATAGGAATAAAGCAAATCTTGGTAACGATTGGGGAAGGTCACACGAAAGTATTTTACATTTTAGGAAATCTAGGAAATTCACATTTAATATTGATGAAGTTCGCATTCCGTACAATGCTCATACTTTAAAATACCCAAAGAGGACACAAGCTGAAACATCACAATATAGCAACGGGAAAAAGAATACGAATGTATGGGAACCCAATCCTTTAGGGGCAAAACCAAAGGATGTATTGGAAATTCCAACTATTTCGAACGATGCCTGGGAAAAATACAAGCATCCAACCCAAAAACCTGTTGAACTATTAACTAAATTTATACTATCATCAAGTAATGAAAATGATTTGGTCTTAGACCCATTCGGAGGTTCAGGAACTACTTTTGCGGTGGCAGAGGCTTTCGGCAGGAGGTGGTTGGGTTCGGAATTGGAAATAGGATATTGTAACCTAATTAAGGAAAGAGTTACGGATACCAAACATATTGTAAGAATCCGTAGTCAAAAAGATGAGATTGCTTCTGAAAATAGGAGAAAAAAATTAAGGGGCTAATAATTTTCTATGGTCGAAGACGATAAGTTCTGAAAATCGTTTTATGTAATCGGAATAAGGTTTTTTCAATGCAATAGGAGGTGGGTCTAAATAATATATTCCTTCTAATTTTGTGAGGAATTTTGTGTAAACCATAAACAATCCGGACACGAGCGTGTAGCTAATATTGTCGGATCCTTTACGCTGCACATCGTTTTGAAAAATGCCAATCACTTTTTGAGGATGGTTAACAAAGCGCTCCAAGAGGATTTTATCAATAAAAATTTTACCCATCCTATCTTTAGAAGTAGTCTTAACTGATACAACAATTTCTCTTTCGTCTAAGGAAGTTGCTGTAGATTTAACTTTTTCATAAGTAGATAAAATCAAATCATTTTCTACCTTGTAGACCTTTTTCCTTTTTTCTGTTTCGTAGGGAATCTGTAGAATTAATTTTTTGTTCGACACACCGATTTTCGAAAAGATTGCCTTTATAAGCTCTTCAAATCTGTTCCCAACGTGTTTCCTTGCACTATTCGGGTTGACTAACAGGTCAGAACCCGCACCGATGGCCTGTTGGATTGTATAAACGACGCTGTCTATGTTATTTTTTTCTTCTATTGAAACACTTTTATTCTCTCGTACTTTTTCCAAAGTGTCTTTTAATAACTTGAATTTTTCAGAGAAGGTTTCAGGTTCTTTAATAAATAAGATACTGTTAATAGGGCGTATAAATTTAGTCGTTCCAGCAATTTCAGATGAATAAATAGTATAGTTCTCTTTGACTTCAGACTTGCTTATTACATTTGGCAGATATTGAAGTACTCTAATCGTAACATCAGAAAACTCTTCTAAAGTTAATTTAAGCTTTTGTAGATCTTTATCAAGAGAAAGCATTATATTTTTTCTTCAAAGATAACTCTATTTTTTTCTGAAGGTCTTTTTGTATGGCACATAACGTCTTTTTTACGACACAAATATAAACATTCGTAAATTCAAATCATAGAACATTCGTAAAATAATTTTATGGAAATAGGGGAAACTCAGTAAAAGACATAAAAACAGTATTGTAACTTATGAAATAAAGAAATAATAAATTTGCGTTTACGAATGTTTTTTTTCGCTTTTCTCATGAAGTGTGAAACAATGGATGTAGACAGCCTGATTCAGGAATTTGAGAAAAAGCTGATTTTGCAATAAAACAGTGCAAATTCGATTTAGAGTTATAAAAGGGTGGTTATGAGCTTTCTAAAGCATGCATTGACTGTGTAGTTCATACATCCATCCGCTTTGAATTAAGGGTGACAGTATGAGAAAAAAATATTAATTGTATCTTCGTGAAAAATCTATAACAAGGTGGACGAGTATCACCGGAATAGGTGTCCGACTATGATCCGAAAAAGTTTGTAAATGATAGTGTTAACTTTTGATAGTGGCCGACAATACTCCGGAAAATATGCGTGCCGGAACTGTTTTTTTACCTTTTTTATAGGTGAACGAGCATCTTTTTTTACCTCATTTGGTTAGATTTAGTGGCAGACTATGCTCCGGAATACCCACCCTATTGGTCAAAGATCCCGTTCAATAGCTTCTGACTCCTACGGATAAAACATCCAATGATGAAAACGACTACCAACTGCATTTGGAGTTCAAATTTGATTCACATTTTTTTAATAGACACCAGTGAAGAATCTTTAAGATGTGCCAACTGATAAGTGATTTTTTTGAATTTTACGAATTTTATATGTTTTTTGGGCAAACAGCCAACGTGGTCGTAAAAATGATTTCTTATTGTGCGGTCGGTAACTCCTAATTCCTTAGCTAATTTTGTGACCTCAATGTTTTCTTCACTGTTTTCAATTAAATTAACAGTTTCAGTACTTAGTGACAAATCACGAACCAATAAATTATCAAAAAAGATTTTTTCCATTTCGGCAAACATTGCTTCTGTATCGGTTGCCTTATTCAACCGTTGAATAAATTTACGAGTAATGTCTCCAAATAAATCTTCGGGATTCATCAATCAAGGCAAGGAATGAATTGGTGTTTTGGTGAGATAAGCCAATGCGTAGGGTTTGACATGAGCTGCACAAATTTTAATTTTATCCGTATTCGGTTGGACGATGATTTTTTGTGTTGTCATTATAGAAATAGTGAGATTCGCAATGACAGATTCGTTCAATGTTTGATTGATTACTTTAAACGGATGATCAAAGAAATATCCAAAAGTAATTATTGGATAAGGTAGAATAAACTCTGGGCTGGAAGTCAATTCAGAAACTAAAGTGTCTATATAGAAATAATCGTCAACGATGCTTGCCAAGAACGTATTTTTCGGTTTCTGAAATGTAAAGTTGACGGTTTCCATTCTCTAAAGCATATTTCGTTTTGTTTTTGCTTTTATTGAATTCATTTTAATTGTTTAGCATTAGCCTGATAACCAATGCTTAAAATCGTTAGAATTAGACCGACTTACAAATATTTGTTCTTTGGTGGTGACGTGAAGATTTAATAATAACCGGCCGGAGAACCAAATGACTATATCTTTAACGACTTTACGCGATACAATGTATTGCCGGTTGATTCTGAAAAAATCATTTGGAGACAGTTGCTGCGACAGGCTTTCTAAGGTGTCGTCAATAACATAGCTAACATTGCTTAATGTATAAACCTTAACAATTTTAAACTCAGTACGAAAATAGGCAATATCATTGGTTGCAACAGGAATTAGTTTATCCTTATACGACACCAGGAGTGATTTTTTATATGACGATTCCCGCTCTATTGTTTCTATCAGGTTTTGCAAAACCGTTGAATTATATTGTTCTGGCCCTTTTGCCTGTAACAGCTTTCTCATTTTTGTAAGTGCACGACTGAGGTCTTCTTTATTGATTGGTTTTAAAAGATAATCAATGCTGTTCACTCCGAAAGCTTTTAACGCATACTCATCGTAAGCCGTGGTGAAAATGATGGGCGCTTCAATGGTAACCTCCTTGAATATCTCGAACGCTGATCCATCGGCGAGATGAATATCAAGGAAAACCAAGTCCGGCATAGCGTTCTCGCGAAACCATTTAATACTTTGTTCTATGGTTTGGAGTACGGCTATAATCTCAATATCGGCTGCAACCTCACCAATTAAGTTTTTAAGGTGTTTGGCAGCTCTGTTTTCATCTTCTATTAGTAATGCTTTCATTTACATAAGCTGTTTTGAGTTGTTGACAGGATAATGCAATGGCAGGGTGACACTGAATTGTCCTGAATTGTTTGAAATTTCAATTTCTTTCTGATATTTCAACCTGAAACGTTCGGCAAGGTTTGATAATCCGATACCACTTCCGCTCTGGGGCGATTTTTTAAGCTGTATCTTGTTCGATACGGTTACAAATGGTTCGGGACCTACAGAAACTGAAATGATTAAAGGAGTTTCTAATGTAATTACATTGTGTTTAATTGCATTTTCTATCAAAAGCTGGATACTTAACGGAACTATTTCATAGCTAAGATATTGATTATCGATTGAGATTTCAAATATCAGGCTGTTTTCATACCTTAACTGCATAAGATCAATATAGCTGTGGGTAAATTTAAGTTCACTCTCCAGGGTTGTTGAATCTTTATTTGACAACAAGTAGCGGAATACCGATGAGAGCTGCTGTAGGTAGTTACGTGCCATATCGCTATTCTCTTCAATCAACGAGTCGAGGGAGTTAAAAGTATTGAATAAAAAATGAGGGTCAAGCTGATTTTTAAGCACTTCAAATCTCGACCGCTCATTTTCGGCCTTCAATGTTTCATATTCTATGGCGAGCCTCTGTTTTTGAGATGATAAATAAACAATAATTGATAAAAAAAGCACACCGGTTGCTAATACAAAGTCTTTCACCAATGGGCCGATACGTCCACCGGGAGGAACATCCTTTATATTGCTGACGAATTGCATTAAAAGTGAAATGATAGTATTAAAAAATAGGGCAATAGTTAGCGAACAAGCGATTACCACAAAAATTTTAATTCGTTCTTTTAGTTTGCTCTCCAGAATTTTAAAATTTACGGCAAATAGGGTAAAAAAGTAAATATATGACCCTATAGTAATAATGAGGGTTACCCATAAGTTGAAATCCCTTTCAACATGTGGCCTCTCTCCTGACGGAACAAAAGCAGCACGTCCAAAGTAGAGAACGATAGCCAGCAACAGGGATACTACAAAAAAGAAAATTGTTGAGTATATTGCAGCATCTTTGGTTGATAATTTCAAGTTTTTTATCCTATGGTGTTTCATATTGCAAATGTAATAATTAAATGATGAGCAGCGTATTGCTCGTTGCGTAAAGCATCAATTACTCATAGCGTAAAGCATTAATCGGGTCAAGATTTGATGCTTTTCGTGCCGGATACCAGCCGAAGAATATCCCAATGGCAGCACATACAAAAAATGAAATACCCATGGTGATGAGATTAAGTACAAATGGCCATCCTAAAAAGTAAGATGCAATGTACGAAAGCCCTACGCCAAATGCCATTCCTATCATTCCTCCCGCAAGGCTCATTATGGAACTCTCAAATAGGAATTGCTTGAGTATGTCATTGTTTCTTGCCCCTACCGCCATACGCAAACCTATTTCACGAGTACGTTCCGTAACCGTTACGTACATAATATTCATAATACCAATACCGCCTACAAGCAATGAGATTGCTGCTATTGCTGCCAAAAGCAGCGTAAGCATGCCGGTAACCGAACTAAGCATGTCAAGTATTTGTTGCTGAGTGCGTACTTCAAAATCATCATCGGCCCCCTCTTTTATTTTATGTGTTCTTCTGAGTATGGATTCAATATCGGCAACAGCTAAATCGGAAGCTTCTTCAGAGATGGCAGATGCCGATATCATGTGAATATAGTTGATGGCTAGCATCCGCTTTTGGACAGTTGTGTAGGGCATAAGAATAATATCATCCTGGTCCATACCCATTTGGTTTTGCCCCTTGCTTTTGAGTATTCCTACTATTTTTACGGGAATTTTGCCAAGTCTTATTACCTGGCCGAGCGGGTTTTCACCATCATCAAACAGATTATCAACCACGGTTTTTCCTATTAAGCAGACTTTTTCTGAGGTTTTAACATCCTCTGCCGTAAAATTTGTACCCGATGCAATTTCAAAATTATTAATGCTTAAATAATCTTCGTTTACCCCGCGAATTGAACCCGGCCAGTTGTTTGCTCCGTAAACTGCTTGTTGAGAAGAGTTTACCACCGGAGATGCTTTGCTAATTTTTACCGAGCCTGCTTTTATGGCCTCAATGTCGTTTTGGGTTAAAGATTGTACATTGCCCGACCCAATATTTATCCCTCCCTGGGTTTGGCTGGCCCGCATAACCATTATGACATTCGTACTCATTGACGAAATTTCTGTACTTATGCTTTTTGTAGAACTCTGGCCTAAGCTGACCATAGCTATAACAGAGCCTATACCAATAATGATTCCGAGCATTGTGAGCAGTGCCCGTGTTTTATTCCGGAGCAATGCTTTCCACGAAATTCTTATAAGATTTATTACTTTCATTTTTCTGGCGTTTAATTCAACGTTTCAACCATAATCTCGTAATCGTCATTTACAGGCAGGCTCTCAAGGGCAGCTATTGCCGACATGGTTTTTACGGCTTCATCTTTTATAATAAGCCCATCGCGCAACTTGATGATTCGATTTGTAAAAACGGCAATATCCGGCTCATGGGTAACAAATACGATTGTCTTTCCCTTTGTATTCAGCTCCTGAAAAAGGCTCATGATTTCGTATGAAGTCCTTGTGTCAAGATTTCCGGTGGCTTCATCGGCAAGAAGCATTACAGGGTCGTTTACTAGAGCCCTGGCTATTGCAACACGTTGCTGCTGACCACCCGAAAGCTGGCTGGGAGTATGCCCCATACGGTCTGATAAACCTACCAGCTCTAAAGCATGCATTGCCATTTCCCTTCTTTCCTTGCCTGATACCGTATGATTATAAAGCAATGGCAGTTCCACATTTTCGAGCGCTGAAGTACGTGGTAACAAGTTGTAGGATTGGAACACAAATCCGATTTTACGATTTCTTATTGTTGACAGCTCGTTTTTTGACAGCCCGCTCACCGAAATGTTGTCCAGGTAATATTCTCCGGAGGTGGGTTTATCAAGGCATCCGAGAATATTCAGGAGTGTAGATTTCCCGCTACCGCTTGTTCCCATGATGCTGACAAATTCTCCTTCATGAATCTCGAATGAGATGCCTCTTAAGGCATAGACTATCTCAATGCCCATGATAAATTCTCTGCGTAGCTTGTCAACCTTTATTATTGTTTTCATAAACTTAAAATTTTAATATATTACCTGCCACCGCTTGGTCCATTCGGTCCACCATTAGGCCTTCCTTTTGGCGGACTGGGCATTATGCTTGCACTCTTTTTGTCATTTTGCTTTTTATCTATCGAAGCGGATAGTATAACATTTTGTCCGGCCGATAAACCTGATTTGACGATAAAGTAAATTCCGTCACCCAGACCGGTAACTAAAGGAACCCTTGCAATTTGACCTTCCGTTTTTACCCAAACCCCCTTGCTTATATCAAAATTGTCCACTTCAACGCCTGAGCCGGCAGCAACCATTTTATCCATTTGGAAATTAATAGCCTCTGCAGGAACAAGCACACCATCCTCCGATGCAGCAACGATGATAATGTTGGCCGTCATACCGGGTAATAGTTTGATCTCAGGATTAGGCGCATTAATGATAACTGTGTATGTTACAACATTTGAAGTGACTGTGGGTTGTAGGCGCAGCTGGCTTACTGTACCTGTAAATGTCTCATCAGGGAAGGCATCAACGGTAAATCGAACCTGTTGGCCAAGGCTTACCATTCCAATATCGGCTTCGTCAACATCTGCCTCAACCTGCATTTTGGTAAGGTCCTCTGCAATTTTAAAAAGGGTGGGAGTGGAAAAAGAGGCTGCAACTGTTTGCCCTGTATTCACCTCTTTGTCAAGCACAACTCCATCAATAGGAGAGTATATGAAGGCATAAGACAGGTTAACTTGGGCCTGTTTTAGCGTTGCTTTGGCATTTTCAAATGTAGTCTTAGCCTGATTGAGCGTGTTTACAGCATCCTCATACGAAGCTTGAGTTGCTGCATTTCCTTCGTACAGCACTTTTATTCGCTCAAATTTCTGCGTTGCATAGTTAAGCTCACTCTGTGCTGCATTCTCATTAGCTTTAGCCTGATTTACCTGTTCCAACAGAGTATTGGTTTCAAGCTGAGCCAACAATTGACCCTTTTTAACCTGTGAGTTGTAGTCCACAAATATCTTCTCAATCACTCCGGAAACCTGGGTTCCTACCTCCACAACTTCAATGGGCTGAACATATCCCGTGGCCATTATCGTTGTTTCTATCGTTCCCTCTCTGATAATTGCGGTATTAAAAATAATATGTTTCTTTCTTCCCGTAAAAATCAACAGGAGTATTGCAATAATCACTAATAGAATTGCAGATGTGAACAGTTTTACTTTTTTTGATTTCATCTTATTCTTTAATTAAGTTTTACAATTGAACCGGATACCCCATATACACATCTAAGACTTTTCGTTTAAGCAAAAAGCCGTATTTGCATTGAATATAATCATTTAACACATGTATATAGTTGTTTTGTTGTTGCAATAGTTCGACAGCTGTGATAGAACCCTGTTCAAATTTTAACTTATATGCCTCGTAAGATGCCAGATAAGCATTCTGCTGAATTTGTGATGACTTGAATTTGCTCTCGGCTAAAACAACATTTTGGAATTCCTGATTAAGGGTTTGCATAACATTCAGCTCAGTTTGTTTGCGCTCCAACTCATATTGTTGCAAGTTAATCTTGCTTTGTGTTACTTTTGTTTTTGTTCTGCCATTGTTAAAAATTGGGATATTCAATGTAATACCAACATTTTCGTTTAGCCTGTTATTGAGCTGAGTGCCATATCTGTTGAAATTGCTTGTATGCCCTGTAGCGATACCCGCACTCAGGCTTATTGTTGGGAAAAAGGAAGAACGTGAGATTTGAACTCCGGTTTTAGCAATTTTAACATCATAATCAATTATTCTTAATTCGGGCAAAGTTTCCATTGAGCGTGCAATAAATTCATCTTCTGAGGGCATAATGCCCATAGTATTCAACATGGATTCATCGGGATAAACAATTTCAATTTCTTGCGACAAATCAATGGACATGAGATTCTTCAAGCTGTTTAAGCTATTGTTCCGGCTTATCTTGGTTTCAAGCACATTGCTCAGATCATTGGCATATTGTGCTTCAAGCATAAGGAAATCGCTTTGTAGTATATCTCCGGCTTCATACCTGATCTTCCCTTGGTTAAGCTGTTCGTTACTGGCTTTTAAAACGGCATTCTGATAACGCAATAATTCCTCGTTTCCAAGAGCTGTAAGAAATGATTGCAAAACCTGTATGGTCAGCTCATTATCGTACTGAGTGGTTCGATTTTTCGATTGCTCAGAAGATAACCTCACATTTTCAATCGTGCTTCTTACATATCCACCTTGATATACGGCTACACCGGTATTCAGCCCATAGTTGCCACTCCAATCACTCCCGGAACCTTTCGAATGCGAGTACGATTCTCCAATAGTTGCGCTAAGGTTGGGCAACAATTCCAATTTGGACTGATTATAAGACTCTTGTGCAGACAATTCGTTCAATATAATAGATTGTCGATTGTGATTATTTTTAAATACCAACTCAATGCACTCCTCTAAAGACAATTTTAGGCTGTCTTGTGATTTGTTTTGAGCCGAAGCAGAGAAAACATAAAAGAATAAAGTCAACTGGTACAACAAAACCTTTTTCATATTGCCTAATTTTTAGATTAAGTTCATGATGCAAACTTATGGCAGCCTGTCAGGATTATAGTAAAAAAGAGGCCCGGTGGTTAGAAATCCACTTTGATATGCATTAAAAGGTACTGAATGGAAAAAAGAGCTAGGAGAAGTAGGTCAAAATGGAGCTGGCGAACTACTTGTAAAACTTACAATTGAAGGGAAACTAGAGATGCCTAAAGTAAAAAATGATACGATTTTAATTGATGATTAACGTCCGGCATATTGGCGAAGTGGCGACTTCTACTAATGTTCTTGCGGGGTAGTAACTTCCAATTTCGCACTGCACTTTCTGCGGGGTTAGTGCCGCCATTTAGCCAATATGCTTGTTAGCGGTTCGTGCATTTAATCTTCACAAGCCTTATATGTAAAGTAATTACCTCTTTCATCAATTACATCTCCTGAAAAAAGGATACGATAAATATTAGCCTTGTCAGTAAAAGTCAGAGCTCTAAACTCTCTATTGTCGTAACCAAAATCCACATTAATTTTTTCTTTATTAACATTATACCCCTCTCCGCTATAATGTCCTTCTTCTACTAATACGTTCAATATTGGCTCGTATTTTCTTATCAAAGAATCTAATGCGAAATTAAAATCATTGCCTATTCTGCTTTGATATGTTATTGTTGCACATCCATGGTCAATTGTAAATGTTTTGGTCTCGCTAAAAATAGATTCTTCTTCTATATCTATATCGCTTTCGTCTGGGCAATACCATGACCTCAAATAGTAATTTCCTTTTGTGTCAAGTACATCTGTGTACATTCCACAATCATCGTATGTTATACCAAAAAAATGTCTATTATCGTAATCAAATAAAACTTCTAATGGACTTTTGATTATTTCCGAAGAAATATTTTTTAATTTTCTCAAGGAATCTAATGCCGAATCAAGATCATTGCCTGTTTTTCCGACATATTCGAGTAATTCACAGGGTCTTTCTTTAATTCTGATTTTAGTTAAATCAGGTAAACTTTCTCCATTTTTATCACAAGCAACAAAAAGTATTGCAAATAGTATGGACAATAATATCTGTTTCATGGCATTTTATTTATTAATGATTATTTTTTCTGTTTTTATTTGATTAGCTGACGAAATAGTCAAAAAATAAGTTCCCGTAGAAAATTCGGAAACAGATATTTGAAGTGTATAAGTCCCTGCTTGCTGGTTTTGTTTAGGTAATACTGTTCTTATTCTTTGTCTGAAAAGATTTACTAATTCAATAGTAATAATCGTTTCCGTATCCAACGAGTATGTTATGTTAATTAATTCGCCGGTTGGATTGGGATATACTGTGTATGAAAAATCAGGTTTGTTTTTGACTTGGATATCGGTTATATCATCATTTTCTTCGGGTACATTTTGAACCATTGTTTTTTGTACAGGCGACGAACTTGTGCCACAGTCATAAACATTGTCAATTGTAGCCGAAAACTCTGCTCCCAATTCAACCGAAAAGCCAGGTTCTAAGGTTATACTGTTTCCAGCTCTCATGCTTAAAGTATTTCCGCTATTGACATTTACAGTTCCATTAGTTGTTATATTTTGTTTTGCAATAACATCTGCATATTGAGCATTCGGAATATCGCCACTTGTAAATGTTACATTGTTATCGGGTTGTCTGAATGCCATTACGGTATTTGATTGCTCATTCCATACTCTTGTGATATTATGAGTAGCTATTGTCCCCATTGGTGCACCACCATAAGTTATATTCGGATTTGACCAATATTGTAATCTTGGACATGAACCACAAGAATTTGCATAAGCCATAATAGTTCGCCATGTATTTGAGGGATTGACATATCCATGTCCATAAGCAAATGGAGTTGTACTGTTGTCTACATAAGGGTCGTGTCTGCAACCAAGTAAATGTCCTATTTCATGCCCAAATGAATAATTTGAAGTTGCACAAGTGCTGTAAGTGCTTACTAAACAAAAAGCATTAGCGGCTGTAACACCAATTCCTGTAGCTACCCCGCAAACACCTGTTGTGTAATTTAGTAACACGCAAATATCTGCCGAATATTTATTTCTCAATGTATGCACTTCATCCATGTATCCATCTCCAGCAATTCTAAATCTTGATAAATCTGTTGAGTATCCTGCTTCGGTGTAATTAGTTTGTCCTGCATAGACAAGTTCAATTTGATAATTAATATTGCTATTGATAAATGATTGGTTGGTTAATGCAACGGCTGTCAATATAGTATTCTTTATATTGCTTACGGAAGATAGGGCATTTGGAGTGTATAAAACAAGAACTCTTATTTTGCAATCGTATGCCGCAGCCGACTTCAGTATTGGAGAAGTAGTTATATCATCATCGCCAATATCTGAATCATGGTTATGACTCTTTTCATTGCCAATGTTTGAATGACCATTATCTTCATGTAAGGTATCACATGCTTCTCTTAATTTAGAGTGGTCAACCGTTATAATGGCATACTCTTTTTTTTCCAACGGTCTCAATGGTAAATACTCCATTTTTAGTGTCTATAACACCTTGTATGTCATCGCCCAATACAGAGATTAAAATGTGACTTCCTTCATTATTGCGACCAACAAAAACATAATTATTGATTCCTCTAACATCTATTCGTTCTTTACTGATTGATATGTTGTTTTCTTTAAACTGTAGTGAAAATTGTTCGTACTCCAATATCTTCTCCAAATTAATTTCCACAAACTCGGCAGAAGTATATGATTCACTTTTTCGGAGAATTTCATTTAACTTCTCTGCTATGTTTGATACTTGCTTTGAATAAATAAGTTTATTCCTGAATTATTCATAAAAATGAAAAAAATGCGGGTAAATATACTGTTATTCCATTGAATTTCAGTATATTTGTTGTAGATAAAACCCCGCACTATGGACAAAGATAAAATAAAAAAAGCATCCTTC
>JALNZU010000067.1 GCA_023229245.1 Bacteroidales bacterium | reverse complement strand
CGGAGAACGCTGGCGGGTTCAGAAACTCATGAAACACTAAGGAACGGAAGTGCTTTATTCAGTATTAACTCTAACAAACTGATACTAACACAAATGATTCTCCAGACATCAAGCAGTTGTAAAGAATCGTGTGAGATTTCTCGCTGACGTTCGAAATAACGTGGATTTTTTTACAGACAGAGAGTTCTACACATAGGCGGCGCAGCCGCCTATGTGTAGAACTCCTTACCCCAACTACCTGTTGTCATTCCGAACGCAGTGAGGAATCTAAAAAAAAGTATATCTATGGTTTTTATGAATGGGCAGAAACAGTTTCAAAACTATAGGTACTTAGGCTCATATAATATTACAAATTATTATTAAAAAAAAAGAAAATGTTCAATTTGTTTTACTAAATTTACTTTAATTATCTAAATCTGTGAGTCCCGCTTATTTATGTTTGATTTTGAGACTTTTTTATCAAAAAAAATAATTAAAAAAGACAAACAGTGTTTTATAACGATTCTAAATAAGATTTTATATACTGACCTCCAATTAGTTAGTATTGATTTCAAATCTACCGAATGGATTTTCATTTTTTTTGCTTGAATTTTACGTAGAGTCTTTGTATATTGCAAGCTTAATTATAACTGACAAGTATTTAGTTATGAAGACACAACAACTTAGATACCCCTGCGAACGTTCCTTATGGTCATCATCGGAAACGGGAAAAGGTATTTTGATAAGGCTTCCCATAGGCCTGTTGTGTCGCAATCATCCATTTTTATATTCACTTCTTTTTCGAAATCAATTCGTGCCTTGCTGCACGACAAAATATATATATGTTCTTGGGAAAAACGACTTTGAGGCGTAAAGCTCAGCTTGTTTTTAGGATATGGACTGGCTGAGCAAAAATTATACATATCTATCAAATTCAATTAGAGCAAAATTAAAATTTATAATACTATGAAAAAGGTAATTAGTTTTTTCGTTTTCATGATTTTAACAATCAATATTTTCAGCCAAGATTACTATCCTTTAATTCAAGAGGGAAATACATGGAATGTCCTTGTTGTGTACTTAAAAAATATGTTTTTGGATACCACTTATTCAACAACTACTTACAAACTTACAGGCGATACAATCATCGATAGCAAAACTTATAAAAAGCTTTACAAATCAGATGAAAAGTATCCTGTTAATTGGGGTTTCTGGCGCTTCATGCGGGAAGATACGGATAAGAAAGTGTGGCTAAGACATAAATCAAGTGAACAAGAGTTTCTGATGTATGACTTTTCCGTTAAGGTTGGTGACAGTGTTCTTGTAGGAGATAGTAATCTAGAGGTGTATTTACATGTTGATTCAATAAGCGATGTTGTGATTAATCAAAGTCACAGAAAACAAATCTGGCTATCTGATAAGTATGATCCACACTATTATAGTGAAAACTGGATTGAAGGAGTTGGGAGCAATAAAGGAATTTGCTGGAGTGGTTCGATGCATGTAGTGGGAGGTTGGTATCGGCTTTTGTGTATGTTTGAAAATGAATACCCTGTATATGAAAATCCATATTATGAATCATGCTATATGGTAACGGCAATTAATGAACTTGAAAGTCCAAGCATAGATATTTTTCCAAATCCTGCTAAAAACCTTTTGTTCATAAAAAACAGGGAAAAGCTTGCAATCACGTCTATTGTTTTATTTAATGCAAATGGTCAAATGATTAGAGCATTTGATAAAATGGCTAAGCAATTTGATATTTCCGATATATTACCAGGTTGCTACATATTTAAGATAATTACAGAAACTGGTGTTATTACTAGGAAATTAGCAATAAACTAAATAAAGTTTATATCGATTTAATTGAATGACATTGCTAGTACTTCAAGTTATGACAGTTTGTAAACAATATTTATTACTCTTTTTAAATACAAAAACTAATAATTTATGAAAAATCTAATATTATTTTATACATTGCTATTTAGCACTATTGCCTATACTCAAATACCACCATTTAACCAAACGATAACAGTGGATAAAACATTTAATACCGATACAATAATTAATCCATTTAACCAATCGCCTATAACTGGAATTGGCATAAGTGGAAATATTGTGTTTAATTCTGATACTAGTTTTGTTAGGATCATTGTTGGTGATGGATTAAATCAATACATGGTATACGAGTCTTATCCTATGCTTGTAGTAGATTATGAAACTATAATCGATCATGCATGTGAGGAAACTTGTTTTTTTGATGGTTTTGCACCAACAGATTTAATTTTACAGATTAGTGATGCCTTATTATTCATTGAAAACATTGATTTAAGTGATATAAGAAGTGATGATGCAATTAATCTACAGCTATATGCAAAAAATACTAGGAATAGCGAAAAGCTCTCATCAGTAATAAACTATATAGAAAATAATAATCTTATTTGGTTGGCAGAGGAAACAGATTTTTCTCGCTTGTTTTATTCTGATAAAGCTAAAATGTGGGGTGCTAATTACAAATCTTTTGGGTTAGAGTTCTATTCAAAAGGATTTTATTCTATGTTTGGACCAGATAGTGAACATACCATGAATCATGGTTATGTCGATAATTTTGATTGGAGGAATAGGCATGGAGCGAATAATGAAACGTCTCCATATTATGATAATGACCCAAATGGAACAGGTTGGATTACTCCAGTAGTTTGTCAAGGATTGGGTTGTTGGTATAACAATGAATTTTTGTGTAATGTGGGCCCAGCTGAATGTGCAGCCTTAGGTGGTATTTACAGGGAGGCAGCAACATGCTGGGCTTTTGGACCAACAGCTCAGGTTGAGGCTCTGATTAATTTGTATTACAATGAGCATATTGATATAGATCTATCAGAACAGTATATTGTTTGTGAGGAAAATACTATTGGGGCGTGGATTCCTGAAAGGGCATACAATCATTATTTGGAAGAAGGTGTGCCGGATGAGGATTGTTTGCCATATTCTGCTTCGCTCGAGAATTGTGATGATCTTTGTGATAATCCAACTGAAAGAGTTTGGATTGATAATTATGAATACCACGGCCGTGATCACAATAGTCATGTTGATGTGAGAAATTATTTAATGGAATATGGACCGGTAAATGCCTCGGCAATGGAACATCCATGGGGACCACAATCACATTCAATGTTATTGGTTGGTTGGGGTGTGATTGACGAAGATGCATTACATATAACTGGGATTAATAATGAGCCAATTCATACTGATTGGTATGGTGTTACCTATTGGATTTATAAGCAATCGGAAGGGCCTGGAAAATTCAATAATGGATTTCAGTACATTATTCATTGGAAGGATAAGCATCCAAATATATACACGATTGACCCGAAAGTTACAACGTTAAATAGGACAGAAAGCGATATAAATTGTTATGATAAAGATGGAGATGGATACTATTTCTGGGGTATTGGTCCTAAACCAGATCATTGTCCACCTTGCCCGGACGAGCCAGATGGTGATGATTCAAACCCTAGCCTAGGACCAATTAATGAATATGGGGTTTGTTCAATAATAAACACTTATACTGCAAGTTTTGAAAATGGATGGGATAATTGGGTGCAAACAAATGAAGATGATGGGGATTGGTGGAGACATCAAGGACCGACACCAACAGACAATACTGGACCAGATGCTGCACAAGATGGGGATTTTTATATTTATACTGAAACAGATCCTTGGTTTTATCCTGATTATAAATTTATTATTGAAAGTCCTCCCATAAAGTTAGATAAATATTGTGAAGGACAAATAGAATTTTATTATCATATGCATACACCTTTATGGGGAAATCCAAATACTTCGAAATTAGAGTTACAGTTTAGTTATGACGATGGGTTAAATTGGTCACCAAGTAATTGGAGCGTTATGGATGATCAAGGTAATGAATGGCATTTAGGTAAAGTTGCCTTCCCTACGAATGTAAACAAGATGCGATTTATTGCAACTACAGGTAAGAGTGTACAAAGTAATATTGCTCTTGATAATATTACTATTGGACCTTATATTAAGGAGGAAGTTCCATTATCTATTACAAGCGATACGATATGGAGTGGTAATCCGATATTTGGTAATAATATTGTAATTAATAGTGATTTAGTTATAGAAACTGGAGTAGAACTTTTAATACTAAATTGTACTATTAAGCTTCATGAAGAGTCGAAGATTATTATTAAACCGGGCGGAAGATTAATACTTGATAATACTTTGTTACGAAGCAAATGTCTTGCCCATCCCTGGCAAGGCATTGAAGTTTGGGGAAACCGTAATGCATCGCAACATGCTTTACCCGGGCAGCCTAATCCGCAAGGTAAATTAATTTTAAAAAATGGCGCGGTCATCGAAAATGCACATAATGCCGTAACTTTATGGAAGCCGGGCGACTTTAATACAACGGGCGGTATCATTATAGCAAATGATGCTGTGTTCAGGAATAACAGACGGTCTGTGGAATTTATGTCTTATCAGAACTTCCACCCGTTGGACACTTTGGCTTATGATGGGAATGTAAGTTATTTTACTAATTGTACTTTTGAAGTAGATGAAAATTATCAAATAAACAGTCCATTCCATGCACACGTTACGCTTTGGGATGTAAGCGGAGTTCAATTCAAGGGCAACACTTTCCAGAGCAGCCTTGAAGATACGCCAGGAAAAGGAATTTATTCCATTAATGCCAATTACAAACTGATCCCCTGGTGCAGTGATCAAATGATACCATGTCAAAACCTTGTGCTAAACCGTTTTATCGGTTTTGATGCTGCTATTGAAGCATTGGTATCGGTAACGGGGCCGCTTCGTACGATATTTGTTGATAGCGCACAGTTTATCAATAACGGTTATGGAATAAAACTCAACAATCTAAACAATGCTTCTATTACCAATAGTGTATTTGAGATTGGCAAATTCACAAACCATACCTGCACTACAGATTTTGGTATTGGGATAGAGTTGAGCGAATGTAACGGATACTTGGTAGAAGGGAATCACTTTAGTTTGGCAGCTGATAATAGCGGCGAAGGCAGCATTGGTATTCGGGTGTTTAATGAAGATTATCCGTCCGTAGTCAACGAAATCTACCGCAATAGCTTTAACGGGCTTAACCGAGGAAACTTAGCCGAAGGAAAAAATATATTAGCAACTAATTCTTTTAGAGGGCTTGTATATCAATGCAATCAAAATACGGACAATTATTGTGATTTCCATATTACGGGACAAGGTATAGCAGGGCATCAAGGTAGTCTGAATATTCCTGCCGGTAATACCTTTTCTTTTATGTCAGGTGTTTTTATGTCTCCGCGACATATTGCAAACTATTCCACTAATCATATAGATTATTACTATTCGTCCGCTCGGGATCAAGAACCTTTGTATTTCATCAATACCACGAAACGACTTATTGTCAATTTCAATAGTTGCCCTTCGAGTTTTGGTGGTGGCTCGGGACAGATTGATCTCTTAGGACTAAGTCCTGATCAGCAAATCTATTTCGCGGAACAATCAGCTTCAAGCCGTGCGGCTTTAAACAGTTTATCCGCCCTATACGCAAGCCTTGTTGACGGTGGAAGTACTACTTCTATGTTGACGGCTGTGGAAACAGCTTTGCCTGGAGATATGTGGGATTTGCGCGCCCAGCTTTTGGGTGGTGCGCCGCATTTGAGTAAGGAAGTATTGAAAAAAGCTGCTGATCGTACGGATGTATTGCCTGAAAGTATTATTTTCGAGCTGCTTAGTACCAATCCTGATGAACTTAAAGATGCAGAACTGATTGAATTTCTGCAAACTAAATCAAATCCTTTACCTGAAGAGATGATTGAAGTACTTATAGGACTGCGTGATAATATCACCTATAAGACCATATTGCAAAGTCAGATGGGGAAATACGGTCTGCAACAATTCCGAGCTGATAGAGCTTTACTACACGACCTTGTTCACAATCATGGCTCAGATATAGAGGGTATTCGCAATCTATTGGCTGCTGCCCAAAGTTTACCTATGGATATGCAACTGGTAGAATTGTTTATGCAGGAAAGGAAAACAGAACAAGCTTTAAGCCTTGCAGCAATGCTTCCTCAGTTGTATTCGCTCACAGGCGAAGAGCTTGAAGAGTACAACCGTTTTGTGAGTCTGAAACAATTGCAGGCAGATATATGGTCGGAAGGCCGTTCAATCTTTGATTTGGAACCCTCTGAAAAGTCATTGCTCTTCAATCTAATGGATGAAAGCCAAGGATTGGCTGGAACACAGGCTCGCAATATTCTGGCTTTTATAGGCGATTATGAATATTGTGACTGCCCTGCAATTTTTGATGACGAATTGAAGACCCAAGCAATAAGTGACAAGAATGTTCAAACGCTTTTGGCACCTTCATTAGACGTTCGCCCCAATCCGGCTAACAGTTGGGTAAGCTTTGGTTATACCCTTTCAGATGAAAAGTCTCAGGCTGTATTGGAGATTTACGATGCTGCCGGCAAGACGATACACCAAGCACAACTCAGCCAGTCAAAGGGCGAGTATGTGTGGGATACCCGTCAATTGCAGCCCGGCACGTATTATTACAGTGTGAAAGCCGGAGGCAGTATTAAAACTGGAAAGCTAGTACTTATAAAATAAAATTTAAAAACCAACAGGTATAGCCGGCTCACAGCCGGCTATACCTGTTCTTAAAAATGATAAAATCATGAAAAGGCTTTTCCTTATAATGCCCCTATTGCTTATTAGTATTTCTGTATGTGCACAGGAGTTTGATATTCTTTTTCAGCAGTGTTATGGGGGGTCCGGCACTGACGGAATATTGGATGTG
>JALNZU010000066.1 GCA_023229245.1 Bacteroidales bacterium | reverse complement strand
CGTGGATCCGTTAGCCGAAGTTCAACCAAACAAGACACCGTACCATTTTGTAAGCAACAACCCTATCAACAGAGTTGACCCGACAGGTATGTTAGATAATCCTATTTATGATACGGACGGAAACTTTTTAGGGACAGATGATAAAGGATTACAAGGTAAAGCTATCGTAATGAATAAGGAGAACTTTACACAAGGAATGTCCCACGAAAAAGCATTAAGTCATAGTTTAGGAAAAGAGGGATTAAGTAGTAACGGAGCTACATCAAACTTACTTTCCCATTACAATGGACTAAAAGACAGACCAGATTATGATGGTTTTGTTACCGTTCAGGAAGGTATTGATTGGGCAAAGGCACACCCAAATGCGTTAGACAATCCAACAGCTGATAACACACTCTATTTGGATGCATCTAAATTGGACTTTGGTAATATTTCCATAAGTGATTTTGCAAATGGTGTAGGCAAATCATCGCCTATAAATCTATTGAACACAGGGAATTTAGCATCATCTGTTGGAAACGAAACATTGCGGGCAACTGTTTACGCTTTGGGCAGAGTAGATATGCAACTTCACGATAAAGCGGGAACTGTTTCTATTATAAACAATAGTGCTACGGATTATGATTGGAATACAGGTGGTGGTGCATTAAGAAATTCTCTTATTAAAGCGGAAAGAGCTAGAACCGGACTTAATGACTCTCACGGATTTAAGACTTATTATTACGGAAAAGGTTCGCTTAACCCAGCCCCTAAACCATATGTACCCCCTACATTCCCTGTTGGACCTAAATGGTAAGTTTATGAAAAAAATAAAATCTATAATATTTACATATTCAATAATATTACTATTTGTCTTATGTGGTTGTAACTCAAAAAACTTGGGGGATAAGCTTACAATATTTGAAGGAGATAGATTAGAAGACAGAGTGATTGTTTACTGTACAGGATATAGTTTTGGTTCTTGCAAGGCAGGAATATACGTTGTGCCGACCTACGAAAAACATTATGATGAAAAAGGCAATTATGCTGAATATGTCGAAACAGCAAAATCCAATAAAAAATGGATAATAGCAAAGACCATACAGATAAATGACAATAAAGAAAACTATTGGATAATCAGTAAAGATTTTAGTTTAGAAAATGTTGATTGTAATAAAGTAAGTTGTGATAGTATTATTCAATCACACGTTACAGGAGCATTGAATTATCAGGAATTTACCGCCAAGACGAAAGAATTAGGCATAAATTTAAAATTTGAAAAATAGTAAAAATCCCGAGTTTAACTCGGGATTTTTTATTTAGCGTAAGCTTGTTTATTTTTAAAATCTCTTATCAGAGCATCGAGGGTTACAAAAATGTAATCCTTATCTTTTTCGGGGAGCTTTGTAACTTCCTGCACTCTGTCGAGAGTAGCCTTGTCGAGTTCAATATCAGAATTGCCCGTTAAGAAATCCAAACTTACTTCGAGAGCTTGTGCGATTTTAACCGCCATTTCTATGGTCGGTTTTACTTCGTTGCGTTCGTATCTTCCGTAAGCATCGCCATTGATACCAATCTTTTTACCTATTTCCGCTTGGGAAAGGCTTTTTCTCTTTCTTACTTGTGTCAGTCGTTCGCCAAAGGTCATATCTGTATGTTTTAATGCAGTAAAAGCAATTATAAGGCAAATGTACAAACAAAAAATGTAGGATAAAAATCAGTAATGTTTGGTTGGTTAATACAAAGTTTGTAGATTTGCGACAGATATGTAGGATTAAAATTTTTTTTTCAATGGAAATAAGCGAAATCAAACAACAGCTCACAATCTCAAACGTGCTACATTATTATGGCTTAAAAACGGACAAGCAAAGCCGAATTTGCTGCCCATTCCACGAGGATAAAACCCCGAGTATGCAGGTGTATTACAAAACGCAGACGGCATACTGTTTTAGTTCCAACTGCAAAACACACGGCAAGAGTATGGACGTGATAGATTTTATAATGCACAAAGAGAACAGCACCAAAGGCGAGGCAATCCGAAAGGCAAAGGAAATAGTAGGCTATCAGAAACCCGACAGCAAAGAACGCTACCAACCCGAATTAAGCCGAGAGCAGTTTTTGGGTAATATGTACCAATATTTTAAAAATGCCGTGAGCAACTCAAAACCTGCAAAAGATTATTTACAGCAACGGAATTTAGATTTTAAGAAAACCGAAATCGGCTACAATGCGGGACAGTTCCATCACGGAGCAAGGAAAGACGAGAACGTAATAAACCAATGCTTGGAATACGGACTACTGATTGACAAGAATATTTTAGGACGTACAGGCGAAAAGGCTTACGGAGTGTTCGGGAAATGGTGCATCTGTTTTGCATTGAAGAACAGGAACAACGAAGTAACAGGGTTGTATTTTAGAAGTACCTTAAACGATAAAGAGAGCAAACATTTTTACTTAAAGAACAGAAAAGGACTTTATCCGAATTATCCCGAGCCGAACACCAAAAAACTGATATTGACGGAAAGCATTATTGACGGAGCAAGTTTGTTACAGGTAAAAGAAATAGCAGAAAATTACAGCGTTTTAGCGTGTTACGGAACAAACGGACTAACCGAAGAACACCAACAGGCAATACAGGAACTTCCGCAGTTAGAAGAAATCATTTTCTTTTTTGACAATGACAGTGCAGGGAAAGAGGCAGTACAGAAATACGGGGCAATGCTCAAAGCTGAATATCCAAAGTTAAAAATCACAACAGCAGAGCCGATAAACAAAGACATCAACGAAACTTTACAACTTCACAATGAAGAAATATTTATTGAACTACTGAACAACAGAACAGCGTTAAATTTTTCTTTTTCAATTGAAAATAAAAAAGAAGAAACCAAAGAGGAAAAAGCCCCCTTTGGGGGTTTGGGGGCTATTGATTTTTTAAAGCGTAAACATTTACTGAAAAACTTAAACCAAGAAATCGGAAAAGCGGGAATAGTAGGCGAAGAAAACAGCAGATTATTATTGTTCCTGATTACAATAAGCTATTTAAACAAAAGTCCTTTACACGCATTGGTGCAGGGAAGTTCGGGAAGTGGAAAAACCCACATTATAAGCAGAATAGCGGATTTAATGCCACAGGAAGACGTATTGCGTTTTACGAGAATAACGGAAAGCAGTTTGTACAATTGGGGCGAGTTCGACCTGTTCCAAAAGGTTGTAATCATCGAGGATTTAGACGGACTGAAAGAGGACGCTTTGTATGCACTTCGGGAATTTATATCTAACCAAGTATTGCGGAGCTCTGTTACTATCAAAGACAAAAAGGGAAATAATAAAAGCAGTCATAAAATAGTAAAAGGACAGTTCAGCAGTTTAAGTGCAACAACAAAAGGCGAAACGTATGAAGATAATATGAGCCGTAGTTTTTTGATTGCCGTTGATGAAAGCAAAGAGCAGACACAAAGAATAATCGAATACCAGAACAAACGAAATGCAGGGGAAATCGACCCGAACGAAAGCCAAAGAACAATCCATTTTATACAGCAGATTGTACGGAACTTAAAGCATTACGAAGTCATAAATCCCTACGCAACAAAATTAAATCTTCCTGAAAAGGTGCATAAAATAAGGCGTTTGAACGAAATGTATCAGGCAGTAATCAAACAGGTTACATTTTTAAACCAATATCAGAGAAAGCTCACAAAAGACAATCAATTGATAACTGAAATCGAGGACATCGAACAGGCAACGGAAATTCTTTTTGAGAGCATTGTTTTAAAAGTTGATGAATTAGACGGAAGTTTAAGACAGTTTTTTGAACGCCTGAAAAAGCACGTTAAGAACGAAAATCAGGACTTCATTTTAAGGGATATAAGACAGACATTGAACGTTAGCAAAACACAGGTATTTAGGTACATACAGACACTTACGGAACTTGAATACATCAAACAGACAGGAGGGTATGCCAACAAAGGAATAAAGTATAAAATCTCTTATTGGGATAACTACCAAAAGTTGAGAGCCGAAATAAAAGACTTCCTAATGTTGCAGATACAAAAGCTGAAAACAGAAAACAACATTGCACCGTCAAAGCCCAAGAACAAAACGTTAAGTATGATAGTGAATGAAAGTGTTTGAAACGCTACGGAACACAAAAGGAACACAAGGAAATAACATAAATCACTCATAACTAAAAACTTATCACTCATAACTCGTTTAGCGTTCCTAATTCCACGAGAATACAAAAGCAAAAACATCATACAAGTAAAAAACGTCATAGTATGCCATTACCGAGCCGACATATTATTTACAACGAACTGTATCAGAAAGAAAGCAAAGAATACAAGGAATACCTTATGTTATTGGGTTATGCAGACGAAACCTGCCAATCGAAATATTTATATCTGAAAGAGTTTTTTAATTGGTTAGAAGAAATCGGGGTTTATCAGTTGCACCACATTACAGCCGTAGAAATCGGGAACTTTTACGAATATGTACAGAACAGGAAAAGCACCCGAACAAAAGAAACTTTAAAGCTAAAAACGGTTTACGACATAATGCGTTGCGTACAGCAGTATTTAGGCTATGCGTTGCACTTGGGTAAAATCAAAATCAATCCTGCATCACATTTAAAGTTTCATTATCCAAATGAAGAACCAGAAAGAATAATCTTTACACAGGAAGAAATACAAGAGCTTTACCAGGTAACGGAAGATTTACAGGAACGAGCCATTTTACATATTGCTTATGGTTGTGGCTTACGTGCAAACGAAGTCAGCCAATTAAACAAGGAAGATTTACGGTTAACGGAAACCCTTGTTATCGTTCAGAAAGGCAAGAACAGCAAAAGAAGATTAGTTCCAATCAGTCAGACAATAGCAGATGAATTACAGGAATTTATTTTTTCATCTGAAACAAAACAAAAAGCGTTGTTCCTGAACAGCAAAGGAACGAGAATGCAGGAATGGACGTTAAACAAGCAACTGAAAAAAATCATCAAACGTACAGACTTCGGGAAAGCATTTACAAAACAGGAACTAACCAAAATCGGAATACACACATTAAGGCACTCGATAGCAACGCATTTACTTGAAAACGGAATGGCATTGGAACAGGTGCAAATATTTTTAGGACACAGCCATATAGAAAGCACCGAAATTTATACGCATATTAATCAAAACCAAATCAATGAACTTATGCAATGACAATCAGAGAGTATTTACAGAAAAAGTACAGCAAAAGCACTTTAAACAGCAATCTGTACAACATCAGAAGATTTACGGATTATTACGATAAACGAGCCGAAAAAGCCACCTACAAAGACGTTTTACAATACATCGAATACTTACGCAAAAACCACGATTTACACCCGAAAACCTTACAGCATTGTTTGTACGGAGTAAAAATATACTTCAATTATTTACTTGAAATCGGAAAGAGAAAAGACCACCCTTGCAGTGAACTGTACTTAAAGGACAAAGTAAGTAAACAAATACAGGTTGATAATCTGTACAGTCCCGAAACATTGGAACACTTCTTTGAAAGCTACCAAATCAAACGGAAAAAGCAACTTGAAACCCGAAACAAAATTATCATCAGTCTATTGATTTATCAGGCATTAACCGTAAACGAGATTGCAGAGCTTGAAACGGAACACATCAATTTAGACAAAGCGGAACTGTTTGTAAAAGGAAGTACGGAAATAACCTCAAAAAGCCCGAAAAGCAGAACATTACCATTACAGGCAAAGCAGATGATTTTGTTTTACAAATACCTGGAAAAAGACAGAGCATTTTTATTGAAATACAATCTTAAAAATCCCAATGAAACAAAGTTTATACTTGGACAATATGGGGAAAAGATAAAGCCGCACGGCATCAGTAAAATGATTAACGAATACAGACCAAAATCCGAGCAAATCCAACCAATGAAAATACGGCAAAGCGTTATTGCAAACCTTCTGAAAAAAGAAAACGACACAAGAATCGTTCAGGTTTTTAGCGGACACAAACGAGCATCAACCACAGTTCAATACAAACAAACCGAATTGGAACAATTACAAAATGCGGTCAATAATTACCATCCGATACAATAATCAAAGAGCAGGAAAAGCGGTGTTTCTCCTTCGCTCGTCCGCAAAGCAAGCCGCCAAACCGTCCAGGCACTTTTTTTTCAATTGAAAAATAAAATCAAGGTAAAAAAAAGAGCCTTGTCGCCCTTTGGGTGCTTCACTTCGTTACGCAGTTTGTCATCTTGCTTGCAGTTCCTCGGTCAGTCGTCATCGGCAGGCTACTTTGTCCGTTTTTGCCCCTTTGCTTCATTACGCTAAAGCTTCATTACACAAAGTAGCAACACGTCCACCGCCTGCCATAATTTTGCTCGCCTGCGGGTCGCTACGGGCTTCGGCTGATTTTATTGTATTGCCTCCGCTTCGCTCTGGCTATTAAATCGGTAGCCTTGTGTAGTTCAGTTCCACTCCGGGTTTTTGTTTGTAAAAAATTACAAAAACCCTGCGTTGCACTTCCCACATATGCTGCAAACCGCCTGACGGCTTTCTTTTGCACCACCCTTGCTCCACTCGCTTAGGCGGCTCGCGTTGCTTGGGCTTCCCTAACCGTCCAGCCCAGCCGTTTTGCTCAAGGCTGTTTTTCCTGCTCTTTGATTACTAACGCCCTACGGTTGTTTGCTCGATTTTTTTCTTTCAATTGAAAACCGCAGGAACTGAATTACCAATGTTTTTCAGTTGAAAAATAAAAAGAAGCAAATCTTTTATTAAATTAGCTGATTGTATGGGATGCCTGAAAATGACATATCAACCACAAATGCAAGTGCTACGCACACGCAAGCCGTTACGCTCGCGCGAGGGGAAAGTTGAGCAGATGTGGCTAAG
>JALNZU010000032.1 GCA_023229245.1 Bacteroidales bacterium | reverse complement strand
ATTATGATTGCAATCCATTAAGTATTCACCATTGTTTAAAGAAGTAAAATAAGAAGTATTAATAGCTTGCCCAGCTTTCACTTCTTTTGAGGCTATTACATCGTTACCTGCTTCCACAATATTATTTGCAAATACATCGTTTGCAGCTGTTACATCCCCACCAGCACCATTTTTTAGTACTGCCCTAACATAATTACCTTCTACATAATCATCTGACGTTATATTCCCTCCAGCATCAATTGTTGTACCTGCTGTAATGCTTTGTGTTGCTACAAGGTTCTTGCCTGTTACTGTTTCAACTGCTGTAACATTACCCCCCGCCTCTACATGCGTCCCTGCTATAAGCTTATTATTAGCCTTTATATTACCATCAGAAATGATATTGTTATCAGAATCATAACTTGTGCCAACATGCAGTCCATGCTCAGGTGCATCAGTACCTATACCAACTTTACCTCTTAATGCTGTCAATAGATTAGTAGTATGCCCCAGCACCATTGAGTTACTGCCTAATCCTATAGCATATGCCCCTATTACTATTTCATTGTTGGTTCCATCTTCTTTGGCTTTTGTTTCTGAGCCAAGATAAAGATTATTATTACCTGTTGTTTTACTTGTTGAACCATTGGCTATGTATCTGCCAGCATTATGCCCCATAGCAGAGTTGTTAGAACCTTCAGTGTTATCACGTAGAGCATAATACCCCATAGCAGAGTTGTAAGAACCTGTTTCGTTACTGTATAGAGCACAATACCCCATAGCAGAGTTGTAAAAACCTGTTTTGTTATTGTATAGAGCATTACGCCCCATAGCAGAGTTGCTAGAACCTGTTTCGTTATTGTATAGAGCATTATACCCCATAGCAGAGTTGCTAGAACCTTCAGTATTGGAACGTAGAGCATTACGCCCCATAGCAGAGTTGTAAGAACCTTCAGTGTTATTACTTAGAGCAGCATACCCTACCGCTGTACAATAATTACCCCCCTGATTATGTATCCACCTATTCCCGCCCAAATAATAACTGTCCCCTGCATCAATTATGCCAGAAGTACTATTGCTTCCATCTTTAGGTACTGTCAATCTATCCCTCAGCGTAGACTTCCCATACACATTCAGTGTAGCAGGTGCAGAGGAGGAGCCGATAGTAGTATTACCAGTAACTTCTAATGTACTATTGACCTTAGTAGCCGTAGGAATTGTTACAGTACCAGTACTAGGAAACCCAATTTTTACTCCACCAATATTGCCATCAGTAGATACAACAATCTGACCAGGTGTGCCTTCCAGGTGGTCAGAAAGGTCAGCGGAGGAGATGCCAGTGGGGGTGGACTTAACTAATTTCCCTGAGCTTAATTCTGAATCATTAGTAGCAATCTTATTTGCTCCTATGCCTAATCTATTTTCTGTTACAACTTTCATCATTTCATTATTCATAATATCTCCTTGAGAATACCCCCCACTATTACAGTGGGGGGTATTAAATTGTTAATAGCCACCGTACATCTCATTGTTAGCCATTTGTTCTTCTGCCATCTGATCACCGCCACCTTGCTGACGTTCAGCAAAAGCTGTTAATTGTTCCATGAACGCATTAAGATCTTCTTCATTCATTTGATAAATCATCTGAATAATAGCTAAGATCTCCATCGCATTCTGTTCAATAAACTGCTGTAGATATTGTTGGTCCATTTGGTCCTCCTTCGTATATTTCTTTATTTACATAGAAGTATGCTTGTAAGCATAACTCCTCGATAAAGTTCTGTATCATTAGTGGGCTACAATCATAGAATGCCAGTTCAACACTGAACTTCACTATGACCTCATCCCTTAGTTTAATAGGGTCGGTACCCACCATAATTCTATTATGTATATATAAAAACACTTCGTTAATATGCTGTTGATGTTTCTTGTTAATACTCATACTATCTTCCTTTATGTCGTTTTAATGCACCACCATAATTAACATAGTTCTTTACTGCACGTGATGCATCTGCAGCAAAACCTTGACCATACATTCTTCCAAGTCTTGGTAATGCTGATGTATATCTGTATGCTTGATTAGTCTGATATTCATGTTGATAGGGTTGCTTATACTTATACTCTGGTCTCTTTAACTCACGTTCTGACCATATGTGTAATCCTAATGTTGAGACTATTGTACTTACTGCTGTATCAGCTCTAAACTTCCAGGTAGCTGCTGGGTCATTAGGAGCACTAAACATTGTCATAGTGTATAGTTTCTGTGCCATATGGATAGGATCTAAAGCAAGGAATGTTCCTAAGCTTCTACTATGCTCATAGCCCATTTGTTGCAAGTCTCTAATAGCTTCATATCCTACTCTTTGGGTAGTGGTAGGAGTATCAATAAAGCTCATGAATGCTTTTGGTATATTAAACATCATGAGATTAGTTGCTTCTAATTCCTGAATTGACTTATCCGCCATAAGCATGAGTCTTGGATTAGAGGTAGTATGTAACCCTGCTACGAACTGTAATGTTTCATTCTTAAGTATTTGATAATCTTCATCTGACATAGGAGTATTATTAAATGCTTTCATTGTTAAGAATGCTACCCATTTAGGCATGATATCAAGCTCTTCATATGGATTTAATGCTGTCTCTATACCCATATTAATCTTAGGAAATTCTTCTGTTTCACTAAAGTATGTTCGTTTAACTATCTCATAAATTGATAATCCTATTCCAAATGCTAATGCAGCAAGCTTACCAGCATCTCTCACTTTATCACTCACACCTTTTTCAGACTCATATGGATTCTTAAGTCCCATACCAATCTTATATGCTTCATCACCAAAAGCATGAGTAAAGTTTTTCATTGTAACGAATCCAGCATGACGGAATGTATAAGCCCACTTTAATCCAAGTCCAAGTAATAATTCAGTTGCAGTATCAGCATTCTCATACATTGCGTGCATAGCGAATGGTCTATTCTCTGATGAGAAGTTACCTAATGCTCCTGCCATATCATGGAATGAATCACGTACTATATCCTTAATAGCATCTTTATCGTTTAGGAAAGCATTTAAGGCATCTCCTTCGAGCCCTCTAAGCTCAGCTTGATCTTGTACCCTATTAAAGATTACACCTGCTATAGTTTTACGCATATTGTCTTCTGAACCACCCATAGTCATTACTCTATGCCATGATTCAAATACATAGCCAAGACCCATTCCCTCAGAAACAAAGTCATTAGATTTATGTACAGCATTCATTACTCTATCAGTTAGCTTCTCTTTAGTAGATTCATACTCTTTATTCTTATCAACCCATTCACCTACCATACCAACTGATAATAGTTCTTGATCAGTTAATGCTTCTATGTTAGCAGCGAAGTCATGATATGGATCAGACTCATTCTTTAACGATGAACGATAATCTGTCATACCCATCTCTTTACCAAGTCTCCAGTATATATTAAGATTACCTGCTAATACATTCTTGAATGCGCTACCTGGATATGATAGTATCCATGTTGGCATAATACTTGAGATAGAGAATATATCACGTGCAGCTTTCAATGTTTTAGTCTTATGAGCAGCACGTTCAGCAATGTAAGCAGACTGTAATACTTGAGTCTTAATAGTCTCTCTTGCGCTATTAGAGAACCAATCATCAGTCTCTTGTACAGCTGAGTTAATGTATGAGTAATAGAAGAAGTTACTATACTCATTTAAAAAGAGTACAGTACCCATTATATTATCGGTGAGAGCATCCATAAAGTTACCATTAGTTAAGTCATCATCACCTGAGTATGCTTGCTTATATCCAAAGTTACGTGCTCCAAATGTTGAACCCATGATATCCTCACTACCTTGAAGTATATAAGCCCCCATTCCCTCACTATTAACATATGGTATATATCCTTCTCTTGGTACAAAGTTCTGCAACTTAGAATTAAGAGCTTTAAGCATATCAATTTCTTTAGTATAGCCCAACCTATGAGCTGTTTCTTCGACTGTTTCTATTCTCTCAAGCATATGTGCCACCTTGTCTCTTGTCTCACGTATAAACGCCAGATATGAGCCTTGTGGAGCTTGTTCTAATGTAGCATGAGGATCGAACTTATTATCAGCATCATATACATCTTCACCATTGATTCGTCTGAATGGTTCAACAAAAGTTGTCTTCATAATGTGCATGATATCTGCAGCTTGTTCTTCTGATTCAATATGAAGATCTATCCCTGGTTTACCTGCAAATGCTATAAATGCTTCTTCTTCTACTTGATCTCGAACAATCTGTTTATTCCACGTACCATCAAAGAATACAGCAAGCTTATTAACTGTTTCAACATCAGCTAAGCCAGGATACTTCTTCTCAATAGCACCAGCTGCTTTAGGTAATAACTCTCTTGCTCTATTTAATATATCTCTTGATCTTGAATTACCAAATTCTTTATTGGTTTCCTTTATATAGAACGCCTCATTAGCTGGAGCATACATTCTGATAGCATCAGTCTTCACTCCAAAGATATCGAACTTACTACCACGTGTTAAGTCAATGCCGAACATAGATGTTACTCTACCCCATATAGATTCAGGTAGTACATCTAATTTCTCCATTCGTTTAGCCTTCTCAAATACTTTATATATTCTTTCAGACTCTTCAAAGACTGTCATAGCTTCTATTGGATCATTCATATATAAATATGCCTGTTCAGCATACTTGTCCAGCATATCATAGAATATTCTCTTTCTCTCACCTGTCATACGTTCGATAGCATGCTCAATAGACTCTCTATTAAGCTCTGTTACTTCTTCAGTATGTCCTGTAACATTAGCTATCACGTCTGCTGCAGCTCTTAATGCTCGATCTGTATCAAGGTTTCTTATTTTAGGACCATTAGCAAGAGACATAGTCAATGCTTTAAATACATCGTCAGTATACTGCTCAAGATCTTCCATCTTCTTTATCTCTTGTGGTACAGTTAAATCACATACTTTACTCATTTGCCCTCCTAACATTCTATTGTTTTGTTGATTTGAGTAACACCTAATGGCAGTACACTACGCTCATTAAAATAATTTATTTTTGAATTTACTTCCTCTTGACTAAACATATTAAAACCATGTTCATTATAGTTACCATTATTGTCAAGCACAGATTTCAAATAATTAATATTGCTTGATGTTAAACTTAAGGCATTTAGCTCAGCATACTGTGAACTTGTATGAGTCAATGATCTTATCAACGACATATTAACAGCTCGTAATAAACTCTTCTGAGTCTCTGAAGCATCACTCATAGCCTCAACCATCTTACGTGTCAGGGTGTCAAAAGAGATACTTTTACCGTTCTTATCAACTAAGTAATATGATTGTTCAACTGGAACACTTTCAGCGTCATTAGGGGCTATAATTAGACGTTCAGGGACCTCTAATACGTTGTGCATTACCTTGCTTGATACATTGATATCCATCTTAGTTAGTAAATTAGAAATGTTCTCACGATCTACAGATGCTCCTATTCCTATATCAGTTGATAGAAGAATATCTGACATATAGTCAACAAGACCATTAAAATGTTGTATATTAGAATTAAGAAGTATTTCACTCTTCTTCATTACATCAGCTACCTTACTCAAGGCATCATGTCTAATATCTTTGAAATTGTTTCTAAACATATCATGGATCTTCTGAGTATTTTCTAAATTAGTATGGAACACACTAAACTCTTTTGACATCTCATAGAGTGCAATAGACTGAGGGAACTTCTTAGCATATTCAGTATGTAATTTTTCAGGGAAGTTCTCACCTAATCTCTTTAGCTCATGAGGTCTTGAAGCCATACCTTCTCTCTGTCCATCAGGAGCTTCAATACTAAGTACTGCTCTGAATGTAGGAGGTAACATCTCTCGATTTTTAACATACTTAGAAGACATATGAGATATATCCTTTAACTCTTCTAACGTTACAGTTGAACCACTTCGATCAATCAACTCATTTATCTTTTTCATATCACGTAAAGTATCATCATACTCTGCTCCAAACTTTTTCATAATACTACTCATCATCTTCTTAGCAGCAGTATGATGAGTATTTGCTACAGTTACTTGATTACTGGCTGATTCATTAACAGAAGCAATTGGTAATCTCATGGCTTCTCCGAGATTTTGTGTTTGGAAATCCCCTATTGCTTTTAAAATTCTATCTTCAGTATCCTCTCCAAATCCTAAATCACCAGCATGTCTTTTTGGAATAGTCAATATAGATGGGGTTACTTCAAGCTTGCCGTTATTAATCCATACAGCAGATGTGTCAAAATTTCCAGCAAGAAATAGTTCTCTTTGACTTGACATTACATCTGTTATTATGTTGTCTTTATTACTATCTATTTCAAGTAATGCTTTAACAAGACCTGCACTTGGGTTACTTGTAAACGCTGAACTAATCTGATCGAATATATTATTCGCTGAACCTAACCTAATATCATCTTCAATAATATTTGAAGAAAACTTTGTGTTACCCCCTCTCTTTAGAAATTCTTTTAATTCATTACGGGCTGTATGATATGAGGGGACCCTATTATCCCTACGAATAGTCTCTCTGACATCCTTTTTAAGTAATTCAGCACTACTTTTTGAATCAGCTAAAGCATAGGATACTAATGATACTCCGATCTGATTCTTACTTTTATCAACTAATGCTACCATATATGATTCATTTATTGAATCAAGTTTAAATGTTTGGAATCCAAGTGAGTGTCCAAGATCCTCGAACCCCATATGAGGAGTTAATCCTGAAGATATAGTATCTTTATCAATAAGAAGCTCTCGCCCTTTCACCATTTTAAACGTTGAGTATCGATGAGTTGCTAATGGAGTATGCTTGAAATTCTTTGAGTATGTTTTATATAACTGTTTAATATTTTTATTGAGCTCTAAAAGTCCTGGATCTCCATGTTCATCAGCGTCTTCCATAATCTGAGTTGTAACATATTCAGTGTTTCGTGCAAGCATAGCAGAGTTCGCTGCTTGAGTCTGGAACATACTCTTTATTAGAGTTGCACCAAGCTGTAATGTATCAGACTGTGCTGTATATGGTCCAGGATCAGAAGCATGCAACATGTTACCCATTACGTCAGCTTTCTTCATTTGGATAATCTTCTCTGTATATGTTGATATCCTCTCAAGTAATGAATTAGGTCTAACATAGTCAGCACCCATAAGAGTATCAAGACCTTTGTTTACTGCACCCATTAAGTTCTTCTTATTTACTTGAAGAATCATACCTTGATCACCGTCATAGTCTGATCCTTTTTGCCATGCAGCATGTGAATCAATAAAGATCTGTCTTCCATTTCCTTTATTTAAAACTTCTTTAATAGGCAGTGCAAGCAAGTGAGTAACAGAGTCAGAAGGAGTTCTACTTAATACAGACATGTATATAGGCTTAGCATTAGGATTACTTAATTCTGATCCTTCAAGCTTTATTAATAATCCAACTTTTTCATTAGCTAAGAAGTCCATAATACTACGCATCTCTTGTTCAGAAGGAGTAAAGTTATTATTTAAGTTTACTATGTTTGCAGCGAGACCAACTAAATGACTATTCTCTGGCTGATTAAGAAGTGTAGCATATTCTTGTTTAGTATTTAACATTAAGATTGAATCTGCTAACGACTCTATTGTTACTGCTATCTGTCCTTTCATTTTAGTATCACTATTCATAGTAACATTATTTAGTTCAGGTAGATCATCAAAGTTAAATAATAATGAATTACTTCTGCCAATAGGTTGGGCAAATGCTTCAGATCCTATTATTGAATATATTCCTTCAATAGCAGGTTTATCAGCTTGTGCTTTAGTCATGTTAATAACTTCAGCCATAGATGTATTAGGATCAATTAATCCTTTAGTATATGTTTCTCTAACATTATTGATATATGATTCTGTATCAAAAGGATTACCAGCAACTTGAAATGGATTCATCACTACCTGTTCAGGATATGCAGTACGATCTAATGCTCCTTGCTTAGCAACAGCGTGTAGTCTTAATGACCTAAATACGCCTTGCCTGATCTCATCACTATGCTGAGATAAATCAACAGTGAATCCAACGTGATTAACATCATTAATAACAATTCTTTCACCAAGATATTGTCTCCCCCTAAGAGCTCTAATTATAGATAAGGTTTGTTTATTGGCTAATTTTAAGTTATCAGTATATATTCTGATAGTGTTGTCATCTATCTGAGGATCTACCTCAAGTGAGTTCTTGCTAAGACCTCCAAGCAATCCACTAATTCCAGATATCTTAGTAGCATTATGTCCAGGTAGTCCCATCATATACCCTATTCGAGCACTCATTCGCGGTGATATTTTTACTGAACCATCACCATGTCGAGGACCAATAGATCTATTAGTATCAGCTTCAACATATTCAATTTTAAGATCAGAAAACTCTCTTGCCATTGCTTGAACAAAGTTCTCATCTGGAATATAGTCTGTGAACATCGCATTCACACGTTTAACAGCATCATAATCAGGATTAGCTACTAATAGTCCATCCATTGCTGCAGTTGCTAAAAGACGTGCTTCTTTGGACTGTGGAGTACTCTTTTCATCTCTTCTAATATATTTATAAAAATTTTCTGGAGTAACTTCTTTGGTGCTAAATGACCTAAACACTTCGTCACGTTGACCATACTTATCAGGACTCAATCTGTTTGCGGGAGTCATAGCATTGTTAAGCTGATCAATAAATGATTGAATATAATTATAAGGTGCTGAGCCCTCAACATAGTAATTTTGAGCATCAATAACTGCCCCAATTATCTGATAAAATGGCACCGAGTCAGGAGTTTCAATAGAGTCTTTAACAAGTTTTTGTAAATTCGCTACAGGATTTTTGTCTATATTTTTTAACATTCTTTCAGCAGCTCTAACAAAGGTTATCACTTCTGGTGGTTGTTGATTCTGGGGCAGACTATTTGAGGCTTTTATTACTATATCAAGCATAGTGGAACCTATAATCTCATCCACCCCAGATATAGATGATTCTGTTTGACCAAAATTATCGAGTACCATATGATTAACATTATTTAAAATTGAGTTAATATTATCCGCCATTGTTTCATGGATGTTTTTTATTGGATCAGGTTCATTAGCATCACCTGTTGCAGGATAAGAATACGTTTCAAGAGCTGTTCTTGCTCCTTCAGCAAGTTCTATTATGTCCGCATCCATAAAGTAAGGTGGAATAATTTGCTTAGCAAAATTATGCAGTACTTCATCTATCCCCTTCTCTATGGCTGGACCTCTATCTCCCCAATGGTTTACCATTCTGCGGAATGCAGGAGCATATGTAGGGTCATCTATGTTTATGCTATATCGAGATTGAATAATAGGTTTTAAGTCATCCCATACTGTAGCAAAATCTCTGTCTGATATTCTGTCTGAATAACTAAGATTACGATTATTGAATATGCTGTGAAGTAAGTTATCGACATCAGCATATTCAGCAGGAGTAAAATTAAGATTGCGAAAGTCATTAACTAATTCACGTTGTTCAGCTCCATATACTGCTGCTTCCGCAGGTCTTTTGTTTACTGTTCTTGCATCCATTCCAGTGATAGATAACATTTCAGATCCATTAGTAGCGAATACATGAGTTAAATGCTCTGTAAACTTCTCGTATGAATCTCTGTCAATTGTATTGACAGTCATCGCACCATTCTCACGAACTCTATATACTCCAAGAGTTAGGTCAAATAAGCTTTTTATTGAGAACTGATTAAAGATTTCCTCAGATCCAGGAGTAAAAAAAATACCTAATCTTGTAGCAAGATCTTGCCTAAACAAATTCCATAGATTATTATATCCCCCTTCATCAAGCCCGCCTATAGCAGTGTAAGTTCTATCATATTCACCACGAATCTCTGCTAATGCTGCAATAAGATTATCTCTATTAACAATTGTAGTATTATTTATTAATAGATCTCTATATGCACGTGTATACGCCTGAATCTTCTTGGGGTCAGTAGACTGATCTCCTGTTACCTTGAAGAACATGCCTCCCATTGATGCTGTACCTGAAGCAGGTAATCTTGCAAAACCTTGCTCGTTAAGAAGCCTGGTAACTGATTCTTTTTGAGCCTCAGTCATATTCTTAGATTCTTCTAAACTAATCGTCATCATGCTTTCAGACTGTGTTACTTTACCAGTCTTATTGATTGCAGCCAGTGCTGTCAAATATGCTTTATCTGTACTACTAAACTTAACCTGGAGAGTTCTCATGATAGAGTTCTCCTGATACTGATGTACCAACAAATAGTTTATTAAATCATCGTTTCTTAATTCAGACCTTCCCTTTAAAGCAAGGTATCTCCCAACTATCTCTCGGGAAGTATCAATGTCATACCCTGTTGCTATTGCCATACGTGCAACGTTAATAGCTCCATGTACTTGTTTAATCCTCTTGACTCCTTCATCAATAGGTATAGTCTTGTTATTTATGGTTACCGCTCCAACATGTAGTATCCTATCTGTTGTGTTAGCTTCTCTATACGAATTATGAGCATCTATTTCATTACTTGTTAATCTTGCTATCGAAGCATTTGCTATGGTTGTTAATATATCTTTATACTCTTGAACAGATAAATTATCTGGCATATGAATATTTATTTCATCGTTATCAGCACCAGAGTTAGGAGTGAAATCAACTCTAATATTATGTCCTATGAGAAGACTGTTAAGCCTATCGTTAATAGCTTGAGTCTCTTTAACATTTAATCCATCAGCTAACTTATTGATATAAGTACCAACATATCCTCTCATCATTTCAGTTGTTAATGCTGAGCTCTTATCTGGATCATCAAGAATCAATGTTACAATATTACGGTTAAGATCTAATTCTCTTGTATGAATAGCCTCATCGTTAATATAGATAGTTGTACCTGCATTTTCTACAGGGACAACACTTATCGCATTAGCTTTACGTAATGCAAGCTTTCTTGAGAAGTTGTTATCCACACTTTCTGAGATAGTTACAAAATCTTCTAATACTCTTTCATTTGCATCAGCTGTTGCAATGTAAGCTGCAATAGTAGATCTATTACCCCTATCTACTCTCATGATACTTAATATATCTGATAGCCCTTTAACATCTCCTGAAGGGATATCATACATTGAGCTAATACGATTAATAAGATGAGTTTCAAATTGTTGGTCAATGCCGTTTAATACCGTACTAACTGATTTAAACCTCTTAAGAATACTATCATACTGAACTCCATTTATCCTGTGCCCTATAAGTTTCATCATAGTGATAGCTTCATGCTGTGCTTGGAATGCTTCTTGTATTCTAATCTCTTTCTTCATTGATTGATTAGATGCAACTGCTTTAGCGATATCTAATTTATTAATAATGAGATCAACCATAGATGTTCTTAACTCTCGTATAGTTGTATTCATTATTTCATAATCATCGCCTGTTGTTGATTCAGGAGTACCAGGTAAAGAAGCTAATATTCTTTGAGCAGTAACCCCTGCTGACTCACCAATAAGAGTACGTACAATGTCAGGATCAAGTCCTTGTGCTGACGCAACTAAGTCAAATAGTGTATTAGGATTCTCAATTCCTTGCTGCTTTATTCTACCCATTACGCCATTAAATACAGACTGTTCTTCTTGGGTTAATGTTGAATTCTGATAGTTATCATATAGTGTACGTAATGTGTTTATTGAATCGATTGTATTATCTCTACCAAAAAATGTTAATGATTCTTTGGTAGCATTATATAGTCCACCAAACATCTCATCATTAATCTGTATATCTCCATCTTTAAGAGTCTTATCTAAATCAACATTAAGAACACTTGTGATAATGTTTTTCATTCTATGAGAGAACTCACGTGAAGCATCATCATTGTCTCCTATATGGATACGCTTAAGATACTCATATGATTGCTTCGCGAGAGCTTTATTATGTTCAGTTGCTCCACGATGAGTTCGTAAGTATGTCCCCATTGTATTAGCAAAGTCATCATAGTTATCACGATTAAGATGTATATTATCTTCAAGCATAGCAAGATTAACTGCACCTCTTGCTGCGATATTAACACCATAAGGGAGAGGAGATCTACCTCCTAATATATCTGCTATATCATGTATATTATTTGCTGAGACAGCGAATGCACGAGACATAAATGTATCCTGTGCTGTATTCGCCCCACCAGTAAAGAGTCTAAACATTAGATTAGTTGCTAACTCTTGAGAGATAAACATAGATGAATATAATTGAGCAGCTACTTCTGGGTCAGTACCTCGCAAGGATAGTACACCATCTTTATTATAGGCTAAAAGAGCCATATCCATGCCTCTAAGCCCTCCAGGATACATAGTATTAGTTATGTCAGCTGTGAACTTAGCAATGCCAAATAGCTTCTTATTCTGTTGAGATAGGTGACTAAACTCCCGAGCATTCTTCTTAAACCATTTCTTTGTGAGAATAGGAGCTATTGCATTTGGATCAGTTTTAGATAGTTTACCTATCACAACATTACGTGCGAAGTTCATGCCAATATTGTTTACTACTCTTCTTCTATACGCATCCCATACACTACTTGTAACAGTTTCAGCAAATGATTTTGCATCTCTTCCTTCTTCTAATGCACGTTGTTTTTCAATCTCGTGCATCTTAGTGAATACGTATCGTTGCATAGTTAATTCATGGAACGCATCACCCCAACCAATTCCATTAGAAGCATAGTTAATTGAGTTGAATACAGCATAGTCTATTGCAGTATGGTACGCAGTCTCTAATCCTTGATTAAGCATCGGCATCATAGCAACATGAAACATTCTTCCTATTCCACTACCAGGACTTGAAGTATCCTCAACAGCTCTAAGTAATTGTCTTAAAGTAGTCCTATCTCCGAAACCTGGAGTGCTATGCACCATTGCTTTAGATAATCCATTAGATATAATATGTGATAATGATTCAGCTGCGAGTGTTGTAAGCATCTTTTTACTTCCAAATTTAAATTCATCAGCGAATCCTGTACTCATTGAATACTCTCCAAATGTGTTCTTTACGACATTTAATGCAGTCAAGGCTGTACGAGCGTTAAGCCATGTGGATCGAAGCGTATTTACGGCTGTTGCAGACGTTGCACCACCTATTAAGTATGCTAATAGAAACTGTTCTCCTATAGGTAATACAAATGCTCCTACATTAGCAGACATTCTACCCATCTCTCCAAGCATTTGATCTTCAACACTTGCAGTATAGAAATGTTCTTTAAGTGCAGCTTGTCTAAAGTTCTTTGATAATGGATTAAGTTTACCTTCAATAGAATCTTCGATCAACAATTTAGTAGCTATACTACCAATGATAGTATTACCTAATGCTATTGTTGACCATTGAGCCATTGACCCACCTATATTAACATTATGTGTAATCTCTGAATAGTATTTCCTTGAACCATCAAGGCTTCGGATATAAACATCTCCATCAGCATCAGCAGTAGAGAAGTTTCGTATCGCCATAGTTCTTTTATGCTCACCGTCATTACCTAATATTTCATTAACAAGAGTATTAGATTTACTCATGATTTCATTATATGCTTTATTGCTTCCTATTATAGGGCTTAATCTATCATAATCAGATACCATAGAGGTAGCAATATTATATGCTAATGCTCTACGTGCAGCCTCTCTGGGATTATTTTTAGCCTCAGAAGCAGTCATTCCTAACTGACTATGATTAGCTATTGCAGAGTATGTGAGTATAGCACCTGTCCCAGACACTGACTTGTAATCATCCATTTTAACAGTGTCAAGTAGTTCATTATACACTTGACCTATTCGTTCTTCTCTACTCATATCTCTTTCCTTTACTTAACATCGTATGTCCCTATTAAGTCTTTAAACCTGATTCTTATGTCTTCCATTTGTTTGTCAATTTGTTCTATTTTACTTTGTAACTCTGTTCGCATACTCTTACCTTCTTTGCTCTTAGCTAATTTTTTATCCATACTAGTCATCTGGTTGTAGAAACCTTCTTTTTCTTTTTGATATAGTTGGTACATTCCGGTTAAAGTTTCTAACTCTTTTTGAGCTTGAACCTGTACACCTTGTGCAGCTGCAGTAAATCCTTGAGCTTTATCCCTCTTCATTGTACCGACTAAGTATGCTGCCCCTTGTGTGAATGTGTCCATATTCTTCATCACTTGAGTTACTTTATTAGCTATATATTCTTCAGGGTTAGTCTGTATTAACGACCTTACATATTTCATTTGTTCATACTTATCATTAGCATCTTTAAGTAATTGTTCAGCACCAGGTACTCCTGCTTTAGCAAGATACATTGCAGAAAAAATAGAGTATGCAGATGTCTTAATTCGTCTGTCAAGATCGTCTTTTTCTCTTTTAATACTTGCTTTTGTTGGTGTACCTCTATCTATAGTCTCATGAATCAAATTAAGCATCTTCTGAGCTTCATAATTATCCTCAAAGAGGGTATCATATGAATGAAGATTAACTATTGCATTAGCTATATTCTCAGCTTCTTTTTCCTCATTCTCAGCAAGACTTGTTTCTGGCTGATCTTCTTTAAAGAGGGCAGGATCTATCTTTAAGAAATTCTCATTAATACTCATTATTAATCTCCTTTGAAAGAAGTTTTTTAAAGAATCTTTCTATAATAGCATTTGTTTTCATAATAGATGATCCAATAATTTTCCAGACAGATGCATTATCAAATTCTCCAATATATTCTTGCGTGTTATCTGAGTGACTCTCAATATTGTCTAATATTGCTTTATCTTTTTCTTTAGCAGTATCTATATCCATTCCATAGACTTCTTTTTTATGTTTCTTAACTGCTTTTATAAAAGCAGAATCATTGTAATAATTGTCTTGACTATTTTCAGCCCACTTCTTAATTTTATTGTCTAAGCCATCAGGATTATTAGGATAAAAACTAAACACACCATTTGCATTATCAAATTCTCCAATATATTCTTGCGTGTTATCTGAGTGACTCTCAATATTGTCTAATATTGCTTTATATCTTTTTTTAGCAGCAGCCATATCCATGTCATAGACTTCTTTTATATGGTCATTTAATGCTTTTTCAAAACCATCATCATCATTATCATCATATTCGCCCCAATTAGCTTCAATCCACTCCTCAATTTCTTTTTTTCTTTTGTCTTCGTTAGAATCCATATATGTTTGAATAAAATCTTTGTACTTCATTTGTAGACCTGTATTATAGTCAAGCGCTGACTGCTTTAGTTTAGCACTCTGCGAACTTACATCAAACTTTAATCTGTCTTGAAGAGCTTTAACATTAGCAGCTTGCGTAACAGCATTGCGCATGCTATTAGTTACTTCTTTCTCAGCAAGTCCTATCTGTGCTAACATGTTAAAAGCATTAGTATAGTTATCATGAGGTCTGTATCTGTCAGAGGTGTATCCACCTCTATCACGATCTTTTAATCTATTCTGCATAATCTTTAACCTCCATCATAACTTGAATTAGTAGGCTTTTTAGGGGCTAAAAATCTATAATACTCCAATATTATATCATTCAACTCTTTTTGTTGTGTAGCAGCTTGTCGTTGGTTTCCTATTCCCATTATACCTGTTGCTGCACTAATTCCAATAGCAGTAGCATCCATAATTGCACTACCCCAGTTCATCTTCTTCTTGCCATATAGTCCACGTTCAGCACGTGCTTCAGCCATACGTGCTCCAGCTTCTTGATAACGTTGATGATTAGCCTGCATTTGATTAGTATACATACTTTGTACTCTATCTTGCATCTCAGGATTATTCCTATACTTTACAAGCATCTGTCCAGCTCTCTGTGCAGCTTCTTGAGATGATATACCTAATTGTCCACGTTCTCTTTGGTCAGCAGCAATCTGTTTATCAAGAGCTTCCCGCATTTGTTTACGTTCTTCATTCTCTTCTTTATTCTGCTGGCGACTATTCCATAGAGATGCTCCTGCTCCAGCTAATGTCATCATAATTGGAATCATAATTTCCCTCCTTTAAATTAATTCTGTGAAGTATCCAACAAGATTAACTCCTGTAATCTTGTATCCTTCAGATTCTATTGTATAATATATTCTTCTAATATCCATATCAGGTGATACAGATAAAAGCACTTTACCATGTACTACATCTATTTCTCCTTCAGTAAATGATTTTTCTTTAATAGATTCACTATTAAAAGCATTGTAAATATTTATCTTAAGAGTTCTTAAAGCATTATTTATTACACTCTTATACTGTATCACGCTAACTTCAATGCCTGTGAGTATAAACATATTCTCTTGATACTCAGGTAGAGTTATAACAGAAGACTTAATCTTCATACTCTGCTCCTCATTCTCTCTTGTATCAAGAGATGCAATAATTAATTCATCACCAACACTAATCAAAAACTCAGGCTCACCCACAGCACCATTAATAGTCTTAGTTCTGATCAGTAAATCACTAATATTTTCACCACTTATTGTTGGCAAGTCTCCCATTGATACAACACCTGCTGGGAATATAGATTTAAAGGTAATTTTAATAGCATCATTCTCACCCATTTCTGTATAGAGTATAGAAGGATACTTAACTTTAGATGACCAGAATACGATACTGTTTTTGACCTCTGAAGACGAATAGATTATTCTTCTCTTTACTATGTCGAGTCTATTGATTGAATATACTTTAATCTGAGTCTTATCTGTTGAGAGGATACAGAAGAATATATCAATACCAGAGATTACAGGCGAGTCTATGATAGTTCCTGAATCAGCAAACAATGGTATAATATCATTCTCATCTTGATAATATACTTCTGAGTGAGTTTTTTTCACCATGAATAAGTATGCTCCTACAGTATGTAGTTTAATTACTCCTGCTCCAGATAATGAATTAATCTGGACAGACTGCTTACTTGTCGAGGTATACTTGTATAGTAACGATGCGAGATAGAACTGTTCATTATGCAACAGGTAACTTTTGTTATTTACGTTAACTAATTTATCGCCTCTAATGATATTATAGTGTGAAAAATCCATGCCATTATATTGAGTAACTGTATCCATATCAGTATACTGTCCCGTTTGGTTTAACTGTTTAGTTGGATACACCATAATAGTTCCGACAAATCCTTGATAGAATTCACTTCTTGGTAACATATAAGATGAAAACTGAAGGCTTGAATTATCATACTCCCCCTGATAAACAGCAGATTGAGATAGCTTTCTGTATGCGTTGCAGTATGAAGAACGATATTCGTCGTCTGTAAGATCACTTAGCTTATCTATATTTAATAAATGTACATTAAAAGCAGCATAATCTGTAGGAGTTTCATATGCGTACAATATATATGTTTGATTGTTTAAGCATCTTCCTAAAAAAGAACCACGCATTGAGTTTAAGTATTCCTTTCCTGTATCATTATTTTTTTCGGGATTCCTAATTAACAGCAATCGCTTAACAGTGTTGTCGCTACCATTAATTTCCGTATCGGTATATCTGTACATACCATGTTTAACAACAGTATGATTATCACTATTTCTCATTGGTTGTAATATAGGTAGTATCATAGGCAATGCAATTGCTTCTGTATATAACGGGACAACATCTTGATACTCAGCATGCCCACGTGTACGATATGAAGGTAACATAAGTTGTCTAAATATACCGCTCGCATGTGATACTTTAAAGTCATTAGTCTTCCAAGCATGAAATGAATTACCCCAAACAAATACTGCTGGAGAATATTTTGTACGATACGGGATAGCATATGGTTGATTCTCTTGTGTTAAAGACTTCGTAAACATAACATTATTAGACCCTGAAAGCTTATCCCATACAGTAGGGATCTCACGATCTTCTTTATTTAGTTGGTACATCGCAAGTTTAAAATATGAATACGGAGCAGAAGATAGATAAATTTCACTATTATTGAAATTATTTAAACCTCCTAATGTTACTTGGTATTTATTCTTTGTAACAATCTTTGAAGGTGATTGCTCTTCATTCTTGTGTTCTGCAATAACAGATAAATCATCATTTGGATTAGAAATATTAATAGAATCAGCATTAATAAACATATGTTTTTTTAATCCTGTTGCCCCAATCAAGCTACCTATACTATAATAGCTTTCAAAGGGGATACATGTTAATGTTGTTCGATATTCTTGGTTGTTAATCTTATAAGATATTACAAACAACTTTTCTTCACCTTGATCATCAACCTTGATATCAGTAATAATAAAAGTATTAATATCAAGATCTGAAAATTGAGGGAAATTATAATAAGCAGGAGAGAACTCTTGTTGTGTTATTTTATTGAAATATGTAAACACTATTTTTGAATACATGCATTCATCTTCCCCATTATTGTTATAGGAACATAGATTTAACTTATACCCCCTAATCTCATGATTATTATCAGAATATATAGTAATTTTTTTATCTATTGTATCGAATTGTGTGTTGTACCCATAATGAAAAGATGGTGCAGCCTTTCTCTTTTTTGAAATAAACGATCTATCTGGATCATGCCAGCATAAGTCTATACTACTTGGAGTAACGGATACAGTATGATCAAAAGAATTATCATCAGTATTATACTGTCTAATTTTCATTGAAATAGGAATTAAAGCATATACGGACTCACCTTCAGCAAAGTATTCGCCTTCATCAGTTTCTGACTTACTGTTTGAGGTTGATATTAACTGTGTTTGATAAACAATCGATACATCTATCATATTTGCATCCTGGCTAATAGTATGAGCTAAACAGTTTAACGATTTAAACACTCTGCATTGCATACCTAATCCATCATGATTAAACATGTCACCTGTAGCATCTTTGACAATTGCTACATTTTTACGAACAGAATTCACAGAGGAATATATTTTGGGGGTATAGATAAGATTTCTTGATACAGAGATTTCTTCATTTTGTTCGAGAGTTGTTATTGTTGACTCTGTATTATAGCCCTCTATGATACGTTTCTTGTTAATAAAATCATCATCCTGATTAACAGTTTTAATAAGTCCTGCATGCACAGCAGCTTGAGACTCAACACCTGGATGACTGCTACTTGATACCTTACATATCCCATAATTTTTTGATATATGTAAATCATCTTCATTACCAGTCAAATGGGAAGAATGCGGGAAGCAATAAAATTCAGCAAATAAAGGATCCAGATTTGTAAACGTAATTATGGGGAATGTTATTGAAGGAAAAGGTTGAGTATTAACATTATTATAAAAGACACCACCTCTTGCTAAGTCTAATATATAAGGATCTGATCTAAGCTTACCATATACAGGGATACATGGAACAATAATTTCTTGCCTTACATCTGGATCATCTGATAATGTTACAGGAATTGCTTCCATTTTTACAGTCATGGTAGAGCCTAATGAAGATGCTACATATGATTTATTTAAATCAGTCTTATCAACGTTAGAGTGAGTGTCAAGTATCCTGCCCATGATGGTAACAAATGCTTGCTTAGTGTGATACGAGGATAATGCTTCTACTCCCATGCTTCTTTTGTTCCATGTACACACAAATCCAGAATCACCATCTTTTGCCTCATATCTAACTGGGGATGTAATGTCATAATCCCTCCATTTCATATTAGTTTCTTGTTTCAACTCCACTTTATCAGATGGAAGTATCTCATCACGAATAGTATTTGGATCTGCTGTGGTAGCTTCTTCTATGATAGGATAGTTCTCTTCACGTGGTATAGTATTATTACCAAAGAACTTTGTTTCTAATATATCTATCTTAGTAGCTTTAGTATCTACTGCATTAAAACTACGTGCTTGATCCTCATTATGTCTTCTTTCTTGAAGCTCACCTATAGGGCTATTCTTATATAACATATGGCTTAATCCTCTTATCTCTTGGTGCCATTGTATCAGGGGCACCATCTTCTTTGTATATTCTTGAGAGTAATGCTAATGCTTGAAGACACGCATGAGATATACTTGGGTTCTTATCCATTATATAGAATGAGTAATTAAGTATATCTAATACGTGATTATCTTGTGTCCACGCAGGAGCAATACCTTCTTCTTGTTTACTTGTTATATGTCCATACTGAACCTGTTTATCACAGATTAATTTACCATTCTCAATCTTTATATCTTCATTCTGCCAAGCATAGTATTTCTGATTAGTTAAGAGATATGGTACATTAAGAGTTAATACGCTTAAAGTGGTACATACTGGAGATTCAATATATTTACATCTATTCATCTTTACTAATAAGTCTTGTACTAACGGTAGTGCATATACAGGTGAATATGGTAATTGACGATACTGATGTATAGTGCTCATAATTGAAATGCCTTTATCTTATGATTATGTCTTATATCGAAACGAGGAGTTATCTGTCTTGACTCAGCTAATAAGTTATTAGCTTCTACGCTGATAGCTTCTATCAATGAATATACTGAACTAACATCTTGTAATGCTAATAAGTATAATAACTGAGATATACTCTTCATTAGCTTAGTTGGTTCATGTTCTTTTAGATCTTTAATAACATTCATCTTATATACTCCTGGAGTTAATATAGGAAATTTATCTATTAATGTCAAGCTTTTTTTATCACTAAAGTAACTCTCAGCACTTTCATACTCAGTGTTAATCTTCTCTTGAAGATCTATCTGTATATTAATCAGAGGGACTCCAATGAATGCTTGCCAATTGATTTCATCATCAAAGTTTATTACTTGTTCAACATCTGATTCAAATAGATGTTCTTGACTATCTGTATTAAGCTCAAATATGGTTAATGCTTTGCCTATAAAGATACAGGGTGTCTCAATGTTAAACCATGATGTAGTGTAGCCTCTATAGCAATATTTAGGCAATGCTAAACGTAATTCTTCTTCATACTGATTGTATAAACTAACAGAACTAAAGTTCATATGTAGCTCCTGACTTTAAACTTGTGAATAAACTCAGCTTAGGCTTATTCACGTTATCATTATATAGTTTAATATACTTAATTGCTAATGACTCATACATTGATTCCATATTAGGTTCTAATCTATTACGATAATGGATTGCATGCATCATAGCAATAAGAGGATATACTAATCCTGGAGTAAAATGTTTCTCTTTAATTTCATTATACTCTTTAAAATTATAATTCCCACTTGTACAAAGATATGGATAAGCATAACCAAGTACATTAATAATACCCTCTGCATATACGACTTCACCATCTAAATAACTCTTTCCTGTTGGTTCTTGTAACTTTATTAAATAATTTATTGTTTTTATTACATCTTCACTATTTCTAAAATGGACAGGATGAGTATCCCAATGTTCTGCACTATGTACTGCTGTTATTTCCTTAAACATAATAGATTTTAATTCATACCTCTGGTCATCTCTCTCTGTAACATATTCAACATCTTCTGATACAAACTCTGTGTTAAGAAGATTAATAGATACAAGTTCATTAAATTTTAGTGATACAACAATAGGATACAGTACAAGTTTATTAGCAACATACCAGTATGCTTCGTTTATCATTTCAAGTTTCTTTGGATTAGAATATTCTTCAAGTACAGGAAACTCTTGAATCAAATCATCAATAGTCATATTACACCTTCTTTAATTGTATGGAATACTGATTCATGTATCTCTATCATCTTATCACAGTAGAAGTCTAACTTAGCGAATTTAGATGCTATTCCTACAGATGTTAATAAGAAATTAAACCTATCTTGTTCAACGTTAAACTTATAAATAAAAGGGTCTACATAATTATCTAATGTTAGTTTCACATACAGCACAACATCTTCTTCTGTAGTTCTCACAATATTGTGCATTGAAACAATAGTTGACAATCTCCCATCAGATATAATAGGTTCCCAGCATGAACTAAGTACACGTGGAGTTCCTTCTGGTATCTCACCTACCACGAACGACTTAGAAAATAACATAGCTGTACCTCTTGTAGTAATGTTTAATACATTACATGGCTCAACATACCTTTTAGAGGCTGAAATATCAAGAATACAAGGGTATAATCTGTTAAGTATATCTAAACCCTCCTCACTAAGTGTTCGTGTCTCTATGACGTTATTTTGAGCGTCTATGAGATTTGCCTCGAGATCTTCTACTCCTTCACGTAATTGGAAGCTGTGTAATCTATTGATTTCATTATTATATACTAACGAGATATATGCTCTCATTTCTTTTTGTAGTTCCTTTTGAATACAGTATATCCTGATTCCTTTAACTTGTTAATAGCATAGTCTTCTGATTCTGAGGTCCAGAGATGTTCTTCTATATCCTCTTTTGATTGAATACTTCTATTGTATATGGTAGGGATTGAATCAAATTGTAATGTTGCCCATTGTCTAAACTCTTTATCATTCATTCTCTTTACACCAATATACTTCTGTTGAGATAGAAAGTCTTGCTCTTCTTTATCTTCTGTTTTATACTGAGTAGATTGATTGAATATAAGTCTCTTACCATTAGGCAAGCTTAAATCATATCGTGATACTTCTGGTGCTGTTAGATAGAATGTTAATGGTTCTTTAATCATTGTTCCTCCTTAAAGATGAGGGGCTTACGCCCCTCTGAGTTGTTGGGTTAAGCCTCATCTGGTGCCCAGACTACAGCGTGATTCTTAGGGTTACGAAGCAAGAAAGATGATTCGCCTCTCATAGCTTCAAGGAATGCGTCTTGACCAATATCTTGGATACCACCTTCAAGCTTATCTGGACGACAGATTACTTGTTTAATGTTTGCAGTATCAATTGACAAGAGTATATCTTTAGCATCTACATGACCTCTACCAAAGATATGATATGCTACAGGGAACTGTACCATATAATCTAATGCAGGTTCATGGACAAATGTTATCTTATGTCCTTTGGATGTTTGGAAAGTATATATCTCAAGACCATATGTAATCTGAGATGGTTTTTGTATCATTACTCTACCACCAAGAAATGGATCATTCATTACTGATCTAACATAGAGATCAAGCTTACCAAGAAACTTACGTGATGCTAATAGAGTTAAGTTCTCTGATCCATTGCTTCTAAATGCAAATAGAGAATCTGCTAAACTATCGAACCAATCACCAAGCTTTAATGCTACCTTAACAGATGATACGTCATCATCAAACCCACTTCTATTTCTCAAGTTCTCAAATGGTTTCTTCATGTATGTAATAGGGAATAAAGCATAGTCAAGCATACCACCAAGTGTACGTACAGGTTGATTACTTGCTATTGTGTTAAGATTATTAACAGCAAATGTTTCACCTTTAACACCAGTTAAGTATGCAGCTACTTTACTTTTCTTATACTCTTCAAGATAGAATGCACGTGTATTAGCGAAATCATCTCCGAATCTAAACTTAGATGCAGCATGAGTACCAGTGATACCATACTTAGGACTTGCAAAGATTTGAGATAGATTATGACGTGATTCACGACTTGTTGTAATGTTTCCACTTGGTCTAAAGATATCACCTTCAGGAATACCTTGTGGCGCCACAGTATTCTGTCCAATCTGCATCATACGAGATGGACGTGATATCATGCCACCAAACGCTCCCCCTGCAGTAACTTCATCTGCAGTATCAGATTCTTCTTGTAACACTTGATCATCGTCAGCAATAAAGGTTAGCATGTGAGTATAGCTTGATAATGACTCGTTACTCATAGCAGGGTTTAATGTTAAGACAACAGATGCAACATTGTCAATTGTAGCATAATCAACCTTTTCAAGTCTCATAAGTACTTCGTGGAATGATGCTGTTTCAACTGATTTCTTTTCTATTTTAGCAAAGTGAACTTCATCCCATGCAAAATACACAGGACTTGAAGTAGATGAAGCATCAAAAGTAAAGAGTGTTGCAGTTTCTACTGCATTAGTATATCCGAGATTCATTACATATTGACGAATAGAATTATATATCTCGTATGCTTTACCTTGATAACTTGTTGATTCAGGAATGATTATCTTGTAATATCCATCACTATCTTTTACTGCAACGTTAATAAGTTCAGCATTATCAACCTCAGCAAGAACAACATTGTTATTACTAAGTACTCCTGCTTTAAACTCAAAACGTCCACCTACATAGTCAGAGCTTGTTACAGCGTGCATCTTTTTTGTTACTGATGAGCCATATCCTGAACCAGGTAGAGCGAATGTAGTGCCATCAGATGCAGTTGCATGAGTATCCATTAAGCGTACGTTATCAAGTTTAATATCGAACCATGATTCACCTTTGTACTCATCTGCCCAAGTTATTACAGGAGGCGGAGCACTTTCTGTTGCCATGTTATATAGCAATGTGAGTAGTGGGGTAGCACTGACGTTCCAAGTCATCATAGACCCTAACAGATCTATTTGATACTTGTCTGACTTACCTTGTATAGTATCGTTAAACAGATCGCCTGAGACGAGCTGAGTTGAATATGAGGCGGGATTATATGTCTTCGCTTGATAGTTCTGATCAAACGACCCACCTTTCCAATGTATGTTATTATTTGCCATTTATATCTCCTTGTATGATTTATTAAAAGAAGGGATGTTGTTGCCTCCCTCGTGGCATGTTATAGTGTGTTGACACAGCAGAAGGAGATGGTGCTTCAGCTATATTTGGTGAAGGTCTCCTCTGCTGTGGTGGTTGTTGTGGTTGTTGACTACTTTGTTTATAAGATTCATAAAGCATGACGAACTCACTTGGAGATATACTCCTTACGAATTCGGCTACTTCATTAGGATTATACCCTTTTAACAGGGCTTCTTTCTCTACGGCTTGTTGATAGCCTGACTTTTGAGGTTGCGAAGGTTGTTCATTCTGATAGCCAAGATCCTGACCAGGTTGTGGTGCAGGTGTTTGATTTTGAGATTGATTAAATTCACGCATAAGTTTTTCAATTGGGTCTTCGTTCTGGTCGATTGTATCTGCTACTGCACTTTGTGGTGCCGCTACCTGTGCAGGAGCTTGCTGTACTCGTTCATTATATGATTGCGGACTCGTTCCACCTGGATTATACTGACCTGATTGAATCAGTCTCTCCATGTTTTGTAGGCGTTCAAGTTCTGAGCGATTAACAGTTACAGCATTACTGTTAGATTGAGTAGTATCTTGTGGTCTATCATTCCCCGCACGACTACTATATAATTCTCTTGCTCTTCCTTGATGGTTGTATCCGAACGGATCTAAGTAATTACTTACAATCTGTTCTTGTACATCCCTTGTAAAATTTGCTCGTGATGTAGTTACATCACCTATTCTAAAATCTGCTCCTCTTTGGTTCTTAAGGTCTATCATTCTCATTCTCCTTCATATTAATAATTATGATTCAATTGGTGGTTCTGCACCACCTTCAAGTGCATCAAGTCTGTTTTCAATAGTTGTAAGTTCGGTGTTAATATTTACAACGGCATCAGGCAAGTCTGCAAGATTATTAAGAGCCTCATTAATCGATGATAGTGCAGTTCCCATATCTTGTTTAAAATCTGAAAGCTGACCACCAAGAGTATTAATATTGCTTTGCAAGCTGTATAGCCCATCTATTTTCCCTGCTACCTGCCCTAAGTTTTCCATGATGAGTGCAAACAGTTTATATACATTATTCATTATATCTCCTATTCAAATATTGTTCTTATCATTTTGTCTTCTATTGATTCTTCACGTTCCATCATGACACGTTCAGCTTTAAGTCTTTGTTTCATTATGTCATGTTTAGCTTCAAGAATCATATTGTTAATAATCTTTTCAAGTTCTATCATCTTCTCTTTAGTCATGAGTTGATCTTGGAACTTGGATCTCATAGTTTTAATCTTAGCATCATTAAGTAATTTCTGCATCTTGAGATCAGCTTTATCTGTGATATTAGTAACACGTTGATCAGACAATTGCATCTGCACACGTTCAAGTTCTTTATGTAGTAATGCAATTTCTTCTTCTCTATCATTGAGTTCACTATTAAGTTGGTTGATAGTATCAAAACGTTGCATCAATTTCTGACGATCTTCTACTGGGGCATGTTCTAATACTACACTTGGATCAACAGCTCCTATTTGAGCTAATTCCATCATTAATCTAAGCATTGCCATTTGATATGTAGGTGAGTATGAGCCAGCAACCACTCTGACATCAAAGTTAGTAAAGTCTGTTTCATTCATTATGTATGTTAACTCTTTAACATATTCACCATCTTCTATAGCTTGTGTAAGCTTAGCTTCAATTTCACTATCAGGTACCTCTTGTTGTTCCTGTTGTTGTATCCATTGTCTAACTGATTCTTCATTATCTGGATCTAAACCCTCCTTCTTATTAAGTGTTACTGATTCCACTCTACCAGCATTATCAGTAATATTAATAACAGTTTCTTTATCGATATATGATTGAACATATTGCAGCATGACAAAACCTAACCTTGAGCATGCTAATTCCATTACCATGATAAACTCTTTGAGTGATTCAATAGCACCTTCTTTGATATCTAATAGATCACTCTTCCCTTCTCTTTGTATATCACCATACCCAAGTATCTGGTTAGGTATAGTCAACCATTCAAACTCTTGTTTAGCATCAGCATAAAGACTAAAGAATGCGTTGTTAAGAGGTTGTCCATTGATAATAAATGGAGGTTGAGCTTCACCTTCTAAGATGGTTGCTGAGCCAGGAGTATTAAGATTCTCTAAGAACTCATCAATATTTCCACGTGGTATGTCAATACTTCTAAAGATCATCTTAGGATTACTCATAAGTTGAGCATTTAGTATAGTTACACCATATGTTTTATTAATAAACTTCTGGATAGTCTTTAAGAAATGTACTTCACCACGTTTATAAGGATTATCATATCCTTCGACATATATAGGTATGATAGGATACTCAGTAATATGTTGAGGTAACATCTCTTTAAAAGCATGTTGATACCCTATTAGAGTTTCTTTCATTATACCATCTATAGTCTTTGAGTAACATTCGTACAAGTTTACATACTGTCTTGTTGAATCAAATACTTTATGCAAGAAATTATCTCCTCTGTTCGCTACAGGTTCAGCATAGAATGAATTAGGTATCTCAGATACGAGATCATCAATGCCATACACTTGTTTAACATAGCTAATAGGAACATACTTTCTTATTATAATCATTTCAGCATCATCGAATAGAGGATGTCTTGATTGAGGATCTACAAGTACTTCATCGAACCCTAATTTAACAAATTTTACTCTATTGTTTTTTGATAGGATAACATGTAGATATGACATATTGTCTATCAATGCTGATTTAACAGCAGAAGCATATGTGTATAGTCCACCAGAGTTCTCCCAGCACCAGTCAAGTATCTTATTACCTAATGCTGCTTTCTTATCATCATGATCACCTATAGCAACTAACTTATATTTAGGTATAGAAGATGATACAAGACCTACCATACCTTTAATTGCTTTACGTATCTTATTAATTACGATATCATATTGTCCACGTGCAGCAAGTATCTCTTTCTCTTCAGGCGAATATTGTTCACCTTCATAGAACATTCTATTTGACATACATTCTTTCTGCCAAGCAGCAAGCATATTATTATCATAAGTAGATATCTTAGTCCATTTCTTAGCAGCTTCTTGTGGTGAGTACTTAATAATTTCCATTCATCCCTCTTTTATATAGTTCAGCTTCTTCTTTACGTAATTTAGTTAATGGATACGATTCAACATATCCATGTTCCATTCTTGACATATTATGATTAATAAAGAACTCAGCTGCTTTATCATATCTTTTTACTTTAGTAAACTCTGTTACTTTAGAATATCTAAATAGATCAGGAGTGATACAGAATGCTAACGATACTAACGCAATAAAGGCATCAATACCGAGTTCAATTTCCATAGGGATAGTTTCATCTACTACTTGAATAGCACGCTCTATATCCTCTCTTAATAGCTTCTCAGCCATTATTGGAGTAAGTCCTTTCTTAAGATGTTCTTCACCTTTTTTAATTATGTGATTATATCCAATAGCTTCATATCCACTATGATTAATGTATGGTAGAAATGATGGTTCATTCCATTTCTTTATAAATCGTTCTACTGCTTGATACACTATATTATCAGTACTTTCAGCATACATCATTCTCTCTCCTTAATAGAGGTGCTGCACCACCATAGTACAATATCTTGATTTACCTTCTTTTTAATATTATTTAGCACGAGGAAGTCTTGCACAATTATTGTGGTCAAGGTCGTAACAGCACCGATCATTATATTATTTCTTTCCTTTTGAAGCAAGATAATTATGGAATGCTTCTCTTAATGCTTCAACAATTTGATCATCAATAGTAGTATCAGTCTTTTTAGACAGATGGTCAAGTACCTCTATGATGATACTAATAATAGTATTAGTTGGTAATATCTTTAGTATTTGAGTTATTATTTTATTCATTATAGTTTCCTCTCTTCATGTTTCTTCTTTAGCAAGTAGATTAGATAATTCTTTAGCTCTAATACCAACTTGTTTAGCCCAATTAGAATCTAACATTTCTATACTTGCTTGTTTATATTTGCCTTCTTCTATTAGTTTAAGAGTCTTCTTAAAGCCTAATAGTCCATAGATTCCGAGATTGAAACACATGTTAATTATGATATCTTGTACTGTATTTGAATGATCGAATACCCAGAAGAGATGATGCTTTAATTGTTTCACACAATTGTCAATATCGTTTCTAAGTAGATGTTCAGCTTCCTCTTTAGATATGCCTACATCGTCTAAATTACGTCCATATCCGATGCTTAACTTACCAGCAGAGCATCTATATGGCTTAAGCATTAATCCTTCGTGTTTCTTTAGTAATTTGATTCCATCTTCTGTCATTTTACTACTCCTGTTATAACTGATATAGTGAATCCTATTCCGAGAGTACCGAGTATATTAAGAATTAATGTAATTATTTTTACCCAGTCTTTAAGCTTAGACCTTTCACATTTATTGTACTCTACCATGTTCTTATTGAAGTATGTAGGATCATCCATTTTAACAAAAACTTCTTTACACTCTAATCGTTGTGCTACATATTCTTCTTGCATACGTACAAGTTTATTGATCTGCTCTTTCATATGTTCAATTGATGTTTCTATTTTAGCTATCCTTTCTCCAAGTTTTGAATCAATAGTTTGCATTGTTACCATCCTTCCATAGATGGTCGGGTATAGCCCAACCATCTTCATTTAATTCCACAAACAGTTCACCGTTACTATCGAGATCATCTACAGAAACATATAGTTCCTGATTAGGAGGCATGATAGCAAACACGCCTTCAATGCTATCTCTCATTCCGAGAACTAATTCATGTACCGAACTTTCTTCATCCATAGAATCAATCCATTTAATCTGAACATAATGTACTTGCCTATACACATATGATTCATCAAATGTTATAGTAAATATATACTTATTAGTATTAGGGTCTTTGACCTTATTAGTACATACTGTCCACTCATTTGAATTAATTCTGTACTTTACAACAAATTTATCTACGTCTATTTCATACTCATCTAAACATGCTGGATTAGAATCGAACTCTAATCCGAACTTCAATGTATATACTCCAGATGTAATAGGCATCTTATTAGCACCAAATACATATGAATTAGAGCCTTTCATAACACTACTGGTGTATGGAGTTGCCTCACTATTAATATAGATGTTTAAACGTGCTGCTTGAGGTAATAACAATCCATTATCAAGTGTTACTTCAGATTCTAATATGAGATATCTATTAGAATCAGTTACTGATAATTCTATGTTGTTAATCAGTTGATCCTCTTCAAGTAGCCCATGATCAATAGATAACCCTGCTACAAGCTGTTTAGGCTGTACATTGATATCAAATAGCTTTAGATAAGTAGTTGCGTAACTCATTGTTCTATCACTGTATTGTCTTTCCCAATGTTGCCAAGTTTAACTTCAACACTTGGAGTGCCAACAAATGCTGTACCGTAAATAGGGGATACAAATGTAACATATTTTTCAACAACATCAACATGAAGGATTCTAATAGTAGTAATTTTAGAAAAATTGTTAGAAGGATCAGTCTCATTTTTCCATCTAAACGCATACTCTGTATCATAATCGTTTTCATCAAACTTAAGATCAGGAATGGTAACAGTAAATTTTGTTTGGTTATTTGTTCCAGTTCCTGCAGACACTGATGCTCCTGTAACAGTTTGCCAGGGTAATGATGTAGGGGATACACCTAATCCTAAGTCTCCTACTTCAATAGTTTCAAACTTTGCATACTGAACTTTTATATTTGTAGAGGATACAGGGAAAGTCTCTTTTGACACACCATCTGTTCCACCGTCTGTGAGCTGTATTTCAAATACAACTTTAAAGTGTGTATTGTTTATAGGATGAGTCTCTACAATACATTGATAATCTATAGTTTCACTTTCAAGTTGTGAAACTTGGTGCATAGCAACAGAGTTTGTTTGATTGTCAGCACCAACCTTACCTGTTTTAATTATCATAGAATCTGACGGCAATTTTAATTGTGCTGTGCTATTTACATGAAGACAAAGCTCTTGCTCTAATTCTTGATACATATATTCATTTGACGCAGAACCAAATCTCAGTACAGGACGAATTTTAAGGTATACGTTTTCTTCTGTTTCATTAGTTGGTGTTTGTAGATTTAAATTTGATAAAATTACCGTGTTGTTTGGACCAATAGTACTAAGATCTGTATCAGGAATAGTTGTTAATAGCTTAGCACCCTGTATGGTAAACTTATCATTGTTAGTCCCACCAAATTTATAGTCTGTACCAGTTTTTCTATTCTTGTCAATCAAGTCTATTCTATATATCGAATTAATTTTTTGATATACATCTGCCATACATTTCTCCTTTCATTATAATAACATCCAATTTAATGGAGTCTTTTTGCGTGTACGTCTATTCTTTGAATTGTCAATTGCAGCATCTACATCATACATAGATGGTGGATAAGCATGCAATGTTGCCAGGAATGCACCATCGACTGTATCATCATGATCTCGGTATTCTTGATTGTATGACGTACACTCTTGAAAGAAAGCTTTGATATTATTACAGTCTTTAATATAGTTCATTCTACCTTCGTTTATAATCGGATCAAGAGACAACAACCACTTATTACTCTTACTCTTTCCACTTTTAAAATCTCGTATAGTAAAGAATCTACCCATTGTAGGCATCATATCTTTACATATATCAGCTAATGCTTGTTGATACCCTTGAGTCTCTATAGTAACAGAGTATGGATTATACTTCTTTACTAAGTTGAATATAGTCTTTGCTTGATCAGTAGGACTCATTCTCTCTTGTATTATATCAAGTATGAGGAATGACTTATCTGGTAATTGACCAACAACAAAGAATACTGAATAATCTGCATCTTCTTTTAAGGATACAGCTGGATCAACACCAATGAATACATTAATAGGTATCTTTCTATTATCATACTCGATATATGTATGACTCTCTTCAAGATGGAATGTAGCATTAGTCTGCCTAATCATATCTATGTTAAACACTGGTCTACCCTGTATCGCAGGTATATTATACATCTCTTGAAGGAATAGACTAAGCTTATTCTTACTGATAGCTTCTTCTCTCTTCATGTTGATATAATCCATAGGGAATCTTGATGCCCATGTAGGTACTCCATCATGTTCAACAGCAACCTCCATGTAGCATCCATGAGGTGGCTTGAACGATGGTAGGTCTTTAATAGTAGCTAAATGAGCGTCAGGATGCACTATAGTACCAAAGAATTGATAGGTAGTCTCACCAGGAACACCTGCAGGTAACACTTGAGCATCTATCCAATCTTTTACAGCATCTCTTTGTTTCTGAGTACTTGTATTCTGTTCTGACTCATAGTCATCTAATATGAACTTAGTTATACGGTTATTCTTCCATTTAAGCCCTCTTATACGGCTTCCATACCCTCTCGCTGATACAAAGCATCCATTAGCTGCTTCGATCTCTTCTTGATTCCATTTAGTCTCTCCCTTGAGATTACCGAATAGAGCATGAATAATCTCATTATTCTCTAACTCATCAGTAATACTGATTAAATCTTTACTTGCTTGATATGCTGATTCAGATAATAGCAGAGTAAATGGTTCTCTGCCAAAACAAATATCAGCTGTAGTCTGAATAGTTTTAGAGATGGTACTCTTAGCACCACCTCTAAACATAACAAAGGCATTATGTTCATATCGTTTATCTAATATACTATACATTTCACTATGAAACTTAGGCACTTCTGTTACAATATGTCCTAAACATATTCTTGCAAATGCTTCATAGCTTGTTTGTAATGAACGAAACAAACTTTTTAATTCATGTTCTTGCATATTCTTAAGATCAGTCAGCGTTATCATCTGTTACCTTTGTACTATTCTTAAATGTTTTTTCGTTAAATGTGAATCTGTCTCCCTTTTGATGAGCATCTAAAAAGTCATCCACTTCTGAATCAGTTAAATCAACAACATTAAGGAACTTTTTCTCTTCTATTAGTTCATTACGTGTAGGAATCTTTCTTCTTTGATCCTGTATTGTACCACCACTTATATTAAACTGTTGGAATAAAGGTTGATTCATGGTTGTTTGAGGCACAGCAGAACGTTCAAGCTCAATGCCTGCAGTTCTTGATAGCATAGCTAATGCTTCTAATCTATCAGCACCTCTACCTCTCATATTATCTACCTCTCTGATGAGTCTATCAACGATAAACTCTTCAGTTATTCCTCTCTTCTTCAGAGCCTCAACCATTTTTTCTTTAATCAAGAATCTAATCCTCGGGGTGAGTTTAACTCGCCTATTAGTCTTAAGGAATGTTCCCGCTGCCAAATATTCAGCACGTCTATATGGTCTACATATAGGGTGTTCATCATATGATCGGGCACCTGAATAGTTTGTGTGAGGTAGGTGTATACGTGAGAATGATGTATAGTCATATCGTTTAATGAGTCCTGTTCCAACAGAGAATGCTTTAATAGTCTTCCCATTAATTCTTGTATAGAGATTCCATCCATCATCATAGAGAAGGTACTTCCCTTTCTGATCATCCATTGTAATAAAGTCTCTATCCACAACTTCATCTTGTTTAATATCCCACTCATTGTACAGAGTCACTTCCTTCGTCTGATTCTTGTACGTTACATTCAGTTTGATCATCTATATCCTCTACATTTACATTAGCATTATACATCTCATTCAATGCTTTTTTACTGTTGTCGTATACGTGAATAAGGTCTTTCATTACTTTATTCCTAAACGTTCTATATACAGGCTCATTTGAGTGTCTACAGTACTCAAAAACAGATAATACTACAAATTCAATTCCTTTAGCATATACTTCTTGTAGTGTTGGTACATATTCAGTGTTTTCATTCTCATTCATTCTAACTCCTATCTTGTATTAACTGTGTTAACCCACTCCATACTGGCATCATGGGTACGTTTCTGTTCGATTAACGATTCAACTTTCTCATCTTTATCAGGTTCAACCATAGCAAGTATATCACCTTTAGGAATGATTCTAACATCTTCTACCATGTATCCACTATGCTTAGGATACAGTACATACTGTCCTCTTGTTTCACCATACAACACTTCACCGATACCATACTTAGGGTTATCATTATGCGGTAACACAAGTAGCGTATCAGGTACAAATGCTACGGGTTTAACAGGGATTAAGTGCTCATTAATTGTATTCATTAGTATCTTCATTAATAGTCTCCACTTGAAAGCAGTTCATTAGCCAACTGCATTCGTCTGCTTTTTAGCTCTTGTTTCTTTGTTTCTTGTTGATCTTGTTGCTTTTTTTCTTGTTGGTTTTGGTTAGGTTTTATAGTTTTTACTTCTTTATTTTTTTGTTGCTCTAATTCTTTTTCCTTTTCAACTTTTTGTTGTTTAGCTATTGTTTGAGGATCAGTTCCTCCTGTCTTTCTATACAGTTTATTACTCTGTTCCATTAGATCAAATATAGTGTTCCATGTTCCCTCTGATAAAATTGGTTTAGATCCATAGCCCCATGCTGAAGTTTCAAATCCTATACTACGACCAGGTAAAACCTTCTCATTGTAATATTTTGCAATAGCTCCTCTATTCTGTATCACTCTAATAGGGTCATTTAGCATGTCATATGAATCCCCTTTAGGCTTAAACTTTATGCTTGGCTCATCTTTTAATAATTCTTGATATCCTATATTAAGTGCATGAGGTAACTGGAAATCTCTTGCCATACCAAAGACATCACTATTAAACATTTTATTTCCTGCTGTTGAGCCACCATAAGCACCTGCTGCAATAAGAATCCCTTCAAGAGTTTTTGGAACATTTTTAGCAAGCACCCCTGTTTTTCCCGTGGATGAAGTGAGACCTTTAGCAAACATCTCTTTAGCAAGCGCCTCTTTAGCAAGCGCCTTTTTAGCAAGCGCCTTTTTAGCAA
>JALNZU010000073.1 GCA_023229245.1 Bacteroidales bacterium | reverse complement strand
TTTAGCAAGCGCCTTTTTAGCAAGCGCCTTTTTAGCAAATGCTCCACCACCTCCAACAAAAGCTGATTCACCTGCAATAGACAATCCTGATTCCCAATTCACACCTTTATCCCAATGAGAGAACATAGGTTGATCTTTCTTATTAAGAGGCATTAAATGTACCTTACCACCAAGTCTTGAATCATTTGAATAAACAACTTTAGGGTTCAGTCCAGCTTCGATACCAACTGACTCTAAATAATCCCATGCTAAATCAATCTGTTGTTTAAGCTTCTCTCTATCAGTTCCTAGTTGTCTCCATATTCTACCAGGTACTACTATACCAACAGTTATAGGCTTTTTTCTAACAGAATATGTGGAGTGTTTAGGACCACCATTAGTAGGATTAGAAGGATCTGACTTTGAATAATATTGTTGAATTAATTCAAACATCTTTTTATGAGCACTCTCACTTGCAAGAGGATTTGTATTATTTTTATTAACAGGGAACAAGTTTGAATATTCTATTATTTGCTTATCTATTAAGCCCCCTTTTTCTCCAAGTGCACCCGTTGCTTTAAGATATTCATCACCGTAAGACTTTCCTTTATCTCTATATTTTATTCCTGCTTGAGTAAATGCTACATGTGCACCACGAATATTATTATCAGTCATATCAAAGTAATTGCCATAATCCTCATGTCCAGGTGTTTCCGCATTACGTATACGCTTAGCAATTTGTTCGGGGGTATATCCAGAATTAATTAATACTTGTTTCGCAACAGGATTCATATCCTTAAGTATTTCATCATCTGTTCGAGGACCTTGTCGGTTTCTGTTCATTTTATATCCTCCTTTCTAAATTCAATATAACATATATTAATCATTTTGTCAAGTATTTTTTTTATTATGCAGTTTGTGTATCTTATCATACTGTAATAAAAGACTATACGTCTCTGCAAAAGTACGTAAATGATACACTACCCATTCGTTAAATGAGATAGAATATTCTTTCTTCTCTAAATTCTCATATACTTTTTCAACTATCTTATCTAAAGATGGGTCTGTGAACTCTAAAACAAAGCCTTTAAAGCGTGATATATGTTCACGAATACCAAAGCCTATTGGATCAGCTTTAGTAGGTTTAAAAGCTATTTTTGAGCCTTCATCATATGATTCAAACACTATGTTCATATAGTCATGTTGTGCAAATATTCTTATTATTAACATATTATGTCCTCTTCTCTTTGTTAATTGTTTCATTCATTAAATCTATTGAGAGTATGTGTCCCTCTGTAACATACTCAACTACCATTTTACCTAAGTGAATCCCTTTAATAGTAGGAACAGGGAGCATTGATAGCTCCCTATTCACTGTTTTAGCAAAAGTATACGTTAGCATCTTATTCATTATGTACTTAATATATGCTCTACCTGTTATATATTCTACTTTATTATCAATCATAGTAATAATAACATCATCAGCATCTAAATACATACCTATTTCTTCATATTCCATATCAAAATCAAACGAACTCGTATTAGTAATAAAAACCATACCACCCCTTCTGAAGAGGCGTATTGTCATACTTTTTAACTATAGTTGCATCGAATTCACCAGTGAAATATATGTTCATGATAGCTTCTTCTAAAGTATGTTCAATGATTTTATTAAACATATCATCATCAATCTGATAATTGAACATTGCGCTCAGCACAGTATGTAAAAACTCATCTCTCATCTGCAGAGAATCCTCATACTCCAGTATCCAGTCATTCTTTTTGTATCTTTTCAACTCTTCTTCAAACATGTTATCTACCATTTTAAGAACAAATCTGGCACGAGAACCTAATTTATTCTCATCAAGCTCCCATATTAATACTTCTTTATACGGACTATTAATAAAACTAAAGCCATTGTCTTCAAATCTATCATTCTTTCTATCGTTTTCTTGCTTTAAGTACTCATAAGTGTTAGGGAATGATCTTCTTGCAACATAATTAGCAGCATATGTTAATGATGGAGTCATATAGTTAAGATTCTTCTCAAATAATAAGAACTTTCCTATAAATGGATCAGATGATCTGGTATCTTCTACCTCAATATGTAGCACAAAAGGAGTATACATACTAACATATACAACATATTCAGAGCTAAAATCAATAGATAACTCATTTAAGTCTCTAATTACTCTTGTTCTTTGGATAGTTCTACCACTATGATACATCCATGAACCATGTAATACAAATTCTAAGTCATCTCTTTTCTGGTGTACCTTACTATTTAACGATTTAAAGAACTCTTTAGTATATAATCCTCTTGTTAGATCTTCACTTTCCCAGCTTGTCTTTGATGGATCATAGTTATTATTCGTCCATATTACATTACTTCCACCATATCTGCATCCTCTATGCTGTTCAAGTAACTCATTAGCCTTTTTACTACCTATTATAGTAGTCTTCTCCTCTTCTTTCTCATCAGTATGTTCAACAACTATCCTGTCTAATACAGACTCATCATCCTCTTCTGCATCTCTTAAGTATACATTGTTAGGCATCTTGACCTTCTCTTTAGCTTTCTTTTCACTTTTAGCAAACATTTCATTAAAGATGTCAAGTATTCTTTTCTTCATCTCTTCTAGTGATTCAACATACTCTGTATCCACTATATCCCCCTCTTCTTCTTCGTCCTCAACAGTATATCGAGGTAACACTCCGTCATCATCTTCTCTCTCTTCTCTTAGCTTAGGTTGATGTACAGGCTTTACAACCTTAACACTATCGTCAACCATTACCTTTTTCTTTGTAGCCATATCATTCTCCTTTCAGTTTACTACTATAATATACTATTGCAAGTTCCGTTCCAATCAAAATATACACTAAATAACACATATTGTAAACAAAATTGTCAACTACCGTTTACACACTGTAAATCACAGTGTACAAAATATTAGTTAGCTTCCTAACTAATTAGCTATAAATTCTAATCATTGCCGAAGTATTTTTGAATCCTATTCTACTATACAAACACCTAATAATAATTTTTGGACAAAACTATACCAATTGGAACAAAAATTGCAACTGATAGGGGAGAGGGAATCTATAACTTGTTATAGAAGGGAGAGGGGTCAGAATACTAACCCAATTAGAATTATCAAGAACTTTCTCTGTCTTTTTTTTTTTTTATTATTTTTTTATTTTTCAAAATGTTACAAGATACACAAGTTCATGAGTTCAGTATGAACGATATGAAGTTGGGTAGAAGGTAACAATTTGAATAATAAAAAAATACCATAGTAACATAATACCACAGTAACAAAGAATAAACATGTTAGTTTTTCTTTTTTTGGTTTTCTTTTTTAAAATGTAGCAAAGATAACATAGCATAGTAACAGTAGAAGAAAAACTATGCTCAAGCTCTAAATAGTATCAAAAAACAAACAATCAAATAGAAAGTATACTAATACACCAGAACATAAAGAAAAACACATAAATCAAAGGAAAACACGCAGAAGTAGAAGAGATAATATGCGATAGAAGAAGGGGGATATACCTTCTCACTATACCTACTCTATTGTAGGTATATGGGACGAATTTACACTATACTATAAGCATGCTTAAAAGTATGTTCATAGTATAGTGTAAGTAGTCCCCTATCCCGCTCTGTGATATGTATCACAGTATAGTAATACTACTGTACTGTAATATGTATTACGGAGGATATAATGGCGAAATCACTCATGACCAAAGATTGGTCAAATATGGTTATGGAAGCCCACATGAAGGGCTTCATAATCAAGACCAATCTTAACACTTTATTGAGTCTGTTGCCAACCATGAAGGCAACATTTAACGGAACAATGGAGTCCGTTATCGAAATGACAGAACAGTTACGGGATGCCGTAATGGCATTCCAACTGACTATCCCAAACGATGGCTCCATGAGCGAAGCTGCATGTAACCAGCTCTTGGTCGAGATGATCAAAACTGGTTCCGCCCTAATCCGAAAGGTGATGGGCTTGGTAGAAGGGGCTATTTAAGCCCCTTTTTTTAATTCGTCCTGTATACCTAACTTTAGAGTATGCAGGCTACTCCATTGTGATAGAAGTACTATG
>JALNZU010000065.1 GCA_023229245.1 Bacteroidales bacterium | reverse complement strand
TTCTTTGAGACCTTTTCAAAGGGGTCTCCAGAAAATTTCAGAATAACTTTGACTGCCAAACCCGGTTTATATGAATACATTAACTTAAATTTGTTAAAAAGTTGTCTAGTCAAACTAGACCATCTCACCTTATCATGGCATTTTAACAATTTAAACGAAACTAGTAAAGCTACCGATCATTTAAATTATCGTGCGCATAGTTTTGAGCAAAATCTTAGTTTGGGTACCACATTATTTAAAAGACTGCTTGCAGAATTATATGCCAATCACAGTTATACCAAAGTATCCGGTAATAATGCAGTTAAATATGTGTTCATGGATTTCAAACTACGCTATACAACGGAAAAAAGTGGCATTGATTTATCATTCGAAGTTGTGAACTTATTTAATGTGAAAGACCATACCGTATTCACAAATACGTTTAATCAGTTATCAATGAGCAGCTATAGCCTACGAGGAAGGATGGCAATAGTACGGATAGAATACTTATTTTAGCCAGCTTTGAAAAATCAACTACTTCTTACTCCTCGATAAATCCATACTGCTCTTCAGAAGCAGCTTGCAAGCTTTACACATCAGCCTGTTTCCCGTTTTTTTTCAAACAGTTGACATCCGCCGCGACGGAAGCAACTAAATTATTCAGTTATAGCCATTGATGCTTGTTAATAAAAAATAGTGTAATTGCATGAAAATTTTATGCGTAAATTGTACACTTTTGAGTGTTATTGCCATCGAATTATTGAGGAGTTGATACATTTAGAAAGCATCTATATAGTATATAGTTCTGGTTATTGTCCTGTTTATTTTGGCGAGATCCGATCTTGTTGCGGTCAGAAAATTTTCATTCTCATTGTTTAAAATAGAATCTGACTCCTACATTAATATTTGCTCCCCCATAAGACAAATCTAATGCTTTAAATATAAGTCTATTAAAATTATACTGTATCTCACTAAATGCACTTAGAGGAATATTTTCAAAATTTCTTTCGTATCCTAAACCAATAAAATAGCCAGCAAACCCTTTGGCCTTAGATTCCGAATCTGCGTTGGTATTAGTAGTTGTTTCTGTTGCATTAATAATTGATATGCCCCCATTTGTAATAATTTTATTCAATTTTTTAATGGAATAATTATATTGTATCCCTAAATTAAATAAAAGCTGCTTATAAATGATATTTCCTTCTCTTGTTGTGTATGTATGTAACACTCCATCAATTGATTCATAATGATATATAATCGGAACACCTTCACATCTTAAAAACATTGCCTTACCGTATAAGTATATGTCAGAATTTGTAAAAGGAACACCCAAACTTAAGCCATTGTTAAATGTAAACCATGAATCATATATGGTTTTGAACTCACTTCGTGATGGTACATATATACCGGAGTTTATTGAAACAAAAGCATCCCTTTTTTTATCTTCTTGGGCATGAAGTCCTTTTGTTGTAATTAGCAATACTAAAATAACAAAATTTAAATATGGTTTCATAAGCACGAATTATTTTTTAACTTTAATTCCGCAAACTAAATTTCAATCCAAATAGGCAAAGCGCTGATAAGAAAAATCTTATCTACCGTTTTGCTATGTGTAAGATTTCACCATTTTTTATGGTTCTAAACAAAAAAAACAGTAAATCATACAAAAGATAAAATTACAGAAAGTTTCTGAATCAGTTACTCTTTTTGCCGGAATTTATTTTGTTCTTGAAGAATTTAATAAGTCAGACTTATCAGCTCTCATCGATAATCATCTTGGTATAAGGAATATATACAGCTATCAGTTTGGTGAGCTCTTCAGGACTTGGTTTGAAATATTCTTTTGTGGTGGCGAAGCTGCAGAAGATATTGAGGCAAATCTGCGTATCCATTCGGTAAACCGCATTTATAAAATGGATAGTTCTATTTCTATCTTATGCGGGGCAGGAGTTCGTATAATTGGTTTGCAGGGTGATCAGATATAACTGACAGTGTTTTTGAGAACCATCCGTAAGTTTTTTTCCATTAATTTTCCTGGTGGCAAATAATGAAAATACTATGGCTGCCTGTTGTGCTTCATCATGCGTCCCGGTAAACATTTAATTCTTACGTTCTAAGGCTACGGGTCTGATATTGTTCTCAATCAGGTTATTACCAACCTTAAATCGCCTTTGATCAATATAGCGGATAAGTCTGGGCCAAAGGCTTAGTGTATAGGCTATAGCTTGTCTGATAGCTCTTTTGTTAAGTACTTTGTTAAGGTTATTTTGTGTTCAATTGTGTAGCTTGAGCAGTATGGGTCGCCATAAACCATTTTTTTAATGTTCGATGAATAAAGTACAAAAAATGAGCAAAATCAAAAGGGGGGCAATATGCTCCGGAACCTTCATGATTTTCCATTCTTTTGAAAGGGGGTCAGTATCTGCCGGAATGTCCGCCTGGGAAAAGTGGAAAAGTAAAACACCTTGAATTCTTAGTACCCTGTTGAGGCACCGTTTTATCCAAAACCTATCGGATATTTCAAATCTACAAAAGAAAAAACTAACATTTGTTAAAACACGAAATTGGAACATAATTTAGCCTCATCTTGTCGTATCTTTACCGTTATTCCAAATAACTATTGTGTAACATAATAAACGAAATGATGAAAAGAATAGAAGTGTTTTTAATCAATCCTGCAGATTCATATAATCCTTAATGATAATTGGGTTAGAACCCTGACTTCCCAATAAGTTGTATGATAGAGAATTACAAAGTCGAAATTGATTCAATAGCTGACTTTTATGAACGGCAAAGGTTCATTAAAGAAAAGATAAGCGAATTGACACTGTTAATAGCAATACTGATGAATTGGATATATACCTGGTTTCGCCAGATGATTGGGTTAGGAAGGAAAATTATTTGAGATACATGAATAAACATCTTTTAAATTTTAATATCTATCTTTTAGATGTTTTTTCATATGGGGAGAAACGAAGCCCTCATTACAGAATGAGAAAATTTATCAATGAAATTTGCCTGGATTGCAATGATATTAGAGGTTTCCCCAGTTTTATTTTATATGATCAAAACAATTTCATAATTTTTAAGCATACTGGAAACATAGATGCCAATGTAATTACATCAAAGATGCAGAATTAAAAATCCTCATAACATAAACTAAATGTAATCGTGCAGAAAGTGTGGATATGTAGCATGTCACATCAGATCGATTTTGTGTTTTTTTAATGATTTGTGCTTTAAAACTCACCTCTGTACATAGCTGCGGTCGGTAATACAAAATTTCGACTTCAACTTCAACATTTAGGAAATTTTTTTTTTCAAACTGCTGATGAGCGAATTGGGATTCCTTTTCATTACTTATTTACTTTTGGGTATAGCATTCGCCTTGGCGTGCAAACATGGACAAGTATATGCCATATATGCGATAACTTAAAGAATACCAGATACATAATGAATCGGTCTACTACAGACTGTTTTCTAGCAACCAGGAGTGAAACTTATTACGGATCATCTATAAAAAAATCGGTCGGCGATCAATCGTTGAGGTCTGGATAAAAATCAGAGACATACTTTTTTTTAGATTCCTCACTGCGTTCGGAATGACTACAGGTAGTTGGGGTAAGGAGTTCTTCACTTAGGCGGCGAAGCCGCCTAAGTGAAGAACTCCTGTCTGTAAAAAAAATCCACGTTATTTCGAGCGTCAGCGAGAAATCCCACACATGATTCTTTACGACTGCTTGATGCCTGAAGAAACATTTGTTTTAGTATCAGTTTGTTATTGAATGAAGTACTTCCTTTCCTTAGTGTTTCATTAATTTCTGCACCCGCCAGCGTTCTCCGTCCCAAAGGCGTACTAAGTATAAGCCTGCCGGATAAGGCTCCACTGCTATCTGATGAAAACGTCCCTTAGCCGGTGCCTCATACAGCGTACGCCCTGTCGGACTAATGAGTTGCAGCTGCATGACAGCTTGAATGTCATACTCAGGAAGCTCTACCCATTCCTTAAAATTAGAGTTATACTTTTTTTGGATTCCTCACTGCGTTCGGAATGACAACAGGTAATTGGGATAAGGAGTTCTACACATAGGCGGTGCAGCCGCCTATGTGAAGAACTCCTGTCTGTAAAAAAATCCACGTTATTTCGAGCGTCAGCGAGAAATCTCACACACGATTCTTTACGACTGCTTGATGCCTGAAGAAACATTTGTTTTAGTATCAGTTTACCGGTTAGAACTCCGTTTTGGTATATTATTCGTACCAAGTAAACTCCCTCTTTCCATCCTGCTGTTTGTATTCTGGCATTTCGACCACGTAATCCAGTTTGTTTGGTTTGTACTAGATTCGATCCTGAGTAAACCTCTAAATCCCATAAGGCGTTTTCATCAAAAGGTGTTTCGGTAGTGTTGGATTCGATAGTAAGAAAATCTCCTCCGTTACTCCTTCACCCATTTTCCGTTTTCGTTCAGGCCGGTAGGTGCGGTGAGTTGATACAGGTAAACACCGGCGGGCAAATGAGAAGTCTCAATGATGCTTTCGAATTGATGAAGTTGCTGTTGCACTACAAGATGCCCAGCCTGATCAAAAAGTCTCAGCTGCGCCTGAGAGTGCTGAATGGCTAAACGAATTTGTAGTTTATTTCCCGGATTTGGATAGATAATAGCTTCTCTTGCCTGAAATTCTGGCATTTCTATAACACTGTTAATCAGACCTTCACTGTTGATTTTGAGAAGAAAAATTTCTCTTTTGTTCGCTATTGCACCTTCATACTGAAATCTTGTTCCACCTATTAGACAACCACCATCTTTGGTTGCTTTCAAGTTCGTCATTAAATAATACGCATTCCCCCCATAAAACCTTTCCCATCGCAGGTTGAGGAGGCTATCAGTTTGAAACACTACAAACCAGGATGGTTGATAACCAAAATAAGGGTTGTCCATAGACATATTTCGCGTTCCTCCTGCAAATATTGTGTCAGGATGTTTCAAATCTATACCTTGCCACAAAGGGGGGAAGTCTATGGTGTCACTATGATGCCATACACGAAACAGGTGTCCGGTGGTATCAATCGGATGAAACTGTTTGATAAGCGCAAGATTATACCCGGGCAATGGAGATGCATTTTGACCAATAAGGTAAAAGCTTGAGTCATTTACCCATTTACAACTTGTGTTTCCTAAAATCTGATCGGGTATTATGCTGAAATCCAGTATATTGAACGAAGTGTCCAAGATTTCGAATTTCCATGGAAAAACTTTTAAAGCCCAATAGCTTGTATCGTTTAGCTTTTTAAAATCGAAATATATTCCAAGACTTTCGGCATCAGGCATACTCCACTTTAACAAATTAAAGCTTGAATCTAACTGAGCAACATATGCAGTGAATCTATTATTTGGCAAAAACACACTGCCATGATATAGAAACTCACTATTGTTTAAAGATTTTGCTAAAAATCCATCAAACCTAAGCTCCGGTTCAATAGCACATGAATTTTCTTGTAAAACTTCTAAATCATCATTGAGTTTATATTTTAGTAGACTTACGTTAGCCTTTGTAAGGCTATCGAATGAACTTCCAAATGCGTACAGCAGATTATCCTCAGTAATACCTAATGAAAAGATATTAAGGCTCTTCAAGCTGTCCTTGATGATTGAATAATTAAGTAGCTCACCTGCATTATTCAACTTATAAACCAAGGAATATTCCCTTGCTGCATTCTGGGGAAGAACTCTGGCTGTAATGTAAAATTCATCATTGTAGTTTTCCTGAATGTCCATTGGAATTATGTCTTCAGTAAACTCAATAACTGTTTGCCATCCTTTTGGCTGACAAAACGAGGTTAAATTTGTTATGATTAAGACTATCAACAAGATAATGTTTTTCATTTTTATTTTTTTAAATGGCTTAGGTTTGTATCCTACTGAATCTCTAACAACAATATTAGTATGTGTTAATATAGCACAATAGTTCAGAGGCAATATTGGCATAATTACTTATTGATTTTCAGGGTAAAGTTACACCATTCTATACAGAAAGCAACAAAATAAAATTTGGATAAGCGAACGGAATTTATTCCCTTCTTAACACCTCAACAAATCAACCTCCTGTACTATTCCTTTACCAATTTCTGCACCCGCCATCGTTCGCTGTCCCAGATACGTACTAAGTATAAGCCTGTCGGATAAGACTCTAATGCTATCTGATGACAACGTCCCTTAGCCGGATCTTCATATAGCGTACGCCCTGTAGGGCTGATGAGTGGCAGCTGCATGAAAACGTGAAAATTTTGCTCTGGAAACTCTATCCATTCCTTAAAATTAGAGTTATACTTTTTTTAGATTCCTTACTGCGTTCGGAATGACAACAGGTAATTGGGATAAGGAGTTCTACACTTAGGCGGCTCAGCCGCCTAAGTGTAGAACTCTCTGTTTGTAAAGAGCTCCACGTCAATTCGAGCGTCAGCGAGAAATCTCGCATACGATTCTTTACGACTGTTTGATGCCTGGAGAAACATTTATTTTACTATCAGTTTGTTAGAGTTAATACTGAATAAAGTACTTCCTTTCCTTAGTGTTTCATTAGTTTCTGCACCCGCCAGCGTACGCCCTGTCGGGCTGATGAGTTGCAGCTGTATTAAAGCGTGAATGTCTTGCTCAGGGAGCTCTATCCATTCATAAAAACCATAGATACACTTTTTTAGATTCCTCACTGCGTTCGGAATGACAACAGGTAATTGGGGTAAGGAGTTCTACACATAGGCGGCAGCAGCCGCCTATGTGTAGAACTCCTGTCTGTAAAAAGATCCAGGTCATTTCGAGCGTCAGCGAGAAATCTCACATGATTCTTTACAACTGCTTGATGTTTGGAGAATCATTTATTCTGGAGTAATGGACATTTTTGATGCTTTTTTTTAACCGATGTGTTTAAGTGGACATTTTTAATGCTATTTATTTTTATCCTTTTGTTGGATAAAAAGTTTTTATACAGACTTTTGTTCTGTCTGTCTAA
>JALNZU010000029.1 GCA_023229245.1 Bacteroidales bacterium | reverse complement strand
TTAGACAGACAGAACAAAAGTCTGTATAAAAACTTTTTATCCAACAAAAGGATAAAAATAAATAGCATTAAAAATGTCCACTTAAACACATCGTTTAAAAAAAAGCATCAAAAATGTCCATTACTCCGGTAATCATATAAATTTCAAAGGTGGTTAAAACTGGAACATCGTTGGTTGGTTGTTCTTTTTTACAGCTAATACATGCTGTTAATATAAGAAACAAAGTAAAAACTTTGGATAACTCTCTTTTCATAACCGTTCATTTTAATTTGTTAAAACATCATTGACAGCGCCTTGTTACAGTGCTAATTTAGATTTAATAGGTAGTTGCTAACTCAAGTACACTAATTGTACAAATGGTTTCAACCGTTATTGCGATGACAAATTATGAAAATAATTGAAAGCTCGTTTAGAAAAACGGACAAAATTTTTGAAAAAATTATAAAGTGCAACAGTACATTTATCTTGTCACTGCATTGATTAAAAGACATTTTTTTTGGGGATAGTAGCAGTTACGGGTTCCCATTCGTTGTTTGGCATCGACAAGCTAATTGTTGTGGCCGATCTAACTTTGTTATCGTAGAAAAACATGGATCCATCCATTGTTTTCGATTATGAAAAATACAATGCAGGTGGTATTTGGGAGGGCTTGAAAGAATATGTTACCAATACTGAGTTCAACTACATTCAGAGTATTGAAAATTACATCTTGTTGTGGAATATTGAAAAAGCATTCCGCATAACAAAAACCGATTTAAAGACCCGTCCGGTACATCATCGTTTAAGAAACAGGGTTGAAGCTCACATTTGTATCTGTTTTGCTGCATACTCAGTTTACAAGGAATTTGCAAGATTGATGAGCATACACAACATTACCTTGTCAACTGAAAAAGTCATCAATGAAATTATGGAAATAAGCCAACTGTGCCATGTTCTGTCAAAATCACAGTTTGGCAAGACTAAAATTTTTAATCCTACTCAAAAGCAAACTCAACTACTTGAAATGAAAATTTAAAAGCAGGTCATACCTTGCACAAAACAGGAAGATGTGCGGAAGTCAGGAAAAAGGCAGCCCATATAGGCTGCCTTTGATAGATGAGTTATCAGCGTCTTATCTGTGGATGGCAATACGTTTCGTGATAGTGGTTTTGCCATTTTCAATCCTGAGCAGGTAGATGCCTTTAGGCAGTTGATCTAGCTGTAGTGTTCCTCTATATTGTTTTCCGATGGCTATACTCTGTTCTTCATATACCTTGATTCCTGTATTGTTAATCACTGTAATCTGTAGTTCAGGTGATCTCAGTTGGTTCAACTCCATAAAGATCACACCTGTAGAAGGGTTAGGATACAAGTTCAGACTGAGCGACTGCTGTTCCATCACACCCACCGTATTAATTACAAAGATAGTAGCCGGCTCCGACCAATCGCTTTGACCACACTCATTGACAGCAGCAGCATATACTTTGACCTCTCCGGTGAACTCGCTGTTCCAGCTTAATATAGCTGTACTACCTTCTCCGCTTATAGTAGCTGCTGTTTCCGGCTCTATCATATACGAATAGCTTGTTGCAAAAGCCACTTCTTCAACAGTGATCTCACTACTGATAGTATAGGCGAAGTCTACTGTATCAGGTGCTGAAACTATCATAGTCTGTATCGGTATATCTATCAGTTCAACAACAGCTTGACCATTTCCAGAGTTGACGCATCCGTTGGCATCGGTAACTTCAACTATAGAATAAGTGATATTTTCCTGTGGGTATAGCTGTATGCTATAAGGTGTGGCAGGTATATCGAAGCTACCCTGATCATCGGCTAACACTATTGTCCAGGGTGCAAGGCCGGTTAGTTCAACGGTAAGCTCTGCTGCTGTACCTTCACACAGCTGCTGATTACCGCTAAGGGCTGCAGTAGGCTTGTCGAGGAAATGTACTTCTAACTCACTGCTTGAGTTGCCGCAGCTTCCTATTCCTTCGGCTTCCAATGTAAGTATAACAGTGCCGGCAACATAATCCTCCTCACTTGGGAAATAGGTTGTTTGTAGGTTAGCCGGATCACTGAATTCACCACTTCCGGTGCTGAACCACGTGAGGCTGATATAATCGGTGGCAGTAGCCTGATTCAGTTCTATTTCCATCTCAGGACAAGTCTCAATATTATTGCCAGCAAAAACTTCAGGCATTGGATTGATATTCAGTGTAAGAGAGCTTTCAACAGTAGTTGAGCTACCGTGTACGCTCAGGGTGAGTTCAACACTTTTATCGGATATATCAGCTTCACTTGGAGTATAGATAGGATTCAGTATGTTCGGATTGCTAAAAGTTCCGCTTCCTGATGTAGTCCAGACAAAGCTGTTGTAATTTGTCGCACTCCCATCAAGCTGATAGGATTCTCCGGCACATATGGCAGCATTGTTTCCGGCCCATCCTGTAGTAACTAAGGCAGGAGGGAAAACGATATAATCTATCCATGCACAATCGTCGCCACTGCTCACCATGAAGTCTTTCACATATTCCCATTTGAAAGTATGATTTCCCTGAGCAACAGGATAGGCAACCCTATCCCATCCGATAGTACCAGCCCATTCGCCTACTTTAACATTGTCAATATAGAAACGCAGGAAGTCATAACCTGATTCTGATGACACCTTTCTGTAGAAAGAGATGCTGTCGTTGGCACTTGCCTCGTACTCAAGTATCAGTTGTGATGACTGGCTATGAGTGATATTCCCTGATTTGGCACAGTAGGTTCCTTCATATGCACCCATCAGGGTTATGTTCCAGGGCTGATTACCTCCAAAGGTATATGGGAATGCCGAGAAATTACCTGTTTCAAAGTCGTCCAAGATCAAGCCGATTTTTGTGACAAACGATTTTTCGGCTGTATAAGCACCTGCTTGCAGGCTAAACAAAAACTCTGCTGCCTGACCTATGGGAGCATTGCCACTGACTGTGATATTGAAACTAGCGGTAGCTGAGCTGCCGGCAGCTATATCTCCAACTTCAAAGCTTGCACTATTAATAGTGATATATGGGTTGTCGAATACGATTTCTGCTACTGCATCCATTGCCTGACTCATCCCTTCGTTGGCAAACTGAACGATGATATCGGCTGTCTCGCCTGGGTCTAACCGGCCGTTGCCATTACCTGTAGGATCGGATACACTGTATGTGCCAATCGTAAAAGCAGGAGCCAATGCAGTAAGGTTGAAACTGCTTTCCCAATTATCTTCGTCTGCTGTGATTGTTAATTCAAATGGAAGCTTAGTGTTGTTGGGTACCTCATCGCTGAGAGTGAATGCGAAAGCATCTTCGATCAATACGATCTGATCAGGTTGTATAGTCCCATAGTTTGCCGTCCCATTAGTGATAGTAACGTAGGGTGAGTCAGTAGTCAATGTTACTAGTACGTTGGATGCGGGTTCTACTCCTAAGTTTTTTAACTGTACTCCCAGAGTAACATCAGTGCCGTAATGCACTTGTCCGCCTTCTGCTCCGTTAACCATATTAGACAGATAAGCTACAAAAGGACCTGATGCCGGAATGATCTCAATTTCTTCTATATAGGTGACTTTGTTAAACCCAAAGACGGCAATTTTCAGTACTCCTACATTATTCAGAGGTGGGAAACTGATGGTTGTGCTTCCATCTTGTATCATCCCTGTTCCGATTATTTCACCATCGATGGTAAGGCTTACGATTGCATCTTCGGCATCGGCATCAACTGTGAGTTCGTTCATTCCAAGGAATATTGCAGGCAGGTGGTTAACTGCTATTGGTTCGGGAGGCGCAGTGCGTAGGGTCAATGTGGGGTCGCCAAACAGTATCCATGTGTCGTGTGTGCTTCTTCCTGAAGAGCCGTGCAGGTCAATCATTTTCATGCTACCGTTGATTGAGGTGCCGCCTAAGGTACGCTTGATATTGTTGCCATAACCTTCTACCAGGATAGTAACCATCTCATCTTGTCCTGTCATAGGTGCCTGCCATGGTTGTGATATCCACGACATCATAGTTCCTATGGCTCCTGCTGGTTGTCCGTTATGTGTAGCTCGCATCCATGCTTCGGCAAAGCAATCGCCACTTGTGAATCGCCCGTTGTCGCAAGCTACCGACCATACGATAGGCCATCTGTCGGTATTGGTAAGTGCATTGACGTGCGAACTGGAGTAATTGGCTACACTCCAACTATTTTGTGAACCGTGATTACAGTAATTAATGATAGTGGTACCTGCATTAATGCGTTGTGATATTTGTGCAGCAGTAGTGTTTGGTAATCCGGGTACGTTTCCATCATATTCTCTGTAAACTGTTTCATAGGTGAAGTTAAGCAGGCTGTCGCGTATATAATCCATATGCTGATAGTCCGATTCACCTCCGTTATGTCCACCTCCGGCACCTTCGTTACGTGCTACACCAACTCCGATATTCAGCCATGTAGCACTTTGATCAAGGTCGCGTTCATAGGTGATCACTTTTTGAACCTGCGTTTGTACATGCGTAATATTTTCAGCTGAAAAACGACCTACAAAGACTTCATTATATGAATCGTTGCCGGCTAAATACCCATAATAGTAGTCGGAATATCCTCCCGAGCTGGTATTATTATAGCTTGGGACTTGCTGATGGTCACCAACAAGCAGCAGATGTGTCAGTCCATGAGTGTTGTAATAATTGGTTACATAATCCTTAATAGCTTGTGGAGTAGTACCTAAACTTGCCACATCAACCATTTCGGTTGGCCGACCAATCGTCTTTTTCCAATCTACTAAAGGTTGTACGGCATCCATAAAAGGACCATAGCTGATGATCAACAAGTTGCCTTCTTCTTCAAGGATAGGATAACGGCTTTGCGATGCTTGAAAATTGATAAAATGACGGCTATAAATATTTTTAAATTCAGGGTCTTCCTTGATGATGTCGTTCATGCGTACCATTTGGTTATCACCACCTTCACCTGTTTTTCTTAGCTCAACGGTGATGTTGTGGTATACGCGCAGGATTTTAGTAATCGGATTATATGCAAACGGCATGATGGTTACAGCTTGCCCTCTGAAGTTTCTGAGGATGTAGGGTGTTTGCAGTTCGGCCTGTAAAGCAGGATAAAAAGTATCCGCTGAATACATTTCACCATAGGTGTAAGGAACTGTCTGAGGATCAATCTTTCTGGAAAAATCACCTTTAGAAGGCGCTATATCCATATCTTCAAAATCAGTATATTCCGATTGAGTTATGACGACCTCCATCAGGGCGTGGTCACCTATGATAGAAGATACAGCATATTTTGGAAGGTCAGGTGCACCGGCTTCAGCAAGCGATACCATAGATGGTACACTGATTATGACCTCTTTACCTTTAGGAGTAGTAACATGATTGGTATAAAAACCACTGATCTGAAATTGAATACCGATGCTTTCCTCGCTAGAATACAAAAGCCTTTGTTGAATAGGAGTGGCCTGCTCACTGGAGATAGATATCCAATTATGCCCATAGGAGAATATCGACAATAAGATAATACTTAGTAATACAGTAAATTTTTTCATAGTAAAGAGAAATGGTTATACAAAAACGACTGCACCAAAAATAGCAAAGTTTTACATTATTTGGTGCAGTCTGAACATATCAAATTCAATTAGTTTTATTAATTATTGAATGACAATTTTACGTACCACAGTACCTGCATTGCTTTCAAGTCGGAGGTAATAAATTCCTTTTGCGAAGCCGGAAAGGTCGATATGTTTCATATATTGACCTTGTATTGTCAGTTCCTGTGAAGCCCAAACTTCCTGTCCCTGATAATTGAGCAGCTTGTAAGCAGCTTTTTGGACATTGCCCGTCAGATGAATAGTAACTTGATTAGATGCCGGATTAGGTTGTATCATCAGTTTCAACTCTTGTTCTACAATAAATGAGCAGATATCCACTGTTATTTGCACTTCATCACTACTGGTACAATTGTTAATATCAGTTACTGTTACTGAAACCGTGTGTGTACCAAGTCCTGCTTCTTCACCAACGAATGTATAGGTAGGAGTAGTTACGCCGTCAAACCATGCATAAAAAGCTGCATTAGGTATAGTAGCGTCTAAGATGATAGTTTCATAGATACATATTGTTGTATCCGGGCCCAGATCTACTGGAATCACTGGATTCACATTTAGAGTGAGCTGGCCGGTTTCTTGGGTGCTGCCATCGTTTACCACTACCTGATAAGTTGTTGTAACTGAAGGAGTAGCAACTGGATTGGCCAAAGTGGGATCGTTCAGGCTTTCGGCTGGTGACCAATTATAGGTGTAATTGCCGCTCCCTCCACTGGCGTTAGCTTTCAGTAAAGCTGACGACCCTTCACAGATAACTGCTGGCATTGCTTCGGGATCAACATTTAACTCGCTCATCATCAAGAATGAGGCAGCCCATCCAGACCGCACTACACTATAGTCGGAGATGAACACAAAAGTGATAGCTCCTGTGGCATGGGTTGAGACTAAAGTGCCCGGACTACTAGTGCCGGTAAACGGACTGCCCGCAAAAGCTGGCGAACTGGTGTTAGGGCCGTTATATACATAAAGCTTATCATAGTTGTTTTCTATGTCAAACTCATTGAAAACAAATTTTAGAGGAACACCTTCAATAGTTGGTAAAAAGGTCATTGTCAGATCCTCATTACTTCCATAGTTACCGTTAGGTCCTCCTGAATCGTAGAACATACCTCCGTTTGCTGTAACTGTGGTATTAGCCATCAGATACTCCGGGCCTCCGGTAGTAAAACTCCATATCTCGCATCCCTCAGCAGGGCCAAACTGATTGACAGGTATTATCTTCCAGAAATAGGTAGTATAAGGTTCTAAAAAGGGAGTGTATTGGTTGACACCTACAGTCTCCACATAAGGTGGGTTGGGAGTATATCCAAAATACACCTCAAAGGTAGCAGCATCATTAGAGTTCCAGCTCAATACCGATGACATACCTACATTAGTGGCATTATTAGCCGGCACAGGATTAGTAGCACATTGAGGCGGAGCTGTAGGAGTGTAGCAGCTGATATTGGCTTCCCATCCTGCACGATTAACGCTGATATCGGAAGTGAATTTAAACGTCAGGGCACCTGTTGAATTCAAGCCGGTAACTAATCCAGGACTGGTAGTACCGGTAAACGGACTCCCTTGTATCAATGGTGCTGATTCATCCGGGCCGTTATATATCCAAAGCTTATCATAGTTGTTTTCCAAGTCGAAGGATAGAAAGTCAGCCCGTATCATAGAGCTTGCATTAGTCGGGGAGAAGGTGAACACAAAATCTTCGTTATTCCCATAATTTCCGTTAGGTCCGCCCGAATCATAAAACACACCTACACAGGTAGTAGCCGAACCGTTGGTCATAAAATACTCCGGTATCAGTCCTATGACAACCATAGCAATCTGGTTGGCTGTATATACACCCGATGGGCCGGCAATAGCGTCAAGCGTCAGGTTAACAGGATGGCCTATAGGTGAATTAGCAGACGCAGTGACGCTGAATGAAAGCTCTACCTGATCCTGACCGTTCAGACTTGAATGGCTGACCGTGGCAGTGTTTACTAATAGCAACGGATCGGAAGAAACCATATTCATGATAATATCGGACACACTACTATTACCTATATTATTGAGTATCACTTTGATATTGGCTGTCTCACCCGGATCTAATATTCCATCCCCATTACCCGCACTGTCATCAATCAACACTTCCGCTTGAATGCTGAGTATAGGGGCTTGTATAGTGATACGCAGGTTAGACTGCCAGCTATCAGATCCATCGGTAACAGTAAGTTGAAACAGTGCAATATGTTGGTCGGGGACAAAATCAGCGATCTGGAATGTAAAGGCATTGTTCAAAGTTGTAGAAGCGCCTGTATTCAAAGCTTCAAAATTTTGGGTAGCCGAACTGGTCAGACTGACATATGAATCGCTTCCGCTGAGGGTAGCTGTCAGTGCTGCTGAAGGATCGGCACCAACGTTCTTGAGGGTAATATTGAGAGCAATAGCCTCACTGTAATCGGCTAATCCGTTGTTGTTACCACTCTGATCATTAATAGTATATGAATCCAATACTACGTAAGGGCCTTCAAGAGCGGCTGCCGGTACCTGTACCATATATGGAATATATTGTGGTTTAGTAACCACTATATCAACATCTCCCGATGATAATATCGGATCGAGGATCACTTCTGCTATCCCTGAAGGACCTACCAAAGCTGATCCGTGCAATACGCCGTCTTTTGAAATACCAACATAGGAGCCAGGCAAGGCTTCTACTTCGTAGGTGTTTAACCCAATAGGTAGTATGGGAAGATGGCTTACTGTGTTTTCAATACCTTCCACATTATAGCTTACAAGTGATGGGTCGCCTAAAACGTTGTATGCCTGCCAGTAATAAAGAGGACTTGAATGGCTGGGATAGCCTTGTATGTTTACCTCGGTTACTGCAAGGTTTCCTACTGCTATTCGGCCGCCTGTAGTAACATAGTCTGAAACAAATGGAGCGTCATAAGCTCCAAGGGTTGTTTCTTCAAAAGTAGGTACATATCCGTTGTTATCACCTTGCAATGGAAAAGCGCCCACCGACCAATAAAAATCTTCGTACCAGTACGAACTTGGTGAAGAGCCTATATAAGCTACCGATCCTTTGTTGGCTGCACGCATCCAGGTCTCACCTATACATTCGGGGTATCCAAAATCGGCTGCCAGACAGCAGTTGCCCACAGCAAGCGGATACATATCTTCGTTGACAAACGCATTGACAGCTGATTGGGTAAGTGAAGGATCGCCCCACAAGGTTTCATTGCAATGTGCGGAGTAGTTGATATAGCCTACCGCTATACGTTCGGGACTATAACAACCGGTATATGGTGAGCTGAGATATGTGTAAATATCGGTATAGCCATGGGCAGTATTGAAATAATTTTGAGTACCGTAATTGATTGTTGCCTGACCGATCTTTGGATTCCAATAGCTGTCTGCACCGGCAATCAAAGTGATCTTACTCAGGTAATCAGGGTTGGCAAACTGATACTGTTCATAATAAAGTGTCTTATCTATTTGAGGGATCAGTTGCTGAGTATTGGTAGCCGAGAAGCGACCATAATACATTTCCGGGAACATATCTCCGTCCACGCTGGCATAGTACAGGTCGGTCATTTTATAGGATGACGAGCCTTGTACAGCCGGTATCTGAGGTGTGTCGCCAACAAAAAGTACGAAGCTTGGTGCCGGGTCTTCGGGAGTGCCTGCATTGTATTGGGCGTGAACCCAGCTCTGAATCTGGTTATAGCTGGAGCCGATTTGATCGGTATAGCCAACTATCACTTCAAACCCTTTTTTTGTTTTCCATTCAATAAATGGCTGAAGCTCGTTCTCAAACATACGTGGAGAAACGATCAGATATTTTACCGGATATTTGGTCAGATCGGGATGGGCAGGATAATCACGTGTTCCGTTGTTTACCAAATTGTTTTTGATCACATCAAAATAAGGCGAATAGGTGGAAGCTTTGATATACTCAGTCAAGCTGCGATCAGCATTGGTATAACTTACTTCCACTTCTATATCGTTATATACCCGTATGATACCTTGTACCGGATTATAACTTACAGGAGCTATCGTAAGTCGGGCTATCCGATAACTACGCATAACGCCTAATACTTCTATAGTAGCTAATTCGTGGCTGATGAACCCATCTTTTTGATAAAGTTTCTCATCAAACTCAAATTTCACATCGTCTATAGATTGATCTTTCCTCAGGGAAGGCTGTGCAGGCATAATAAAATTTTCAATGCCATAGTCGGTTAGACGGTATTCGGTTAAAGTTGCGTTCAGCACTTTCACTTGTACCTCAGCTCCAAAAGGAATTTCTATCAGGCTTTTTGACGCAGGTAATTTTGGGGTACCTAACGCTCCTGTGAAATAGGCGCCGGGTATTAGGATTTCGTTGAAAATACCACGCTCCGCTTCTACACCAAATGATTCAATAGCTGAATAGGTATAGGTGATAGTGGTTTTATCAAAACTGTCTTCTGTTACTTCAACCTGACTTGAAGTCCGGCCTAAAGGAATGGTTTGTGCGTGAGTGGTTATACTGCTAAGTAAAATTGCTACAGCAATCGCCACAGAATTAAGCCAATACATTCGATTGGCTTTAAGGAAATTCGTTTTCATACTACCTTAAGTTTGTAATTTATCTGTTTTGTGTGTCCCTTATAAGGGATGGATTTATAAATGCCAAAATTAAGGTTTTTTAACGTATATACAGGACAAAAAAGTGAAACTGTTATGTTAAAAACAGAAAAAAATCAAGACGATAAATGAAAGGAGAATTTTTTAATGTGGAGATCGTGTCTCAATGGTTTCTTGACTTGATGCAGCTAAACCTTTTCATTACTATCTTTCACGGGAAGCTGCATTTTAAAAGGAAGAAAAACTATCAGCTGTCATATTCATGTTAATACCCTTCAAAGGTTGTCGCAAAGTAACTAATTGAACTTGCGGCTCATTAATAGTATCATCAACACAGTTGACTCAAAAACTGGAATGATGTACGATACTATCTTATACTTTATCATCATTCATAAAGCCCGAACTTATCAGGTAAAACTGTTCGGCTGAATCAGCATGTACCCAGTGCGATGCACCTTCTATGGTGATTATTTCGGCATAGGGAAAGTTCCATCGTATCTGTGGATAGTCTTCTGGCAATATATAATCTGAAGCACCTCCTCTGATGAATAAACTAGGTTTTGTGAATTTAGTGGATGTTTCTATGGCATCAAACATCTGGGTAAGGTTTTGTCCAATACCTTGCAGATTCAGTCTCCATTCCAACTGTTCTTTGTCGCGCCAGTGCAGATTTTTCATCAAGAACTGGCGGATACGCAATTCTTTGATTTCCTTTTGCAGTTCATGGTCTATGGCTTGCCGGCTATTGAGTCGATTCAGGTCGACAGCCTGCATAGCTTGTATGAGTTGTTGATGATACGGGCGGCTTCCATACGCTTTCAAACTGATGTCAACAACCACAAGCTTATGAACTGATTCAGGATATTCCAGCGCAAGAAACATGGCGACTTTTCCTCCCATGCTATGTCCTAAGATGATTGGCCGGGATATAGATTGGTCTTCCATCATCTCTAACAGATCGTCTGTCATGGCAGGATAATTGAATATCTCGCTATGTGGCGACAAACCATGATTGCGCTGGTCGGGTATGAATACCTCGAATCCTTCGTCGGCTATACGGCGGGCATAACTTACCCAGTTATCCGAATTGCCAAATAAACCATGTAGTATGATTAATGGTTGATAACCGGATTGACCGTATTTTCTGAAAAATAGTTTCATACATCTCTCGTTCTGCAAACAACCTGAAAAGTATATGCCAAATAAACCATCAGTTTGTTAACTGAGTTCTGACTTATAAGCGGCAGCTGTTTTTTAGACTTATTTATAAGCCGGTAGTCCGGTGATCTCGTGTCCGGTGATGAGCAGATGCACATCGTGAGTACCCTCATATGTGATGACCGATTCGAGATTCATCATGTGGCGCATCATAGGAAAATCGTTAGTGATTCCCATAGCACCTAATACCTGCCTCATTTCACGGGCTATATTCAATGCGATCTCCACATTATTTCGTTTTGCCATAGAAATTTGTGCTGGGCTGGCTTTGCCTTCGTTTCTCAGCACTCCTACGCGCCATGCCAATAATTGTGCTTTAGTGATCTCGGTTAATGCTTCGGCCAATTTTTTTTGTTGCAGTTGGAAGGCAGCTATAGGTTTTCCAAACTGATGTCTCTCTAATGAATAGCGCAAGGCTGCATCATAACAGTCCATTGCAGCACCTATAGCGCCCCATGCAATGCCGTATCGGGCTGAGCTCAAGCAGCTGAGTGGCGCTCTGAGGCCTTTTGCAGCAGCTAAGATATTCTCTTTTGGTATCTTCACATTATCGAAAACTAACTCACCGGTTACCGAAGCCCGTAACGACCATTTCCCACGCGTTTCAGGGGCGGTGAATCCTTCCATACCTTTCTCTACCAACAAACCTCTGACTTTGCCTTCTTCATCTTTTGCCCATACAACAGCTATATCGGCAATGCTTGAGTTAGTGATCCACATTTTTGCCCCATTAAGCAGATAATAGTCGCCCATATCTTTGATACGGGTGATCATACTCCCTGGATCAGAGCCGTGATTAGGCTCGGTCAGACCAAAACATCCGATCATCTCCCCCGATGCCAAACGAGGCAGAAACTTCTTCTTCTGTTCTTCGCTCCCATATTCATATATAGGAAACATAACTAACGAAGTTTGCACACTGGCCATAGATCGCACTCCCGAATCACCCCTCTCAAGCTCCTGCATAATAAGTCCGTATGCGATATAATCCATGCCCGACCCGCCATATTCTACCGGAATAAACGGACCAAAAGCGCCTATCTCACCTAACTCTTTAATCAAAGGTAATGGAAAAACAGACCGTTCATAATAGTCTTCAATAAATGGTTTGACAGAACGATTAACCCATTCGCGTACCGCTGCCCGAACTATTTTATGTTCTTCGGTGAATAATTCATCTACTAAATAATGGTCTGGCGGATTATACTGTTTAGTGGCCATAGTATGTGTTTTTAATTATAAAATGATCTCTGGGTTGAGGCAGCTAAATTACTGCTTTTATCCTTTGATTGACAGCTAAGTTGAACAGCAGTTTTTGGAAATGGGCTATACTGTTGATTTACAATATTTTTACATTTCAACGATACAGATCATGCTGTCTAAACCAATTTCAGATAATCCGAAGCATTTATTTTGTTTAGAATATTGTTGTAGAGTTTTCTATGCAAACAATATGTAGAGAAATGTATATATGGTTTGATGAGCTTAGATAATTTTTTTGTTTTTCTTAGCAATTTTGCCGGCAGATCCATTTGTCCCAGGCTTTGTAAAGTCCCCAGACCAATAAGCCGCAAAGGATTCCCAGTATAGCTCCTGCCAGGCTGTCGCTTGGATAATGAACACCCATATATATACGGCTGTAGTTGACTAAGGCTGCCCATGTCAGAGATACCGGTATGATAGGTTTCCATTGGCGGTAGAATAGAAAAATAATAAAGGTAATGAGTGCAAAACTGTTTGCAGCATGTGAAGAGACAAACCCAAACTTGCCGCCGCATCGCCCGTTAACCAAATGTAGGAGAGGCCTCAGATCAGGTTCGTGGCATGGCCTCAACCGTTGAAAGACTAACTTAAACATATGTACCGACAATTGGTCGGAGAGGCTTATCAATACAGCTATAAACAGTAGGATACGAATAGTGTCCCAGCCATAGCGGCGAACGATAAAATAAGCCATAAGTGCATAAAGCGGGATCCAGCTGAATCTACCGGATACAAACAGCATTACCATGTCTGTCCAGGGATGATGCCAGCCGTTGATCAGTAGCAGTAGCTTGGTGTCTGCATCAAGCAGCCACTCCATAATGGGGTAATTACTCATTGGTCAATAGTCCGCGTTTCAGTTCGTAATAGGTTTGGTTGTACGGATCGCGTTGAATGAGGATATCTAAGTTACGTAGGGCTTGTTTAATTTTATTTTTTGCTTTCATTTTTTCATACTGTTCCATATGCCATGCATCGCTTCGGCATTTCATTCCCTCTGCTTCGGTTTCATACCTGATAAAGGCGTTTGCGGTTGTTTCGGTACTCCCAACAATGAATAGAACAGGTATCTCGAACCGGGTATATTTCTGGTCTTCACAGTGATTCCACATGCCTTCGGTAGCATTATAAAACTGCCTAAGCTGATCGTTGATCTTGGGATGAAGCGGGTTGCGGATGCGCAGCTCGCTCATGTTATTATCACAGTCAACGGTGAAGATCAGTATGGTTGTTCCTATGATGCATTTTTGTCGGGCTTCTGTTGGATAATCCACGTATTCGAATAAGTATTTTTCAAAGGCCCCCGAACCACCTCTGAAACGATAATCGAGTAGATGCTGGATAGCACGGTTGCGTTCGCGGACTGAAAGTTGTGATAGGCTATCAGATTGTCCACTCAGTTGAAAGACTGTTAAAATACTAAAAGACAGAAGGATAAATTTTTTCATGACATATGCAATTCAGGGTGTTTAATCGAATTGATGCTGTACGGGATCGTCTAAATATTTCCAGATGAGGTCTTTTAGTTGTTTGATCCCTTCGCCGCTAACCGAGCTGATAAACAAATTTGGTATATCAGGTAATATTTTTTGTATCTCGTCTTTCAGTTCTTGGTCGAGCATATCACTTTTAGTGACGGCTAAGATCTTTGCTTTATCCATCAGCTCGGGGTTATAGGCTTTTAGCTCGGCTATTAAAACTTTATATTCTTGTTGAATATCGGAGCTGTCGGCTGGTACCATAAACAGGAGTATTGAATTGCGTTCTATATGTCGAAGGAATCTCAGTCCAAGTCCTTTTCCTTTCGACGCTCCTTGTATGATACCGGGTATATCGGCCATGATAAACGATTTATAGTCGTAATAGGGTACTATGCCTAAGTTTGGCGTCAATGTAGTGAACGGATAGTCGGCAATTTCGGGTTTGGCAGCTGATACTACGGAGAGCAGAGTCGATTTGCCGGCATTTGGGAAGCCTACTAATCCCACATCGGCTAATATTTTCAGTTCTATAGTGATCCATGTTTCAGTGCTGTCTTCTCCTGGTTGTGCATAGCGCGGGCTTTGATTGACAGCTGTTTTGAAGTGTGTGTTTCCTAATCCACCTCTTCCTCCATGGAGCAGTATGGTTGTTTGCCCGTGATGGAGTATTTCGGCCATTTGCTCACCTGTTTCTGCATGGCGTGCAATTGTTCCAAGTGGCACTTCGATGATGATATCTTTTCCATCTGCTCCAGTACGTTGCTGCCCTTTCCCGGCTTCACCGTTTCCGGCAAACAGGTGTTTGGTGTATCGAAGATGGAGCAGTGTCCACATCTGGGCATTCCCTTTGAGTATGATATCGCCGCCACGTCCGCCATCGCCTCCGTCGGGACCTCCTTTAGGGACGAACTTCTCTCGTCTGAAATGTACCGAACCGGCTCCGCCTTTTCCTGAACGGCAGAAAATCTTTACCTGATCGACAAAATTAGTGTTAGCCATCACGGTGTGTATTGGATGGCAAAGATAATAATTCCGAAGGGCTGTGTTTAATCAATATTTCGTACCTGTCTCAACCCTTGTTTGATCTTATCTTGCAGCCGGTCGTTCACCTCCTCCTCACTACCTGCCCCGTCCACATCGAAGAAGATGCTTTGTTTCTTATAATATTCGATCACGGGCTTGGTTTTTTTCTCGTACTCATCCAATCTGTTTAGTATCAGCTCGGTGGTAGTGTCGTAGGCACGTCTTTTTTCAGTCTTGCTACGGTCATGTAAGCGTTTGATTGCATCTAAGGTTGAAAGGCGTATGTTTAACATCAGGCTGACTTTTGAGTTCATACGGCGTAGCAAGCCGTCTAAGATATACGCTTGTACGATAGTACGCGGGAAGCCTTTGAATATGAAGCCATAAGCTGTTCGGTTACGTTCGATCTGCCTTTCAATGAGTTTGATAGCTATCTCGTCGGGAGCAATCTCACCTTTGTCTAAAAAAGGTTTGGCAATACGTCCTAACTCGGTATTGGCAGCTATCTCTTCACGCATCAGCTTACCGGTAGAGATATAGATCAAGTTGTTGTTGCGTGCTAATATTTCTCCCTGAGTTCCTTTTCCTGAGCCTGGCTTACCTAATAAGACTACATTGAAATAGTCGTGTTTGATAGTGCTTTCAATGGTATGAGATAATTTTTCAAATATCTCCTCCACATTACCTACTCCATTGATAGGATGATAAATATTTTTTGCTTTGTAGAAATTGATTACCGGTTTTGTTTTGTTTTCATATTCCTGTAGCCTCACTTTAATGATATCTAAGTTGTCATCGGCTCTTCCGCTTGTTTTAGCTCGTTCCAACATACGTGTAATCAGTTCGTCTTCCGGCACTTCAAGGCTAAGCATACAAGTCAGGCTGCTGTTGAGTTTTAAAAGTAGTCCTTCTAAAATATAGGCTTGTACCACTGTTCGGGGGAATCCGTCGAACAGTATTCCGTGAGAGTCAAGGTTCATGATGACTTTTTTCTCGATGATCTGTACAATGATCTCATCAGGTACTAATCCTCCTTTTTCGATAATGCTTTTGGCTTCTTTACCAAGAGCTGTTTGTTTGGCAATTTCTTCGCGGAGTATATCACCGGTTGAGATATAGGTGAGATTGTATTTTTCAAGCAGCAGCTTTGATTGGGTGCCTTTGCCTGCACCCGGAGGTCCGAAAAGGGCAATGTTAAGCATGAAATGATGAGTTGGTTATGTCGTTACGATTTTATAAATGTCTGGCAGATTGCGTGCATGTTCGTTGAAATCCAGGCCGTAGCCGATAATAAAATCATTGGGGATCTCCATGCATATATAATCAATAGAAAAGTTGTATTTGAATGCATTAGGCTTAAAAAGCATGGTAGCTATTCTCACTTCAGCTGCTTCAAGCTTTTTTAGCTTATCAACTGTGAACAATACGGTGAGCCCACTATCTACTATGTCTTCTACTATGATTACTGCCCTTCCGGTCATGCTGTGATCCAATCCTATCAGCTCACGTACTACCGAAGTAGAAGCAGTGCCGCTATAAGATGATAGCTTGACAAAAGATATCTCACAGTCGATGGTGATATTCTTGAAAAGTTCGGCTGCAAACATAAAAGCTCCGTTCAGGACAACCAAAAAAAGGGGATTCTTTCCGGCCATGTCCCTGTTAATTTGTTCGGCAACCTTCTTGATCGACCTTTCAATCTGATCCTGAGGAATGTATATCTCAAACTCTTTGTCGTGAACTCTGATCCTGCTCATGCCTTGATTAATTTTTCGGCTTGGAAAATAATAAAGACCTACAAAGGTACGGTTTCGCCTTAAATTCCAAGAGTTTTCCCGAATAATTTTGTCGGATGCAGTTGTAGGTCATGAGTACTTCCGATTCCCCACTATTTTTTTCTGATCAAACTAATGCCATCCCGAAGCGGGAGTATGAGTTGTTCCATCTCTTTATCGGATGCAGCTAATTGGTTGAATAGCCGTATGGCAGCTGTTTCACGATCTGTTATCTTCTCATCTATAACTTTCATGCTCCACAAGGTATTGTCGGCAACTAATAATCCGCCTTTTCTTAGTAATTGTTTGAGAGTTACGTAATACTCAGGATAGGAAACCTTGTCGGCATCCAAAAAAATCAAATCGAAAAGCCCTTGCAAATCGGGGAGTATCTTTTTTGCATCACCTATGATCAGCTTTACTTTGTTTTCGAACCCGGATTTCTTCAAATAGGTATGAATCAATGGTTCATATTCTTCATTGGCTTCTATGGTGATGATCTCGGCTTTGGCCAGTGTGGCCTCAGCCATTGTTATCGTTGCGTATGCAGTAAACGTACCTATTTCCAATATACGTGAGGGCTGCAACAGCTTACAGATAAAAGCCAGAAATTTACTTTGTAAAGGGCTTGACGCCATGTGCGGATACATGGTATGAAGCCAGGTATCTATGTAAAGCTCCTCCAAGACAGCGGATGACGGGCTGTTCAGACGGTCAAGATATTGCTCTAAAGAAAAATTCATCGTAGTGAGCTGTTAAAAAGCATGACAGCCTCCGATTGGGAAGCTTGAATCAACTCCACATCATTCGTGTTAAATTCCTGCTCGGTACGCGATAATTCCAACAGCTGAGGATGTAAGACAATAAAACCTATCTCGTCCACACTTACGCTTTCGCACAACAGCTCGATAGACTGACTGCTGCCAGCTTGTAATTCGGCGAACAAAACCGGCTGTTCGCGATAAAGGAACTGTTTGTTTTTATCTAACAGCGACACATGTAACCAGAAATTAGTTAGCTGTTCGGGTTCATTATTGGTAAGGGTAAAAATCAACTGTACACTTTGCATATACTGTCCTATATGTCGCAGCTCAAGAGTGAAAGGCAATAATGTATGAATAATGCTGTCGGTTGAAACAGGCATAAGAGTATCAGCCTTTATCAGGCTATCTGGCTTTTCTGTGATCCTTTGCTGGGCATATAACATATCTGCCTGAAAAAGGATAATCCATGTGACGGATAAAAAGAGGTAGGGTAGTAAACGGTTTTGTTTCATGGAATGAGTTGTGTTCCCTAAGGTTGTGTTAGTATAAGTGTGCTGAATAGCTTAGGATTGAAAACTTCATTGGCTGTTTCAAGCAGCTCTTCTTTACTGATGGAGTTGATACGCCTGATAGTTTCCTGTATAGGTTCTATTTTTTCTTTCAACAACATATTGCGACCAATGGAAAGGGCTTCGTTCAACCCTGATTCCAAGCTGATTGCCAACAATACTATCAGTTGTTGTTTGGCGCGTGCTAACTGCAGTACTCCTATAGATTCATCACGAAGCTTATGCAGCTCTTTATGAATCAGTTTTAATGTTTTTTCTAGTGTTTTTGGATCGGTAGCCACGTAAATCCCCAACCATCCTGTATCGGAATAAGAAGTATAGGATGAGTAGAGCGAATACGCAAATCCATACTTCTCACGTATGTTGCGGTTGAGGCGGGAGTTGAGCATAGGTCCGCCTAACATATTGTTCAGCAGTTCTAAGCTAAGACGTCGGGGATGATCAGAAGGATAGGCCGGTACTCCTGTCAGGCAATGGGAAAGAAAACTGTCACGCTCAATATGTAATGAGCGAGGAGCATAGTGAGATATAGGGTTACGCTGGGTGTGTTTTTGATGTGCTGACTCCGGCTCAAAATACTTTTTTGTGAGTGCGATAAGCTTCTTGAATGGAATGTTGCCTACAGATGCTAATACCATTTCACTTGTATCTAAATTTTTACTTATGAAACGCAATAGTTTTTGCCGGTTTAAGCTCTGAAGCGATTCGGGTGTCCCTAATATTGGCCGACCTATTGGATGACCCTGAAACAATAAATTTTCAAACTCATCGAATATCTCTTCTGATGGATTGTCCTTGTACGAATTGATCTCATCTATGATGATTTCCTTTTCTTTTTCAAGGTCTTTGGGTGGAAATGTGGAATGAAAAGCAATATCCGCAAAAAGTTCTAAAGCTCTGTCGTAGTAATGAGGCAGAAAGGTGCCGTGAATGCATATTTCTTCTTTGGTAGTATAAGCATTCAGGTCGCAGCCTACATTTTCTAAAAAACTGATCACATGAAAAGCATTGCGTTTGCCAGTACCTTTGAAGATCATATGTTCAATGAGATGAGCCATGCCGTTTTCATTCTCTTCTTCATCCCGCGATCCAATGTTGACCATTAATGCGAGATGAGAGACAGCCGTAGAGGTTGACCGATGAACGAGCCGTATGCCATTCTGCAAAGTATGGTAATGGTATGAAGTGGTTTGTGACTGATGTATTATTTCCCGTGCGCTTTTCATCTTTCATGGAAAGAAGGAGCAAAGCTAAGCATTTTCGGTGAAGCTGATTTTACAGAGCTATCTTTGTTGGCAAAAATACAATATGACGCTTTTACTTGATTCTATAAAACAACCAACCCTATTGGTTGATGCCGCCAAAACAAAAAAGAATATAATACGCATGATGGATAAAGCCACTGCCAATAAAGCGGTGTTGCGTCCTCATTTTAAAACCCATCAATCCGGATTGATAGGAAACTGGTTTAAAACCTTGGACGTTGATCGTATTACTGTTTCTTCAGTTGAGATGGCAGCTTATTTTGCGCAGCATGGCTGGAACGATATCACTATTGCTTTTCCTGTAAATATACGTGAGATAAGAAAGATCAATCATTTGTTAGCTCATGGCATTCGATTAAATCTGCTTGTTGAGGCACAAGATACTGTCAAACTCCTTTCGGACGCAATAGAACATGAGACAGGGGTTTTTATCAAGATCGACAGCGGAAATAAAAGGAGCGGTATTCCAATACAGGATACAAAATGTATTTTGCAACTGAGTCATCAGGTATTTAAAAGTGATAAACTGCTTCTGAAGGGCTGGCTTACCCATGCCGGACACACTTATAAAGCAACTTCGGTTAGTGCAATACGCTCTCTTACGGAGGAAACAGTACAACGGTTAAAAGATATACGCACACAGTTTGGTGAAGACGGGTTGCTGCTAAGCTGGGGCGATACTCCAAGTTGCTCTGTATTAGATGAGATAGTAGGATTCGATGAGTGGCGACCGGGTAATTTTGTTTTTTACGACATCATGCAGTATCATATTGGCTCATGCAGCCTGGCTGACATAGCAATAGCTGTGGCCTGTCCGATTGTTGCTGTGCATAAAGAACGTGACCAATTAATAGTGTATGGGGGTTCTATACATTTTTCGGCCGAATATATAGCCGGTGATAGCGGTTTTCGATTGTACGGCTATCCGGTATTATTGGAACGGAATGGATGGTCTGAGCTTGTCACCGGTGCATGGGTGCGAGCACTCTCTCAGGAACATGGTGTCATACAATTACCTAAGGGAATGACAAATAGTTTTCGAGCAGGCGATCTGATAGGTGTGTTGCCTGTTCATGCATGCCTGACAGTGAATGCAATGGGGAAAATGCAAAACCTGAATGGAGAATATATAAGCTGCTTCCGGTAAAATCCATCTTATACACCTACACATGGTAATGGATAGAATAATCAGAAACACTGCTCATTAGTGTGATTTTTAATTATATGTTTTTACATTATATATATTTTGATGGGTAAGGTTTTAGCTGAATGTATGTGTGTCATAAGCTGTATGACAGCACATCCAGTTATTACCGCCTTGGGTTTGCCTAACTTCTATCATCAGGCTGCAACATCAAACCACTCATATTTAAAACAACAACACTCTAACAGATCGTATTAAATGTCTTTGAACTATCAGGTGTGTTAAACAATACCGTATCATCTTTGTTACATCTTGCGTAGGAGATGACAACCACCATAACAGATATTTCAGAGTTGATATAATTTATGTCCGTTACATTTCCTGGTGGTTCAATTATTTTTCTTCCGCATTATATTGCTTTAACACATTAACAAATTATCATTGATGGAATTAGGTATTGGTATGTTCGGAGATCTGTCATTTAATTTTCAAGACAGAACTTATCAAAAAGCCTCAGATAGGCTTAAAGAAATTGTAGAAGAGGTACAGCTTGCCGATGAGCTTGGAATTGATTTGTTTGCTATAGGTGAGCACCATAGAGAGGATTATGCTGTTGCGGCACCTGAGATATTGCTTTCGGCTTTGGCTACCACTACAAAGAATATCAGGTTGTCAAGTGGAGTAAATGTAGTCAGCTCTACCGATCCGGTGAAGTTATTTCAGGATTTCACCATGATAGACCTGCTCTCAGGGCATAGGGCTGAGATCATGGCTGGGCGGGGCAGCTTTATAGAATCGTTTCCGGTATTTGGTTATGACCTTCATGACTATAACGAGCTGTTTGAAGAAAAATTGGACTTATTGCTACAACTCCGTAATAGTGATTCACTAAGCTGGAAAGGAAGATTCCGTGCTCCTATTTCTGATCTGACCCTTTACCCCCTACCGGAGAGAACATTGCCTATCTCAATTGCAGTAGGCGGTACACCAGCTTCAGTACAGCGGGCTGCAAAATTAGGACTACCAATAGTATTTGCCATCATAGGTGGTAATCCGGCCCAGTTTAAACCATTGATAGATTTTTATAAAGAAGAGTATATCACAAACGGGCATGATTCAAACAAAATGAAAATAGGAGTACACTCACATACTTACTTAGCTGATTCAAAGGAAGAAATAGTGAACGAATACTTTCCATATTATGCCCATTCGATGAATAAAATTGGTCGTGAGCGGGGCTGGGCTGGGTCGTTCACTCCCCAGAGTTTTAGAGCAGGTATGGAGGCAAACGGAGCTCTTTATATGGGAAATCCGGAAGAGGTAACCGAAAAACTGATCAAAACTTTAGAAATGTTTGAAATCGAACAGTATATAGCTCATATTGATGTAGGAGGTCCTACCCACAAACAAAATATGCGCACCATAGAGCTGCTCGGAACCAAGGTGCTCCCAGCCCTGAAAGCTTATTTTTCAAAGTGATCTTATATGCTATTGTCCGTAGGCAAAGCTTTCATGGTGCTGCCTAAAGTAGTACTCAACCATTATATACAGAATAAATACGTACGATTACAATGGTTTCTTTGTGTTGCATTTAGAAACTTTTGTTTTTTGAAGAATAATTCAAACAACTACTTGAAAAATGCGTAATATCGTGCCCTAAAAAGGGATTTGAGAATACTTCAAACGATTAAGCGATTTGATTTTGGTGGTGCTGAGACATATGTCAGAGTGCTTTCAAACGAGTTGAGTAGGGCAGGGCATGAAGTGTATCTGTGTAGCCGGTCTGGGGGACGGCAGCAAAAACTGCTTCAACCTGCTTTGCACTGGATTCCATACTGGCGTTTTTCCAATCTGTTGCTAATTAACATTTTGCAGCTGTGGTACATAGTTCGTAAATATCAGATTCAGTTGATACATGCCCATCAACGAATGCCCATATTTGCAGCTTCTTTGGTTGGGTTTTTAACAGCAGTACCAGTGATTGCCACTGTTCACGGACGCACTAAATATGATCTGCGTTCAGGTATCTCAAAAAAGATTCCACAAAAAGTAATCTATGTGAGCAGGCGTACCTTAGAGGGGGCTAAGCCTTTCATCAGCTTAACAAATAAAACTGCTTTTTTACCTAATATCATGCCTGCAATCAAGATTTGCAACTGTTTACAACCTTATGAAATAGGTTATTTCAGTAGGATAAATGGCCGGCATTCTTCCATCATATGCGGCCTGATGAAGCTGATGCCTGTGCTTGCAGAAGAATTTCCGGCTGTCCGATTGACTATCTATGGCGAAGGGGCCGAGTTAGAGCGCATCCAAACACATGCAACTGAAGTGAACAGCCTCTTTGGTAAGCCGATTATCCGATTAGCCGGCTTCATGGAAGATACTTGCTGTGCAAACGCACTGCCCGAATTAGTGATAGGTGTTGGTAGAGTAGCTATTGAATCTGCCTTGCGAGGATGTTCGGTCATTTCGGCAAATAAATACAGGGCTGGTGAGCTCATAAAGCCCGACAACCTACAGTTTTATCACGATAATAATTTTGTGAACATTTATGGCAATACGCCTGATTTTGATTTACTCAAGGAATCTATAAGCAGTTTCTTCAGAAACAGAGAGAAACACAGAAAAGAAAGTATGGCCATGCTCCCTGATTTACAGCAGATGTATCATCCGGAATTATTGATAGACAAGATTCTAAACCTATATAATAATTATATGGAGTAAACTTGATACAACTTCATTTTTTACCGGCTTCATCCATTGGATATCTTTGTCTTAGAAACTATTGATCTGTTTTTTTTACTAAAAACAAGCCTTCGCTTTACTGTATTATTCAAGACGCTGATTTGAATTCGTATTGGATTTAAAAAGAGGATGTTCTGTTGCCTTTTTTTGTCAGTAGAATTTATTTAACGGCAATAGGTTTATGGTCTGGCGAAAATATAATCATCTCCGATGTCTTGATTATTGGATGGCTTTTACTGCTTGTTGTGCTGCCTGTATAGCGGGTTGGGGTGATATTTCGCTGCCAACGGCACCTTTCATCCATAGCTGAGGGATGATGCTGCCCTGCGAGAAGGCACTATAAACCTCATCAGCGAAATTCTTGTCTTCGATATGTTTGCCAAACTGAAACTCAATCAACTGGCCTATAGGATAAGCTGATAGATAAAGCGGATAGTCAATCATATGTGAATAGATGGCCAATATTGGAGAATCTTTGCTACCAAATACTGGTGAAAAATAGCTGTTCCAGATGTTTATGGCGATGTTGTTCACCGCCTTGTTCAGTTCAGCCGGGCTTGCGTTTGGGTTTTCATACATCCAACGCCATACGTTGATATCGACTAAGGAAACTCCCATAATTTCGAAGTTTGACCATATATTATCCAAAGCGGTCAAATGATGACTAATCGTATCATCCTGTTCCATGTCCAATAGCTTCAGGTCGCGCGCCTGAAACACAAATGCCAATGCTTCGGTGAAAGAGGTGTTAGGCACTCCGTTCAGCATATAATAATCCACATGATGCAAGCTGATAGTTTGCTCTACATTATGCCCAAACTCATGGATTGCAATATTATAGCCTTTGTAGTCCATGCCATCTCTTCCTATACGGGTACGCAGCCGGGCTTTATCCGATTTCATGACAGCACCCCATGCATGACCTGCGCCTCTTGATGGGTCAACTATGATTTTTGAAGCTATGTGATGTGCCGAATCAACGGGGAAGCCTAACTTTATCAGTATGTTAGGAAGGTCTTTTTCAAACGCATCTTTGTTGGGATACTTTTCTTGTAATAGCTTATCCAGTTTGTCCAGATCGAGAGATGAACGGGTTTTAAAGCCATCGTACCATATGTCCCAGGGCTGCAGCTTACGTCCTAATCGTTTTTCGATGATAGCTGCCACATCGTTTAATACCGGATGTGAAATCAACTCAATAAATATGTCTTCTATATCGGTTACAGGTATTTCCATCTCACTTTCAAATTTACGTTGTATATAATTCGGGAAGTGAGGTGAATACGTATCTATTGCTTGTGTGGCATGAAACAGTTTCAGCAGATGATTGTATCGTGTGTCTGGCTCGGCATCCACTTTCAATGCTTGTCCGTTTTGAAACACTGTGTTGGTATATGGGTTCCATTTGACCTCTGGATTATTGATAACCTGCTTGGGTATTTGCTGCCGGATGATGCGAAGCATCACTTCGTAGATGATTGCCTGCTTTGAGAACCCTTGTTTATCAGCATAGCTAGCTTTTATTTCATCGCGCAAACCCCAGTGTGAGATCAGTTTCAAATCGTTTTTAAACAATTGTTTCCCCTTTTTATCAGTCAATTTATCCATATGAATATTATATTGGGAGATATAGTTATCAGCCTGGGTCACTATTTGCGAATAATTTTGCAACAGATGAGCAGGTGTACGTGTTTTGAACACATCACCCATACGGGCATAAGCCCATTCAAGCCTTGTCCAATCAGCACCTGCTTCGGTTTTTTCTTGTAAACTATAAAACGGGAAATTGAGAATGGTGATAAAAGCTAGTTTATTGGCAAACAGATCATCGCTAAGGTGTGCCCTAGGGCTGTATCCGCCAAAAATATGGTCTATCGGTAAAATTTCTCCTTCGTCTACATGGAGTGGTAGCTTAAGGCCTACATCCATTTTGTGAAAATTGCCCCAAAGCAATTCGAAATTATCCTGAAGCCGGTCGAATAGAGCCTTACGCTCGTCAGAAGTTTTTGTGCTATATGTTCGGCATAGTTCGGCAAAATCCTGTGCGCTACCATCAGTAGTCTGCCAGAAAGCTGCTGCCTGACGTACACCATCATCAATACGCTTGTGTTGTGTGCTATCTGAGTTAGCTGAAATATCTATGATAAGTTGCTCAATAAGAGCATCATCAATAAGGGGGTTAATACGTTCCATTTGTTGAGCTTGAAGCTGGATACCTATCCAAAGTGTACATAAAATAACTGCTATCCTTTTCATATAGTTTTTATTGATTCTTTTGTCCGTTTTCAATGCGACCAATTGATGATTACCTGTCGACAGATTAGCAGTAGCAAAGTTAGGTAATATAATTTTTCATCGCAATAGTACGATCATTTTTAGAGAGACAGACAAAGCGTAAGCAGGGCTGCTGGGTCGATAGGATGTGATTGAGAAGAATTATTGTCAGCTCAAACAAGCTATATCTTTAATTAAAGTAAGCTTACTGATATAGTAAAACGACTTAAATATTCAATTTACCTCATTGATATTTAAAGATATAGCTATTTTACTTATCCTTGACAAACAAATCCGAGCAACCTCATCGCACGCGCATATTTTGCATAAGTTTTTGCGTGATGCTCGATGATTGGCTTTTATTTTCCCATCTAATTATACTCTATGATCAGTTTTTGATGATTTGAATTTTTATTCATCAAAAAGTATGATCTTCGTAATTGAATGGGGCTTTTCAGCTTTTTATTCTAACTCTTCTATGCTATCTTCTGTTCCTTGAAAGCTCTTATAATACATCTGCATAGCTTTCAGGCTCATACCCATATTGGAAAACCCACCATCGTGGTAGAGGTTTTGCATGGTAACCTTGCGTGTGAGGTCGGAGAACAGGCTTATGCAGTAGTTCGCACAGTCTTCGGCTGTTGCATTGCCTAATGGCGACATTCGGTCGGTAAAGTCCATCAGTCCGTCTATCCCTTTCACTCCACTTCCTGCTGTAGTGCGTGTAGGTGACTGTGAAATGGTATTTACTCTCACTTTTTTATCCCGTCCGTAGATATATCCAAAACTGCGTGCGATAGATTCCAACAATGCTTTGGCATCGGCCATATCGTTGTATCCGTATAGCGTACGTTGTGCTGCCACATACGAAAGTGCTACTATAGAACCCCATTCGTTGATGGCATCCATCTGAAAGGCTATCTGTAGCATCTTATGAAATGAAATAGCGGAAATATCTAGTGTTTTGTTCAGAAATTCATAGTTTAAGTCGCTGTAAATTCGTTTCTTACGTACGTTCAACGACATGCCTATAGAATGCAATACAAAATCAATTTTACCACCTAGTATATCCTGGCTTTGTTCAAAGACCAGTGTGAGGTCTTTAGTGCTTGTAGCATCGGCCGGGATGATCTCGGCATTACAGTTGGCAGCCAACTCATTCAGTTCGCCAAAACGAAGTGCTGTGGGGGTATTGCTAAGGGTAAACGAAGCCCCTTCGTCAAAAGCTTTTTCGGCTACTTTCCAGGCGATAGACTTTTTATCTAATGCACCGAAAATGATTCCTTTTTTCCCTTTTAATAGATTATAAGCCATATTGATTTTGTTTTAGTATAAAAAGATAGGGTTAAAGCGTACAAAGATAACAATTATGCTATACAAGATATTTTTTATAAGTTACAATAAATCAGTCTGTTAATTTCTTTGGATGTATAGGTTTTCCTGAATTTCCCGATTTTTTTGTTCAAGAGATCAGTTCTTTGGCTGCCATGCGCGATGCTTTAGTTATTTTGTCGTCGCTCAGCATGCGGGCTATTTCGTCTATGCGCTGATCAGCATTGAGATGTGTGAGGTGTGTTCGGGTTCGGCTTGTATCTTCCCGCTTGAATACGAAGAGATGCTGTTGGGCTTTACCTGCTATCTGCGGCAGATGTGTGATGGCAATAAGCTGTACATGTGAGCTCATCTCTGACATGATGCGGCCAACTTTGGCAGCTACCTCACCCGAAACACCCGTATCTATCTCATCGAAAATAATGGTAGCTATCATCTTTTGTTTAGACAACAAGCTCTTAAACGAGAGCATCAAACGGGATAGCTCCCCACCCGAAGCTACTTTGCTGATCTCTACAGGATACGTGCCTTTGTTTGCACTGAACAGAAACTCTAACCGGTCTGTCCCATTGGGTCCAAAACCCTCTGATTGATGCAGCAAAGCTTGGAAACGAGCATTTGGCATTCCTAACTGATGTAGCATTTGCACAATATTTGTTTCGGTATATGACAGGCTTTCGCTGCGCAAACGGCTCAACTGAGTGGCTTTGCTAGTCAATTGATTTTCAAGTGAGTTCAATTGTTTACTTAACGCATTTATTTCTTCCTCGCTCTTTTCGATACGGCTGAGTTGCCGATTTATGTCTTCCCTTTTTGCGATCAGCTCTTTGATATCGCGGCAACGATATTTTTGGATAAGTGTCTGAAGTTGTAGCATTCGACTGTTATAGCTTTCTAATTCATCTGGTTCATAATGAATTTGATGCAATGCTTTTTCGGCTTCTTCGGCTATGTCTTTAATATCAACCAAATGTTCGTCTAATCGTTGAGCCAGAGTGAGGGCAGTGGGATACACATTTCCTATTTTGTAAAGTACCGTCATACTGTCTCTTACCTTTTGTACTACATTTTCTTCCGCCTGATTGAGCTGGGATACAGTTTGGAAGAGAGCGGTTTTAATATCTTCGGCATGCGTGAGTTCGTTTATTTTTCGTTGCAACTCATCCGGCTCTTCCGGATCAAGTTGTGCCTTTTCTAATTCATGATACTGAAAGCTCAGCATTTCTTCTAATTTCAGAGCATTTTCTGCTTCTTGTCGTACACGTTCTAAATCAATCTGGCATTGTTTGTATTGGTTGAACAAGCTTTTGTATTCGGTAAGCAACTCAGATGTATCTGCCATGCTATCAATCACACTGAGCTGAAAAGATGAATCGGTCAGGTGTAAGGCATCGTGTTGGGAGTGTATATCTACCAACATACTTCCTATCTCTTTAAGCTGCATCAGATTGACCGGGCTGTCGTTGATAAAGGCTCTTGATTTTCCCTGTGGACTTATCTCTCGTCTGAGGATTGTTTCAGGATCAAAATCAAGGTCATGCTCTGAAAAGAAGCTCTCAAACTCATGCTCATCTATTGCAAATGAGGCTTCTACCATGCACTTGCTGTCTTTTTTATGCAGCACGGTGGTATCGGCTCTATTGCCTAATACCAATCCTAATGCACCTAATAATATTGATTTTCCAGCTCCTGTTTCGCCAGTGATAGCAGTAAAACCCGACTGGAATTCAATATCTAATTGTTCAATCAGGGCATAGTTGGATATGTGAAGCCGTTTAAGCATATATCAGTGCTTTTAGGCAAAAATAGGCAATCTTGAAATGGGTGGCTAATTTTCTAGAATTTTGTCGTACTTAGAGGAATGTGCCGGATCAATTTCTCTAAGGATGTTGGCTACTTTGGTTTTTTCCTGTGGGCTGCCTTTAGAAAAAATATTGACGATCTCATCCCGCTTAGCTTCTAATATGAGTTGCAATAGGAACAGGTTAGAGCGGGCTTTATATGCCTGGTCGAGATACACTATAGCTTCTGCTATGGCTGCTCTTCCTTCATCGGGATCGTCGGCCATGCGGTCGAGGCCTAAGCGATGGTATTCATAAATAAACTGGCGAAGCATTCGATAGCTTGGATTGCGCAAGTTTTCAACTAACCAGTAGCGGTTTCTGTTGCCATCAAAAGCTTTCCATCCACGTTCGTCAGCATTCTGAGCCGCATTGACGATATTCTCAGCGGCTTGATAAAATGCTTCACCTCCAAAGAGTGAGAAACTGTCGAAATCGAGACCTAAAAAGATATAGGCATAAAAAGCTAGGGTAGAAGTAAGGTTAGAACTGAAGGAGTGTTCGTTGAAGTCAAGACTTTGATTCTCTAAATAGCGAAACTGAAAGTTCTCATCCATGAAGTTCAGTTGAACCGAGTTATACGAAGTTTTGAATATTGGACGCTGCAAAACCACATTGATTGCTCCTGTATATTCATCTGATGACACCCTTTCACGCAAAGTGATGGCCATAGTACTCTCAATGCGTTCAAGGTTCTTGATGTTGACGTTGGACCATTTCCGGTTGTTCATAAACTCATATAAAGACGACTGTAGCGCATCAAATGCCCGCCTGTCAGTACCTTCAATAGTAGGAGTACTCACACTGATGTTGCACAGAAATTCTTGCGAATATCCATTGGGAATCAGATATAAAATACCAAACAGCAAAATGAAAAACTTTTTTAACATGGATAAGGGTTTACGAGTATCAAATTTCATTCGTCTTTTGTCTTTTTGGTTTTACCAAATCCAAACCCTCCAACAAACGAGATAATAGCAATGATCACTTTAATTAATAGTTCTTCGTTTGTTTGTAATAATATTAATAAGAAACCAATAAACAAGAGGATGATAATGATTAAAATCAAATTATGATTTCTTTCTCCTTTCCTTTCTTCTCTATCTCTTCTATCCTGATCGTCTGACTTTGCTATTAATTGTGTGATGTGCTCGGTGGTGATTTTATCGGAAATGGGATTCTGGCGTCTCATAATTCCAGAAAAAACTGTTTGGCTTAAAATGCTTGAAAATTTACCTCTGTCTTCTTCAGGTATTGCTTCAAGTATCTCTTCGGGAATTAGACCATCAAAATCAATTTTGTCTTTGTTATGTATGGTAGACTTCGATTGTGATGTTTCATTTTCTGCTTTTCCTTCTTCCATGATTTATGAGAACAATATTTTCGATAATGATTTATCTATTTCTTTTTCAAGTTTATTTTCAATGTATGCTTCAATCAGATTTGATAAGATCTTAATGAATATTTTGCGGTCGAGGTCAGATGTTTTTTTTATTGTATGTATAAGAAAATTCATGTCATTGTTGAATTTTCGATCTAATTCTTTTGATGAAAGGGTTTCATAATACATGGGAAATGTGTCTGATTGTTGTGTGGGTTTATAAAAAGCGAACTTTCGCATTGCCTTTTTATTCTGTTTATTCATCAACATAGTTTCCATGGCTTTTATCATATATGGTTACCTGCATACAAAGATAACGTTTATTTGCAAAAAATGGTATCTACTCAATCTAGTCATAACATTATTTGTTATAGTGTTGAGTGTCTGATGTTTTAAAAGCTGTTTTTAAGATTTATTTATCAAAGCCGTATAAATAGTGTCCAAAATATCTTCAGCCACTTCGTTTTTTGATTTGAGCGGATAATGCTGTATCTCTTCTTTGGTGTTGATAATGCTTACCTTGTTAGTCGTAAGTCCGAATCCTGCGCCACTATCTTCCAGGCTGTTCACCACGATAATATCTGCATTTTTGGTGCGCTTTTTTTGTAGGGCATGTTCTAAGGCATTTCCTGTTTCCAGAGCAAATCCTACCACTATCTGGTTCGCACGCTTTTTATTTCCGAGTGTATGCAAGATATCAATAGTTGGTTTAAGCTCTAAGCTAAATGATTTGGTGGATTTTTTCTTTTTTTGTTTGGCTGTTTCAGTGGGTGTAAAATCGGCCACTGCAGCACTAAACACAGCTATATCGGAAGTCTCAAACAGGGGGGAAGCAGCTTCTGCCATTTCTTGAGCGGTAGTAACTCTGGTAAGCTGTATTGCCGGATGAGATACAGTAAGCTGTGTAGGGCCACTGATCAGATACACTTGTGCACCTTGTCGGGCAAAGGCTTCAGCTAACGCAAACCCCATAGTGCCGCTGCTATGGTTCCCAATAAAACGGACCGGATCAATAGGCTCGTAAGTAGGACCTGCTGTGATTAGTACATTTTTATTATGAAATCTGTTTCCGGTTGAAAAATATTGAGAAATAAGCTTAAAAATTTCTTCAGGCTCTTCCATTCGGCCTTCGCCAGTCAGCCCGCTGGCTAACTCACCACTGCCAGGTTGAATAATATAATGCCCGCGTTGAGTCAGGCGCTTTAAGTTTTCTTTGGTAGTAGGATGTTGGTACATATCCAAGTCCATAGCCGGTGCAATCATCACCGGACATCTGGCAGAAAGATAAGTGGTTACTAATAGAGTGTCGGATATGCCATTTGCCATCTTGGCCATAGTGTTGGCAGTAGCAGGCGCTATCACAAACAGATCAGCCCAGAGCGCTAACTCTATATGACTTTTCCAGCTGCCAGTATCAGGATCGAAAGGAGTACAATACACTTCATCGCCTGTAAGAGTGGAGAGAGTCAAAGGCGTGACAAAATCTTTTGCTGTAGGAGTAAGAACAACTTTTACCTGTGCACCTGCTTTAACTAACAGACGAACCAACAGAGGAATTTTATAGGCAGCTATACCGCCCGTTATACCTATCAGTATATTCTTGCTTCTCAGCATTTTAAATTCCATTTAAAACTTAAACGAATCTTTATGCGGATTGCGAAAATAGACTTGTTCGTTTAGAAACTCATAAATAGCGATAAGAGTAGGTTTTGGCAATCGTTCGTAAAACTTGGCAAGCTCAATCTGCTCCCGATTTTCAAATATTTCTTCTAAAGTATCGGTGTTGATACCAAACTCATTAATCTTCCGGTGTAGTTCTTCTTTTATCTCGGCAGATATCTGGTTTGCACGTTTTGAGAGTATAGCAACCGTTTCGTATATATTACCGGTTTGCTCGTAAAACTGATCCTTTTGACGGGTAACAGCTGTGGTTTCTGTCTTGATTTTTTTAAAGTCCATAATATTGAAGGTGTTAACTTATTTCAGATAATTTTTTAACAGCTTTATGATAGATATTGTCAAGCTGTTTTAGGTACTGACTTTCAGGGAATTGAAATTTTAAATTATTATATGCTTCTACCGAAGCCTGATACCGTTCTTTTTGCTTTTCGGCTATGCTTTTCTCGGCATATTCGTAGTAGGCAATCGACATGGTGTAGAATATTTCTTCACTTCTATCCGTATCTGGATATTTTTTCAATATATTTTCAAAAGTGGTAATAGCTGCCTGATAATCACGCATTTTATAATATAGCAACGCAATATTAAAATCTTTTACTAGTAGCTTTTCTCTGAGTTTATCAATGAGTTCATTGCTTTCGGCTATTCTATTGCTTAAGGGAAACATATCGGTGAAAGCTTGTAATTCCTTGATCGCTAATAATGTGTTAGACTGATCCAGACTCGGCACCGGCGAATCAAGATAATAGCAATACGCATTCATGAACATACATTCTTCGGCTCGGGCTGAGTTAGGATAAGTTTGAGCATGCCGTTTAAAATAGAAACTGGCGATAGTATAGTCTTTCAGATAATAGTATGAATAAGCCATTCGATAACTGATCTCCTCACCTTTGGTTGTCCCTTGATAAAAGATATTGAGCATATCGAATAGCTCTAATGCTCTGTTATAGTCTTTTTTTTCATAGTAATCCATCGCACTCTCGTACTTAAGCTCATTGTCAGTACTCTTCAATAACTTCTGAAAGTTACTGCATGCACCCAATCCTATGGTCAGGACTATCAGTACAATGGAAATCAGTTTTTTAATCATGGCGCAAAAGTACATATTTTTTAAAAACCAGATAACGATCTGTTACCCGAATTATTACTTCTTAAATGGATATAGAAAAGAATCGATCCGGCTCTGATAGCTTTTGCATAGTAGGTTAGGCGATCATTCAGCATGTGAAACAAAATGTTAATTTTGCAATCAAATCAAACGGGTTTTTATGGATATTTTTGAAAAATGTACGGTAAACATGGGGCCTTTAGGTCAATATGCCGATCAGACAGAGGGATATTTTATGTTCCCCAAATTAGAAGGTGAGATCAGCAACCGGATGTTCTTCATGGGAAAAGAACGGTTGGTGTGGAGCTTGAACAATTATCTGGGATTGGCTAATCACCCTGATGTGCGTAAAGCTGATGCAGAGGCTGCCGCGCAATATGGGATGGCGTACCCGATGGGCGCACGGATGATGTCGGGGCAAACAGAGTATCATGAGCAATTAGAGCGTGAACTGGCAGCATTTGTCAGTCGCGAATCAGCTTACCTGCTCAACTACGGTTATCAAGGAATGCTATCTATCATCAACTCATTAGTTGACAGAAGAGATGTGATAGTGTATGACTCCGAAGCTCATGCCTGCATTATTGACGGTATGCGCCTGCATTTCGGAAAACGGTTTGTGTTTCCACATAATAATATGGAAAACCTGGAAAAACAACTTCAACGTGCTACTAAGCTGACCAAAGAAACCGGAGGCGGTATATTACTGATCACCGAAGGAGTGTACGGGATGTCGGGCGACCTTGGAAAGCTGAAAGATATAGTAGAACTGAAAAAGAAATTCAACTTCAGAATATTGGTTGACGATGCGCATGGGTTTGGTACTATGGGTGCTACAGGTGCCGGAACAGACGAACATTTTGATGTACAGCAAGAGGTAGACCTGTATTTTGGTACTTTTGCCAAATCAATGGCTGGCATAGGTGGCTTTGTGGCCGGCGATCATGCGGTAATCAAATATCTGATGTATAATATGCGCTCTCAAATTTTTGCCAAATCACTACCTATGCCTATGGTTTTGGGGGCCTTGAAACGGTTGGATATGATACGAACCCAACCCGAGCATCGCGAAAAACTCTGGACTATAGTCCGAGCACTCCAACAAGGCCTCGTTGACGCAGGATTGGATATAGGAAATACTGAGTCGCCTGTAACCCCAGTGATGTTGTACGGAGGAGTAGGCGAGGCAACACAAATCACATACGACCTAAGGGAAAACTATCATATCTTTTGCTCAATAGTAACCTACCCGGTGGTACCTAAAGGAACAATACTGCTTCGACTGATCCCAACAGCTGTGCACACACTCGAAGATGTAGCATATACTATCAATGCATTTAAAGAAATAAAAGCAAAACTAGACGCAAAAGCTTATTCATCCGAGATGGTTGAATTCTAATAGTTTAACAATAACATAACCAGCGGTTCGGTGCTCATACATGCTCAGCAGAAAACACTTCTGGATAATAACAGCCAATTCAACAGCTGCATTCGTACTGAGTTATTTGTGTGTCTTTTATCTCAATCAGCTCTCGTACGGACTAATGGCAGGTATGTATCATTACCCGATAACATTAGATTATGCAACTTATTATTTTCATGTTGAGCCTTATCAATGGACGCACGATGCTGTGTTTCTGATCTTTTCGTCAGGATATGTACTTACGTTTATAGTTGGAATTTTAGCCTTGCTGGCATTTTATAGTCTGCTGCCTGATCCTATACCGGTGAAAATCTTTTTCTTCTGGTTTGCTATGCATGCCGGAAATTTTGTGTTTGGTGGCTTACTGCTTGGTAACTTGCTTACCGAAGGAATAGGTCATGTGTTTAACTGGATGTATATGAAGGATACAGTTAAAATGATCATTTCCCTGATAGGATTTCTCGGCCTGCTTGGTATGGGTTTATTTTCAGCACGCATGGTTGCAATGGCATCCAATGTGTATTTTGAAAAGTTCAACGAACGCATCGCACCCTTTTATATTACTGCCCAGGTGATAGTACCGTATCTGATAGGCTCAGCGCTGATGTTTGTGTATTTCTACCCTAAGAATATGTTTCACGAACGATACGGATGGGCGGTATTAGGTGTGGTCCTGCTGATCTTCTTTCATAGGATACGAAATTTTGATACCTTAGTGTTTGATGAATCAGAAAAACGATCAATAAGGCTGATGAAAAGTTTTATGATTACGACTATAGTTTTGTATATCAGCTCTCGATTACTTTTTCATAAAGGATTTATGTTTCACGGATAAACATAGTTGATACCGATCTTACTATCCCTTTTACCGGATCAGCTTATGGACAGAGCTGCTATCCTGATAGTCTAATCGAATAAAATATATTCCTTCGGGTAATGCGGAAGTGGGAACAGTTATATCAGTTTGATCTAATTCCTCTGACTTATACATCAACCTTCCACTCAAGTCATACACTGTCACTGTTTTAATACGTTTTGATGCTTGGATATATGTCGTCCCTTGCCTGTCAGGATTTGGGAATAGGGTTACTTTCTCCACCATATTCTTTGAAGTACCTACGGTTGATACACATGAAAGCTCGGCTTCCCAGCCCGGCCTTGTAACAGATATATCCGAGTGAAACTGAAATGTAAGAGCTCCGTATGAGTTTTCGGCTATGATGGTTCCGGGCGAGTCGGTGCCACACCATGTACCTAATAAGGGAGACAAGGTATTGGGCCCATCATAGATCTTCAACCAATCCCAGTTGCAGTTGATATTAGCCTCTATGTCGAACATGGTGAAATTTACTCGTATAGCTGAGTCTTCACTGTTGGGATAAAAAGTTGTGATAAAGTCTTGATTGTTCCCATAATTGGTATCTTTACCACCCGGATCAAGAAAAGTCCCTTCACAGGTAAAAAAGATACCGTTGGTCATCACATAATAAGACGATACCCGTATTACATTTTCTTTTGTAAGAGTATCCGATTCGCCAGAGGAAGAGGTAATTATCAGCGACACATCAAATTCACCGGTTTGGGGATATACTATGTTTGCAGGATTTTGTTGAGAAGATGTCTCCGGTATTCCTCCCTCGAAATGCCATTCCCAGCTGATGATATTTTGGCCGTATGAGGCATCGAAAAAGCTAACCTGACCACCTTTGCTGATGTCATATTCGCTGGCTGTGAAATCGGCTATAATAGTGCCAGGTATCAGCTGGATATCCATTTCTTTTCTTTCGCCGTCTGCAATCTCAACATTACTTATTGTATGTGGATGATAGCCTTCTGCGGTGAATACTAATGTATAAGTACCTGCTTTTACCAATCGGTGATAGTTACCTGCAGGAAGGAAAGAATACACAAAAGAATTATCTAACTCATGGTTCAGCAACTCTACTTTTGCCCGTATTGGAGCTCCACTTACAGCATCGGTAATAGTTCCGTGGAATCCAAATGTGCTTTGTTGCATATAGTTCAGCAGTGAGCGGTAGTTATATCCCCAATAGGCTGGCAGTTGAGCCGGCGGTAAGGTTTTGATATTGGAAATCTCCATAGTCACTTCGCGACAATAATGAAAGTAGTTCATAAAGTCTTGTCTGCCTCCACTGATGGAATACCAATCGTATCCGTTGGTAATACCGTTATCTAAATAGGTCATATAGCCCGGTGGACTGTAATATTGGGCTGTGTCGGCATATTCGCGCGATACCGTGATCCACCAATCGTTGTCGGCATGGCGGCGACTCCATGTATCGTATGGATAATTGATCACCTCGACACCTCCATGAGTATTAGCTGACATGATAAAACTGCGCTCCTCAGCAAAGTCCATGAAAAATATTGTTTCTTCCTGCCATGCATTCCCATCTGGATTAGGGCCGTCTTCAGGATCGGGATAGTTTCTGTTCAGATCAATATTATTGGCATTCCCCCTGCGTGAGCCGTTCACCGTATGATTACCTCCCCAATAAGTTCCATTAGGATTGGATAGCGGATTGATCCAGATATCCAATCCGTTTACCAATTGAGTGATCTGGCTGTCAGTACCATAATTCATCAACAAATGTTCTATCAGTCGAAGGAGTAAGATATATCCTGTAGTCTCATCGCCATGTATGGTGCCAGTATAAAGAAACTCAGCCTTCCCCTCAGGATTACCGTTGTTGATCCGCGCAGCCAACAGCTTACGCCCACTGTTTAATATGCCTATGGTGTGAATAGAGCAGAGATCAGGATAATTACTTTCAAAGGCATACATCAGCTCTTCATAAGCTTCATAAGTAGGGTAGTAGTCCCAACTGCCTCCTATTCGAATCTCATCAGTCCCCATCATCAGAGGCTCATCAGCAAGCAAACCGGGAGGATTGAGTAAAACAGGTCTAAAACCAGCTGCAAGCAATGCTTGATATTGGTTTGGATTGGCATAAGCAATAAGATAGTCTTCATAAACCTTGTCAATAGATATCATTTTCGATAACAAAGCAATTTGTTTAGTTTGTAGAGTATCTAAGCGGAAGTAGTACTCCTGACGGGCTTCTTGCAGACTGTCTAATGATTGACTACTTGCTGAAAAAGAAAATGTGATCAACAGCAAGTAAACAGCCGTCACACTACGTAAAAAACCATTCATAATTTTTTGAATTTAGTTTGTGTTAAATTGTTGCCATGCCTTTTTAATAGCCTGAAGTGTCGTATCGCTGACGCTTACAAGAGGAAGCCTGAGCTGGTTTTGACACATTCCCTTTTCGGCTAGGAATGCTTTTACTCCTGCCGGATTTCCTTCCACGAAGAGCAAGTCAATCAATGGGAGCATGCGATAATGTAGCTTGAGAGCTAAAGCCGTTTCATCCGCTAATGTCTGACGCACCATAGTCGAAAATTCTTTAGGAAATGCGTTGGCCGCCACCGAGATAACTCCTGTAGCACCAAGGCATATCATTGGAAAAGTCAAGGCATCATCACCCGAGATAAGCTCAAAATGAGGAGGCTTATGTGCAATAATATTCATGATCTGATCTAAGTTTCCTGATGCTTCTTTAATAGCAATAATATTGGAATGTGCATTAGCCAGACGTAGGGTTGTCTCGGCACTCAGATTACTGCTTGTTCTTCCCGGTACATTATACAGTATGATTGGCACCGGACTGCGGGCTGCAATAGTATCGAAATGGGCATACAGCCCTCGCTGAGTAGGTTTATTGTAATATGGTGCTACTGAGAGTATGGCATCTATGCCGGTGAAATCAGTATGTGAAATACGGTCTATAAGAAATGAAGTATCATTACCCCCTATGCCGATAACTAATGGGAGCCTGCCGTTATTAGCCTCTTTAATGGTGTTTACGACCAACAGCCTTTCTGCTTCATCCAACACAGGTGATTCGCTGGTAGTACCCAACATCACTAAATAGTCAACACCTTGGGTAATGACATCATCCGTGAGAGTAGCAAGCGAGTTGACATCTATTGAGCCGTCTGAACGGAAAGGTGTAATTAGTGCAACACCAGTGCCTCGAAAATGTGATGCTGTTTGCATGATATAATGTTTTGGTAATAAGCTATATTTTTTGATTCAGATTTTATTTTCCGCCTAACGCATTCAGATAGCTTCGGCATTGTAGTAAGCTGTCTTGTATGCTTAACGGCTGACTATCGTAAATTTGTAAACTATATATGTGGCTGTTTGCCTCAGCTTGTATGAACGATTTGATCAGAGACTCATTTAAAACAGCTACCCAATCTAAATAAAGATTCTTTGATTGACAAGTGTTTATCAGTAAATCGGACGTACTCTGGCGGATCAATTCAGCTATATGTTCGTCAGGAGTGCCAAAACGACTAAAGGCATGAGGCGAGAAACATCTCAGTTTTATTTTGTGATAATCGTATTGAAACACTGTCTTTTCCAAAATAAAATTGAGGATAAATATCTCTTTTTCTGCTTCAAAATCCTGTACCATCCATCGGATAGTCTTTTGAATTGCTTGCTGTGAAGCACAAGTCAGCAGTGTGATGCTTCGCATATCGCTAAATCGTTGCAACATAGGCTGCTTGATAGGTAAGGCAAGTGCTTTTCTGATTTTGCGGGAGATAAAAAACTTCTGTATTCCACTCATCGGGCTTACTGATTTTGAAACAGTAAAAGTACATAATTTGGCCAAGTTGTAAAATGTGATACTTTAATCAGTATATATGTTTTGACAAGTCGGATAGGTATTCAATACATGTTTTTTCTGTTATTTTGTTGTCCCTTAATTCCGCAAGCTAATTTTCAATTTAAATAGGCAAAGCGCTGATAAGAAATATCTTACCTAACGCTTTGCCATGTGTAAGATTTCACCTATTTTTATGGTTCTAAACAAATAAACAGTAAATC
>JALNZU010000028.1 GCA_023229245.1 Bacteroidales bacterium | reverse complement strand
AAGGATGCTTTTTTTATTTTATCTTTGTCCATAGTGCGGGGTTTTATCTACAACAAATATACTGAAATTCAATGGAATAACAGTATATTTACCCGCATTTTTTTCATTTTTATGAATAATTCAGGTACAAAGACTTGCTACTGACCCTGACTTTAGAAAAACAGTTGGTATTGATATTAAAGATGGTAAAATCACAACACGTTACGAGCCTAAAGAGGTAACAAAGCCATTGAAAAAGGTAATTTATGATTTGTTACGAGATGATTTTACGGTAAAAGAAATTTACTATAAAGATGACCGTCTTAACTATCTTGAAACCTTTAAAAAAACTGATTTACCAGATAAATCAAAGGAGTTAGCAGGAAATTGGGAGTTAACTTCAACGACACCGCCAAAAGTTGCATCTAAAAATAGCAATCAAACAATTTCCACATCTAAGAAAAGTAATCCGATATCAACGAGCAGAAATACAATTATTCCTAAAAGTTTAATTATACAAATTAGCCATCCAAGAATTAATAAACTTTACAGAGAACTTAAGGATTTAGATTTGCGTGTTTTTCCCAATTCAGCCGCTATTACCTTTCGCGTTTTTGTTGAACTTTCAATAGACGCATTTATTGAAGATTTGAAGCTTTCAGGGGTAAACAAAGACCATAAATTATCCAAAAAGATTGATAGTGTTACCAATTATCTCGAAACAAATGGACATTTAGATAAGCACAAATTAAAAGGAATAAAAACGGCAATATCAAATCCGAATAGTGTAATGTCAATTGACACTTTCAATTCATATGTACATAACAAACACTTTCAACCAGACCCTAACAACCTGAAGCTGACTTGGGATAATTTTGAACCATTTATTTTGAAAGTATGGGATTTAATTTAAAGACAAATTTTTACTCACCATTAAGGTATCCTGGAGGTAAAGGCAAACTATCTTTTTATGTTCAGTTATTAATAGAACACAACCTTTTATCAGATGGACACTATATTGAACCTTATGCAGGTGGCTCTTCCGTAGCTCTATCTATGCTGTTCAATGAGTATTCTTCTGAAATACACATTAATGACATTGACTATAACATATTTTGTTTTTGGGATAGCGTTTTAAATTCAAATAATCAGCTTTGTGACTTGATTGAAAAGACAGAATTATCTATTGAAAATTGGCGAATCCAGAAAACTATTCAAGCGAACTCACAAAATTTCAAACGAATTGAAGTCGGGTTTTCTACATTTTTTTTAAATCGAACTAATAGGTCCGGTATATTAAATGCAGGTGTTATAGGTGGTAACAATCAACAGGGAAATTGGAAAATGGACGCTAGATTTAATAAATCTGAATTAATTACAAGAATACAGAAAATAGGCAGATACAAAAACAGAATAAATTTATATAATCTTGATGCGATTGAACTCATTAATTCAATTAAAAATAAACTTCCCCGAAAATCATTTTATTACTTTGACCCACCTTATTACAAAAAGGGCAAGGAGCTTTACATCAACTATTATAATCACGCTGACCACGTTCAAATTGCAAGTCTTATTGATAACTTAAAAGGTTCTTTTTGGTTGGTATCGTACGACAATGATGAAAATATTAATAAACTATACTCGAAATATAGACAACAGATTTATGATTTAAATTATCACGCAGGTAAGGCAAGTATAGGTTCTGAGATTTTAGTGTTTAGTGACAAGTTAATCATTCCCAAACTTGAGAATCCAACAAACAAAAAGGAAATAAAGTATTACGCCCAACACGGGCTTGCCGCAATGTGGGATAAAGTGAATAGTTAAATCTTTGTCATTCTATCTAAGTTTATGCTTGGTTGAAAGTTTAGTGATTCTAACCCCCCTACACTGTGGCAAGTCTCAACTCATAGCTGGGAATTTCGGTCTGATAGTGCCACTCTTTTCGGTTGAAACCGTGCCACTATAATTCATGATTTTTTCACCTATTTTAAAAATCATTGGCAAGGTTAATAATTTTATTTGTTTGTACTTATTTCCCTTTTTCTAAGTGATTCACCTTTAAGTATTATTCTGTGTGATGAGTTTATTATTACCCAGTCTAAGACTGTATCCGCTGTTGTTTGTTCTCCAATTACATCATATGTGATCCAACTGCCAGTCCTATTTTTTTTGGTCTTGTAGTTGATTTTTGTGTCAAAAAACCTATGACACCTCACTATAAGGCTAAAGTGATGAAGGTTCTGATACGTGCTAATTTTAGATATAGATTGCCGGACTGATACGAAGTAAGTAAATGACGGTCAATCGGGAAAATTGATATTCTGAAATAAGAATTTAAGATTTGGTGCCTTAGAGTTTTAAAAATTTTCTATCTATAAATTAGGAATAAAAAAGTAATATTAGTACTTTTACGGAATGTTTTACAGAAGAAAAATTATATTAGCATTATTACAGATTTTTGAAGGCCAAATAGATAAAATCAGCCTACAAAAATTACTCTTTTTATTTACTCAACGTCAGGCTATCGCAGAATATGATTTTATTCCGTATAAATACGGCTGTTATTCGTATACAGCAAATGCTGATTTAATAGCTATGGTCAAAAGAGGGATGTTATCAGAAACATCAAGTCATTTTATAAATTGCGAAACAGTCGATTATTTTAAAACATTAAAAGAAGAAGATAGAAAATTAATTTTAGAAGTAAAGACTAATTTTGGAAAAATGAGTGTAAATGCTCTAATGAAATACACTTATTTAAATTATCCGTATTGGGCTATAAATAGTATAAGAGCTAAAGATGTATTGACAATAGAACAATTAGAGAAAGTAAATAGTAGTTGCCCAGTAAATGAAGGAAACGTTTTGTTTACAATAGGTTATCAGGGAATATCTTTAGAAGAATACTTAAACCGGTTACTCAAAAATGGCGTTAAAGTTTTAGTGGATGTTCGAAACAATCCATTAAGTATGAAATATGGGTTTAGTAGAAGTCAGTTACAAAGATATTGTGGTAGTATAGGAATTGAATATGTGCATTTTCCGGAAGTTGGCATACAATCTGAACAAAGACAAGAATTAAATACTCAAGCTGATTACGATAAGTTATTTGCCGTTTATCGTCAATATAATTTAACAAAAACAATATCTTCACAAAAGAAGATTTTAAACTTACTGAAAGAGAACCAACGTGTTGCTCTGACTTGTTTTGAAGCGAATATATGTCAATGCCATCGCAAGCCTTTAGCGGAGGCAATAGAAAGCCTATCTGATTTTAAATGTGAAGTAAAACATATTTGAACATGGCAAAAACAAAAGTTTTAATAACAGTCAAGACATATCCTGTCATTTCAAGTAAGTATGATGAATTGGTATGCACAGCTGGTTTCCTTGAAGATGGAAGCTGGATTAGGATTTACCCAATACAATTCCGTAAAAAATCTTTTGAAGAGCAGTATAAAAAATATGATTGGATTGAATTAGATCTTGTAAAAAACAAAAGCGACTTCAGAAAAGAAAGTTATCGCCCAATTTCCTATGATACTGAAATTAAAATTTTAGAACATTTAGACACTAAAAGTAATTGGTTACTGCGGAAAGAAATTGTGTTTAAAAAAAAGATACACACTGATATTAATGGGCTTATTTCCGAAGCTAAAAATAGAGAAATTATGACTTCTCTAGCTGTATTCAAACCTGCTGAAATTTTGAATTTTACAATTGAGAAGGTCGATCGGGTATGGGACAAAAAGAAACTTGAAAAGTCGAAACAAGACAGAAGTAGCAACTTATTTGCTCAGGAAGATGAAGACTTGTTCGAGGTTGTTAAGAAACTACCTTATAAATTTTCTTATATTTTGCGTGATTACAACGGAAAAGAAAGTAAAATGATGATTGAAGATTGGGAAATTGGACAACTTTTTTGGAATTGCCTCGCTCGTCACGAAAGCAACGAATCCTTGGCCGATAAAGATGTAAAGAAGAAATATTTTGACGACTTTGCAAAAACAAAAGACTTACATTTATTTTTAGGCACATCACAACTCCATCATTTTACTGGGAAAAATCCATTCATGATAATCGGAACCTTTCACCCGAAAATAGAAACACAAACATCACTATTTTAGACTAATCCAAACACTCCACCCACAATTGTTAATACCAGTTATGCCAAATTTCGAGTTAGGTGCTGAAATCAATGTATTTACTATCTATGAGTTTTTAATGCTTCACCAAGAACTTTTTCTCCGTTAGCAAGTGCCCTATAGTGGATAAACCGGAACTGGCTGATTCCCTACTGTTAAAAAAAATCAATAAGATTCCGGAGTATGCTGGTCTCTTTAGGTTCTAAATTCGTTGGATGATTTTTAGCAGCTATACAAAAGGATTATAAGAAATATCTAATATATTGAATTATAATTTAATTATGAATAATAACAAATAGGGATACAAGCGAATCAGCAGTTATAGCTTGTCTTTCCGATCGAGTATATTATATTTCAGTATGCAGTAAATAGCTCTGAAACCGTCTTTCCAGTTAATCTTTTTGCCTTCGGCATAAGTGCGTCCATAGTATGAAATTCCTATTTCATATATTCGTATTGCGTGGATGCGTGATATTCTGGCTGTTACTTCGGGCTCGAATCCAAACCGGTTTTCTTTCAGCCGGATACTTTGGATAATATCGCGCCTGAACAACTTGTATCCTGATTCCATATCAGTCAGATTCAGGTTGGTGAACATATTAGAGATAAATGTCAGAAATTTATTCCCAATAGAATGCCAGAAAAACAGTATCCTATGTGGGTTACCTCCTACAAATCGAGACCCATAGACTACATCGGCCATTCCGTCACGAACGGGTGCCAGCAAACGCGGATAATCCCTAGGATCGTATTCGTGATCGGCATCCTGTATCAGTATATAATCACCTTTTGCATGTTGAATAGCCTGACGGATCACAAAACCTTTCCCTTTATTGACCTCATTTTGTATAATAGATAAAGGGATATCCGGCTCGGTAGCTTTAAATTCTTCGGCCTTAGCAAGGGTTTGATCTTTTGATGCATCATCCGAAATGATGATCTCAGCCGTGATGCTATTAGTCAAAAGGCTGTCGCAGACCTTACGCAATACTGAGGTTAACGACTTTTCTTCGTTATAGCATGGAATGATGATACTAAGCTCAGGTGCTTTCATAAAAAAGGCAAATTTAGGAATAGTTTACCGATAAAAGCAATATACCACATACTTGATTTTGAGAAAAAATTAAATAGCTCAATACACTAAACTTACAGTACCGTTTTTTTGTTGGACAGTGCCGCCCTTGCCAATAAATTGCAGCTGATACACATAGGTGTCAGCTGGATATAATTTCCCCTCTTGGCTGGTGCCATCCCATCCTTCTAACGGGTTTTTGCTTTCCCAGATGAGCGCTCCCCACCGGTTATAAATTTTCAAATGATATTGTGTGCTATGTAAAAGCTGCACAGGTTTGAAACTTCGGTTTTGAATGATCTGGCTGTGAGGGTTAAACGCATTAGGCATCACTGGATCTATTTCTAAATCAAGATATAAAATATTGGATGCTGATTGTTGATGTGGCTCATAGCCGTTGACGTTCAGTTGAAGACTCAGTGGTGTTTCTTGCAGCAACAATTCCTCTAATTCGGTTTCAAATGAAAAGTCGCCAGCAAAGAAACTCTTAAATGGCTTTCCTTGATTTGTAAGTGTCTGTGATTTAATAGACCATGCCTCGTATTCGTTCCAATAAAAGCGCAAACGGGATTCGGAAGTTAGTTCGTATCGCAAAAGAATAGTAGGATGTTCAGGCTCGGAAACAGATACGAAATGACATGAGTCTATATGTCCGATCTGATAACGATACCTATATTTGTCGGTAGCTACATGCTCGGTATCCACAAAAACTAATTCTCCATTTGATAAGCTTGGGATAAACAGTGTATCAGTTGATGGAGGATCAATAGTTCTTCTGACTAAAAACATGGCTTCAGATCGTTCTGCTTCTGGTGCTTCATAATAAATTCGGACCTCATTGGTAGCTTCTACTGTAACAGATTGAATAGATGGCAGCAGGGGAGGGGAATAAATTGATGTCTGCACTTCAACGGAATTGGAAGAAGCATCCGGTAGCTCTTCTTCGGGAAAATGGGCTACTACATAATAGGTATCAGTACGTGAAGTCAAAATATTATAATGTGTGTATTCATATACATTCCTGTTGAAGTGCCCCTCAGGTCCTGGCCTTGAAGTGAGTATACGTTCCCGGATCGAAAGCTGATCTGACGGTACTTTGTCAATTTCTAACCATGGGTCCCCTTCTGTTTTAAAAAAAATGATATATTCAGGTGCCTGATCATCAATCATATATTCTCTGAAGAATAGTGTTGTGCGTTGGGTGCATGGATCATTTTCTGCATGGATTATAATACTTTGCAACAGATCATCCGACATAGCTGATTCCCCTTCAATGCCTAACGTATCCGTATATCGCAGACTCAATTGGAAAATATAATTTTCCATAGGTTCCTGTGTATATGTGAAAAAGGTATAGCTCCGACTATCAGGATTCATGATCGAATCGATTTTTGTAAGGCCGCCTTCTTCTTTCCATAAATACACATTAAACCCTATTATGGTATAGTCACCTTCACCTTGAGTCCATTCAATAGTGATCTCTTCATTGGTGTCAGGGTTGAAGCTGATCCTTGTGATCTGAGGAGCAGGTGGATTAGCAGCATGGATCAGGAAAGCTGAGAGAAGCATTAGCAACAACGAAAACAGGCTTTTTAGATTCATGGCAACATAAGGCTTTGTTTAAATAATAATCAGTTTATTTCACTACAACCGTAACCATCTCATCAATTTGTAACCATTGGGTAGCTATTCGCTGTATATCCTCTGGCCTGGTTTGCGCAATTGCTTCAAGGCTTTGCCGATAATAATCCATCTTTGCATCCAGATCAAGGACAGCTCTGAATTTTTCAGCCTGATTATAGATTCCATCCAAAGCTCTGAGGTAGCTTCCGTTAAGGAAATTTTTTACCTTTAGTAGTTCTTGTTCATCTACCGGACTTTCAATCAGTTTTTGTATCTCCGCCCGTATCTCGTCTAAACTGTTCTCGGTAACTGTAGCTCCCACTTCGGTTGTAATGGTAAACGAGCTCCCATGGCGTAATGGCAAAACTTGCGAGTAGATGCCGTAGGTATATCCCTTGTCTTCGCGTATATTCGACATCAGGCGCGAGCCGAAGTATCCGCCTAATATAGTGTTGAGCACTAGGAAGCCGAAAAAATCAGGATGCGAACGTGGCATAAGCTGCCTGCCCATCAATATAGCCGATTGAAGAGATTGCTCACTTTTAACCGTATGCAGTCCGGTGGCCGCTTGTGAGACAAACAACCCATCAGGTGCAATGGATGTCTCAGTAGGATGTTGTCCAAATAATTGGTCTATTAAACTATAAGTGCTTGAAGTTACAGGCCCGCTTAGTATGATGGTAAATGGTGCATGACTATAGTATTTGCTATGAAAGCTATGTAAGTCTGACGTGCTAAGCCGGTCAAAATCACTTTCTTCGGCTATCTGCCCATAACGCGTACCAGCACCAAACACTAATTGATTATATGCCCGTATTGCAAGCTGTCGGTTTTTCTGACTGTTCAGGATAAACTGTTGTTTCTGCCTCCTATTGAACAAGCTGAATGCGTTGACAGCAAAAGCAGGTTGAAAAAACAGCTCTGCGATCAATGGCAACAAATAAGATAAGCCTCTTTTTAAACAAACCACACTCAGCCATGCGATATCTTTGGACGACTTCAGCTCGAGATAAGCTCCATGATATTCAATACGAGTATTGATATGGTTTCCGCTGTGCGTTAGTGTTCCTTCACGCAACATAGCTATAGTGCTCCCGGCCGTGAGCCTCTTTTCCTGAAACGCACTGCCTGCATCAAGGATCAGATCGAAACGGACTGCATCGCTATCGAAACTCTCAAACACGTATAGAGGATTATGGTTAGACAGACGAATCAACATGGGTTCTATCAACCTGGGCTTAGAACTCAGTTCAATCTTTGGAGCTGTCGATCGATCAGGATAATGCATATTATTCAGGTTGATAAATTAATGTGTTGCAGGCTTCTGCACGCAACACTTCATTAGCTTTTTGTATAATCTCATCTTTACTGACTTTTCGGTAATGCGCTGCTAAGGTGTTGATCAGTTCAGGCTTATTAAGATAACTGTAAAATGCAAGATTCAATGCTTTGTCTAATACCGAAATATTTTCAATAGCCTGATTGGTTTCGATTCTGTTTTTAAGCTTTCTTAGCTCGTGTAGTGAAGGACCTTTTTCTTTCACTAATGCTATTTCTGTTTCAATGGCCTGCTCGGCCTGTTCAATGCTTGTTTCAGGAAGCAGTTTACCAGTGACCACTAACAATCCAGGATCAATATTGCCTGTAACAAACGCACCTATATCACTGAAAAGTGCCTGCTGTTTGACTAATTTTTTATGTAAGCGCGACGATTGACCTGTGCCTAACAAATCGCTTATCAGGTCGGTAGCATAATAGTCGGGATGATCGCGGCCACACATAGGATAAGCTTTGTAAATGCTGATAGCAGGTACTTGTCGTTTCACGCTAAGCCGACGTGCTTGTGTCTGAACAGGCTCAACAGGCAAACTCCTTATTTTTTTCGGTTTAGCCGCTATGGGTGAAAACCATTTCTCAGCCAACTGATACACCTTGTCAGAGTCCAAATTACTACTGATACTAACTATGGCATTAGATGGATGATAATAAGTCGAAAAAAAGGATTTTACCTCATCTAAGCTAGCTTGTTGTATGTGTTCTATCTGCATTCCAATAGTATTCCATCTATAAGGATGTGTGGTATATGCCAATGGCTTCAGCAATAACCATGCATCGCCATATGGCTGGTTGAGGTAGTTCTGCCGGAACTCTTCTACTACAACCTGCTTCTGAACCTCAAGGCTTTTCTCGGAAAAAGCAAGACCGGACATCCTGTCCGACTCAAGCCAAAAAGCTGTTTCAGCATTAGATGCCGGAAGACTGAGAAAATAATGCGTGATATCATTATTGGTGTAAGCATTATTGATACCGCCCGCAAATTGTACCGGCTCATCATACACAGGAATATGCACCGAACCGCCAAACATCAGATGTTCAAATAAATGAGCAAAACCTGTCTTATCATATGATTCATCACGCGATCCTACATCATATAATATGCTCATCGCAAACATAGGAGTCGATTTATCGGTATGCACAATAAACTGCAACCCGTTGGCAAGTGTGAAGGTCTCGAAATGTATCATTGCTCGTGTAAAAGTAAACAATACCGCAAAATAAATCTTTTTCTTGCACCTAAAGTGGATAGAAGCAAAGATCCGGGCTCAAGCTATCATTTCAAAGCTCGTTTTCATACAATTGCCAACGCTGTTGAATAGTTCTTACAGGCTTGTTATCGACAGTTTCGTATCAGCAACTATCCTGTTTTTTTTGATCTGAGCATAAATAAAACTTTGATAGGATTGGCAATATCTTGGATATATCAATAGCTATTTGATCAGCTTTTGTGGTACAGTTGTTCGCTTGCTAAAATTGTAATAATATGCAAATACAAGATAATCAGATATATATTAAAACACAAATTATTTTTTTGTTTAACTCCTGTAATTTTTCCTGCGAAATTTCAATGGTTTTTTAGAAAACTAGTATTATTGCACGTTTTTTTATAATGGGTATGGGTTGATCGGAAAGTACTGATTGATCTGCCACTTCAGCCAATATCTCTATTGGCTTTCCGGATAAACAATAGCAGAACGGTTCCTTTAGGAATAGCTGATGCAGGGGCGCACTATTCAGATTGAACTTAAAACAACATAAAATACATGTGTGGAATTGTTGGATACATTGGATACCGGGATGCTTCATCCGTTCTGATCAAAGGGCTTAAGCGGTTGGAATATCGTGGATATGACAGTGCTGGTATAGCTCTTTTAGATACCAAATTAGAGATCTATAAAACAAAAGGTAAGGTTGCTAGGTTAGCAGAGATTATTCCTTCCGGACTGACGCACAAAGTGGGTATGGGACATACACGTTGGGCTACTCATGGCGAGCCTACTGACATCAATGCACACCCGCACCTGAGCCCGAGTGGGAATTTGGCTGTGATACACAACGGAATTATTGAAAACTACGGATCACTCAAAGAAGCGTTGATCCGGCAAGGACATACTTTCCATAGTGATACAGATACTGAAGTTCTGATTCATTTAGTCGAAGAGATCAAGGTAAATGAACGCACTACTCTTGAAGAGGCTGTCAGATTGGCGTTGAATCAGGTGATTGGTGCCTATGCCTTGGTAATTCTGTCACGGGATGAGCCTTCCAAATTAATTGCAGCACGAAAAGGGAGCCCGCTTGTGGTAGGCTATGGTGAGCCGGGAGAGTTTTTTCTTGCTTCAGATGCCACACCTATTATCGAGTATACACGTAAAGTTACCTACCTTAACGACGGTGAGATGGTGTTTATAAAAGATGGAACCCTGACTATCAAAACCATTGAAAATGTTGAAAAATCCCCTTATATGCAAGAGCTTGAAATCAATCTTGATGCAATTGAGAAAGGGGGGTATGAACATTTTATGCTCAAAGAGATTTATGAGCAACCAAAATCTGTTTTAGATTCTTTCCGTGGAAGAGTTTTTGTCGATCAGGGTGTGTTTCGCATGAGAAGCTTGCAGGAATATGAAGAAAAGCTGCGTACTGTCAATCGTGTTGTCATGCTGGGATGCGGTACGAGCTGGCATGCAGCTTTAGTAGGCGAATATTTGTTTGAAGAGTTAGCACGTATTCATACCGAAGTGGAGTACGCTTCCGAGTTTAGATATAGAAACCCTGTTATCAACAAAAATGATTTGTATATCGCCATTTCGCAAAGTGGTGAAACAGCCGATACTCTGGCAGCTGTGATGCTTGCCAAAAAACATGATGCTACAGTGTTTGGCATATGTAATGTAGTAGGTTCTTCCATACCCAGGCTGAGCGATGCCGGAGCTTATACACATGCTGGCCCTGAGATAGGGGTAGCTTCGACTAAAGCTTTTACTTCTCAAATTACTGTCTTGACTCTGCTGGCACTCGCTCTCGCTGATCTTAGAGGGGCTATCAGCAAAGAGCAACTGATAGTATATTTAAAAGAGTTGGAACGTATTCCGGATAAAGTGGAGCAAACTTTAAAATTGAATGATGAAATCGTTGAAATTGCTAAGAAGTTTAAAGATGCCCGCAACTTCTTATATCTTGGCAGAGGCGTCAACTTTCCCGTTGCATTGGAAGGAGCGCTTAAACTAAAAGAGATTTCTTATATACATGCCGAAGGATACCCGGCAGCCGAAGTAAAACACGGTCCTATTGCTTTGATAGATGAAGTCATGCCTGTTGTATTCATCGCCCCCAAATCCGGCCATTATGGAAAGATCATCAGTAATATACAAGAGGTAAAAGCAAGAAGGGGTATTGTGATTGCTATTGTAAGCAATGGAGATGAGCAAATACGAGAAATGGCAGACCATCTAATCGAAATACCGGATACTGAAGAAATTTTTAGCCCCTTGCTGACGACTATCCCACTGCAATTGCTATCGTATCATATAGCCGTTATGCGTGGATGCAATGTGGATCAGCCGCGAAATCTGGCGAAAAGCGTAACAGTAGAATAAGCTGGCCTTGACTTTTGATTGGATTTTTTATCTTCAATTAAATTGTTGTCAACTAACTAATAATCAAATATATGCTGTTAACAGGAATACCAATGTAACTGATACACGAACCTGCTTGAATAGCCACATTCCTTATACAGCGTTTTAAATTAATGTGTTAATCTTTACTTCTAATTTTAAATCTATGTCATCTTTTCGATATGAACCTACTGAATGTAATGGGCATTCCTGGGAGTCGGCCAATAATAACAGCCGTAAGATCACTTGTTTTTTCGGTAAAAGAGTATTTTCCGGACAAGTTTTGGAGCAGTATCTGAACAGTTCGGCTTACGATAGTCTGATGGCTTTTATCAATGCCGGTAAAAAAATTGACCGTAATTCTGCCGATCAGATAGCTACAGGCATGAAGACATGGGCAGAGGAGCAGGGTGTTACGCACTACTCGCATTGGTTTCAGCCTTTAAATGGAGTAACAGCGGAAAAGCATGACTCATTTTTCACACTCAAATCGGATGGTACTCCCATCGAAATTTTTGACGGCAGTGCATTGATACAGCAGGAGCCTGATGCCTCAAGCTTCCCGAATGGCGGGATCAGAGCTACTTTTGAAGCCAGAGGCTATACGGCATGGGACCCTTCTTCTCCTGCGTTTATAGTTGAATATGCACAAAGTAAAACACTTTGTATTCCAACTATCTTCATTGCGTATAACGGGGAATCCTTAGATTACAAAGGACCATTGTTGAAATCAATTGATGCACTCAATAAAGCAGCAGTGGACGTATGCAACTATATTGATAGTACTATCACAAAAGTTACGGCAACCTTAGGCTGGGAACAGGAATATTTTCTGATCGATGAAGATAAATCTAATGCACGACCCGATTTGCTGATGTGCGGGCGTACAGTTATTGGTCATGCTCCGGCTAAAGGACAACAAATGGAAGACCATTATTTTGCTTCTATACCGGAAAAGATTTTTGCCTTTATGCAAGATTTTGAGCAAGAAGCCTATAAGCTTGGAATTCCTCTTCGTACAAGACATAACGAAGTAGCGCCCTCTCAGTTTGAGTGTGCTCCCATGTTTGAGGAGGTCAATATAGCAGTGGATCATAACATTTTATTGATGGACCTGATGAAAAAAACAGCGAAAAGGCATAAATTAATGGTCTTGTTTCACGAAAAGCCTTTTGCAGGTGTCAACGGTAGCGGTAAGCACAACAACTGGAGCCTTAGAACAAACACCGGCATCAACCTTATGTCGCCTGGTAAAACGCCTCAAACTAATTTACTGTTCCTGATCTTTTTCATTAATACTATTAAAGCCGTAAACGATCACGCAAACCTGCTCAGAGCTGCTATAGCTTCAGCCGGCAACGATTACAGACTTGGAGGACATGAAGCTCCGCCTGCCATTATTTCTGTGTTTATCGGTAAACACCTCAGTCAGGTTTTAAACCGCATTCAGGAAAAGGTTAACTACGATTTTAACGAACAGGATGAAGCCGTCTTAAAACTAGATTTACACAAACACATACCGGAGCTGATGGTGGACAATACCGACCGGAACAGAACCAGTCCGTTTGCCTTTACAGGAAATAAATTTGAGTTTCGTGCCGTGGGCAGTTCGGCAAACTGCGCCGGACCAATGTCAACACTCAATGCCATCATAGCCGATACATTGATTGCATTCAAAGAAGAAGTGGATTCATTGATTGAAAATGGAACAAAAACACAAATAGCTGTTTTTCAGGTGCTAAGTAACTATATCAAATCATCCCGTAAAATTTTGTTTGACGGAGATAATTATAGCAAGCAATGGGTAGAAGAAGCCGATAAGAGAGGATTGGATAATTTTATACATACACCGGAAGCTCTTGAAGTACTGTTAAAACCCGAAACCCTCCGATTATTTGAACGATTGAATATCTTTAATAAACGAGAACTGACCGCCAGATACGAGATAGCATTGAATGAGTATGTGAAAAAATTGCAGATAGAAGCCCGAACCTTGGGTTATTTATCCATAAACCATATTCTGCCTGTAGCTATTACCTATCAAAATACACTGATAAACAATGTACAGGGTTTGAAAGAACTGGATTTTGAGACTAGCACCTATCAGGCTCAACTGCACCTGATACAACTGACCTCGGAGCATATCCAGTCTATAAGAAAATTGGTCGAAGCAATGACTGATGCGCGTAAAGTTGCCAATAAGTTAACGGATATAAGAGAAAAGGCATTTGCATATTGTGATACTGTTAAAGAAAAATTCGACAAGATTCGCTATCACGTGGATAAGCTTGAACTGATTGTGGATGATTCATTGTGGCCACTGCCAAAATACCGGGAAATGCTGTTTTGAAGAAAAATAGCAAGTCTTGGAACCTAAAAATTGTTACAGAAAATTACAGAAAAACAAAACGGTAGCAGGTTCAGTATCATGAAATAGCAGAAGTACGTTTTGCTTTTGACAATCCCATCAACGCCTGATTATAGAGGACAAAAATAAATTTGACATTTATTTCTGAAAAAACCCTTGACAAGCTGTAAATTAATATCATATCTTTGCAATATCAAAATGATATCAAAATGAAAAATCAAGAAAAATTTGTACGCCCCCTGTCGGGTTATCTGATGTTAGCTATTATTTTAGCTTTGATCCTATTGTTCTTTAATACCATTATCCGATATTCGGAACATAACTGGTTGGTACTTCTGTCGCTTGCCATGTTGGTAACTGCTTTCATACTCTTGCGTGGATTGGTAGTTGTAAGTCCTAACCAATCATGTGTGTTATTGCTTTTTGGTGAATATAAAGGCACTATCAAGCACAATGGATTTTATGGTGTGAATCCCTTTTATAATAAAAAGAGAATTTCGCTTAGGGCCCGCAATCTGAACAGCGAACAAATCAAGGTGAATGACAAGATAGGAAATCCTATTATGATAGGCATAGTGTTGGTATGGAAGGTTCACGATACTTTCAAAGCTGCTTTTGAGGTGGACGATTACATCCATTATGTAGAAATCCAGAGCGAGGCAGCTATTCGCAAATTGGCCGGGCATTATCCGTATGACAATTTCGATGATGAGCAGTCGGAGGTTACGCTTCGATCAGGGGGTGAGGAAGTAAATCAGATGTTGGAACAGGAACTTTCGGAGCGCCTCGAACGGGCAGGTATTGAAGTTATAGAAGCCAGGATAAGCTATTTGGCTTACTCGCCCGAGATAGCAAATGCCATGTTGCGGCGTCAGCAGGCTGCTGCAATAGTAGCTGCACGGGTTCAGATAGTAGAAGGTGCAGTAAGCATGGTAGAAATGGCGTTGGATCAGTTGTCAAAAAAAGAATTAGTAGATCTTGATGAAGAAAAGAAAGCGGCTATGGTGAGTAATCTAATGGTAGTTTTATGCTCGGATAAGGATGCAAGCCCGGTTATAAACACCGGCACACTGCATCAATAGGATACTTAATTCACCGTATTAATATGCCATGATAAACGCAGTATCCATAGGGTCGGGGCAGACCGCCGTATTTAAAGACGATCGAAAATTAGCTGTACTGACATATCCAAAAAAGCTCTCACTACAGGCTTATATTCGGTTAGACAACGCAGAAGAATATGAGATCAGACCCACTAACTTCTGGAAGACAAGGTTTGAAGTGCTTCATCAGGGTAAAACAATTATTGACCTGCAAAGCAGATGGTATGGCGGATTTCGGATAGAACTCCTTCGGCCGGGCTACCGGTTAAATCTGGTTTTTAAATCCATAAGTTTCTGGAAATTTCGATATTTGCTCGTAGATACAAACGGACGAAGGATGGCAGATGCTCGTATAAAGTTTCGAAGTCTGAGAGTAAAAAGAAAATTAGAGATACAAATAGAGTTGATCGATAGTTTGAAAAAACATAGGGATTGCATGCTGCTCATAGCTTTATTCGTATATCTGATCCGTCATGCACTGAAACAAACTGCGATACTAGTAACTTCTTCTTAACGGATTAATGAGGGAAAAGGTGGCAACATCATGGGAAAGAAAAAATCTTTTGCTTTACGTATAGATGCAAGATTAATGGAGGCCGTTGAAAAATGGGCTGCCGATGAGTTTCGTAGCACGAACGGCCAAATAGAGTGGATCATCAGTCGGGCACTGAAAGATGCAAAAAGACTTAAGTCAAAGACCTCATCTGATAAGACCTCCGAAGAAGAAAGAAATGATCTTGAAAGTTAATCGCTATCGTTAGTTGAAGCCCTCTATTGGCAAACCTGGGCCATTTCTTTTATTCCCGTTAAGCCATATGCTTTCCAAGTCCTTTTTGCTATATTTGCAAGCTTGAAATTAATTCCTTAAAATCAATTATATCAAATACGATTATGGAAAGAGATGTGAAAATTTTTGACTTGATCCGGCAGGAGAAAGAACGACAGATGCATGGCATTGAGCTTATTGCGTCTGAGAATTTCGTCAGCGATCAGGTGTTGGAGGCCATGGGTTCTGTACTGACCAACAAGTATGCGGAAGGGTATCCCGGGAAGCGTTATTATGGTGGTTGTGAAATAGTAGATCAAACTGAGCAGTTAGCAATTGATCGTGCCTGCGAACTATTTGATGCAGAATATGCCAACGTACAGCCCCATTCGGGTGCTCAGGCAAACATGGCAGTGTTTCTGGCCTGTTTAAAACCGGGCGATACCTTCATGGGTCTTGACTTGTCACATGGTGGACACTTGTCTCATGGCTCACCTGTCAACTCATCAGGTATATTGTATAAACCTGTGGCGTATGAGGTAGATAAGGAATCGCACTTAGTGGACTATGATAAGATGGAAGAAGTGGCTATGCGTGTAAAGCCCAAGATGATCATAGCCGGAGCCTCTGCTTATTCCCGTGACTGGGATTTTGAGCGTATGCGTGACATAGCCGATGAGGTAGGCGCTATACTGATGGCCGATATTGCACACCCGGCAGGGCTGATAGCTAAAGGCCTGCTCAACGATCCAATTGAGCATTGCCATATAATTACTACAACCACACATAAAACATTGCGCGGACCACGTGGTGGAATGATACTAATGGGTGAAGACTTTGAGAATCCATGGGGACTGAAAACTCCTAAGGGTGAACTCAGGATGATGTCGGCACTGCTGAACTCGGCCGTATTCCCCGGTATACAAGGAGGACCACTTGAGCATGTGATAGCAAGTAAAGCTGTTGCATTTGGAGAAGCACTGAGCGACAGCTATTTTGAATATATCCTACAGGTGAAAAAGAATGCACATATTATGGCAAACGCATTTATTGAAAGAGGATATAATGTAGTCTCGGGTGGAACCGACAATCACTTATTGCTGATTGACCTGCGAAGCAAATTTCCTGAATTGACAGGAAGAATCGTTGAAAATACCTTAGTGAAAGCCGATATCACCATCAATAAAAATATGGTGCCTTTTGATAGCAGATCCCCATTTCAAACCTCCGGCCTGCGCATAGGTACACCAGCCATCACAACAAGAGGCTTGAAAGAAGAACATATGGAACCCATAGTGGCACTCATAGACGAGGTGATCAGCCATACAGACAATGAAAAGATCATTGGTGAAGTGAAGAACAAAGTCAATAAGATGATGTCCGACTTCCCATTGTTTGCATGGTAGTCAAAGCCCTAAGATCATAAATTACCGACTTGCTATGATGAGTGAGCCGGTAATTTTATTCATTGGTCTTCCATTTGATATTGCATCCCATTGAAGGCAGTTGTTCGGCAGATATTGGGAATCCTCCTAATAAATTATCCAAAGCCTGCCGCATATCCTGACCCGTAACTGGTATGTCATTACCTGGCCGACTGCCATCTAAACGTCCCCGATACACACATTTGTCATCCGAATCAAAAAGATTGAAGTCAGGTGTACATGCAGCATCATAATCTTTGGCAGTTTGTTGGGTCTCATCGAATAAATAAGGAAAAGGGAAGCGATGTAAAGCTGCAAAATCCTGCATTTTATCCGGCGCATCTTCCGGATAACTGACTATGTCATTGCTGTTGATGGCAACAAATCCTATCCCCTTATGTTGATAATCTATAGCTAATTGTGCCAACTCATGGATGACATGCTTCACATACGGACAATGATTGCAGATAAACATCACTAAAGTACCTTGCTTGCCTTTGATATCCTCAAACCGGATATGTTTGCCGGAAATCACATCGGGTAATAAAAAGTCGGGAGCAAGGAATCCAAGTGGGATTGGTTTGGTAGGAGTAACAGCCATAATTTAATAGTATTTGATAGTTGAATTAGAACTAAGATAACAATATTTTTTAATATCTATGTCTGATCTTCCTTCATTGTTTCATCATTCAGGAAATCAATATTACGTTTAAGGCCTTGGTATTTAGTCCTTTCAACAGCCGAATGGCGAAAAAGTTTTTTATACTTGGGCTTGTCCAACTCATGCCAGTTGGTCTTGCGCATAGCTTTGAGTTCGTCTAACATAGTAAAAAGAGGCTCTTTATGTGGTTTTGCAAATCGATTCCATGGGCAAACGTCCTGACAGATATCGCATCCGAATATATAATCTCTGAATTGCAATCGTAGTTCTTGGGGTAGTTCTCCTCTGTACTCAATGGTAAGATAAGAGATACAGCGATTGGCATCCAACTGGTGGGGAGCAACCAATGCACCTGTCGGGCATGCGTCTATGCAGCGGCGGCATGTGCCGCAGTATTCCGAAACAGTTCGGTTGGTGGGGCTTACTTCAACCGGTAAAAATAAATGTCCAATAAAAAACCAGCTCCCTTTACGTGGATGTATCAGGCAGGTGTTTTTTCCTATGAATCCCAATCCGCTCTTTGCGGCCCATGCACGGTCGAGTATAGGCGCTGAATCGGTAAACGCACGAGCTTCTAAAGGACCGGTAATAGCCTCTATTGCGTCTAACATCCGGCCTAACTTTTCTTTGATCACATAATGATAATCCTTGCCTAACGCATATTTAGATATTTTGTAGTTATCAGTTTCCGGAGGTGTCTCAGGCGGATAGTAGTTTTGTAGTACAGTCACTAATGTCTTGGTGTTTTCTACCAAAAGGCGAGGGTCGTATCGTTTTTCTTTATTCCGTTCTAAATACGACATACTTCCATTAAACCCCTTTTCAAGCCATGCTTCCATTTTTTGCGCTTCTTCTTTCAGGAAGACAGCTTCTGAAATCCCACAGTCGTCAAAGCCAAGCATTTCTGACTGATTTAGTATAAGAGCTTGTAATATATCTGCCTGTTTCGATTCCATAGTTTCTGAGTGATAAATAGTGTACTTACTCCTTCAAAGATGCACTAATTTAGCGACTCTTGGTATAATTCTGAAAATGACAATTGTTTCAGTTTTAGGGAATAAGCGGGCGTTTAATCGAACAGTCGTCCTTGATCGGGGGTTCGTATTCTGCCTAAGTGTTTGTATGCCAGTTCGGTTGCTTCACGGCCACGTGGGGTGCGCATCAGGTAGCCTTCTTGTATTAAAAATGGTTCATAAACCTCTTCGATAGTACCAGACTCTTCGCCTACAGCCGTCGATATAGTTGAAATTCCTACAGGTCCTCCTTTGAATTTATCGATTATAGCTAGTAAGATGCGGTTGTCCATATCATCTAATCCATGTTGATCTACATTCAGTGCTTCAAGCGCTATTCCAGCTATGGTTGAGTCGATGATACCAGTTCCTTTGATTTGTGCAAAGTCGCGCACACGTCTGAGTAACAGATTGGCTATTCGTGGTGTTCCTCGGCTACGGCGGGCTATTTCGTATGCCGCTTCTTGTTCGATAGGTACGTTGAGAATAGAAGCCGAGCGGTTGATGATACCTGTCAAAGTAGGAGCATCGTAGTATTCAAGGCGTGAATTAATTCCAAAGCGTGAGCGTAACGGGCTGGTAAGCAAACCACTTCTTGTAGTGGCACCTATAAGAGTAAACTGATTCAAAGCGATCTGAACGCTACGGGCATTAGGTCCGGTCTCTATCATTATATCTATCTTATAATCTTCCATAGCAGAATAAAGATATTCTTCAACTATCGGACTTAGCCTGTGTATCTCATCGATGAACAGTACATCCTTTTTCTCAAGTCCGGTAAGCAACCCTGCCAGATCACCCGGCTTATCCAATACCGGCCCCGATGTAACCCGTATGTTCACGCCTAATTCATTAGCTATGATATGTGAGAGAGTTGTCTTGCCTAAACCTGGTGGCCCATGAAGCAGGACATGATCCAATGCCTCATCGCGTTGGATAGCAGCTTGTACAAAAATGCGTAGATTTTCTACAATTTTTTCCTGACCGGCAAAATTAGTAAAGGCATCCGGCCGAAGTACCTTTTCAATTTCTTTTTCGGCAGCAGTGAATTTAGTTGCGTGTGGATCAAGATGTTCGTTCATTGCCTGTGATTCCATGAAGGAACAAATGTACAAAATTGCCCGATGATATACGAAGAAGCTTGGTATTTGAACGAAAATGAACTACCTTAGCATCGGATTATTTTGTAACAAGATAAGCCGATAAATGAAAGGGTTACAGTGAGTTTTTATGAATATCCTGTGAAGAAACATGAAGTAAAACAATCTAAAATAGACATTTGTATGTTCATCACAGCCGAATCACAGGATACAAGTAAAAAAAGTATTTGAAAAAGCAAAGCAGCTTTATTAGGTAAATATTTTGGAAATGCTTTACATATAATAAGATACAAAAATTTGAACCGATGAAACAGTTATTGGTAGCTTTTGATTTTTCGACCAATGCACTCAAGACCCTTGATTATGCTGTGATGATAGCCAATATACTTCATGCCGAGCTACACCTTGTATGGGTTGATGCAACAAATACACCCGATAATGTGCTTAACATCCATTACGAGTTGCGTATAGAAACCAAGCAGTTGTTTGAGGATATCATTGCTGAGTATGAGCCTAAGTTACACAATGGCAAGATTGATATCCTTTTGCGAAAGGGTAAGGTATATACCGAGGTAGCTACCGCTGCCCGCATGGTTGAAGCCGATTTAGTGTTTGCAGGCACTCATGGAGTAAGCGGCTTTGAACAATACTGGATTGGCAGTAATGCCTATCGAATAGTGACCCAGTCGCCTTGCCCGGTTATTACTGTACGAGGTGATCATACCGTCAAAGAGGGAATAAAAAAAATCGTGCTGCCCCTTGACAGCTCTTCTGAAACAAGGCGTAAGCTGCCATTAGCCGTACAGTTAGCCAAGCTGTTTGCAGCCGAGATACACTTATTACTACTCTTTAACTCACCGGTTGGAGTGGTGCAATCGCGGATCAGATCCTATGGAGACGAAGCGGTAGCAGTATGTGAAAAGGAACAGATACCTTTTGTGCTGAAAGAGCTTAAAGCTGGAAATTTAGTAAAAGATATGTTAGGCTATGCCGAAGAAAACGAAATAGATATGATCATGATCATGACTGAACAAGGAACTACTACTGCCAATATGTTTTTAGGTCCCTATGCCCAACAGGTAGTCAACAACGCACGCATACCAGTATTGAGCCTTCAATCGGTCAATTATTAATGACATACTATGTCTGATTCAAACTATGTTGCTATGAATAAAATCCTGATGTTGATCGTATGTAGTATGTTGGTGACCACCCTTTGGGCTCAGCAAAACGAAGAAAAGAATCTGATCATTCATAAACCCTTTTTGATGGATTCGTTATTGATACAGGATAGCATCTTCAGAGTAAGTCATAAACAGGAAGGTTTCAGAATTCAGATATTTATGGAGTCAGGTAACGAGGCTGTCAACAGAGCTAATGAAGTGATTGACCAGTTCAAAGAAGATTTTCCGGATATTCCCACATATCTTAGCTTTGGTCAACCTTATTACCGCATACGCGTCGGCGATTTCAGAAACCGCATAGAAGCAGAAAGAAGCCTGCGAATGATCAACAAACAATACAGTCAGGCATTCATCACCAAAGACATGATTGAACCGCCTGTTTTACCCTTTTTCCCTGAAACAACTAAAACCCAACATGATGAACAAAGTAATCCTTTCGGGGATTGATTTCTCCGACTGTAGCATTAATGCTTTGGAACATGCGCTAATTATCGCTGCCAAAGCCGAAGCCGATCTTACAATGGTATGGGTCAACCGACCTGTCAGTGGCAAGGAGATCTATCAAATAAATCAGGAGAATATTGTCAGTGAAGTGATCAAGAGATTCGATGCCCTGATCGAAAAATACCAGCCAAGCTTACCTGCTGGAAAGTTGAATTATGTGATTCGTAAAGGCAGAGTATATCGTGAAATAGTTGATGTAGCTAACGAATTGGATGCATTTCTGATTGTCGTAGGTACCCATGGGGCATCCGGATTTGAAGAGTTCTGGATTGGGAGTAATGCCAATAGGATCATTGCCGCCACACATCGACCGGTGATATCCATTCGGGGTGGAGTATTTATTCACAAAGATTTGCAGAAAATTGTTATGCCTATCGACAGCACGGTAGAAAGCCGGCAAAAAGTTCCTATGACAACTTTGTTAGCCAAATATTTTAATGCCGAGATACATGTGCTAGCCATGTTCACTTCGCCCTTTGAGTCGGTGCGTTCCATGATACGCGAATATGTGGCCCAAACAGAACGCTACCTGCTTGAAAATGGGATCAAGCATTATGTCGAGCATGTTGAAACGGATAATATTACCAATGCTACTATTGATTATGCGATTAAGATAGACGCAAACCTGATCAGCATCATGGATGAGCAGGAGAGTGCTGCCGCCAATCTTTGGCTTGGCCCGTATGCACAACAAATGATCAACCATTCACCTATACCTGTGTTGTGTATTCATGCCCGCGACTTTATAGCCGGAGCCAACACCTAACCTTAAATAATATGGGACAAAATGCATTACGATTTATCTGCGCTAATAACAGTATGGTTTTGCTGAGTTATCAACAATTGTTAATAACTCGTGTTGATTGATAGTTAACAACTTCCGGTCATTTTTCTTGACAAAGGCACCTCAAAAGTCGTATCTTTGTAGGGCAGGTTCGAATAAGGCAAACTAAGCGTCTGAAAGCCTATCATCAAACTTGTCAAAAAGTTCATTGAGGACAACAGTAACCAACGGTAGCGCAGCTCTTCGAGCAGCAAAACCGGAGGAATGCGCCAGAAAGTTTGGAGATTTACTAGGTTCGACTTCCTAAAAAAAAGTGGGACATAAGATCTCCTGAGAAGTAGGGGAAAAGTCAATGACCAGAACCGAAACTCAGCTAACAAAGACCTGTCACTTGAGTCGGGCTTAAGACCGACAAAAAGTGAACCGGAAACCGATACCTCAAAATATGGGTTTCCGGTTTTTTTATGTCTGCCTCATTCCTGTACATAAATACGTTTTACACGTCTTGAGATTCGGGTAAGCAACTCGTATGCAATGGTATTGGATGCCATAGCCAATTGCGTAAGCTTGTGTTGAGTATCAAATATCACTACTTCATCTCCTTCTGAAGCTTGAAGGCCGGTCAGATCGATCATACACATATCCATACAAATATTTCCTATGATTGGAGAGGCCTGTCCATTGACATAAAGATTCGCTTTCCCATTCGATAAAGCTCTGGGCAGTCCATCGGCATATCCTATAGGTACTATGCCTATCACACTATTGCGTAAGGTTTTGCCGCTTCGGTTGTAACCTATGGTTTCTCCGGCCTTAACTTTTTTAATCTGCGTAATAGTTGACTTAAGTGCTAAGACCGGTTCGAGAAAATCTGATTCGCTCTCGGTAGTAGCTATGCCGTATGCTCCTATCCCTAATCTGACCATTTCGTATTGTGCTTTTGGGAAACGAATGATTCCGGCCGAATTCAGTATATGGCGATCAAACCTATAGCCTAAGCCTTGTTCCAACTTTATGCAAGCAGCTTCAAACTGCTGGATTTGTTGTAATGAAAAAGCATCGTGAACTGAACTCTCGCTGGCAGCTAAATGCGAAAAGACCGAAATAACCCGTATTTGTGGATTGCTTTTCAACTGTTGAATCAGTTGGTTTAGTTCATTGATCTCAAAGCCTAGCCTACGCATTCCGGTATCTATCTTCAGGTGGATTCTAACAGTTGAATCGCTGATAGTATGCTGTCTAAGCGATGCTTCTAACAAGTTCAATATTCTGAAATTGTAGATTTCTGGTTCTAAGTTATAGTTTAAAACGGATGTAATACTCTCAGCTTCAGGGCTCATCACCATGATAGGCAGTTCAATTCCGGCTTTTCGCAGTTCAACACCTTCATCGGCATATGCAACAGCCAGATAATCTATCCGGTGATACTGTAAAGCTGATGCGATCTCGTAGCTTCCGCTGCCGTAACTAAATGCTTTCACCATCACCATGAGTTTGGTTGAGGGTTTTAATAAGCTTCTATAGTAATGAATATTATGTATGAGGTTGTTCAACCTAACCTCCAACACTGTTTCATGAGCTTTTTGTTGCAGCAGCATGCTGATCTGCTCAAATCCAAAACGCCGGGCACCTTTAAGCAATATGGCACTATTGGCTAAGTGCAGCTTAGATAATGCATCTAGAAGCTGCTCGGTAGTCTTAAAAAAGTCTGACATGGCAACGGGAAAAAGCTTGGAGTAGCGTGTGAGAGACTCACCTACACCTATCAGATAGTCAACCGGTTTGGTTTGCAATAAATGTGCTACTTGCTTATACAATTCATCTTCAGATAGATCGCTTTCCAATATATCGGATAGTAGCAAGACTTTTCTAGGATGTTGTACTTGTTGTTGCAGAAAATCCAGAGCAACCGACAAGGAATATATATCCGAATTATAAAAATCGTTGATCAGTGTGCTGTGGTTGGTGCCTTCACGCAGTTCCAACCGCATAGCTATTGGTGTGAGATGGGTCATCCCCGCTGCAATAGCATTCTGATCCATACCTAAATAAGTACAAACATTCCAGCAATGTAAGGCATTCTCGATGGAAGCTGCATCGGTAAACGGGATCATAATCTGTTGCATTTGTCCGGCTATCAATGCGTTAAGATGAGTTTGTCCGTTTTGTGTATGTGATTCGATAAGTTGTAAATAGTTTCCTTGTCCTCTTCCCCAGCTGATCAGCTGCATCTTTTTTTCAAGTTCGTTCGCCTTGATCCGTTCAGTTAAGAGGTGGTGGTCGCTGCAATAAAACAATATGTCGGATTTGCTGAACAGCTTTAGTTTTTCGTCAATTTTTTGATATATGTTTTCAAATCCTGAAGCATGTGCCGGTCCAATATTTGTAAAAACACCCATCACGGGTTGTATGATCTTTTGCAGCTTCTCCATCTCGCCCGGTAGTGAAATACCTGCTTCGAACAACCCCATCTCATACTGGCTACCCATTTGCCATACTGAAAGTGGAACCCCTATTTGTGAGTTATAGCTGTTTGGGCTGCGAACAATTTTTTTATATGGAGCAAGAAGTTGTGCCAACCATTCTTTAACTATAGTTTTTCCGTTGCTACCGGTAATACCGATGACCGGTATTGTGAACATGCTTCTGTGAGCTTCGGTTAATTGTTGCAGAGCCTCTAAGCTGTCTTCAACTATTATAAAGCAGAGTGTTGGGTTGTTCAATGGCAGCCGGTCAGTGCTACTAACCACAAAACAGCGTACTCCTTTGGCAATCAGATCATGAATATATGCATGTCCGTCATTTCTATTAGTTTTTATTGCAAAGAAGCAGCTTTGTGCTGGCATTAGCACTTTACGGGAGTCGGTCAGTAGCAGTGAGATAAGTATCTTATCGGCGGATGCTGAGGTGAGTTTCCCCTTCATGAGTCGGGCAAGCTCGGTTGGGGTATAATATGCATGGTTGGTTGGCATGCCTTATTCGTTTGATTCCTGTGCAGGTTTCAAAGCGTTCTGCTCTAATTCGATCTGGTGCCGACGGTTTCTGTATGTATCTAACGCAAGATAGATAGCTTGTCGGAACGAGGCTTCCGAAGCTTGATTCTTTCCCGCTAACTCGTAGGCAGTACCGTGTGCAGGTGATGTTCGGATAAATGGTAGCCCTGCTGTAAAATTGACCCCGCCCTCAAAAGCAATACTTTTAAAAGGGATCAATCCCTGATCGTGATACATAGCTAGCACCGCATCGTACTGTTTCCAATGGCCTGTTCCAAAAAATCCGTCGGCTGAGAAAGGGCCAAAAGCTAATATGTCGTGTTCTTTCCGAGCGGTATTCAAAGCCGGAAAAATGACTTCCTTTTCTTCTTGACCCAACAGCCCCCCATCTCCTGCATGAGGGTTAAGACCAAGAACTGCAATCTTAGGCTTCTGAATCCCGAAATCGTAAAACAGGCTGTGATGTAGGGTACTTAGCTTTTGAATGATCAGTTTGCTTGTAATTTGAGTGGGGACTGAGGCCAGGGGGACATGACCGGTAACGGTTCCTATGCGTAAACTCTCCCAAACCATCAACATCAGTGGATTGGGAGCATCAAAGCGGGAAGCAAGGTATTCCGTATGTCCAGGAAAGCTAAATGCGGCTGACTGTATATTTTGTTTATTGATAGGGGCAGTAACCAACACATCTATCAGATTGTTCTTCAGGTCGCTGACAGCCATCTCTAAAGCTTTGAAAGCTGCCTCACCAGCTAATTCAGTGCTGCTACCCATTTGAACTAACAAGTCGTTTTCAGTAATATTGATAATATTTATCCTGTGTGTATGAGCTAATGAGGCATCTTTGATCAGGTTAAAAGGAGTATCGCCTAACTGTAGGTTTTTACGATAAAACGAGGCTACGCGTGAGTGACCGTAAATAACGGGAGTAAAGAAATCAAGCATGCGGGCATCGTTAAAAACTTTGATGATGATTTCATAATTGATACCGTTTATATCGCCATGGGTGATACCTACACGAATACGTTCACCGGATGAAGGAACCGTTTCCATAATTATATATCAAATTTTAGGCAAATGTACTTGAATTTTTTCTCTAAGATTCTGCCAACAGGCGAAAAGATACCCGAGCATCTGTGCACATCAATTGTGAAGCAGAGCTTGAAAAATATATCAAAAGAAGTGGATAGCGTATTTTTTTGTTGATTATAGCAAGAGTTTACAAGCTAATGCGTACTTTTGTGTGCTTATTAAATAAGGTGTGACTGCCAACACGAAAAATAACTTTCGTGTATAAGCCCGGGAATTTCGCTGAATTGCTTTTTTGATAGAAGAGAACAGTGCCTTAAGCACTGAGTTTTATGGATCGCTTGCTGATCGTTTGTCTTTTTTGCAACATTCGGTTGCAACTATTTGATGAAACAGCAGCAGCTTTAAAACGTGGATGATATGAATATTTTAAGAATGCAGGACCAGCACCCGGCTGATATAGCCGAGCAACTGGAACAATTAGATCAGAAAAGTCGTAACCTCTCGTTTTTATTGCTTACAAGTGAAAAGAAATCGGAGGTATTCCCCTACTTTGAGTTGGATGTCCAGCAGGATATAGTACGATCGCTTAGCGATAAAGAACTAGCCGATGTGTTAAACAACCTGAATCCTGATGACAGAACTTCTCTTTTAGAAGATTTTCCTGACGACCTGATCAAAGAGGTCGTGAATTTGTTAGATGACGAAGAGCGTGAATTAGCTTTGAACCTGATAGGTTATCCAAAAGATTGTATCGCCCGTTTGATGACGCCTAATTATGTGCAAGCCCGACCGCATTGGACGGTGAAGCAGGTATTAGACCACATCAAAAAACATGGACGAAAAGCTGAAACACTTACCTATATCTATATCGTTGATGAGCATAACAAACTTATTGACGACCTTAAGATAGGGCAGCTCTTGATGGCCGACAGTTCAACACCTATATCCGAACTGATGGACTATACCTGTGTCAGCATACAGACTACTACCCCAATGGAAGAAGGATTTACTATTTTTGATAAATACGATCGCTCTTCTTTACCCATAGTTACCGAGCATGGAACATTGGTAGGTATAGTAACGTTTGACGATATTTTTGATCGCATGAAAGAACGCGATACCGAAGATATCCAGAAATTTGGGGGTGTAGAAGGGCTTGATCTTTCATATACCAATACCCCCTGGATTGAATTAGTACGTAAAAGAGCTGGATGGTTGGTGATCCTTTTCATAGGCGAGATGTTTACTGCCTCTGCTATGGGCTATTTCGATGAAGAGATAGAAAAAGCGGTGGTGTTGGCACTGTTCGTTCCCTTGATCATCTCCAGCGGAGGGAACTCAGGCTCGCAGGCCGCCTCACTCATCATTAGAGCTATGGCACTGCAAGAGCTTAAGCTTAAAGACTGGTGGTATGTCATGAGGAAAGAAATTTTCTCAGGCCTGACACTCGGATTGATACTCGGTGCCATAGGCTTTCTTCGGATTTTTATATGGCAAAAAGCCCATATCTATGATTACGGTATATATTGGTTTGCTATAGGTATGACAGTAGCGGTATCGTTGATATTCATAGTGTTATGGGGGACACTCTCGGGCTCGCTCATCCCTTTTATCCTCCGAAAGATAAAGCTTGACCCGGCCACCGCATCAGCTCCATTTGTGGCAACATTAGTGGACGTAACAGGTTTGGTGATCTACTTCAGTATAGCTGCCGTATTTTTAGCCGGTAAACTACTGTAGCGATATTAGTTGAAAAAAATTATTTTTTACTCTTCCTTTGAAAAGAATATTTCAGGGAACACGCTTGATAAAGTACGCCAAAGATTTATAGCTGCGTATAAAAGAAATGGTTTATAGGTATTCCTGAACAATTTTACTTTATTTTGCCAACTATTTATAACACAGATCAAAGTCTAATTAAATTTCAAGAAAACATGGAAACACCTAAAAGACGTTCATGGGCAGAGCCTTATCGGATGAAGATGGTTGAACTGCTTAAGATGACAACTCGTGAGGAAAGATTAAAAGCATTGCAGGATGCAGGATATAATACCTTCTTGCTGCATGCCGATGATGTATATATTGATTTGTTGACCGATAGCGGCACTAATGCCATGAGCGACCGGCAATGGAGTGCTTTTATGACCGGTGATGAAGCATATGCCGGAAGCAAAAGCTATTATATTTTAGAGGAGACTATCCAAACACATTACGGCTATAAATATGTAGTTCCTACGCATCAGGGGCGGGCAGCCGAGAATCTGATCTCACAAATACTGATAAAAAAAGGCGATATAGTGCCTGGTAATATGTATTTCACTACTACCCGGCTGCATCAGGAGTTAGCCGGTGGTACTTTTGTAGATATAATTATTGATGAGGCCCATGACCCAACTAACGAACATCCTTTTAAAGGGAATGTCGATCTTGATAAGTTAGATGCTGTAGTCAGGCAATACGGAGCCGAAAAGATACCTTATGTATGTGTGGCAACTAATGTGAATATGGCCGGTGGACAGCCTGTGAGTATGGCGAATCTGAAAGCATTGAGAGAATATACACACAAACACGGCATTCGGATCATACATGATATGACAAGAGTAGCCGAAAATGCGTATTTCATTCAACAGCGTGAAAATGGGTATCAGGATAAGAGCATAAAAGAAATTGTATTGGAGATTTGCTCGTATACCGATGGAGCTACCATGAGTGCGAAAAAGGATGCCCTTGTAAACATAGGCGGCTTTCTGGCCATAAACGATTGGGACATATTTGAAGAAGCCAGAAACTTAGTGGTAGTGTATGAAGGACTGCACACATACGGTGGTATGGCAGGAAGAGACATGGAAGCCGTTGCAGTAGGTATAGCCGAAAGCATGGATGAACACCACCAGAGAGCACGTGTGGGGCAGGTCGAATACCTTGGAAACCGAATGATAGAATTTGGGATACCTATTGTAAAACCTATTGGAGGCCATGGTATATTTATAGATGCCAAGGCTTTTCTGCCTCATCTGAAACAGGATTTGTTCCCTGCTCAAACCTTGGCAGCCGAAATCTATCTAGATTCGGGTGTAAGAACCATGGAAAGAGGAATTGTATCAGCCGGGAGAAAACCCAATGGCGAGAACTATTATCCTAACCTGGAGTTAGTACGCTTTACTGTACCCAGAAGAGTTTATACACAAGCACATATGGATGTCATTGCCGAATCCACAGCCGAAGTGTTTGAGAAAAGAGACCGTATCAAAGGATTGAAAATGGTGTATGAGCCTAAATATCTGCGCTTCTTTCAAGCCAGGTTTGAGCCGCTCTAAGAAAAGCTATACTGGTCTTGTTACAGAAACCATAGCCAAAATATCTTCACTGATCCGGCAACTGAACCCCTACAGTTGCCGGATCAGTTTTGATTTTACTTGAGCAATATTTTTCCGATACTTGCATACTTAATCTGTTGCCTTATGAATGCACATCAAACTTTTGCTGAAAGAGTTATTTCGTTCAACAAAAACCTTCATTTTACCGACCGGCTGCCCGATGGCTTCAAGGTGTTGAATCCGTTTGAGGACAATCCAGAGGTAGTAGAAGTGATGGAAAAGTTTTATACCAGATTTTACAGCGACACCCAAACCCGGAAATTTATTATCGGCATCAATCCAGGACGTCATGGTGCAGGGGCTACCGGTGTGCCTTTTTCCGATACCAAGCGCCTGCAAGAATATTGCGGTATCACTATGAAAACTGTTAAAACACATGAGGTGTCTTCGGTCTTTGTGTATGATCTTATAACCTATTACGGAGGGGTAGATGAGTTTTACAAGAAATTTTATATTAACTCGCCTTTTCCGTTGGCTATAGTCCAGAAGACTACTTCTGGAAGCTGGCTAAACGCAAATTATTATGACAGCAAAACTCTTTTTGAAGCAGTGAGCAGGTTTATGGTTCAAACTGTTAAACAACACATAAACTTAGGTATTGACACATCAGAAGTTGTTGTGTTAGGAAAGAAAAATGCCGAGTATATCAAAAAGCTCAATGCAGCACATCATTTTTTTAATGAAATACATGTACTCGATCACCCTCGCTATATCCAGCAATACAAATCCAAAGAAAAAGCTTTTTATTTAGATTCCTATCTACAAACCCTGCATCAACTTTGAGCTGATTACCCGGTGTTTTCAATTCGCAGTAAAAGTTTTGATGCCTTAAAAGCATATTTTTTTTAGCTGTGTAGGCCTATCTTTTTTCAAGTTTTATTCCATAAACTGTAGTTTTTTCTCGTTTAAAAGGCGTACTTTTACGTTTTATTTTTTGTAACGTAAAAAAATGTCATGGAAAAAGTAAAAGCTTACATTGAGTCCAATAAGGATCGTTTTCTGGAAGAGTTGTTCGGGTTGATTCGCATCCCCTCCATCAGTTCATTATCGGATCACAAAGCCGATATGGTTCGTGCAGCCGAGTATTGGCGCGATAGTATTCTTAAGGCTGGAGCTGATAAGGCTGAGGTGATGCCAACCGATGGAAATCCTGTAGTATATGGTGAGAAGATCATCAATCCTGCATTACCTACAGTTTTGGTTTATGGCCATTATGATGTAATGCCTGTTGATCCTATTGAGCTATGGGATAGCCCTCCTTTTGAGCCCGAAGTGCGTGATGGGAAAATATGGGCACGTGGTGCTGATGATGATAAAGGACAGGCTTTTATGCATGCCAAAGCTTTTGAGACATTGGTAAAAACAGACAACCTGCCTTGTAACGTAAAGTTTATGATTGAAGGTGAAGAAGAAATTGGTTCACCCAATCTGGGAAAATGGTGTGAGCAGTATAAAGACATGTTGAAAGCGGATGTGATATTGGTGTCGGATACCAGTCTGATAGGCCCTGATACACCTTCGATCACTACTGGATTACGTGGTCTGTCGTATTGGCAGGTAGAGGTCACCGGCCCTAACCGCGACCTTCATTCTGGCTTGTTTGGTGGGGCAGTGGCTAATCCTATCAACACTCTGGCCGAGATGGTTGCATCAATGGTTGATGAAGATAACCGCATCACTATACCCGGCTTTTACGATGATGTGTTAGAAGCTACTGCCGAAGAAAGAGCAATGCTCAACAAAGCCCCTTTCAGCGAGCAAGCATACAAAGACGCTATTGATGTGAAAGAGCTGAGAGGTGAAAAAGGATATACAACTATAGAGCATACAGGCATACGCCCTACCTTTGATTTGTGCGGCATTTGGGGTGGATATACAGGTGAAGGTGCAAAAACAGTGCTGCCCTCCAAAGCCTATGCGAAAATATCATGCCGGTTAGTGCCGGATCAACAACACGAAAAAATTGGAGAACTCTTTGCACAGCATTTTAAAAATATTGCACCTGAATCGGTGAAAGTGAAGGTGGAATATCTGCATGGTGGACAAGCTTATGTATGCCCTATAGATCTGCCGGCCTATAAAGCAGCCGAAAAGGCATACTTCCAAACATACGGCAAACAACCTATTCCAATGCGTAGTGGAGGAAGCATCCCTATTATTTCCACTTTTGAAGAAATACTTGGATTGAAATCAGTGCTGATGGGCTTTGGCCTCGAATCGGATGCCATACACTCGCCCAACGAAAACTATCCATTAGAGAATTTCTATAAAGGAATAGAAACCATTAGCTGGTTTTACCATTATTTTGCCGCAGACAGTAAGTAATATATTGAACACATCCTCTTAGAGAGTGATATGGCTGTTACTTCTACGTGATTATGATTGTCGCTATTGATAGAAAAGCCTGGATATTTCTTGTCATGTAAACGGAGTTTTGTCAGTCTGGATGAAGCTATGTCATAATCCAGTTTAGCTGTTTGCGATGGATGCTGTCTGGTAGCCTGAAAACTAATAGGCCTACTGTTTTTCTAACACTTTGTCAGGCAATATTTTTCATCTTTTGCATCTTCAAACTGGAAGGTAGTATGTCGGATACCGAATTTTGTTTCCAATCCTTGTTGTAATTCGAATAAAAGGTTTTTCACTGGTAATTCGGGTACTAGCAAATGGGCACTCAGTGCTACCTGAGTGGTACTGATAGCCCAAACGTGCAGGTCGTGTATGCCTTGTATCTCTTCTTTTTCCATCAGGAAAGCTTCTATTTCATCTATTTTAATATGTTTAGGCACTGCATCTAAAGCCAGGCTTACCGAGTCAACGAACAAATGCCATGTGCCCCATATGATGACACCAATAATGATAAAACTGGTTAAGGGGTCAATCCATGATTTACCTGTGAGCGTGATAAACAGACCAGCTACTACTACACCTAATGATACAGCTGCATCGGCTACCATATGCAGGTACGCCCCTTTTATATTCAGGTCTTCTTTTTGTCCTTTGGCGAATAAAAGGGCTGTAAACCCATTGATGAGTATTCCAATACCGGCTACTATCATCACTTGAGGGCCGGCCACTGGCTCGGGCTCTTTTAGCTTACGGATGGCATCTATGGCAATCATGGCCACAGCACCAAAAAGTAGTAACGCATTTAAAACAGATACTAAGATAGTAGTCTTACGCAACCCATAGGTAAACTTGCCTTTAGGTTTAAGCGTTGCCATCCATGCAGCTGCCCATGCAAAAACAAGACTCAGCACATCGCTGGCATTATGACCCGCATCAGCCAAAAGAGCTGATGAGTTTGCCAATAACCCGTAAGTAACCTCAACTAATACAAAAATAATATTCAACCCTATGCCCACAGCAAAAGCCCGACTATGTCTTAGCAAATGTGAATCGGTTATATGATCTGCATGATTATGAGACATGGAATGAGATATCAAGAATTAAACAGCATCCATTTAAAACGAAAACAATGATGCAAAACTAAATGAAAAAACTTTCCGTTCATTACACTCAAAAGAAGGATGCAACTTAGTATCTAAAACAGAATTTCTTAAGATAGGCCTATGCGGTGGATATATTTTAAAGTTTTGTTGGAAATAAAAGATGAAAGTCTCTTTCTTTACCAGCATTCCAATAGTCTTCTGGTATAACTTTCCAGTTATCTGATTGAACAGGCTGAACTGTTTTTTCTTTTTCAAACCATTTCATCAGATAATATCTTAGATCTTTATCAGAGCTGGTAAGTACTCTGTCATTCAACTCTTCAACCGGTATTTGTGCTCCATAAACCATATGACCGCCGCCGCCGTTGGCCCTATACGAGTTGACAGCTATGGTATACGTGTGGTCAGGTAAAAACGGTTTGCCGTTGGAAAGGCTTTGTATTTTAATTCGGTCTCCTACAGGCTTGGTGATGTCCACAACATAATCAATGCCTGCTGCTGATTCAAAGTTATAGTATCTGGTCTCAAGTTCAGGTGTTCTTGTTCGGGCAGAATACTGTATTTCTCCTGCTTCGTCTTTCTTGAATCTCAACAGATGATCTGACGGGCTTTTCATTTGGTTCATCCACTGGCCATATGAAAATTCAAGATAGTTTTTAATTTCTTCTCCTGTGAGTTGCATGGTATAAAGCTGATTCTCATAGCTATATAGCTCAAACAGATCGCGCACATAAATAGTCCCTTCTTGAATGGTTGCATTAAACGAAAGAGGAGCTGTAAATGAAATATCGGCACCTGTCAGATCTGATTGGATCGTATGGATCAGGTCAACAAAAGCTGATGGGCCAAACAAAGCATCCCGGGATGAGATGGTTGATGTGAACTCAGCTATCGGACGATTCACATATTGTTTGACCTCTTCAAACTGCGGGTAGAAATAGTTCATAAAATCCGGATCGGGTATATAATCTTTCATATTAATCAAGGAGCCGATGATTTGTTTTTCGATCCCTGGGGTATCTGTTGTGTCATAGTTGAGTATGATATCGGCTACAGCCACATTTCGCGCACCTGAGGTTGTGCCCAGTATCAACACCTCATCTCCATTATTGTTTTGAGTGACAAAGTTCCATCCGCTATGATCATGGCCAACAAACACAATATCAAAACCCGGTACCTTCTCGGCTACAAGTCGGGAAGCATTTTCGTTTTTAAACGTATTTTCATCTACTCCTCCATACGTATAATCTACTCCCGAATGAAATAACCCAATCAATATATCGGGCTGCTCTTGGCTGCGGATGATAGGCACCCATTTTTCTGCTGTCTCAATCATATCATCGAATTGTATGCCTGAGTAAAGCCTTTCGGGAAGCCAATTAGGGATGGACGGTGTGATCAGACCTAAGACAGCAATAGATATACCGTCTTTTTTTATCATATGATAAGGTTTAAAATAAGGTTCACCTGTTTTGGCATCAATAGCATTGGCAGCTATCCATGGAAAATTGATCTCAGCCCGAAACTTATCGTACACCTCATGTCCTGCTTCTATATCGTGATTACCTACCGTACCTATGTCGTAGCCTATATAATTCATCACATCTGCTAACAGGTGCAGGCTGTCACTTTTCTCGAAGTTATAGTAATATACAACTGGTGTACCTTGCAGTATATCGCCATTATCAATGAGAATGACAAGCTGTGAGCTGTCGGCTCTATGTGTGTTTACATAGGTTAAGACCTGTGCTAATGATGCAGTAGTCGGTTTGTCTCTGATCAGGTCATAAGGAAAAATTGCCCCATGGACATCAGATGTTTCAATGATTTTTATGTGTTTGGATTGTGAAAATAATTCGGAAATTGTAACGCAATAAAAAAGGATCAAAACGTAACAAATTTTATGATTCATAGTTGAGGTCTGTTTGATATGAGACCAGCAAAGGTATAAAATGGAAGGCACTGATCAACTCAAATAAAGAAAATTTTCTGTACTGGTTTTATTTCAAATTTTGTATTTTTCAGCTTGAAAGTTTATATTTCGTAGGTGCTTTAAATCGGGTTTTATGTTTATCCCGTCTCTTGTTTGTATTTTTGCAGAAAACCAGAGTACTTCTTTTTGTTTCTCGAATGAAAATTAATATAAACACAATCATATATGACTGATCTTGAAATTGCCCGCCGTAGCACGATGCGGCCTATTATCGAGGTAGCGGCACAGTTAGGTCTTGGCCCTGACGATCTCGAATTGTATGGAAGATACAAAGCTAAATTGCCCTTATCTTTTATTGATCGTTCTAAATTTGGTAAGCTGATCTTAGTTTCGGCTATTTCGCCTACCCCTCCCGGAGAGGGTAAGACTACTGTTTCTATCGGCCTTTCGCAAGCTTTAAACCGCATTGGAAAGCGTTCTGCTGTGGTGTTGCGTGAGCCTTCTTTAGGACCTGTTTTTGGAATAAAAGGAGGTGCTACAGGAGGCGGATATTCGCAGGTGGTGCCTATGGAAGACATCAACCTGCATTTTACAGGCGATTTTGCTGCCATCGAAAAAGCACATAATCTATTAGCTGCTTTGATAGATAATAATATTCAGAGCAAAAGGCACTCATTGAACTTAGACCCGCGGACCATCTCATGGAAACGGGTGATGGATATGAACGACCGCTCGCTGAGGTCAATAGTAGTTGGATTAGGTGGTACAGCTCATGGAATTCCGCGTGAAACAGGATTTGATATTACTGCTGCCTCCGAAGTGATGGCTATACTATGCCTGTCAAATGATATAGATGACCTGAAAAGACGCTTAGGAAATATTTTCATAGGGTTCACATTCGATAAGAAACCTATTTATGCAAGCGACCTTAAGGCCAATGGGGCAATGGCTGTGCTACTGAAAGATGCGATAAAACCCAATCTGGTACAGACTATGGAAGGTACACCTGCATTGATACATGGTGGCCCTTTTGCAAATATTGCACAAGGAACCAATTCGGTGATAGCCACACAAACAGCTATGTCGCTTACCGATTACACTGTTACAGAAGCAGGATTCGGATTCGATCTGGGTGCTGAGAAATTTCTGGATATAAAATGCCGCAGTGCTGATATATCACCCGATGCAGCAGTGTTGGTGGCTACTATCAGAGCGTTAAAATATCATGGCGGACAGCCACTGAAAGAAATCACATTAGCCAATGTGGAAACGCTTAAAAAAGGATTGCCTAATCTTGAAAAACATATTGAAAACATCAAACAGTTTGCATTAGCACCCATAGTGGCTATCAATAAGTTTCAGACTGATTCAGAGGAAGAATTGGATTTCCTTTTAAACTATTGTAAAGACAGAAATGTTCCTGTAGCTGTTATTGATGTATGGGCAAAGGGAGGGGCAGGAGCTGAAAATCTGGCTCAGATAGTAGCTGATACGGTGGATAAAAACACCACTTCTTTTGTCCCGCTCTATCCTTTGACCGATAGCGTTGAGAAGAAAATAGAAACTATTTCAAAGAAAATCTATGGTGCCGAAGCTGTGGATTATACTTCAAAAGCTAAGGCAAACCTCACTAAGATAGCCAATCTGGGATTAGATCATCTGGCTATTTGCATGGCAAAGACTCAAAAATCTTTATCGGATAATCCTGATCTGTTAGGGCGTCCGAAAGATTTTGTGATCACGGTCAGAGAGATAGAAGTAGCCTCGGGAGCTGGATTTCTGGTGCCTATCACTGGTGATATAATGCGAATGCCCGGACTGCCTGAAGAGCCAGCCTCAGAAAAAATGAATATCGATAATGAAGGAATTATCACTGGAGTCTCCTGATGAACCAAACAAATTTGGGTAGTGAAATAAACCTAAGCTTACCGAAAAAAATAAACTTGGCTCCAATGGAATAATTGAGATAAGCTGATAGGTAATTGAAATAGCTTCTTAGAATAAAGACTTTCTAATAGCCTTAGAAACAATATGTTATAAAGTTTTTTAATCAGAGCACTGACACGGGAAGTTATCCTATCTTTTGAGTGGATAACTTCCCGTTTGTTTTGTTAAATGTTTTTCTGAATACCGCAATATTTGTTTAATTAATTCCGTAAGTTTGCGCGATTTTACATTTTTAAAACTTATTGTATGATACATGGTTTAAATGCAGGATTACTCCTAAACATTACTGCCAGCATCCCTTTGTATGCTTCCATTCCTTTCCTGTTTATGTTGTTAATGATTGCTGTGGGCCCTTTGTTTTTCCATCATTGGTGGGAGAGCAACCGCAACAAGCTCATCGTTTCTTTAGTCTTGGGTATTCCAACTGCTATTTATCTGATTGCTACTGGTTTTCTTCATAATCTGGAGCATCAGTTGATTTTTGACTATATCCCATTTATAGTGCTTTTAGGTGGTTTGTTTATCATCACTGGGGGCATCAATTTGAGTGGTGACATACAGGCAAAGCCTGCTATTAATACCTTGTTTCTTGCCATTGGAGCTGTGTTGGCATCTTTTATGGGAACCACAGGTGCAGCCATGCTGTTGATACGTCCTGTCATTAACACCAATACCCAACGCCGTTATCGGGTACATACTATTTTGTTCTTTATTGCCATAGTAGCCAATGCGGGCGGTTTGCTCACTCCCCTTGGCGACCCACCATTATTTTTGCTTTATTTGAGAGGTACTCCGTTTACATGGTTCTTTCAACTGGTCCCCGAATGGCTTTTTGTAAATATAATTTTGTTGATACTGTTTTTTATAGTTGATACCCATTATTACCGGAAAGAGCCAGCTGAGAATATTCGTTTTGACAAAACCAATATCCAGCCTATCAGGCTTAGAGGAAGTTTTAACTTCATCTTTTTAGGTGGAGTAGTACTTTCTGTAGCATTCCTGAACCAGCAGTATATACCTGCCATAGAACATAATCCCTACCTGGCTTTTGTACGGGAAGCAACTATAATACTCATGGCTGGATTATCATTATTTTTCACTTCAGGTAAACTGCGTAAAGCCAATAAGTTTACGTATGGACCTATCATTGAAGTAGCCTTCCTTTTCCTAGGTATTTTCATTACTATGGTACCGGCACTTTTATGGTTAGAGACCAATGCCAAGACCTTAGGTGTTGAGACTGTAGCACATTTCTATTACGCATCGGGCGGGCTGAGCTCGTTTTTAGATAACGCACCTACTGCTGTATCATTTTATAATCTTGCCCTTGGACTAACCGATGCATCAGCTACTGGATTAGTAGCCGGGATCCCAGCTGAGTTTATGAAAGCTATATCTGTAGGATCGGTATTCTTTGGTGCAATGACATATATTGGAAATGGACCTAACTTTATGGTGAAAGCCATAGCCGAAGAAAATAAAATCGACATGCCCAGCTTCTTTGGATATATGATACGTTTTTCGTTGATAGTACTGTTACCCGTATATATTTTGGCGCAGCTACTGTTCCTGTAAAAGCGAATGAATAAAATAAAAAGTAAAAAGCTTCCATATAAGGGAGCTTTTTTTTGATTCAATAAGGCAGGTTAAAAATGATTCTTTATAAATGAAACCGCAACATATTGAATGATTAATAGTTCAGGTTTTGGTATAGTACTTCATAAACGGCTATTGGCAGTGCAGCAAATGGTACCATTTAATAAAACTAAATTTGCATGATATGTATTACCATATTCGGCTATACCTTACTTCTTAATTGATTGGTATGAATGGAGTGTTGTCTGGCTCAAAGCTTTGGTATGCTATCCGTCTGATGTTAGCTGTTGTTATGGTTTTATTCGGTTGCCTTATAGTGCATTCGCAGGATGGAAAGCTCATTGCAACTGTTCGTAACTGTGCTACAGGAGAACCTATAGTATTTGCCCATATCCTGCTTTCTGGAAAAGGATTGGTAGCTATTACCGATATTGATGGCCGTTTTACTCTTGAGGTTGATCCAATTGACAGCCTTCAATTTTCTGCTTTAGGTTTTCAGTCTCTGGCAATCAGGGCACGCAATCTTGACAAGGGTACGATTTGTTTGTCTCCTGCATCCGTAGAGCTGGATGAAGTAGTAGTTACAGCAGGTGAAAACCCTGCCCATCGAATCATTCGACAGTTGATTACCCATGCAGCAACACATCATCATCTTACCCTGAAGAGTTATCAATATACTGCTTATGATCTTTTTGTGGCCGGATTTGATACCACTGAGCATCTTCGTCCCGAATTAGCAGATCTTGCTCAAAAAAATGAACTGATGGTCATGGAGACAGTATCGGAAAAGTATTTTAAGGCACCGGCTAAGCAGCATGAAAAAGTCATAGCTACACAGGTAAGCGGCTTGAAAGACCCCTTATTATTTTTTCTTATGTCGCAGTGGCAAACCATTGATTTCTATGCTACTACCTTACAAATAACCGGTCAGGCTTATGTAGGCACTTTCAGAAAATAGAATAATTTTTAATTTTAGGGATTAAAAACGCCTTTCAACAATCTCCCTTTGGATAAAACCATCAAAAGGGGGATTTTTTTATCCAAGAAATCGTGTGTGGAAGAAGT
>JALNZU010000064.1 GCA_023229245.1 Bacteroidales bacterium | reverse complement strand
CTCCTACATCATATCGATAGCTTATAGGTGCTAATTGAGGGATACCAACTGAAAAATTCAAGCCGATTCCATTAGAATGGCTCCCAAAGCTCAAATCAACATGAGTCGCTACCGGTAACACATACTTCTGAACTTCGTAACCAGATTCTGTAAATAATAACCAAGCTCCAAATAAAGCAGGAATTAAAAACTCCCCATCCAGATCAGTAAACACTAACGGATTATTCCATGCATAGCTATACCTGTTAAAACTCTGTGAGAAATCGGGTGCTTGTATGTAATTATCCGGTGATAGCATGCGCGAAACCATGGGGTTCCCGAAATAGCGAAGCCATTCGGGATAAACTCCATTCCTACCGTTCATATTTATCAGGTTGAAAGCATACAAATGCTCGTGGCCGGTAAAGCCGCTAACATCCCTGCTATACAGACTCACAAAGGGAGCTTCTACCCTAAGATAATCACTAGTTATTTTATATGTATATAACCGGCTCATTTGTTTTCGCTCTGGCATAGCCTGATTTAATAGGGTAAAGATAGGTTTTTTTGGGTTGTGTGTTGTTTAGGAGTAATTTTTTAAGTTTTACAAACTCAGATTTTGGAAAAATTGCACTTTACACACTTTTTGAGAAAGTATCTTTTATCCAGTCGTGTCATTAAAGATATTGCTCACAAATTCAGTGTCTTTGCTCTAATGAACAAGATATAGTTCACCGCATGCTGTCATAAAAAGTTTTAGGATTTCTTTCAGGAAAACGTGGCTACATTATAAGCAAAAAGTCCGGACTTGCCTGGCTTTGTTAGTGGGTCGTGCAATTAATTTTTAAGTCCAACAATATATATAATAGTTTTCCTTTTCATCAATAACATCATGAGTCGCTATAAAGTTATGAATCCATGCACTATCAATAAAAGTTAGTAAAAAAATGATCTGTCATCTTCTACAAAATCTACATTAATTTTTTCTTTTTCAATATAATATCCTTGCCCTGAATAATGTCCTTCTGTAGCCAATATATAAAATTGCAGCTCAAACCATCATTTTCAATGAGTCTAATGCAGAATCAAAAATCATTTCCCATTTTACTTTTAAATTTTATACAAACACAAGAATTTCCATCAACGGTAAAATCTCCATTACAAATAGCTATTCTTCATTCACATTAAATACCACTTCATAATCATTAGGCATTTTGGGGATTAGTACCCAATTCATGCTTTCCCAATTTATTTCGCAGGTTCCACATTGATGCACTTTAATGTCATAATATAATTTTTTTTGTGAATCATTCCTTATAACATTCCTTTCAAAAGTAACATTACATTTTCCTCTTGCATATTTCCCTAACAAAGTGTACATTGAAAAATCAATAGAATCATACGTTGAACCATTATCAAAGCTTACTTTCAAATTATATTTATTAAGTGAATCATCCTGAATTACATGCACTTTATCTCTCATTTCCCATGTAATTACTGGTTGAGAAACCAATGCATTTTCAATTATCTCTCCTGTACCAATTATTTGATCAGGTAATTCACATTCATCTTTTCTACAAGATGAAGATGATAGTGTAGCTATTATTAAAATTAAATAAATCTTTTTCATCTGTATATAAATTAGTTATGTGTCTCAAAATTAAATAAAAAATTAAGAGAGTAAATTTTTATCTAGGTGCTCCGGTCAGAGAAAATACTGACTTGGCAACAACAGTGGATGCTTAATTTTTTTTGGATGTCAATTTCATTGTCGGGATGTCCAGTAAAAAAAGCGACCTCCAATTGATTTGTTAACTGGCAGCTTCCAATTCTTTGATCCTCTCCTTGTCGCTTCCCAAGCACATTCGGTCAGGATTGCCCTCAAATACTGATTACCTTAGATGGTTTTAATTCTTTTTTTACCTGCGCTCTCATTATTGCCCGGGCTCATCCTTCCTAAACTACTTAAGTGATGCTCATTTGGATATAGATACATGTCCGTTCCAATCTCACTTAATATGGCTATAACGCTTTGTCTTCCTACTCCATCAACGGTTGTCAACAATTCGATTTCAACCGCATATTTATCTGCCATCAGGCCTATTTGCTTTTCTAGTTCCTTAATCAACTGTTCTTTGCTTTCTATACTCTGCCGGATAGTTTGTAGCATAAACCTATGATGATCACGCAGATTCCCTTCAAATGCTTTGATGATATCTGCTCTTTTAGCCTTGGTTTTCCCGTATACAAGTTTAGAAAGCTTCACAGGATCTTTCTCACCTGCTAATAATGCCTTGATCACTTGCTGTCCACTCACGCTATCGGCTTTCATTACCGTACTTAGTTTAATATTGGCATTTTCAAGTATCCTGTACAACCGGTTGCGCTCAGAACTGATTTGTTGTACCTGCTTCTTCTTGTATCGAATCAGATCACGCAAATCTCGTATTTCTATAGCAGGAATAAAACTACCCTTGAGTAATCCACTTAATAGCAATTTGCTTAACCAGGCACTATCTTTCTTGTCAGTCTTATGACCCGGTATATTCTTCACATGGCAGGCATTGACCAGTAATACCTCGAAAAACTCTTCCAATATGTTGTAAACCGATTTCCAGTAGATACTGGTGCTTTCCATGGCTATATGAGTGACTCTTTTTTGTTTGCACCAATCTTTTAACTCTTTCAAAGAACTTGTGTAGGCTTCAAATGTCCGTGTCTCAAATGTGTGATCATTGCTACGGATCGTTGCTACTATTACCGCTTGATGTACATCTATGCCGCAGCCTACTTCGACAAGTTGCGGAAAACTTACTTTTTGTGTATCCATAGTTGCTCGTATTGATTTCACCTTCAAAAGTCGCAACTATTATTCATGCACAGTGGGTATGATTTTTAGATCTTATGGAAATTTCATTGTTTTATAAGTTTATGAGTTTCAATAATATTTTCATTTTGCTTGACAGCGATGAAGAAGATACCGGATGATAGATTTGTTAGTGAAATGAGGTTATATCCCTTTCTTATAGAATGAACACTAATATGCTGTCCTATTCCATTCAAAACTAGCAGCTCGGAATCAATACTACTTTTCACATGTAGTGTTTCCCCTGCCGGTACAGGCCATATTTCAATGGTAGACCCAACTTTCCAATCCTGATTAATGATGCCCGTTACTACATCATCAAGCCTTATTTTTTTGAGATAGTTATCAGTAAACATATTGACACCAGGGTTCTCGCCAACAACTCCAGTAATAAGGCAAGCGGTATCGCTTGTTGCCAATAAATCCCAAAGCCAATAGCGAATACCACCTTCATAGGTCATGGAGCCTTTTAGGTTAATTTCATTGTCAAATACGAAAAATTTGATTTTCTCTTCTCCAGTAAAATCAGGAAGAAGGGGCTCAAAGGTGGCAACCCAAATGAAGTTCTCATCAATAAAACCCATTCCTTTATATTCTGGTATTCTAATATCTTTGTCATGGTAAATAGCTGTTGACTTAAGCAATTGCTTCCCGGAATCAAATAGCCGCATCTCAAGGCCTTTTTCATTGGTTCCGGGTATTTCATAACTATTGGCTAAAATGAAATTATCGCTACTTACCCAACTGGCGGTGGCTGGGCTCCATATAAGGGGCGGACCATGATGTGTTTCAAGACGACCACTACCTAAATAATTAAAATCGAAATCAAATTCGATCCAATTACGTGATGAACGCCCAACTGACAGTTCACCAAACAGGAAAAAACCGCTGCCGTCCTCATTTAACATCAGGCTACCTATATTACGATCTACATAATTAATAAATGACGTATACCCAAGCCTGTTGCCTTCAAGATCGTATTTTGCGAAAAAAAGAAATTCATTGAATCCATACTCCACTGTATCAACTATTCCTTGCAGTATCACTTCATTATCCGGAGTTAGCATGATAGTTTTTAATCTATGTCTTGCAAGTGGATGAGATTCCACAATACTATCCATTCTTTCCCAAACAAGTTCAAGTTCAGGACTTATCTCACAAACATAGGTATATCGCCTCTGAGAGGGATACGGTTCATGCCCTAAGGTTCCAAAACATAGAATATTGCCATTGGCTTTGGGTATGCCAAAATTTATTCCGTAACTAGTATCTGGTTTTGGAAATTGAACCTGCCCTATAATCTGTCCATCATAACTTATTTTATACAATACCATAGCTCTATAGTTTTCAGGGGAAACTCCCTTACTACCCAATGAATAATAGTATCCTTGATGCTCCAGCGTTTGTGTACAATTCTCATTAATTTCCGGTTCACCAAAAATCAACTCAAATGAGGCTTGAGCTATTGATGACAAGCTGAACTGAAGGAATAATATAGCTATAAAACACTTCTTCATATTTTTGCTTTTGAATAAATTATAAAATTGTCGTTATTGACATTTAATCCAATTCAATCGGGTAAATAGGATCCGTAATATAGTGAACTTTTATACCATAATTGAAAGAACCTTTGTGAAAAAAGATCCTATCATAATTGAGCTCTTCATTAATAAACTCCCAATCACCTTTCATTTTAACAAGATTAATCAGGCTGTACTCAGTCCCAAGGCCCTCGTCTTCTTTTATTTTTTGGTGGCCTAAGTAGTGTAAAAAATTGAAATACGCGTTCATGGTATTGCGCTCCAAACAAAGGTTAACCGGTCCTACTTCCTCAGAAGCACAAAATAGATAGTAATCAAAGCTATTGTCAAGCGGGTCGTTGGGCCGGCGAACATTGGGTTTTCCACCCTTTCTGTCTTTTAAAACCGGATTAATCACGTAAAAGTTACCGGTCGGATCAGATAAGCTGGCATTCATAGCCATCATGAGCTGTTGTGCAGCATCAGATTCTCCCAGAAATTCATTACACCTTCCTAACAATTCCCCATACCACCAATAATCCTCATCACCAAACGGCCCTTCAAGTACTGGCTGAGGTGGAATGTCGTCGGTTTTTTCGCCTGTAACCACATTCACCGCAAAGTGAATACTTTCGGTTGTACCGGAGGCCTCTTGAAGGTTGATGAGCGCAAGGCCCTTTTGTTCAAAAGCAGAGCCATGATATACACTCCTTACTTCCTCAATCATTTGCTCATACTTAGCAATTAAGGCATTCATGCTTACTCGATGGTTGCCGGTCAGTTCAAGGGTTAAATAAATAGTGTCCACCTGGTAGGTTTTGTAAAACTCATTTGGAAATCCATAGCTATAATTGAAACAGGATTCCAGGTACCAAAGAGCGGAATCAACATCCATACTTTTATTGTTTGATAATTTTGAAAGTTTCTACTTGATTGTTTTTGTTGTTGATGATGGTGGCAATATACAAACCAGCAGGTAGTTGTTGAATACCAACTAAGTTAACACCCCGATGCAGCCGGTATTCAGAAAGCATGATTCCGTCCAAATTGATGAGCTGTATTGTGCAATCATCACTCCTTGTTTGCACCAAGAGTTTGTCGGTAGCCGGCACAGGCCCAAGGCGCACTTCTTGCCCAACAGCCATTTGCTCACTGCTGCCGGTAATCACATCAGTTAAACTGACTTTTAGTATGTAGGCATCCCGATAGGGATCCAATGGCTTTTGATCACGAGCTCCACTAACTAAACATCCGCTATCAGAAGTAGCTAGCAAATCAATAAGCCTATGACCTACATCCATATGATACACTTTGCTGCCTTTGAGGTTGAGATTGGAATCAAAAAGATAAAACTTAATATCTGTTGGTTGATACTCATACTCAGGTTGGTGAGTTGCAACCCAGATTAAGTCTTCATCTATAAATCCCATACCTCTGAAAAAGGGTATATCCACTTTCCGATCATCATAAATGAATACATTTTCCAAAAGCTCAAAGTCTGGAGTGTAAATACGCATTTCCAACCCCCTAACAAACTCATCTCCAACTTTACGCAGCTTATTCGCCATAATAAAATTACCATTCCGTAACCATTCTACAGTTACAGGTGTCATAGTAAGAGAAGTTTCATTGGTAGGAAAATAACCACTGGCAAGGAAGTTAAAATCCAAGTCAAACTTTGCCCACTCATACCAATTTTGTATGGTTAAAGACCCGCATAAATAAAAGGCTGTGCTGTCTTCGTTGAAAAATAAAGTACTACCTTGCGAATAATCTTTGTATTGGTAATACAGTTTGTGCTGCAGGCGGTTGCCTGAAAAATCATACTTGGCAAAAAATAAGTAATCCGTGTGTCCTTCAAGTGCAGTATCTATGATGCCCTGTACTATGATTTCGTTCATAGGACTAATCAGGTAATTGTTTATAACGAAATTCGTATTCGTATTTGTCACAGGCAGGCTGTCATATTTCTCGCCTACTAAACTTAAATCGGGAGCAATTTCACGAAAGTAAAGCGTATTTGAATAGCGATACGATGTAGCAGGTGCAATTTTCCCGATACACAATAAGTTGCCATTTTCCTTTGGCAAGATAAAGCTTAAAAAACTAGCTGTATCCGTTTTTGAGTACCATTCTGATTGTATAAGCTTCCCTTCAAGGCTAATACGGTTTATATTTGAAAGAACATTTTCAGGTATGGCTTTGTGACCAACAGCATAATAGTTATCCTGATGTTCAATGGTATGCAAAACGTATTCATGTCCATCCTTATCACCTAGTACGATTTCAAAAGAATGCTGGGAATAAACAAACCGAAAGGATAAGAGTAAAAAGAGCAAAAAGTATTTCATATAATTTTGTGTTAAAGTTCTACTGCCGCATCCCCATTCAAATAATGAATTTTGATGCCGTACTGAAACGAATCTTTGGATGTGATATTGGTCAGCGGTAACTTGCTTAAATCGAATAAAATCGAGGAGAATTTTAATTGTTTTCATAATTCAATCTTTTGGTTAAGAATAATATTCTGGCTATAAATATACAACTTCATCCATACAAATATCATGCACGAACACACAAATCAGTTATTTTAGAATGATTCTAAATAAGAATCTCGTTGATTCTTATGATTTTACTGATGTTGTTGTCATTTCTTTCTTTTCTTCTTAACCGGCTCATAACTTAAATTATTTTAATCCATTTTTTTCACATAAGAGACTATCCTATTTTTTAGATCAAGGGTAATCTGTGTGTTGACCTTCTATACATTAATACCATTTCACCCCTAAATCTAACCACCTAACCTGTTTAATTCACAAACCTACAATTTACTTTCAAATCACACCATTTTCCCCTTTTGAATTTTGGATTTAGGCCCGAATCTAGCGGAAATCAAGGTTAAACAGTTATTTCTCGAAATTTTAGACAT
>JALNZU010000063.1 GCA_023229245.1 Bacteroidales bacterium | reverse complement strand
CATTTTTATTTTAATAGATATGTTTACAGAAAGACAGGTTGAAATTATTTATGCGGCAGCCAATTTAATAGCTGAAAAAGGTATACAGGGACTGACCATGAAAAACCTATCGAAAAAAATTGGCATCAGTGAGCCGGCCATTTATCGCCATTATGAGAATAAGATTGATATATTGGTCAATATTATTGATTATTTTACAGGTACTATCAGTGAGATTTTTGATATTCAGATTAGTAGTGAAGATCATGCCTTGTTGCGAATTGAAAAAATCTTTGAAAATTATTTTCTTGCCTTTGCGAATTTACCTTCCTTGATAACTGTTATTTTCAGTGAGGAAATTTTCCGTAATGAGCCATTGCTCACACAAAAAGTAAAAGAGGTGATGACACGAAGCAGCCAGAATATTCATGCAATTATAGTGGCTGGTCAGGCTCGTCAAGAAATAAATCCGACTTATGATGCTGATGACTTGGTTATCCTCATTTTAGGATCAATACGCCTTTTAGTCAAACAATGGCAAATGGCCAACTATTCTTTTGACATGAAACAAAGAGGTGCCAAATTTTTTGAGAGTTTACGAAAAATCCTGATAAGTTAATTTATTATTCAAATCAAATTCGTTAATTTTATGAACATCATTGACTGGAGACAGACAACAATCAGCGAAACACCGCATAAAGTGGATGTACGCCTGCTATACGATAAAGATAGTGCACAGGCTGTGCTAATTACACTACAACCAGGCGAACAGCTTAAACCCCACATCACAGCTGTGGATGTATTCTTTTTTATAGTAGAAGGAACTCCTGACGTACAGGTAGGCAAAGAAATTGTCAGGGTCGAAACGCATATGATAGTTGAAAGCCCGAAGGATATAGTGCATTGCTTGTTCAACAAAAGTACTCAAACGGCTAAAATTCTTGTGATAAAAGCTCCCAAACCTACTACAACAACTCGGTTGCTTTGAGTAATTAATGGGAAGACAGGCTTCCCTTTTTTAATCATCAATAAGTTAGTTAATATTAACAAACATGAAAAAACAGATAACAGAAAAACAACTGAGGGTGTACGCATGGGAATTTATTCTTTTAGTACTTATAATCAGTGGATGGTTTGTTTCTGAAATATATCAGAATTCCCGTATGGAGACCAATCTTGATAAATACATGCCTCAGGATCATCCGGCCTTTATCTACAGTGATATGGCCGAAGAATGGTTCAATATAAGGGATGGGATATTGATTGCTATCGAACATCCTGATGGGATATACAATAGCGGTACTTTGGATAAGATACGGGAGATAACCCTTGCGTTGCAGGAAATACCGGGTATTGAAGCCAATGATATCACCTCTTTATATACTGCAGATAATATCGTAGGTACGGAGGATGGTCTTGATGTAAAGGCGTTTTATAAGCGAACTCCACAAAGTCGTGATAAACTTGATGAGTTGCAAAGGCTGGTTCGTACCAATGATATGGTACAAGGTCGAATTGTGTCACAGGATGAAACGGTATCACTCATCGTAGCTTCTATAGCCGATTCGATATTTTCTATGGAATTTTATAACCAGATATTGGATTTTGCCAATGGGTATAAAGGCCCCGAAAATATTTATGTTGCTGGAAGGCCTATAGTAGAAGGTACTATGGCTTTTTTAGGCCCGAAGGACATGAAGACTATGGTGCCATTGGTAATAGTTGTAATTATCGTGGTACTGTATATTGCCTTGCGCAGTATTCGACAAACTGTTGCAACTCTTTCAGTAGTGTTACTAAGTACTATATGGGCTTTTGGCCTGATGGCAGCTTTAAACATACCGATTTACGCTGTCAGTATTATGATACCTGTTATGTTGATTGCCATTGGAGTTGCCTATGGTATCCATCTGTACAATAATATGCAGTTGTATGCAGGAAAAAACCCTGATGCTGGTTTGAAAGAACTTATCTGGGATATGTTTCGGAAAATGTGGAAGCCGGTCTTTATGAGTGCGTTTACCACCATTGTCGGATTCTTGTCTTTGCTTACCTCTGATGTGTATCCAATTAAATACTTTGGATTATTTACAGCTTTTGGAGTATTAATGGCTTTTGTGTTTTCTCTGTTTTTTATTCCGGCTTTTGAATTTGCAATGCCTGGAAGATATAAAGGTACAGGGAAAAACAAGGAACGCAGTCAGAAAAAAACCGAAAGGTTTGCGCAAAAATTTGCAGATGCCGTACTGAAACACAAAGCATTTGTAATAAGTACTACAATTGTTTTACTTATAGTAGCTGTTATCGGGATACAAAAGGTATGGATTAATTCCAGCTTTTTAGAAAATTTTGAACGAAACTCAGAAATCGTACGAACGGATGCATTTGTAAACACACATTTTGGAGGTACAAGTACCATTAATGTGGTGTTAGAGTCGGAGGAAAATGGAAGCATGATACGTCCTGAGGTCGAAAAGCTGATGGTTCAAATGCAAGCCGATGCCGAAACCCTTGCTGTAGTTGGTAACTCACATTCCATTACCAACTTTATCAGGAGAATGAATCAGGTGATGCATTCAGATGATAAGGCTTTTGATGTGATACCTGATGATCAGGAGTTGATTGCCCAATACCTTTTGTTGTACGAAATGTCGGGCGATCCGGATAATTTATGGAAGACAGTGGATTATGACTATAGAAAAGCAAATATAGTCGTTCAGATAAAAAGCGATAACAGCAAAGATTTAAAGCAGGTTATTGAGATCCTGGAAAAATACCGCCAACCTTTCGATGAGCTGAATGTGCAGATGAATTATGCCGGTTCAGGGTATAAGGCATTGGTATTTACCGATTTGATTCTTAAAGGGCAGATAAAGAGCTTGTTGATGTCGGTAGTGATTATCATCCTGCTGTTAGCTTTGATGTTTCGTAAACTGAGTTTAGGATTCATAGGCTCTATTCCTATTGTTTTGACAGCAACTCTTAGTTTTGGATTGATGGGCTTATTGAATATCCCTTTAAGTACTACTACTGCTTTGGTATCAAGTATAGCTGTCGGGATAGGAGTGGATTATGCAGTTCATTTCATCGAACGGTATCGAGTCAACGCACTTAGAACGGGTTCTAAAGCACAAACGGTAATTGAAACTATGCATCAGTCAGGGCGAGCTATCTCGTTCAACGCCTTTGTGGTGATTATGGGCTTTATGGTATTGCTTTTCTCTGCTTTTCCGCCCAACAGATCGTTAGGAGCCTTAGTATCTCTTAATATGTTTTTCAGCTTCATTGCAACAGTAACTATCATGTATCTGGTGATTTACAGATCGAATATTTATTTCAAAAAGAAACAAAAATAATTCTAATGGATCGAGTGCTGTTATGAAACAAATTGCTTCAAATCTGATATTGCTGTTGATACTATCTATCTGTCAGGAAGGCTTTTCACAAGTAGAAGCTATAGGATCTGAAAGTAGTTTTTTTAGTGCAATACGAGCTAATCAGAACGAAAGTACTATAACCTTTACACAAGGTTTTGGCAATTTAGATCCTTTGATTTTTGAAGCTGTCATTGAACCTTATTTTTTAATACGTACAAGCCGTGATGCGGTATGGGGTGCTACTCTTTCGCCAGCAATGAAACTGCGTATGTACGCTGAGGAATCACTGCCGGTTCGTACACCAAGCTATATGCCGCATATTACCTTTTACCATCATTTAACCCATGATAATCCAGATCGACTACAGCTGAGCTACTTGTTTTTAACATTAGCCCATCATTCCAACGGACAAGAAGATGAGTTCTATACAGAAGATGGGTCAATCAACTATACCTCAGGTAACTTTTCTACCAATTACTTTGAGTTTGGTTACTTTTTTAATCCGCAAGTACTTCCATTTCAAAATACTAACGAGTATTTCAAGACTTCTGTTGAAATACATCCTGGTATTGATACTAATGATGAACTGAAAGGGCGCTATGGTTTTGTGCGATGGCACAACCGGCTGAAAATTTATAGGTTTAGTTGGAAACGATGGCTGCGTCATGCAGAGCAGAAAACGATAAGCAACTCAAAAATTCCTATGTGGAATGCTGTCTTTGAAACGAGTTGGATTTTTGGCAATAAGGATGGTGCTAAAGCTTTTGAGTTTTCAAAACGACTAAATCTAATGGCAAAAATAGCGTATAAGCCACCGAAAATACATGATGTGAGCTTTTTTGTCAAGCTCTATTCAGGTGAAGACTATTACAATATTTATTTCGCCCGACGTATCTCCTACATACAGGTTGGGCTACAAGCATTTGCTTTTTAATCATAAACTAAATCACAAAAAATCATGAAAACGATTCAATTTTTATTGCTTTCAGTACTTGTTATACTGACGGGTACTATTCAGGTTTCTGCTCAGATGAGCGGAAAGGAAATTATGGAAGCCGTGTATCATAATCCAACAGGGGATGATGTGCAGGGACAGCTTGAGATGCGACTTATCAACAAACAGGGAAACACACGGGTTCGTGAGCTGCAACGCTATATCAAAACCGAGAATAATGTGGAAAAGACTATCATGTTTTTCCTCAATCCTGCCGATGTAAGAAATACTTCATTTATGAATTGGAGTTACAGCGATGGACGGGATGATGATCAATGGATTTATCTGCCAGCCCTCAAGAGGATAAAACGTATCTCAAGTGATAGTAAAAGTGATTATTTCATGGGATCCGATTTTACTTACGATGATATGGGCGACCGTCATCCTGATGATGACAAGCATACGCTAGTAAAAGAAGAGGTGTTGGAAGGACAAAACTGCTATGTGGTAGAAAGTGTTTCAAAAGACCCCTCTTATATGTACTCCAAAACAATTACCTGGGTTATGAAAGATAATTACCTGGGATTGAAACGCGAGTTTTATGATGAAGATGGACGCTTGCTGAAGATACTGCGTATCAAAGACTTTAAAAAGATTAGTGGATATTGGGTTATTCTTCATACGGAGATGCATAATATACAAAAAGATCATCGTACTGAGATAATATTCAGTGAGATACTGATTAATAAAGGAATTCCTGCCTCGAAATTTACCGAGCGCAGCATGACTATGGGGAAATAATTAAAAACACTATAGAAAATTGAGTTATGAAAAAGAAAACTATTACCTGGATTTTTATTGGCTTTGCTGTATTAACAGGATCACAAATAATTGCCCAAGGAGTTGATATCAGTGGCTTTGCACGTAATTATACCGGCTTCTTGATGAATGATGCGACCGAGTTTTCCATTATACAAAACACCTTTAATCTGAATTTTGAGCAGCGTACAGATAAGATAGGATTTAAGGTAAATCCGGTTTTATATCATTATTTTGATAGGGATATTGATTTTCGTTTACGCGAAGCCTATTTGGATGCCTATTTCCCAAAGCTGGATATCCGTATTGGACAGCAGCAGATCATATATGGTAAGGCTGAAGGTGTGTTTATTACCGATATAGTTTCACCTAAGGACCTAAGCGAGTTCTTGCTCCCCGATTTTGATGAGATACGGATGGGAGTTACAGCGGTCAAGCTCAATTATTTCTTCGGGATGAATAATCTGGAAGCTGTTTGGGTTCCCGTTTTCACACCTACTCGTTTTGCTGAACCAGGCAGCATCTGGGCCCCAAAACTATTTGTTCCTCCGCTTCCTTTACTCGGGTACTCTTCAAAAGAAATAAAACCTTCTGTAGAAAACAGTGAAGTCTTTTTACGGTTTTCACGCATGACATCAAAAGCCGATTTTGAGTTGGTGGCAGGCTATCATTGGTTAGATGACCCGGCTTTACATATGACAGGTGTAATAGATCAGACCACTATGAAGCCAATTGGATTGGATGCCAAAGCAGAATATCATCGTATGAGTATGGCTGGCGGAAGTTTGAGTACAACTCTGGGCGGGTTTGTCATACGAACTGAAGCCGCTTATAATCATGGTCGCTATTTTCAGACATCTGATCCATTAGCGACAGACGGAACTGCAAAAAAAGATTATCTGCATTATATGATAGGGTTAGACTATACTCTGAAAGGGGTGAAGCTTAGCGCCCAGTTCATTCAAGAATTTATAGCTGATTATGAGGAAGGAATAAATCAGGAAGAGTTTGAGAATACCATGACTTTTTTAGCTGCCAAAGATTTCTTTCGTGAAAAAGTATGGCTCGAACTGTTTGCGTATGCAGGTCTGAATAAAGGAGATGCTCTGATACGGCCTAAAATCAGCTATGCGTTTGCCGATGGTTTTGATTTACAGATGGGTGCAAACCTGTTTACAGGCGATAGAGAAGGTCGCTTTGGCCAGTATAAAGATAACAGTATGATATACTGGAAGATAAAATACAGTTTTTAATCTAAGTATTCTGAACAATGGATGCGCAGGAATTTACACACTGTCGCAATTCCTATTGATGAGGGTGTTGCCTTTTTAAGTGTGATACAATGCTTGTAATAAGAGAATCAATACGAAAAAAAGTTAAATGGATACTTCAAAAAGAATATATTTAGCTGCCAGACGTGAGTTTTTACGTTATGGATACCACGCCTCAAAGGTCAACCGTATTGCAAACAATGCTGGGGTATTGCGCTGCTCGGTCCATTATCACTATGCAAATAAGAAAGGATTGTATAAAAAATTCCTTTCCGAGCTAATCATCGAATTCATGAATAAACATGAAGAAATACATACATTTTATTATAGTAGGAAAGCTGATTACCTGTGGTTTATGCTTACGGAGCTTCATAATAACCGAGCTATGTTCATCAATACACTCAATGCTATTGACCGTCAAGATTGGAAAAGCGTTTTTATTGAATTGATATTGAAAGAGCATCAATATCTAACCCTTGTATTCAGACTTACCGGACAATCAATTCTTAGTATGAATACGCTTCTGCCGGATCTGCCAGATTGACTATTTGTTAGATAGGATAAGGCTACAAGAAATTAACAGTAGAGATACTTTTTTTAGTCCTGAAATGATTTAAATTGGGCTTACAAGCTTTTCTTTAAGAGTATTCCATAAACTGTGTAAGTGATTAATCAGGAGGGTAAAAGTCTGATTTTTTAGCTCAAGATTAATTTTAATTATGCTTCCACTTGTTAAAACCTATGTAGAGTATATTGACAAGCATACCAAAATTATTTCATAGCGTCCAGTTGCCTATAGTCCGCCTCTTCCATCCGGAAATGCAACGCTTCTATATTTTGTTGGATATGAGTTTTCTGGCTCATCTTGGGAATGGTAAGCATGAGTGGTTTTTGTATCAACCAGTTTAAGGCTATTTGAAAAGCTGTTTT
>JALNZU010000004.1 GCA_023229245.1 Bacteroidales bacterium | reverse complement strand
TTCTTCCACACACGATTTCTTGGATAAAAAAATCCCCCTTTTGATGGTTTTATCCAAAGGGAGATTGTTGAAAGGCGTTTTTAATCCCTAAAATTAAAAATTATTCTATTTTCTGAAAGTGCCTATTTAGAATCACCACCGTTCTCTGTTCTGATGATTTTTAGAAGTAACTCTAATTTTTCTTTTTTTCTATCCAACTCATGACCAAAATAGGTTTAAATCATTTGTAGTTTTTTTATAAATCCTATTTGTTTCATAATCAAGTTTTTATATCATTTTTCTAATATTAACAGCAAACTAAATGCAAAAACTGCTGTTAGAAAAAAAATAAATAAGTCTTACTTCATAGCAAAAGCACGTACCAAGCTGATCGCTATCGCAACAGGATTCATATTCTTCTATATATAAGCTTTTCAGGTTTATTTTATCTTCTGCAAACAGATAGTTTATTTATTATCCCCTCCTATGCATTTATACCAACTACCCTTGAAATCTAACCGTCTAAAACAAAAATAAATCCTGGATATTCAGGTGATACTGTCCCCCATTCCGGTGATACTAACCCTCTTGATAATTTGATCGATTTAAAAGAACTTTTCTACTGACAATATTACAGTTTTTTCTCAGACTTTCACCTTTTTAGTTCAATTCTGTGTGAAGTATAAACCAATCTGTCTAATATGGCATCTGCGATGATTTCTTCTCCAATTACATCAAACCAGCTTGCTACAGGCAGCTGAATTGCCTAAGCAGTAGGCATCTTTGCATGCCGATCTTCTATTATTTTTTTTTGGTTTTGAGAAATAATAAATGATTTTAAACAGATCAGGCATAATTTTTAAAAGCAAAGATTATGGGTCTTTAATAAAACCACAAGATGCCTTTCGCAGAAGGGTTACCTTAAAGCATGCTGCGATTGATCTTGTATTGAATAATATGTTTTATTTCATTAAAACCATAAATGGGCAAATAAAGTCAAAAACGAGTGAAGGAGAGTTTTTTTATCACTCCTCTTCCCTCGTTTTTATTTTGGTATTAATAAAACAGTAAGGCAGAAGACGATCTTATTTGGCTATTTCATCATAATCATCTTTTTTGTCTCAACATTGTCTCCAACAAATAATTTGTAAAAATAGGTTCCAATTGGAAAAGAAGACGCATTCCAGGCCACTTCATTCATTCCGAGTTCCATGTATTCATTTATAAGAGTGGCTACTTCATGTCCAAGCATGTCAAAGACTGACAACCTTACAAAATTTGGGGCTGCAATATTAAACTTAATTGTTGTTGTGGAAGTAAAAGGATTAGGGCTATTCTGAAGAAGAATTATTCCATTTGGTGTTTTGTTGGAAGGGACAGAGGTTACAATCTCTGAAAGCAATCGTTTCCATGCGGTACCAGAATCAGCTCCAGCAAATATATATGGACCTGACACTTCAAGAGAAACAATCTGTTGATTGGTCAGGCCGGTGTTGATCTCAGTCCAACTTTCACCGTTGTTTGCTGAAAGAAAGATTCCCCCGCCATAAGTTCCGGCAAAGAGATAATCTTCTGTGACAATAAGAGTACGAACAGAAGTATTGGTTAGGCCTGAATTAACTTCTGTCCAGCTTTCACCGTTATCAGTCGAAAGGTACACGCCGCTACTACCTGTTCCGGCGAAGATTTTCGTACCCGAAAAGGCAAATTCATTTACCGAAGAACCACCAGGTATTCCTGTATTAGCCGGTGTCCAACTACCCCCGTTATCAGTTAAAAGAAACACCCCTCCATAAGTTCCGGCAAAGAGATTTGAACCCGAAACACCTAGCGTACTAATTATGGTATTTGTCAGACCCGAATTAATTTCAGTCCAGGTATCACCCTGATCGGTAGAGAGAAATACTCCCCCACCAAAAGTCCCAGCATAGAGTTTTGTACCCGAAACTACTATAGAATAGATATTTATATTTGTTAGCCCATTATTGATCGCTGTCCAACTCTCACCATTGTCGGAAGAACGATAAATACCTCCATCAAAAGTCCCAGCATAAAGGTTCGAACCAGATACTGCCAAGGTATAAACGTCAACATTTGTTAAGCCTGAACAGACTTTTGTCCAATTTTCGCCATCATCGGTTGTAAGGAACACCCCACCAAAAGTCCCAGCAAAGAGGTTCCCTTCTGAAACTGCAAGTGCTGGAGTAATAATTGCTGTCAAGCCTGTATTGGCCTCTGTCCAGTTGGTTCCGTTATCGGTGGTAACATAAATACCACTGCCTAAAGTTCCTATGAAGAGTTTTGAATCAGAAATGGCCATGGTATAGACATCAAAATTTGTCAGGCCTGAATTGACCTCCGTCCAGCTAGCTCCGTTATCCGATGAATGAAATACACCCCCACCGAAAGTTCCAGCAAAAAGATTTGTATCCGAAACCGCAAGGGAACGAATATCTGTATGGGTGAGGCCTGAACTGACTTCAGTCCAGTTTTCGCCGTTATCGGTGGAAAGGAACACCCCACCACTGGTTCCGGCGAAAAGGTTAGTGTCCGAAACTACCAGCGAGCTCACAGCATAATTGGTCAGACCAGAATTGACTTCAGTCCAGTTTGCCCCGTTGTCGGTGGAAAGAAATACTCCACCATAAGTACCGGCAAAAAGATTCGATCCAGAAACTGCCAAAGCACGAACAGCTGTGTTTGTCAAATTTGAAGTGACATTTGTCCAGCTTTCGCCATTGTCAGTAGAAAGAAATACCCCACTCCAGGACCCAGCGAAAATATTTGTACCTGATACTGCAAAAGAAATAACACTCGTATATTCAGGAATACCGAAATTGGCCTCTGTCCAGCTAGCTCCATTGTCGGTGGAAAGGAAAATACCTCCACTGGTACCGGCAAAAAGATTTGTTTCGGAAGTAGCAAGCGAATATACATTAGTGTCTGTTAAGCCAGAACTGACCTTCGTCCAGTTTTGGCCGTTGTCGGAGAAAAGAAATACACCGGCAAAAGTACCCGCGAAAATTTCTGTGTCGTTTGCAACAATACAATTCACAGTGCCGCCATAAGGTCCATTAGTCGGTATCCATTGGGCATAAAGTGAACCTATATGCAAAATCAGGAACATACAGCTTGATAGAAAGTAACGAAAGGTTTGCATTGCATTTTTGATTTTGGTAAGTAAGTAAAAAAATTAATTGTCTTGACAAAAATACCACGAGAGAATTTTTAATCAAATAAATTAACTACCTCAAATCTACTTATTGCATGAAAATGGCTCCACCTCAAATCTTCTTACTGTTTTTTTTGTTAAACACTTATTGAATATCAGCCACTTAAAATAAACTAAACCAAATGTAAATATCTACATCCGGAGGAATATTAAGTTTTTTCCTAATTAAATATTTCCTATTCTGTACCGATTTTTGGGTGATAAATTTATATCTAGCTATGTCGCTGGTTGGTATTTTTAATTTAAGCAAAGCACAGAACTCAATATCAGACTGAATTATTTTCGGGTTTAGTTTTAATAGTTTTGGTATAAAGGTGGGATATACTTTCTCAAAGTAAGCCATAAACGCCTGATCGTTAATTTTAAGCATTTCCAAGAGTCTGGAATAATTTTCCCCTCTCTCGTTTTCTGGATTTTCTTCTAAATATTTCTGGCTGATTTTCTCCTGACGGGTTAAAATCTTGTTTTTCCTGATGAAAACCATCATTAATATTGCCATCAACACAAGGAAAAAGACAAGCACAATGCTGTGTTCTGAAATACTATCTTTCCCGCTTTCCTCCAGCAAGCTAAGGAGGGATTCATTTCGGCTCTCTGAGACATTCAGTTTCAGAGAATCCCGCTTTGCATGGTACTCGTTTAACTTTTCGCGCTCATCAAGCCTTTTGTATGCTTGAATGATATTATCATACAAAGTCAGAAGATTCAAATGATTTTTGTACCCTTTTACTTTTTCGGCTTCTAACAAATACAAAATTGCATTTTCGTAGTTCCCTTTTTCTACAGAAACCCGCCCCAACACCAAAAAATTAGAGAATTGGATGTCATTTCGACCATATCCGCTTTCTTTTGAAAGAGATAACTCAGCAAAATATTTTGCCGAATCCAAATTATTCAGATCAATATAAACTCTGCTTCGGTTTGAATAATCAATATATCGAAACCTTTCCTTATATTTTTCATCAGTTAAATTTTCATATTCATCAGCTATCTTCTCAAGATATTTAAGTTGACTTTCATAATCTTTCTGAAGAAAATAATAATTGGAAAATGCTACGTAAAGATTTACTCGTGTAAGAATGATAATGAAATCCTTATCTTCTACTCTTCTGATTATTCTTTCAGCTTGTTTAAGCTCTTCAAATGCCTGTTCATAAAGCCCATTAAATGCATAAGCATTAAAAATATCTATTTTTGCAGAGGTTTGATATACTGGATTTTGATATGTTTCTGCTTTTTGAAAAAGTAATTTTGCTGTAATCATTAATTTTTCAAAATTATTTTTCGACTCGTAGTAAACACATTGAGTCGAAATAGCGCATAATTCAGCTTCCAGATTTTTTTCCCTTTGCGCTTCCTGCAATATAATTGCAGATTCTTGAAAAGCTTCTTCTGGGCTAGTAAAAACTAAACTATAGTTTTCCTTTGTTCTTTTCAGTAACTTATCCTGTTCAGTGGTTTCCTGTGAGCAGAGCAGAATAGTTCCCAAGAGAATAAATACTATTACTATGTTAAACTTAATCATATAAAATAAGATTAATATTACGAAAAGGTATTCCCAAAAAGTAAAATTATTCAATATGCTTCGAATCTACAAAAAATTAAAAGGTTTGAAATACCTCATGCTTTGTAGGCAACATGGATACGTAAAAAGTGAGCCCCAACAATGCCAACAAAAACACTCAAAGCCCGATACTCCTCCCGATTCCTGGACACTATCCCGTAAAATATGTAACTATGAATCAGGGGATTTAACTCTATAGTTGAACCCTTTCAGCAAAAATAGTCAAAAATTGATTGAGAATTAAACCGTAGTTACTTATAGGCTTTCTGGTTTCAAATATACAACCGTATTCGTAAAGAAGCCATGCACGCATGTACAAACCAGCTATTTTAGAACAACCTTGAATAGGAATCTCGATGATCCTTAGGGCTTTACTTATGTTTTCATCATTTGATTCCTTGTAGACATATTGGTATTTATAGTTAATGGTATCAAAAACAATATCATGACCCAACTTTCGCAGTATAGAAATGTAGTTCTTAACCGTCTATGGTGAAACATTTAGACGATGCCAAATAGGTAAAAACGCCACTATTTCAGCAGAAAAGCATTTTTAAAGGCAACAAAACCCAAAAAAGATCGGTATCAACGGAATATTTACATCTGAAAAGAACTCATACTGCTATGCAATCAATGATCGGTTTTTATCCCTGTGATTGCTTAAAGGGCTACCTCAACCTTGAAACCTGAAATGAACTTCGGCGATTTGGTTCCATAGGACGTACAAATGATAAAACCAAGTTATCGGTCTGATTATTACGGTTCGGCTCATCAGATATACCACTATGATTTGGAGGTATCCTTATTCACAATTACCAAAGCAAGCGAGGATGCCAACAGAGTGGCATCCTCGCTTTTGATCTTAAAAAAACAACTCAATCGGTAATGCTGTATTTTACACAACGATAGAGAAGGGTTTTTTACTTAACAAATATTTTAAAGTTTTGACTTTCAAGTTCATTTCTTAAGTGGATGATATACAATCCGGGTGTGCAATATTTTTTCAAATCTAAGCTTGCTGATCCGTTAAAGCTGCCGTACAGAATAGTTCGGCCGCTCATATCTACAATTTCGTAGGATTGCATTGATTCATTATAGCTGCTTTGAATGTACAGCATTGATTGAGCAGGATTAGGATATACAGCAAACAATGGTTGGCTCATTTCGTCAGAAGTTCCAACATATTGCTCTATCACCACATTGTCAATCAGTATGGGGTTGCCATAAAAGCTTACCGTTTCAAATGCAAAACGTATGTCAGACTGGCCGGCTAAAAAGCTAAGATCAAAGCTATTACACGGGCTACCCCATCCATTTCCGCACCAGTCATCTGCTACTGTGGGGAAAAATGTTTCTATAGTAGGCAAGTGTGTAGCAAAGTTTCCGCTACCGTCTTCGCCCAAGCTAACAAGGCGTGTCCAGTTCTGTCCACAATCTGTCGAATAAAGCACTATCAATGAATCGCTATGAGGCATGGTAGCCTGATTCAATGCGTACGCATGTTCAAAGCTCAGAGATGCTGTCGTAAAACTGCTTAGATCAAAAGGCTTGCTGATCAGCCGGTCGCGTTGTCCTATGGAATAATATGTCCTGAAGTCGATCCCTGCTGCCCAATTACCTCCATTTCCGCTAACAGGATGTATTCCCCATGTGATATTGTCGTCTGGATTCTCAATCAGCCATGAACCCCTTTTAAAATCAGCCGACTCAAAGCCTTCCTCGAAATAGGTTGTTATAGCACCTACCTTAATATATTCTTGTTTTGAAGTCTGATCAGAACCAAAGCTATTGCTTACCTGCAAACTCACATCATAGTTACCGTTTTCCAAAAATTTCACTTCAGGGTTTTTCGAATGTGCATTCGTTCCATTGACAAAAGCAAACGTATTAGGCTGTATAGTCCAGTTCCATGTATCTGGTAATCCGGTAGATACATCCAACAGGGTAATTTCATCCTCTACACATATATTTACTGCATTTGCTGAGATATCGGCCTGAGGTTGTTCAGGGAAGTCCACTTTAAAACTCATAGTCGGCCCTATCATGCTGATATCGGAAATATATACTCCGCCAAAATTACCGTTTTGCAGGAATGGATACGGGTCTGTTCCATCGCCAAAGGCTGTACGGCCATAATTTTCGGCAAAAACCGCATTAGACAGGTTGCCATTTACAGAGGGTGTCCCGCCCGGGCGGAAGATATATACTTCATCGGGTGGCCCTTGTGCATTTCCATTTCCGGCTGAAGGATTAATGCGATAGACTAATAAGCCCGATCTGGGCAAGGTACCATCAAAAGTACCCTCTTTCTTGCGATATTCAAGCACAAAATATTCTAAAGTAGAATTCTGGGAAGGGATGCGCCATACATTTCCATTCTCTTCCGATAACGGATTAATCGTATAGGTGCCGCTTTCAGTGATCCATGGAATTTCCTCAATCCAGTTCCCATACTTAAATTTCATAAAAGCTCCCATATATTGAGGAGGATTATTATTTGCTGCCATGATATCCCATTGCCCAACGGGAGTAATGTCTGTATCCACATATCTATACAGATCAGGAGCACCAAGCGAGTGGTAAAGTTCGTGACACAACACTCCTACCCCACTGCTGTTCATACTGGTTTCCAACTGAAAATTAAAATCCCAGACCCGTTTTCCGTTGATATACACTGTTTGGGTATAAAGACTCCAGCGATGTGGCCACAGCAAAGTGGACCAGGCCGTTGGTGCTCCTCTGATGATAAACACCACGTTATCCACATAGCCATCGTTGTTATAGTCTAAGTCAATATACTCAGGGACAGGCGAATGCTCATTGATCCAGGTGACTGCATTAGCTAACAGGGTATGCTCACGTTGTGTCCGCTGATTGTCGCCTTGATACCCTTGAGGATTGGTTGTCGGGTGGTGAGGCATATAATATGCACGTGGATGCGTGTCTTGATAGGAACGAATAATATGATCCGGTGAGACAGGATAGAATGTAGAAGGTAACTCTAACTTGCCATAAGATACTTCATGAAAATAATTGAGAACCGAGTTGCTACCCGGCTGATCATTATTGAACCGGCTATAATTGATCAGAGTATCCGTTGTAAACTCTTCCTGATCGCTAAAACGGATGTAAATAACAATATTATTTAGTACTCCAGCAGCACGGCCACCCGATCTTCCGGCTTCGTTCAGACGCATATGCTGCTCCAATTCCCTGCGTATCTCCATCCTTTTGGACGCCGGCAAATTGATACCCGGTCGTAATCCATGAGCTACAGGATCAGCCTCCCCCACAAGAAGGGAAGACGCAACCAACTTATCACCATCTAAAACGGCAAAATAATAAAATCCATCATCGGGATGCTGAACAATAGTAAACCCATCTGCATCATGCAACCAGTTATAAAACTCATCGCCAGTTGCAAAGCAATGCAAAATAGTTCCATCAGGTTGTGTAACAGTAACAGGCTCACTGTTCAGCCAAGCCGCCTTCAGGATAAAAGGAAAAAACAAGATAAAAAATAAAAATTTCTTCATAATCTTACAAAATATTAATAGACGAAAAATTGATTTCAAAAGTACTGTTTTCTGGTCAACTATGTCTGCAATAGAATGCTTTTGTCGGAAATTGTTACATCAGTCTCTTGCCAATTCTATTACTCAATTTATTGTTGGATAACAAGCCATCTTACGTTAGTTGAAACAATATTTTTTATTTTTACGTCTCGTAAAGAATGCATATACTAAGCTCAACAGATTAATAACACCTGTATCCCTACCAAAACATCCGCAATGATTCCAACCGCAACACCTACCATCAGATGAGAGCAGTTCATATTCATATTACTGGGTTGGTTCAAGGTGTTGGATTCAGGCCTTTTGTGTATCGTTTAGCACAAAACTATCAGATAAGAGGTTGGGTATCCAATGACAACGAAGGGCTTAGCATACATGCAGAAGGAAACACTGATTCTATTGATTATTTCCTCGCTGACATTGAACGCTTCGCACCTGATGCAGCTCATATACAACAGGTTACTATAAACGAAACAGATATCTTTGGTTACGACAGCATGACTATTCTACAAAGTGCTAACCTTTCAAATGCCATCACTGAAGTTAGTCCCGACATAGCCGTATGCAATGATTGTTTGACAGATATGCGTCTCCAACACAGGCGTTTAGCTTATCCTTTCACCAACTGCACCAACTGCGGCCCCAGATTCACAATCATACGTGCATTGCCCTACGACCGGCATATGACCACTATGGATGTATTTGAGATGTGTCACTACTGTCAGACCGAGTACCACCAACCCACCGACAGACGCTTCCATGCCCAGCCCATTGCCTGCAACCATTGTGGACCTGTATATACTATGGCAGACCATCATGGAAATTTTAAACCCCTGTCTGACCCGGCTGCTGCCATAGCCAATTGGATAGATCAGGGCGAAATAGTTGCATTGAAAGCTATGGGTGGGTATCACCTGATCTGCGATGCAACTAATGAAAAAACTGTCCATAAGCTGCGAGAGCGTAAAAACAAAGAAGCAAAGCCAATGGCTGTGATGACGACGGCAGAAAGGCTTAAAGAACGATTTAATGTATCCGAAGAGGTCTTCAATCTGCTGAATTCATGGAAACGGCCTATAGGAATCCTTCCCCACAAGTATCCGTATAGCCCTTCAGTGAGTAACGGCCTGAACACAACCGGAATAGTATTGCCCTATATGCCTTTGCATCATCAACTGTTCGATTTCATGCAGGCTGAAGCAATAGTATTGACAAGCGGTAACCTTTCAGATGAACCCATCACTATCACCGATGCAGATGCATACCAAAACTTAGGCAAGCTGACCGATAAAATAGTCGGGTATAATAGAGAAATACATAATCGGGTTGACGACAGTGTATTTATGGTTTGCAACGAACAGCCTGTAATGATACGACGTAGCAGAGGTTTTGCACCAGCACCCGTATCACTACATATAGAAACAGAAGGTATATTGGCTATGGGCGCTGAAATGGCATGCACCTTCGCTATCGGGAAAGGCAGGCAAGCACTGCTAAGCCAACATATAGGCGATCTGAAAAACGCAGCTACACTAGCTTTTTATGAGGAAGCATTAGAACGGTTGTCAAGATTATTTCGATTTGAACCCATATGGATAGCATGTGATACACATCCGGACTATCTCTCTTCACAAATAGCCCGAAAATATGGTATAGAAGTGATTGAGGTACAGCATCATCATGCACATATAGCCGCTGTGATGGCCGAACATTTCATTGATGAGCCTGTCATAGGTATAGCGTTTGACGGTACCGGAGCAGGTGATGACGGGACTATTTGGGGCGGTGAGTTCTTGATCTGTGAGCTGAGCCAATATCAGCGGATCATTTATTTCGATCCAATACCTCTGCCAGGAGGTGACAAGGTGGTCAGTGAGCCTTGGCGTACAACAGTTTCATATCTGTATAAATATTTTGGTGCAGAAATAGTTAAAACTGCCACCAACTTTCTTCCTTCTCCAACCAAGGATAAAATTCCATTGATGCTGCAAGCTATTAACCTAAACCTGAATTGTCCGGCAAGCTCAGGTGCCGGACGCCTGTTTGATGCCGTCTCAGCTTTACTGAACATCTGCACACATAGCAAATACCATGCAGAAGCACCAATGCGATTAGAAGCTGCCATAGATCATGGATGTGCCGAAAGCTATCAGGCTGATTTCATTGAAGATCGCATAGAGTTTAAGACTGTTTTTCAATCTATTTTAGATGATCTCAAAAAACAAACATCTACAGGGATCATTGCTGCTAAGTTTCATAACACCATGCTGAACCTTATCAAAGAAACGGCTGTCCGGATCAGGGAAAAGCACCAATTGAATAAAGTGGTTTTGTCTGGTGGAAGTTTTCAAAACAGATATTTACTTGAGCACAGCATCCGGTTGCTGAAACAATGTGGCTTTGAAGTATTCTTTCCGCAGCAGATACCACCCAATGACGGTGGGATAGCCTTAGGGCAGATAGCGGTAGCTGCTAAGCTGATCCAGAAAAGAAAAAGCAGCTAAGCCTATGCGTTCATTTATGTATATTTGCTTTATCTAATATCACCTGTTGTATGTGTTTGAGCGTACCGGCAAAAATTGAATCTATTGAAGGCGACACAGCTAACTGTTCCATTGGAGGTGCTACTCTGTCGGTCAGCCTCCGGCTTTTAGACCATAGTTCGATCCGGATAGGCGACTATGTGTTAGTACATGCCGGATTTGCCCTGCAATTGATAAGTCCGGATGAAGCCCGCACTACTTTAGAACTATTCAAGGAATATGAAGCAATCAATATCATGCCTGATCAACAAAACGAAAGTAATAATTCCATGACATAATGAATAGTTGATGCGATATATTGACGAATACAGGAATCAAGAGTTGATCACTTCACTTGTCAACCGCATTCGCTTTTATTCCAAGCGGCCTATTCGGATCATGGAGGTATGCGGCGGGCATACCATGTCTATTCAACGTTTTGGTATTCCTTCTTTATTGCCTCCTCATATAGAATTACTTTCGGGACCTGGATGTCCTGTATGTGTTACCAGCAGAGCTTATATCGACAGAGCTATTGCATATAGCCGCTTACCGGATACAATACTTTGCACCTATGGCGACCTGATACGTGTGCCTGGCTCTAACTCAAGCCTTGAAAAAGAAAGAGCAAAAGGAGCCGATATACGCATCGTCTATTCTATCTTAGATGCATTGCATATAGCTAAGCAACAAAGACGTAAAAAAGTTATCTTTCTGGGGATAGGTTTCGAGACCAGTTCACCAGCTACAGCTGCCGGCATACAAAAAGCATATATGGCCGGGCTGTTTAATTTTTACGTGTATAGCGCTCACAAACTCATGCCACCGGCTATGGCAGCCATCATTGATCAGGGAACAAATATACATGGATATATTGGTCCTGGACATGTAAGCACCATCACCGGAACTGATATCTATCAATTCATCCCGCAACAATATCAGATGGGGGTGGTTATCAGTGGGTTTGAACCTGTTGACATTCTGCAATCTATTTATATGCTTGTGATGCAATATGAGAACAATCAACCTTCTGTGGAAATTCAGTACCGTCGTGCTGTCAAACCCGAAGGGAACCCAAAAGCTATGGATATGCTCAACGAGGTGTTCGAGACAGGTGATGACTGGTGGCGTGGATTAGGAGTATTGCCCCATAGCGGATTAGGTCTGCGGGAAGATTATAAACGCTTCGATGCAGAAAAAATGATTGAGGTTCAGGTAGAGCCTACTCGCGATGACAAAGCTTGTATATGTGGAGATATCCTCAAAGGATTGGCAAAACCGACAGCCTGTAAGCTGTTTGGCAAAGCTTGCACACCGTCTGATCCTGTAGGTGCATGCATGGTAAGCAACGAAGGGGCTTGCGCAGCATACTATCATTACAGACAAATAAACTGATCATGAAGTCTAACCTGATAATGCTCGGTCATGGCAGCGGAGGTGCAATGAGCCACGAACTGATTCAACACGTGTTTGTGAAATATTTTTCCAATCCGGAGTTAAATATCATGGGCGATTCGGCAGTATTTGCAACAGATCAGGGATATATGGCTTTTACTACCGATACGTTTGTTGTGTCGCCTTTGTTTTTCCCTGGAGGGGATATCGGAAAGCTTGCTGTTGCAGGTACGGTAAACGATCTAGCAGTGGCTGGGGCTATCCCAAAATACCTAAGCACAGGATTTGTCATTGAAGAAGGTTTTCCGGTCAGCTTGCTAGAGAAGATAGTTATCAGCATGTCGGATGAAGCGGCAAAAGCCGGTATCAGTATAGTTACAGGCGACACAAAAGTGGTAGCCAAAGGCCAATGCGACCAGATATATATCAATACTTCAGGTATTGGTCTTGTCCGACAGGAGGCATATCAGCTCACACATGGAAACCGTATCCGGCCGGGAGACAAAATCATCATCAACGGGAGCATAGCTGATCATGGAATGGCTATTATGAGTGCCCGTAACCAACTTCAGATCAAAGCTCCGATATTATCTGACTGTGCAAGTCTGAACGACCTCATCCATCAGGCTTTTCAAGTAGGTGGCATACATTTTATGCGTGATCCGACACGTGGTGGATTAGCTACTACAGCAGTAGAGATAGCCGAGAACAAGGACTTTGGAATAGAGCTGTATGAACAAGATATAGCTGTAAATGATGGAGTAAGAGGAATATGTGAGATTTTAGGTTTTGATCCTTTGTATGTAGCAAACGAAGGCAAGGTGGTGCTTATAGTGGCTGCTGAAAAGGCTGATCTTATGCTTGCAACATTAAAAAAACATGCGCTTGGGAAAGAGAGCACTATCATAGGTGAGATAACCGCAAGCCATCCGGGGAGGGTGTGGCTGCAAACTGTGATAGGCGGAGCACGTATTATTGATCGTATTACAGGTGAATTGCTTCCACGTATCTGTTAAAATACATGGGATTGTTATATCAAATAAAATTTCGTTTATTTCAGAATTTTTGTCAATAATAAGATCATTAAAAAGCTTTGGTTGTTTATTGTTCTTAGCCCGTAGGGCTTATAAATTTTATGGAATTGCGTTTATTGATAAATATTCAATAACAGGCAAAAGCAAAAATTATAAATAAATCATTTTGATGTGGTGTATGCCCTAACGGGCAATGATTTGACTGAATTCGTATGTTCAACAATAGCCCGTAGGGCTTACATATCCATAAAATATAGGATAGGAAATGATTTTGATAGCCCTTTAGGGCTTACACATTTAATGGATTTTATTGCGTTTATAGACGTTCTAAAAAATTTTAACAACAAAAATTCTTAAAGAATAATTTTGATATGGTGTATGCCCTAAAGGACAATAATTTCTCTATGCAATAATGCTTGCTATTGATATGTATGCCCTAACGGGCAATGATTTCTCAATGCATCAATGCTTTCTATTGATATGTATGCCCTAAAGGGCAAGGATTTGACTGAATTCGTATGTTCAGCAATAGCCCTTAGGGCTTACATATCCATAAAATATAGGATAGGAAATGATTTTGATAGCCCTTTAGGGCTTACACATTTAATGGATTTTATTGCGTTTATAGACGTTCTAAAAAATTTTAACAACAAAAATTCTTAAAGAATAATTTTGATATGGTGTATGCCCTAACGGGCAATGATTTCTCTATGCAATAATGCTTGCTATTGATATGTATGCCCTAAAGGGCAATGACTTGAATGAATTCGTATGTTCAGCAATAGCCCGTAGGGCTTACATATCCATAAAATATAGGATAGGAAATGATTTTGATAGCCCGTTAGGGCTTACACATGTAATGGATTTTATTGCGTTTATAGGCGTTCTAAAAAATTTTAACAACAAAAATTCTTAAAGAATAATTTTGATATGGTGTATGCCCTAACGGGCAATTGTTTTTTCAATTCAATGATGCTTTCTATTGATATGTATGCCCTGACGGGCAATGATTTTTCAATTCAATGATGCTTGCTATTGATATGTATGCCCTGACGGGCAATGATTTCACAATGCATCTATGCTTTCTAATGATATGTATGCCCTAACGGGCAATGATTTCACAATGCATCAATGCTTGCTATTGATATGTATGCCCTAAAGGGCAATGAATTCTCAATGCAACGATGCTTGCTATTGATATGTATGCCCTGACGGGCAATGAATTCTCAACATAACGATGCTTTATATTGATATGTATGCCCTAACGGGCAATGAATTCTCAACATAACGATGCTGTCAATTAATATGTATTTCCTAACGGGCAATATTGAATCAAATCATTGATTACTATTAAAACAAGATCTTTAAATATTTGTTGAACTTTTCGACATGCTTTCAAAATACTAATCGCAAAGTATTTTTAACTTCTATATCACCAGGCTTCTTTCCTCCATAAACTATAGACCGATAAAGATATTCAACCCGCATTTCATAATAGAGCTTCCCTGTCAACTGAGTGTTTAACGCCAGATTTAGCACATATCGAAAGTTCGAAAAATCCTGTGGAGCCGGCTGTAGATAATGCACCATATTCAAATCAATCTTTTTGCTGACATTAAGCACCAATGATAAATAATTCGACCACCGTATCAACTGACTTTTTATGATAGGATCGGTGCTATACACTTCATATTCATAAAAGATTCCCGTACCTAAAAACAGCTTCAGACTTCCATTTTGGCGTAGTGAGCTATCTATCAATGCTATTGGATCGAAACGAAAGCCACCCCCTAACAGCATCCTGGATTTGAGCAGCAAAAACTCATTGAACTCAAGCTGTGAATAGCCTTCCAACATAAGAAATTTGCGCTCTTCCAAATCACGAATGGTGCGTATATGTATAAACCCCTTGTTGCTATTTTTCTTGCCGTTCGAAATCCTGTAGGTATAATCAGCTACTGCAAAATAATCTTGTATTGTATCATTATAATCTACCCGGAATCTGTTGCTAAGCTCCAGATAATTTATGTTGCCAATAGCGAAATTCAGTCCAAAGCTATTATCGTACATGATACCCATGCGTTCATAATCTTTATAATAGCGTTCGGTATTCACCTGAGCTTTGATCAGAAATGGGAAACAGCAAAGAATGGCAACGATCAGAAGCCTTCTCATCGCATATCAATCACATCTACATCAGGATATCTTTTGGCATCGAAGCGAAAAAAATCGGAGGCAAGGTCGTTATTGGTCTTCATCTTGGAGAGGTCGTACTCAAAAGAGTTACCACCATTATCGTCTATGATCAGAGCTGTCACCATAGATTCTGATTCTTTTATCACTACTTTTACTAATGAGAAATTCTTATTATGGCTGGGTCTTAGCTCAATAATTTTCAATCCTTGCCTTTCATAAGCCGGGTCAGTTGCAAAGTTGGTCAGATACTCTTTGTGATAACCGGTCAGCAGGGTTGTCGGACTTATCACATCAGGATCCTCAGATGCATCGGTAACCATCACTTCTTTGCTATCTTTCAGGTATGTCCACACTGTTTTTCCATCGCATATGATCTGTTGGTCATTCATTTCTACTCTATAGGCTTCTTTATTCAAGTAAAGAATGCCGGCTTGCGATTCATCAATTCCAGCTCTTTGGTTGGTCATCCGGTATGTAAAGTCGAAGCGGATATTATTAAAAGAGGTCATATGTGCAATAACTTTCTCAAGCAGTTTTGAGGCATCTTGTTGGGCATAGCTAGTCATACTACTAATTATCAGCAATATGGCAAGGCTAACATTCGTAAATCGTTTCATAAAAAATCAGGTATCAAATTTAGCTTTTGCGTCGAGGTCTCTCAAAAACTGTTCCAAAGCCATCTCATTAGCCACTTTTACTTCTCTTGCTTTTGATCCTTCAAATGGTCCTACTATTCCGGCAGCTTCAAGTTGATCGATAATTCGACCGGCTCGGTTGTATCCTAACTTGAGTCTTCGCTGCAACAAAGAGGTACTTCCTTGTTGGTTTTGCACTATAAGTCGGGCGGCATCTTCAAACAGTTCATCGCGTTCAGAGGCATCATAACTTTCGGCTATCTCATCTTGTTCATCAAGATATTCAGGCAGATGAAATGCATCTGGATATCCTCGTTGCGATCCTATAAAATCAGTCAATCGTTCAACTTCGGGTGTATCCACAAATGCACACTGTAATCGTATCAGATCGTTTCCAGTAGAAAACAGCATATCGCCTCTCCCCACTAATTGATCGGCTCCACCTGTATCTAAGATCGTTCGGGAATCAATGCGCGAGATAACCCTAAAGGCCATACGGGCAGGGAAATTAGCTTTGATGGTTCCGGTAATTATATTGACTGAAGGCCGTTGCGTAGCTATGATGAGATGGATACCGACAGCACGTGCAAGCTGTGCCAGACGGGTAATAGGGCCTTCGACTTCTTTTCCTGCCGTCATGATCAGATCGGCAAACTCATCTACTACTAACACTATATAAGGCAAAAATCTATGCCCTTCGTTAGGATTCAGCCTGCGCGACTTGAACTTCTCGTTGTACTCCTTGATATTACGCACCTGCGCATCTTTCAGAAGCTCATACCGATTATCCATCTCAATACCCAACGAGTTGAGGGTTCGTACAACCTTGCGAGTATCAGTTATAATAGCCGATTCGGAATCAGGCAGTTTGGCCAAATAATGACGTTCTATCTTATTAAACAAGCTTAACTCTACTTTTTTAGGATCGACAAGCACAAACTTAAGCTCTGCCGGATGCTTACAATACAGCAGAGAAGTGATGATAGCGTTCAGTCCTACCGACTTACCCTGACCGGTAGCGCCTGCTATCAAAATATGGGGCATGCGTGTCAAATCGGCTACATAACTCTCATTAGCTATAGTTTTTCCAAGGCCAAAAGGAAGCTCAAATTTATTGGCACGAAACTTCTCCGACCCAATGATAGACCGCATAGAAACTATTTCAGGCTTTTGGTTAGGCACTTCTATACCAACCGTTCCCTTACCGGGTATAGGAGCTATGATACGGATTCCTATGGCTGAGAGACTTAAAGCAATATCATCTTCTAAACTTTTGATTCTTGAGATACGGATTCCGGGCGACGGAACAATCTCGTACAAAGTTACCGTAGGGCCTGGTGTAGCTTTGATCTTGTCAATACCAATAGCATAGTTTCCAAGCGTTTCGACTATACGGTTTTTGTTGGCTTCCAACTCAGCACGATCCACATGTATAGAACCATCCCCATACATATCCAACAGGTCTAAAGGAGGAAATTGATAATCCGGCAGGTCAAGGCGCGGATCAAAGCTAGTATACAGGCCTTGCTTTTCGATAGCCCCTTTTACTTTTATCTTTTCTGAAACAACAGGTTCTACATCCAAAGGTATGTCGCTATCCGGTTTGTCAGGTTCGACAGCAACAGTAACAGGTTTCTCAGGTAGGTCAATCTCTAAATTAATAGCATCTTTCAGATTATCTTCATCAATAGATTTTCCCTTATCCGAAACAGAATCGAAAATATCCGATCCGTCATCTTGTTCATGTAAGGCATATTCCTGGATATTGTATTTATCTGTTGCTGCTGAATTTCTTACAGACTGTTTGACAGCAACGGAGTCTTTCTTCTTCCGTTTAAAAGTCAAAGTCAGGCTAAAGGTCAGGATCAGGTATGCCATCAATATAAAAATCAGGCTGATAATAATACCCATTTGCCCTACAAGAGCATACAGATGTGTATTTAAAAACACACCTACTGCACCACCCAACACGTTTAGGGGATGGCTTTTAAACAATAAACCCATGAAAAGGGGTACCCATGCCAATAGCATTATTGCATATTTCCAGATTCCCCAGGCATTTATGATGCGCCTGCCAAACATCAAAGGCATGGCGAGTACGAAAAGCAAAAAAGGAATATAAAAAGCTCCTATGCCGAACCCCTCTTTGATAAGAAGCTGAGCTGCCATGGCACCTAGATTACCACCCCAATTATGAACTGGTGCGTAATCAGTTGTAGATAAAAGCTCTATAGGAATATCGGCATAATAGTCATCAGTCTTTTCCTGAAACCAGTTTAGAAAAAAAGAGAAAAATGCCAAAAAAAGATATAGGGCAGCCAATAAGAAAAAAGTTCCCACAACTTTTTTTAGCTTCGGATTCGACTGGCGTGGTCTGATGATAGATTTTTTTGAACGAGGCTTAGCTTTTTTTTGTGTTGCCCGTTGCGGTTCAGCCGGTTTAGCTGCTGACTCCTTAAAGACATTACCCTTGAATACGTTTCTCTTTTCTGACATGTACGGCCGGTAAACTATGACATGCAAATATAGATATTTTAAATTTTCAACAGATAGCTATTTATTGATCAGCTATGTTATGCCTGTTAATTTACGTAAATTGCCGCTTTTGATCTGTTGTCAAAAAAAATTGATTTTGTATTTTTACACGACATAGTCAGTAGTCATATGACAAATCTACCAATCTCTTATTTGGCACCTATCAAACTATGGATATCCATTGTTTTGTTGTGTCTTAGTATGTTTTGCATTCCCAATTCCAGAGCACAAGACTATTTTACTGTTTTTCAGTATCATGCCAAAGATTATCAGGCACAAAATCAAAACTGGGCTCTTGATAAAGACTCACAAGGGAGATTATTCATAGCAAACAATGAAGGTCTTTTAATGATGGATGGGTCTCAGTTCCGGCTTTTTACCTTGCCCGGCCAAGCTATTATGCGTTCGGTAAAATGCATAGACGACCGTGTGTACACAGGATCGTTTCAAGAATTTGGCTACTGGAGTGAACAAGAAAATGGAAACTGGAAATATCAATCATTATCCGACACCATAGATCCATCGGTTTTTCATAACGATGAATTCTGGAAAATAGTAAAATCGGATGGAAAGGTCTATTTCCAAAGCTTTGGAAGTATTTTTGTCTCTGATCAGCACGGACTACATAAGTTAGAGATTCCTGGACCAATATTATTTCTCATAAAAGCTGAAGAAAGATTATTTGTTCAGAAAATAAACGGATCCTTATACGAACTTGTGGACTCACATTTTATCAAACTTGAAGGAAGCGAGCTATTCCAGGATAAAGAGGTGAAAACTATACTTAAGCTCGAAAATGAATGGATCATCGGAACTACATCTCATGGATTATTCAGATTTGACGGGACTTCATTTTCTCCATGGAAAACTGAAGCGGATGAAATACTACAATCGTATAAAATCAATAATGGCTTACAGTTAGACAGCTTATTAGTTTTTGGAACCATATTAAAAGGTGCGATAGTACTTGATAAAAACGGAAAGCTATTGTATCACATACACAAAGGCAATGGTCTTCAGAATAATACAGTATTAGCCATGCGCAGCGACGAAGAACATAATCTCTGGCTTGGGTTAGATAAAGGATTTGATTTTATCTGGTTTCATTCGCCATTTGAAATATACAGCGATCCCGATATTGAAACAGGAAGTGTTTACACAGCTGCCCTGATGGATGATATGCTGTATCTTGGAACCAATCAAGGTGTGTATATATTTGATTATGTTTTAGATAAGCCTTTACGATACGCAGGTTTTTATGAGGAATCACAAGGACAGGTGTGGTTTTTAAAAGTAATTGACAACCAATTATATTGCGGACATAATACCGGTACTTTTATACTCAAAGACAAAAAGATGATCCGCGTATCTGACATCAATGGCGGATATAACTTCAAAAAAATACTCATTGAAAATCAAGAGTATTACCTACAAAGCTCATATAATGAATTAGCTTTATTTACTAAGGAGCATGGGATATGGAACAAATCGCATTTTCTAAAAGGCTTCAACGCCCCTGTTCGCATGCTTGAGATAGACCATAGAGGGCATCTTTTCTTAGGCCATTCTATTTCGGGTTTATACATCGCACAGCCTGATCCACGTTTTGAAAGCCTGGACTGGATTGAACAGATAGACTCTAAATATAACATTGATTTCCAAACTAATAAAGTGTATGAAATAGATAAACGTATTGTTATCGCAGATGGGAAAAACTGGTATCAATGGGATGGGTTGAAGACGCAGTTTATTCTGTGGGATGCAATGGATACACAGCTTGGAAGCTTTGCTGGAACTCAAACTATTATCCCGATTGGAAGTGACAGATATTGGCTGATCCATAACCGGGAAGTAAGTTTATTTGAAATTCGTTTCGATCAGGCTCGAATGCTCTATCGCATTATACCTTCGATGTTTGGTTTGCAAATGGTTAATCAATATGAAAATATTATCGCTCTAAATGACAGCTTACATCTGTTTTGCCTTGAAAACGGGATTGCCATACTAAATCTGAGTAAGCTGCAACAGCTGACTGATATTACAAAAGCACCTGATATCAAAGAAGTTGTGTTTAGTAGTGAAAACCAAAACACTAAGAGGCACGAATTAGTCCGATCTAAAAAGCTTACGACAACTAATCGTTTTAATACTCTGACAATTCATTTTAGTTCTATTGGTTCGTCGGGGATCAAAAATTATTTTCGTTATCGCTTGCTTGACTTAGACACTAATTGGTCGGACTGGACAACAACCAATCAGTTGACATTTAATCGGCTCAGTCCGGGAAATTATCATTTTGAACTGAAAAGCCTTACCGCTCACGGAAAAGATTCGGAAGTGGTAAGCTTACCGTTTCGTGTATTAGCCCCCAGGTATTTACAATGGTATGCGTTTCTAAGCTATTTCATTTTGTCGATAGTCTTGATCATCCTTTCTACTAACACCTACAGAAGACGACGCTGGCGCAAGCAAGAAAAGCTACTCAGAGAAGAAAACGAACAGATAAAACAACAAAAGAAACAGGCAGAAGCCGCACTCATACAGCTAAACAATGAAAATCTACTCTCAGAGATAAGGTCAAAAAATATGGAGTTAGCAAAAAACACTATGGCAATAATCAAAAAAAACGAACTGCTGATCGAAATAAAAAAGGAAATAGAAAAACAAAAGGAACAATTAGGAAATAGACTACCCACCAAATACTATAACCGGATCAACAGACTCATCGACAGAAGCATTAAAAGCGAACATGAATGGGAGACTTTCGAACACCTATTCGATCAGGCCCACGAAAACTTTTTCAAACGTCTCAAACAAGCATACCCTGATCTGACTCCCAGCGATTTCCGACTGTGTGCCTACCTTAGAATGAACTTAGCCTCCAAAGAAATAGCTCCTTTGCTGAATATCTCCATTCGAGGAGTAGAAGAAAAACGATATAGACTGCGCAAAAAACTTCAGCTGCAATCTAATCAAAATCTATCTGAATTTATCATCAGCTTTTAAAAAGTGTTGAGAAAGCTCTACTCACTATTTTCCTCAGGCTAATCAGAATTCAATTGTAACGCATCAAGTCTTTTAAGGCTCAATTTTCGCAATTAATCGAGGACAGCGTACTACTTTTTAAGATAAAAATACAAGTGTTGACTTATTTCTAAAAATCTCCAACTACTTGTTTATATGCATGTCTAAGTTTCAAATACATTCATGATGAGGTAATATTGAGGTACGTTTTTCAGGAATTTCATAGTGAAGTATTTTTGTTGGAGTTCAAATACCGCAATCGTTTGCGGATTATTGTATCTTTATCAGAAACTTCGTTTTTATCATCCGCCATGAGTAGTTCAAACCGAATGATCACCATTTGTTCAATACTTATTTGCTTAGTATTCGTACTCCACATACCCGTAATTACCGGTTGTGTTCCCCCATCAAACAAAGGTTATCCAACTCAATCTGAAGAACAATTTCTATCTGATCTGAAAGCGAGGACCTTCAATTATTTCTGGGACATTATGGATACATCAACTTTTCAGACTGACGACCGCTTTCCAGACAAGCATTTTACAAGTATTGCTGCAACTGGTTTTGCTTTAACATCGTATATCATCGGTATTGATAATTCGTATATCAATCGTCAAGAAGGAGCTATTCGTGTACAGCAAGTATTACGTTGGCTTTGGCATAGCACACAAGGAAGTGAAATTAAAAATACTTCGGGCTATAAAGGATTTTACTATCATTTTTTAAATTATGGAACCGGATACCGATATGAGGACTGTGAACTGTCAACCATCGATAGCGGCTTGCTTATGGCCGGCATTTTAAGTTGTCAAAGTTATTTTGATCAAGATAATGAGTTAGAATCAGAGATTCGTATTCTGGCCGATTCATTATACCTGAGTGTTGACTGGAGCTGGGCTATGAATAACAAGCCCTTTATGTCTATGGGCTGGAAGCCGGAAACAGGTTTTTTAGAGTCCGAATGGCAAGGCTATAACGAAGCCATGATACTACTTATTTTAGGATTAGGCTCTCCTACTCATCCCATACCGTCCGAGTCCTGGCAGCATTGGTGCAGCACTTATGTATGGGACACCTTTTATGGGTATGAACATATTGCTTTCGGGCCTTTATTTGGTCATCAGTATTCACATCTTTTCATTGATTTCAGGGGGATACGCGACCCCTATATGACTGAAAAAGGAATTGATTATTTTGAAAACTCAAGACGAGCAACTTTAGCAAACCGTGCATATTGCATTGATAATCCTAAAGGTTTTATTGGCTACGGCCCAAATTTATGGGGGCTGTCAGCTTGCGATGGACCGGCTAACCTAACGCGTTTTCTAAACAACAATCAAGTACAGTTCCATACTTATTTTGCGCGTGGTGCTGCTGTTGATTATATCGAAGATGATGGAACTATCACACCCACAGCAGCCGGAGGTTCTATCGCATTCACTCCAAAGGAAAGCATACAAACGCTAATGTATATGAAAGACAGCTTTGGATCGAAAATGTATCAGGAATACGGGTTCAAAGATGCGGTTAATCTTAGTTATCAGGAAGGTGGATGGTTCAATCCGGACTATATAGGTATTGATCAGGGAGCTATTCTGATCATGTTAGAAAACTATCAATCAGAATTGATTTGGAGCGTGATGAAAAAAAACCCATATATCATCAATGGGTTGCGCAAAGCAGGATTTGGAGGAGGATGGTTAGCCGATAAATAAAAAGCAAATTAAGCATTATTCCTATGAAAAAGTATGATTACATAAAAAGACCTAAACTCCTGATAATGGTTTTGTTGTTTATGACCTCAGCGACATTAGTAGCACAGCATACTGTGAAAGGAGTAGTTACCATTGCCGGCACATCCGAAACCTTACCCGGTGTAAATATCATGGTCAAAAACACAAACAAAGGAACTACTACCGATATAGACGGGCATTATGTTCTTGAGATTGTGGAGCAAGACCCGGTTTTAATTTTCTCATACACCGGATTTAAGTCGCAGGAAATAGCCGTTCAGGGCAGGACAATCATCAACATTAGTATGGAAGAAGCCGTTGAGATGCTTGAGGAATTTGTGGTTATTGGGTACGGCACTGTTCGTAAAAGCGATCTGACTGGTGCAGTAAGCTCAGTAAAAGCTGATGACATTCGGAAAATAACATCCCACAATCCGGCTCAGGCTTTACAGGGTAAAGTGACAGGAGTTCAGGTAACTACAACAAGCGGGGCGCCTGGAGCTGGTATAGCCGTTCGGATCAGAGGTGTTGGTACCTTTAATAACTCATCGCCAATTTATGTGGTTGATGGAGTGATATTAGACGATATCTCATTTTTAAACGCAGGAGATATACAATCGATGGAAGTACTTAAGGACGCATCAGCTACAGCAATCTACGGGTCAAGAGGTTCAAATGGGGTCATTTTGATTACTACAGCAAGAGGAACAGAACAGACGACCCAACCTATTATTACATTTAATGCCGAGTATGGCATACAGAGTCTGGCAAAAAAGATTGACCTGCTGAACGGAAAAGAGTTTGCAATCATTTCCAATGAAATCAGACCAGGCTCATATAACAACGTGGATGCCGTTCCAAATACCGACTGGCAAGACTTGGTTTTCCGCAGCGCACCCCTGCAAAACCATCAACTGACAATTTCGGGAGGATCAAAAAACACTTCTTACTACTTAGGCATTGGCCTATTGCGTCAGGATGGAATAATCCCTAAGTCAAGATATCAACGCCTTTCTATAAAACTCAATAACACCTATAAGTTGGGCGAGTTTATTACGCTTGGAAACAACATCACTCTGGCGCCCTACCAACAACAAAATGCTCCTAATGTTACCTATTCAGTTTACAGAGCTCAACCTCTGCTTAGCCCTTATTATGATGATGGCTCGTTTGGAGTAGTACATAATGTAGGGAATCCATTAGCTGATTTGCATTATTCAAACAACTTCAATAACGGTGTTAGGGGAGTCGGGAATATATTTGCCGAAGCCAATATATTAAAAAACATTAGGTTAAAGTCAAGTCTTGGGATAGATGCCGCATACAACAAAGCAACAAATTTTGTCCCGGCCTATACAGTATTTAATCCCGATGGTACTGCATCACAGCAAGATAATCCTTTCAACCGTTTATTTAAAGGGCAGAGTGAAAACCTAAGCTGGCTATGGGAAAACACACTAAGCTATTCACTGACCTACGGCAAACATCAGATCGACGCCTTAGCTGGCTATACAATGCAACATACCTCATCAGAATTTGTAAACCTCTCGGGCAGAGATATCATACGGGATGAGAAAGATTTCTGGTATCTCGGGCCGGTAAATATTATGGATGAGATAAGTAATATGAGCAATGGTGTAAGTGCCGATCTTTTTTACAGCATGATTTCACTTCTGAGCAGGATAAACTACACTTATGACAATAAATATATTCTAACTACTACATTCAGGCGGGATGGCTCATCCAAATTTGCTCCTTCACACCGGTTTTCAAACTTCCCGTCCTTTGCGTTAGGATGGAATATTGGCAATGAGTCTTTTATGCAATCTCTGGCTTTAATCTCCATGCTTAAGATACGGGCTAGCTGGGGGATGATAGGCAATGAAAAAATAAGTTATTTCGACCGTTTTGCAATGATTAATTCAGGCCTTTTTGCGATATTCTCTAATCCTGATGCTGCTTTTCCAGCTGCTACCTATGGCAAATCAGGTAATCCGGATTTAAGATGGGAGACAAGCACGCAAACAGATATCGGCCTTGAAATCGGATTGCTAAACAACAGGCTGACAGGTGAATTTGATTATTATCATCGGATTACTGATGACATACTAGTTGAATTATCCACACCCGGACATCTTGGGAACGGACAAGGGCAGCGCGTCCGTTATAATGCAGCATCTGTGCTGAATCGTGGCTTTGAATTTAACCTTCGATGGCGTGAGATCAAAGGCGACTTGTCATACAGCATAGGTCTGTTAGGTACAACTATTCATAACGAAGTGTTAGAGATAGGAGGCAGCAGTGGAATTGACTCTGTCCTTTTAGGTGGGTACTTAGCCAACGGACAGGCTGTAACGCGTAGTATGGTAGGTCTGCCAATAGGCGCATTCTATGGGTATGTCACTGACGGATTGTTTCAAAACGACAATGAGTTGGCAGCATACCCTCATATGTCGTTAGCCCGTCCGGGTGATCTAAGGTTTGTTGACCTAAACAACGACCAGGTCATCAACGGTTTAGATCGCAGCTTCATTGGCTCCCCTATTCCAAAATTCATACTGGGATTCAACCTTGAATTAGGCTACAAAAACTTCGATCTAAGCCTTGACCTTCAAGCTCAAACAGCTAATAAAATATTTAATGGAAAAGATGTCGTACGCCCTGATCCATACAACTTTGAAGCTTATGTATTCGACCGTTGGACAGGTGAGGGCACTTCCGACAAAGTTCCACGACCCTCTTTCGGTGGATATAATTATACTCCATCAGACTTTTTCGTGCAGGATGGCTCGTTTCTACGCTTACGAAGTCTTATCATTGGCTATACACTGTCAGAGACTATCTCCGGCAAACTGCTTCTTAGCTCTATACGGCTTTATCTGAAAGGTTCAAACCTTTATACCTTAACCCGCTATACCGGATATACACCTGAGATAGGCGGATATGATGTGTTGTCAAACGGTATTGATCATGGCGTGTATCCCATATCAGCCGTCTATTCGTTTGGTATTCACCTTCAGTTCTAAATCCAAGATCATGAAAAAAATCCCATTTATAGTCGTAGGTATCTTATTATTGATCCTTAGCTCGTGCAATGACTTTTTAGACATTAATCCGCAGGGAGTACTCACACAAGAGGCCTTCCCCCTTACTGCCGAAGATGCTCTGTTGGCAACCAATGCAGTATATGCTACTCTTCGCAACTGGCATTATCATTCCGGCGGTTTTCCGATATTAGATATTATGTCGGATGATGCATACAAAGGCAGCAACCATAATGATGCATTAAACACGGTAGGGCCTTATGATAATTTCACTATCACACCTACTCAAGACGGTTTGGATCGTTGGTGGGCTGCACTTTACGAAGGTATCAAACGAGCTAATGTAGTTATTGAGAACTTAGCTGAAATTGCTATGGAACCAGATCTTAAAGAGCGGTATATGGCAGAGGCTAAGTTTTTACGTGCCCTTTACTATTTTGATCTTGTCAGAGCCTGGGGTGCGGTTCCGTTGGTAGAGACAACACATCCACCGCTCAAACTCGAACGTAGCGAAGCAGCTCTGATCTATACCCGTGTTGAAAACGACTTATTGAGTGCCATCCTTGCCCTTCCCGAAAAATCAGAATATGGGAGTGATGAGTTGGGGCGTGCCACTAAAGGAGCTGCTAAAGCTCTGTTAGCAAAAGTTTATCTGTTTCAGCACGACTATCCTAAAGCTGCCCAATACGCTCTTGAAGTTATCAACGGCAGTCAGTTTTATGATTTGGAACCTAATTTTCTTGATGCCAACGGCGAACAAGGTGAGCATGGGGTTGAATCGGTGTTTGAGATAGGGGCTATCGCCATAGAAGGCAGCTTTGGAAATCAATATGCCAACACTCAAGGGGTCAGAGGTACTCCCAACCGTGGCTGGGGCTTCAACAGGCCGTCAGAAGAACTGCGGGCAGCCTTTGAACCCGATGATCCACGACTAAAAGCAACTATCATTGACTTAGGAGATGTCATTGACGGAGTCACTATATTAGGCGACGGATCAACTCCCGACTTTATTTATGACGCAGATGGAAATATCATCGAACGTGAGTGCTATAACCGAAAAGTGTGGATAAGCGGAGAAAACACTTCTACACAGTTTGGACATAACCGACGGATCATCCGCTTTGCTGATGTACTGCTCATAGCCGCTGAAGCGTTAAACGAAACCAATCGCCCGGCAGAAGCCCTGACATACCTAAACCGTATCAGACAAAGGGCAAGAAACAACGATCCAAATATATTACCTGATATCAATACACTAAATAAAGACGAGCTACGAAACATTATCTTGCATGAACGCAGAGTTGAACTTGCATTGGAAGGCCACAGATATTGGGACCTCATACGCACAGGATCAGCTCCTACAGTTTTAGGCCCACTAGGCTTTAAACAGGGAAGAGATGAATTACTCCCTATCCCACAAAATGAAATAGATATTTCACAAGGAACTCTAACACAAAATCCAAACTGGAATTAACACTCATACATTTTATTAACCCAATTAATCTTTTATACCATGAAAATCAATAAATTTATTTTAATGTTACTTGCAGCTGTTACAGCTAGCGCGATCCTTTTTCAGGCTTGCAAAAAAGAAGAAGAGCCTAAAGAACTCACTCTATCAGCTTTAGTTTCAGGCGATATTGACCTAAACAGTGCCACTTCGCCTACTACTGTTCCGGTCGAACCTACTATAGTTGCTACATTTTCTACGAATATTGATGCCCAAACTGCCAATGCATCCAGCATTACGTTGACACAAGACTACGACCAGACAAAGATTGAGTTAGACATTAGTGTGTCGGAGGCTACGATCACAATTAAACCCAAGACCACCCTTGGAACGGGAACGCTCTACAAGCTTAGCTTTAGCGATGCGATCCAGTCAACCGAGCAAAAGACTCTCTCAGGTTTTGAACGTAGCTTCACTACAATTGGAACTTTTGCTCCCTCAGGTGTAGTAGCACACTGGAACTTTGACGGTGATGCCACTGATGCCCTTGGAAAATTTAATCCGTATAACGATGGGATAGTTGATATTACCTATGTAAACTCACGCAATGAAAATGCAGGTAAAGCAGCAAGCTTCAATGGTACTACAAGTATCATAGAAATTCCTAACGGTGATCAGTTGATAAACACCAATGACTTTACTATTTCATTTTGGGTGAAAGCCGCTGATCAGGGAAAAGGACATTTTGTAATGGGAATTGGTGCATTCTTCGGGCTTCAATTTGAGATGTTTGGAGGATTTGACGGTGCTAAGTTCGCTATACAATACGAAATGGCCGATGGCTCTACTGCCGCCGAAGATATGTGGTTTCCGGCTGAAGCCACTTACAACGAAACTGGCGGATGGATGGGATGGGACTTTGCCAAATCTATACCATTGGATGATATGATATCCATGCTCAAAGATAAGTGGCTACAGGTAATATACACCTTCGACGGAGCCATGAAAAAAGGTACCTTATATTATAATGGCGAAAAAATGAAGAGCTTTGACTTTAACCTATGGCCAGAAGAAGACATAAAACGAACAGTAGTAGGCATGAAATATGCCGGACAAATGCCCGATGTGAAGAATGACCTTGCTTTTGGCTTTATTCAGTCAAGAGCCGGCTCACTCTGGAGTGAAGAGCCATGGGGAGGATATAACTTCCCTGATGCCAATCACTTTAAAGGACTATTAGACGATGTGCGAGTCTTCCATAAAGTACTGACAGAAACCGAAATACAACTCATGTATAACTCAGAAAAGCCGTGATAATACAGCTTTTGAGGTAAACACTTTGATACAGGGGACGGTATTCCGTCCCCTTTTTATCCCATCTTACAATTTGATGACCCGAAAAATTTTGTGCATATATATGCTGCTTTGTCTGGTTGCCTGCAACAAAATAACAGATGACCACACAAAGAATATCATTCAACTGACATACATAAAAGTGGGAGAAATCAACTTAAAACCCGGTGAAAACACTCAGGTTATCCCGGTAAATCCAAGCTTTAGCCTTAAATTTTCAGCAGCTTTAGATAGCTTAAGTGTGGTAAAAAGCATCAAACTTTACAGCGCCAATCAAACGAATGAATTAGAATTTTCCTTTGCTGATGATATTAAAAAGATACAAATCACAGCAAAAGAGCCCTTAGAAAACGAAACCTATCACACTTTTGAGATATCAAACACTCTGACAGGAAAGAATGGCGAAAGATTCGATGGGGCTTCGTTCTATTTCACAACCGAAAAACAGAAACTTCAACTTGTATCTCTTTCGGTAAACGGTATTTCTATGATTGATGCGCATATTCCAAGAAATATTCCATTCGATTCTCTAAGGATTGAAGCTGTTTTTTCATCTCCTATAACAGATTTTCAAGCCTCAGAACATATATCCTTCACCCCTTTTGTGGCATGTGTTGCAAATCTGTCGGAAGACAAAACCAAGCTACAGATACAAAATATTGCGCCATTAGACTACTATCAGTCTTATCATATCCGCTTTTCAAGCAATATACAAGCTGCCGACGGATCTCATTTTGATGGGTTTACCGGTGTTTTCCATACTGGTTTAGACCCGAGCTTAAAATTTCCTTTAATGGATGATCAGGCTTTGCTTGATTTGGTACAGCAGCAAACTTTAAAATATTTCTTTGATTTTGCTCATCCTATCAGCTATATGGCACGCGAGCGTAGCACTTCGGGCGATCTTGTCACTACCGGAGGGAGTGGCTTTGGATTGATGGCTTTGATATGCGGTATCGAACGTGGTTGGATAGAACGCCATGACGCTATAGAACGTTTTGATAAACTAACGGATTTCCTGCAACAGGCAGATCGTTTCCATGGTGCATGGCCTCATTGGATGAATGGTGCCACAGGTAAAGTATATCCTTTCAGCCAATATGACGATGGAGCCGATTTGGTTGAAACCTCATTTATGGCAGCCGGATTGATAAGCCTACGCCAGTATTTAAATTCCGGAAATCAAAAAGAAACGGAAATAATCGAGCGCATCAACCAGATGCTGGACGAGATTGAATGGAATTGGTTTACACGCGACGGGCAAAAAGTGTTGTACTGGCATTGGTCGCCCACTCACCAATGGGCCGTCAATCTGCCTATCAAAGGATATAACGAAGCACTAATAACATATATCATAGCGGCATCTTCCGTAAAATTCGGGATAGAGCCTGAAGTATATCATCAAGGTTGGGCTGATAATGGAGCTATTACTAATGGTAAAAGTTTTTATGATATTGTCTTACCACTTGGGGTGGACTATGGCGGGCCATTATTTTTCAGCCATTATTCATTTTTAGGGTTAGACCCACGTGAACTGGCAGATACATATGGCAATTATTGGGAGCAAAACCAGCATCATAGTTTGATCAACCGATCATACTGCATCCATAATCCGCATGACTTTATCGGGTATGATGCCCAATGCTGGGGTTTAACAGCCAGCGATGAGCCTACCGGATATGGAGTACATGAACCCAGATATGATAATGGAACTATAAGTCCTACCGCCGCTTTAAGCTCAATGCCCTACACACCTGAATACTCATTACAGGCACTTCGACACTTTTATTTTATAGTAGGCGATAAGGTATGGGGTCAATATGGATTCAAAGATGCGTTCAATCCTACAGAAGCATGGTGGAGCAACGCATATTTAGCTATTGATCAAGGACCTGTAGTAGTGATGATAGAAAACTACCGTAGCGGCCTGATATGGGAGTTGTTCATGTCGGCACCCGAAATTCAACAAGCCCTATCTAAATTAGGATTCTCTATTCGCAATAAAACCTCATCATAAACTAATCTTATAAAATCATGTTGAAACCATTCAATCTTTTTTATTTTTTGCTTTCGCTGATCCTTATAAGCTGTAGCCCATCACTGCAAACACCATCAGACATCATTGATATGAAGGCGGATTCTGTGTTAGGTTTGATGACCTTAGAAGAAAAAGTCGGTCAGTTGACTTTATTCACAAGTGATATGGATCAAACCGGAGCTTTCATCCGCAAGGAGTACGAGCAAGACATTCGGGATGGTCGGGTGGGAGCTATTTTTAATGCATATGGTGCCGACTACACCCGCTATCTTCAGGAGCTTGCTATCAGTCATTCTCGTTTAAAAATTCCCTTATTATTTGGATATGACGTTATCCATGGCCATCGTACTATTTTTCCTGTACCCATAGCCGAAGCTTCAAGCTGGGATTTAGAAGCTATTGAACGATCGGCACGAATTGCAGCTATTGAAGCAACTGCTGAAGGTCTTCATTGGACGTTTGCGCCTATGGCCGATATCAGTATTGACCCTCGTTGGGGTAGAGTTGTTGAAGGAGCAGGAGAAGACCCATGGCTTGCTTCACAAATCACGGCAGCCCGTGTCAGAGGGTTTCAGGGAGATGATCTGACTGCTGTGAATACTATGGCTGCAACTATCAAGCATTTTGCAGCATATGGCGATAGTCAGGCCGGACGTGATTATCATAGCGTAGATATGTCGGAACGACGACTGCGCGAAACATTCCTGCCACCCTATAAAGCAGCTATTGATGCCGGAGTAAAAACGGTAATGACATCATTCAACGATCTGAACGGCATCCCCGCAACAGCCAATCATTTTCTGATGACCCAAATACTTCGTGATGAATGGGGATTTGATGGATTCGTCGTTACTGATTATACAGCTATCATGGAGTTATTGCACCATGGAGTAGCCGCTGACACTGCCGAAGCAGCAAAAATAGCACTACAAGCCGGCGTAGATATGGATATGCAATCAGGATTCTATCAGAAAGCACTACCCGATCTAGTGAAAAAAGGCTTAGTGAGTGAACAAATGATCAATAAAGCGGTAAAACGCATATTAAAAATAAAATTTGAATTAGGACTTTTTGACGATCCTTTCAGATATAGCAACCCGCAACGGGAGAAAAATGAAGTGATGAGGGAGGAATTTATAGAAGCTGCCCGCGATATGGCCAGAAAATCTATAGTCTTATTAAAAAATGATGGACAACTTCTCCCATTAAGCAAGGAAGTCAAACGTATCGCCCTCATAGGGCCGTTAGCCGATGGAAGACGCGAGCTTATAGGTAGCTGGTCGGCTGCCGGCGACTGGACTAAAGCAGTAACACTGTATGAAGGCCTGAAAGCTCAACTCCCACATACGAAAATTTTAGTTGAGAAAGGGTGTGACATAAACTCATCCGACAGATCAAGCTTTGCACAAGCTATTAAATCGGCACTACAGGCTGACGTGATTATACTGGCATTAGGTGAGAGTTATTGGATGAGCGGGGAAGCAGCCAGCCGATCGGATATTAAGCTGCCCGGTGTACAGGAAGAACTAGCAAAAGCAATTCACTCTACCGGCAAACCCGTGATAACAGTAATTATGAGCGGCCGCCCTTTAACTCTTAACTGGCTGGCCAATAACACTAATGCCTTAATACAGGCATGGTTTCTTGGAACAAGCTCAGGAAATGCCATTACAGATGTGTTGACAGGAAATTACAACCCATCAGGCAAACTACCCATGACATTCCCGAAAAGCGTAGGACAAATACCTATTCATTACAATATGAAAAATACCGGACGACCGTTTGATCCAGATAATAAATACACCTCTAAATATCTTGACATTTCAAATGAACCACTTTATGCGTTTGGATATGGCCTCAGCTATACCACTTTTGAATATAATGACTTAAAACTAAGTCAAAACAAGATGGGAGCCAATGATACCATTCAAGCGTATATTACCATTACAAATACCGGAGCTTATGCAGGTGAAGAAGTAGTACAATTATATATACATGATCCTGTTGCATCGGTAACACGAGCTGTTAAAGAGTTGAAAGATTTCCGGAAAATAACTCTCATACCTGGTGAAAGCAGCACTATATATTTTGATATCAGCAGGGATAAGCTCTCCTTTTACGATGCCGATATGCGATGGGGAGCCGAAAAAGGTGATTTTATTGTGATGATTGGTGGAAGCTCGGATAACACTTTATCTGCAAGTTTTGAACTGAGCGAATCTATCTGGGATCAGAAATAAGATAAGTTGCTGGCCTGACTTCACGCATACTCTGATGGCACAACACAGTCACCACATCTGCCTGTATTCTATAGTTATTGATAAAGGTAGTCAGTTAAACTGCATGCATACGTTTGTGCATATTATTGTCTTGATTTGGTTGGTGTCATTCTATTCAAATGAAATAGATATTTTTGCAAAAATACATTCAAATGGATTTATATCTTGCCAATAAATTTTTCATAGTAACCGGTGCAGGCAGCGGATTTGGTCGGGCTATAGCCGAGAAGCTTTTGCAGGAAGGTGCAGAGGTGTTGGCTATTGCACGTACCGAACAGGTGATGAATGATTTCAAGAGGGATCATCCCGAAAAGCTTCAGATTTTAACAGGTGATATCACCCGTCTTGATATTCAACAGGAGATACTTCATATCTCAAGTCAAAAAAGGCCTGATGGTTTGATAGTCAATGCTGCTGGTCCGGCAGCGGGTGCTTTCTTGGAGATGGATATCAATAGTTGGGATGAAGCCTATCAGCAGGTCTTACGTTGGAAAGTGACCCTTATTCAACAAATGATGCCAGTCTTTATCAAAAACAACTATGGCCGCATAGTATTTATTGAAAGCGTTTCGGTCAAGCAGCCGGTTGAGAATTTAGTTTTAAGCAATTCGTTGCGATTAGCAGTAGTAGGCTTTGTGAAAAGTCTTGCCCAAGAAGTAGCCTCAGAGAACATCACTTTGAATATACTAGCCCCCGGCTATCATAACACATCTGCCATGCAACGTCTATTTCTGAAAAAGTCAGCTCTCACAGGTATGAGTGAACAAGAAGCTAAGGAAGAATTTATCAAACAAATTCCCATGGGCAAAATGGGTGAAGCCACTGATATGGCCAGTCTGGCTGTCTGGCTGCTTTCACCTCATGCACGCTATGTAACCGGGCAGACGATCAGCCATGACGGCGGCTTAGTAAGCGGGATATTCGGTTAGAACGATTTTCATAGGCGCAATTCAACCAATGATGTCAGGCTAAACAAATTAGTGTATCAGCTATGACCAGAAATAATCAAGCTCCTAAGATATTTCCATTGAAAAAGGCCGGCCAAAAAATCGGCCAGCCTTATTGTTGAATAATTTTACGATACACTGTATCGCTCATTTATCTGATGCGATTAGTTAATCACTAATTTTTTCACAGAAGCTGAAGCACCGGCTTTTATCCTGACGAAATAAATCCCGCTCTTATAGTCTTCTAAATCAAGGCGTATATTATGAGGGCCTGAATATCCTAACATAAGGCTGTTAGAAAACACTTCTTGCCCTACTAAATTCACTACGCTGATCTCGGCTTTTACCGGCTTGTTCACATTGACTATCACTTTTGTTTCGTTGGTAGCTGGGTTAGGCCATAGCTGTTCGATAGATAATATACTTGCAGGCTGTTCGATGAGTCCTACAACTACATTTACCGACAGATAGACTATATCATTATCGTTTACACCATGCTCTTCAAAGCGTACTGCATTACCCGGCATATTATCCGATTGATATATAATATGTACTTTATCTGATATAGTAGGTGATGCAGACGGCCATACACATTCGGAGAACATATGGAACACGTCTCCTGTCAGGTCTACTTGATCGCTCCAGGTTGCGCCATAGTCTTCACTAAATCTCATCCAGATATGGCGATAGTTGAGTTCGGTAGCTGATTCGAAGCCCAGAGTGAGGGCTGAATAAAATGCATACATGATCTTGGTATCATAGTCGAAAACCAGTTGGGGCATTGAAGTCAGGGAGGCCTGATATCTTGCTACTCCAACTATATCATCTATTTCATTATCAAATACTTCAGCCAAAAGGTACATTGGATTTACGTTTACCAGATTCAGTATGCTATCGGTTAGTGCAGTGCTATCCATTGGAGGCATAGTTTCGTTCCAGTAGAGCAATCCATTAGAGTAGGGATAATAATTAAAGCCTCCACCCGTTCCATCGGCTGCTAACACCATTCGTCCTACAGACACATGAACTCTACCTTGATCGTCGAGCACTGCATGCTGATGCCCATCCAATCCACCGTGTGGCGGAAGTTCTGTCTGGTTTCCAAATGCCGGTATAGGTGCTTCATAATATTTCATACTCTCCCAGCTATCACCGTTATCGGTTGATTTCAGTACGATCCCATCGGCTAAAAAATCGCCAAAAGTAAATGCCAATGTTTCACCTTGTGGTTCGGCCCATGCATACACATCACCTCCTACTCCATATATCTCACCGGCTGCCAGCCCAGGTAATATTGCATTTTGGGGATCCCAGGTTTGTCCACCATCAAACGAACGGCTATACAACAAAGCTCCTTCTAATCCTTGATAAGTAGCATCAACTGCTGCTATCACATGTATCACATCATGCGATTCACCGCTAGTAATCAGACGAGGCCACAGCAGGTCTTCATATCCGGCAGGCCCTGTTAAATAAAAATAATTCCAGTCGCCTTCGCCTTTGTTTTCACGCCAGCTAAAAAGCAGTCCATCAGTGCCACCGGTATGGGTACAAACTATTTCACCATTTGGCCCATAGGGGCGATAATTAGGCCAGCCTGTCCGGGCTTGTTCTATACGGGCTGTTGGAACAGGCCTCCATGCAGTGCCATCATTAAAATTATATCCAGTGCCACGCTCCGGAAAAGAAGGATCGGCTAATCCAAACGTCCAAACAGCACCCATAGTGCCATCGGGATGCATATAGGTAAAATTGGGAACAGAAGCATTGGATGGTAAGTCGTAACGAGTGTTGCCAATAACAATATCAGGGGCCTTATTAGTAGAAACATAAGGATTGGCCTCACCCGTAAATTCAGGCAGATAGTCGGAAACAGCTTTAGTAGCCTTCATAACAACCTGTCTGGCATCCTTAGATTGCTTTTGTAGCGGAGTTTGTGCTACTAATCCAACAGACAAAAGAATCATAAATACTGCAAGTAAAACTTTTCTCATAACAATTAGGTTTAAATGAATAAATGAAATTAGTTCAAGTTTAATGATAAGGTAAAACTACAAAAATATTATTTAAAACCAAGTTTACAAGCCTTTGCAAAAATTATTCATCAATAAAAATGTATTCTACGCTCAAACAGGTTAATTTAAGTCCAATTATAATGAACAGATCAAAAGGTGTAAAAGAAAAGGCAGTGATTATTTCAACTTAAAACCCTTGAATGATCTGTAAGTAAGACACTTTAATTTTTTCTGCTTAATGAGATTGCTTGTTTCTCGATAGATTACAAAAATAATCTTCGGTACTGATTGAATAATCCCGTACTTTTAACATCTTTTTTAAAATTTTAATTCGCTGACCAGTATGATTGATGTCTATGAAGTAAAAACCAAGCGCGACAGAAAGGTGTTTATTTTATTGCCAGAAAAGATACACCGGCATCATGCCCAATGGATACATCCTTTATACATTGATGAGTATGAGTTTTTCGATCCCTCACGCAATCCGGCTTTTCGAAATTGCGATACGATCATGCTGCTCTCACGCAAAGATGGGCGTGTTAATGGGCGGATAATGGGTATTATCAATCATGCATACAACGCACTTCACGGAGAAGACAATGCCCGATTCTGCTTTCTGGATACTGAAAATGACCCACAAACAGTTCATACACTTTTACAAGCTGTAGAGGAGTGGGCAAGAAAAAAAGGCCAGAAAAAAATTGTCGGCCCCCTGGCATTTTCCGAGAAAGAACCACAAGGATTGATGATAGAAGGTTTTGACGAAAAGATCGTACTAGCTACTCATTGTAATTTTGAGTGGCTTCCGCAGTTTGTATCTAACAGTGGATACGGTAAAGAAAAAGACTTAGTCTCATACTTGTTTCCCGTACCTGCGAGTAATCCGCGTTTTATTCAGGTGATCAATCAGCGGTTGGAAAACAACTCACATTGGAAAGTAAGTCATTTCACTAACCGTAAACAACTCAAACCATGGGTAGTACCTGTTTTCAGATTGATCAACGAAGCGTATAAGCATATCTACGGATTTCAACCTCTGACCGAAGAAGAGATGCACCAGTATGCCAAACGATATATTCCATTACTGAATCCACATTTTGTGAAAATCATTGGTGATCAGGATAAAAGAGTGTATGGATTTGTGATTTCACTGCCTGAGTTAAGTGATGGAATTCGAAAAGCCAAAGGCCGGCTGCTACCCTTAGGATGGTGGTATATACTAAGGGCGTCGGCCCGATCCAAAATGCTGACATTGCTGCTTGGAGCTGTTGATGAGCAATATCGTAACAAAGGATTAGATGCATTATTGACAGCAGCTATTTTTGATGCAGCCCGTAAAAGAGGGATCACACAAATTGACAGCCATCTGATACTAGAAACTAATTGGGTGATGCGGGCCGAATGCGAACGCAATCAAGGGAGGCTGCATAAACGGTACAGGATCTTCAGCAAACGCTTATAATACCGTAAAATAGGGCAAGCTCAGCTATCTCATATACCAACTATTGCTTATTAAGGCTATCTATTAATCCTGATCATCCGGTTCTTTAAACAGTTCAAGCTGTTTTTCCGAAATAAAATATTGCGGTGGGACATGCAACTCATAGCCGGAAGTAAATCTGGAGATGCTTTTTTTAATCAGCTTGATAGGGGTTATCTTACGTGCCTTGCAATAATTCATCAATGAGCGATACTGATTTTGTGACAGTTTAAACTCAATCTTGCGAAATTTAGTAACCTTACGAGTTTTTTTTCTTTTTCGAGATGGCATCGCATGTAGGATTAAAAATAAAGATGCAAGTTACACATTCTCCTTAGATACGCCGACAAATAAAAGCTATTATTCGTATTATTCCGAAAATGTTTGAATAACATTTTGTATCAATCTTTGGACATTTTCTTTATCAGCTGCTTCCGCATACAAGCGTATAATAGGTTCGGTGTTCGATTTGCGCATATGAACCCATCCTTCCTGAAAATCAATTTTCACACCATCTACTGTAGTAATCTTCTGATCCTTAAACTCGTGCATCACCTTTTCTTTCAACTTTTCAAATTCAGTATCAGACTTTAGGTCAAACTTAGTTTTCATCATCACATATTCAGGATACATAGCTCTTACCTCTGAGCATGTTTTCTTTTGTGTGGCCAGATGGGTTAAAAACAATGCTATTCCTACCAACGCATCTCTTCCGTAGTGCAGGGCAGGATAGATCACACCGCCATTTCCCTCCCCTCCTATTACCGCTTCAACAGCTTTCATTTTTTCAACCACATTAACTTCTCCTACTGCTGCTACAGCATATGTTTGACCGTAACGCTCCGTAATATCAGCTAAGGCACGGCTTGATGATAAGTTAGATACAGTTGGGCCAGGAGTATGGCGCAACACATAATCTGCTACAGCTACCAAGGTATATTCTTCTCCAAACATGTTTCCGTTTTCATCAATTATGGCTAATCGATCTACATCAGGATCAACCGAAAGTCCAAGATCAGCTCCTTTTTGTTGAACTAATTGAGCAAGGTCTGTCAGATGCTCAGGCAAAGGTTCGGGATTATGCGCAAACAAACCGGTAGGTTCGCAGTGTATCGGATATACTGCATCCACTCCTAAAGCTGAAAGCAAAGCCGGCACCGCAATCCCTCCAGTTGAATTGACCGCATCAACAGCTATCTTAAATTTAGATTCCTGTATAGCCTCCCGATCTACTAAAGGCAATTCAAGTATCATTTGAATATGCTTGTCAATCCATCCGTCATGAGATGTGTAAGTTCCTAACTGCATTGCATCTACATAGGCTATTTTTGATTTGGTCAGCTCTATGATACGATTTCCGTCAGCTGCCGAAATAAACTCCCCTTTTTCATTAAGCAGCTTCAGTGCGTTCCATTCTACCGGATTATGACTGGCAGTGAGTATGATACCTCCATCAGCCTTCAGATTAGGTACTGCCAATTCAACAGTAGGAGTAGTTGATAAACCCAGATCGCTCACCTGAGCACCCATCGACATCAAAGTGCCACAAACCAAATGATTAAGCATGTCGCCGGATATGCGTGCATCGCGGCCTACTACTATATGTAAACCCGATTGTCGGTTCTGCCTCTCCTGCAACAACTTCACAAAAGCCGTAGTAAATCTGACAATATCAAGAGGACTTAATGTGTCACCAGGAAAGCCACCTATAGTACCCCGAATACCTGAAATAGAAGTTATTAGTGCCATATGCCGTAATTAAATCAACAACAAAAATATCAAAAATGACGCATAACAGAGAGATACCCTGTGAATAAGCTTTTGCAGGTCTGACAGAAAATCGAATAAATAACAGCTGTCAAAATCGGCCAAACTCATGGCTTTATTAACAAAACCTGAATATACACGGTTAATAAAAGATTTATTGTCTTAGGTATCTGTCGGCAATTGCTACTATTTTTACAGGTGAATAGAAACAGAAGGGGTACAACTCAAACAGTCATTGCTAAAAAGCATTACTTTTGTGCCTCTATTACGTACAGAAGATGGATAACGATTTTCAGTGGGACAGCGAAGAGCGGCTTGATGAACTCAGAAATAAGTTCGAAGCCATGCTAAATGGTAATGAAAGTTTTTATTTCGATACTGAAGAGTACGAAATACTGATTGACTACTATCAAGAGACTTTCAATGATGAAAAAGCCCAGTTAGCCATTGATCATGCCTGCATCACACACCCTGGCAACAGCAGAGTAAAAATCAGGATAGCCCGGCAGTTAGCTACTAAAGGAAACTTCGAGAAAGCGATCAACTTATTGGATGAGATAGAAAGAACCGAAGCTGCTGAAATGGATATAGACATTATTATGACAAGAGGTTTTGTGTTAAGCCTGATGATGGAACACCAAAAAGCTGCCATAGAATTCGAGAAAGCACTTGCCATAGCAGAAGCCGACGAATTAGAAGAAATTTATACGGCTATAGCTCTTGAATACGAAAACATAAGTGCCTATGAAAAAGCTATGGATTACTTATTGAAAGCCTTAGCCATCAGCAATGATCCGGAAGATATTATTTTTGAAATTGCTATATGCTACGAATTGGCTGACCAGATTGAGGACTCAATAAGCTTTTTAAGCCAGTATGCAGATAATAACCCTTATAGCATGGCTGCATGGTACAATCTCGGATTATCGTACTATCAGTTGGAGCTCTACGAAAAGGCAATAGATGCGTATGAATTTGCAATCGCTATTGATCATAGCTATTTGCCTGCCATTACAAGCCTGGCAAACACATATTACAATATGGGTGAGTATTCCAAAGCAATAGAATTGTATAAAGAAAGTTTGGAAATGGATGAATCAGATGCACATACGATATGTCTTATTGGTGAATGCTACGAAAAGCAAGGCGATTATACCGAAGCTCTGCAATATTTTAACCGTGCATTGGAAATAGATGAAACACATTCTGAAGCATGGGCTGCCATAGCTGTGATATTCAGTCAGGAAGGCAATTATCATACCGCCCTTAGCTTGATTGACAAAGCAATAGAATTAGATACTATAAATACGGAGTTTCTGAAAGTGCAGGCAGAGATTTATGTACATCTTGAATACTTTGAGCGTGCAAAAGAAAGCTATAAGTTCATAGAAACGATTAATCCTATTGATCCGGATTTATGGAAGGATTACGCCATGATGTACGTCAGAATGGGCGAGACCGTAAAAGCTATACAAGTATTGAAAACAGGACTGATCCATTTGCCGGCTGACACACAATTAATGTATAGGTTAGCGGGTATTCTGATATTGAATAACTCGATGAAACAGGCCCTATATTATCTTGAAACCGCCTTAAGTATTGATTATGATGGCCATATCGATCTCATAAGTTTGATACCTGATTTATTAAACTATCCAGCTATAGTTGAGTTGATTGAGTTATACAGTCAAAAAAGTTAGTGTATTATCGCGCTTTTTCAGTTAGGCTGTTTTAATACTGTCGGTCATGAACTTCAATGAAATCAATCAGCTTTTCAAAAAGCAACAGTTTTTTTTCGCATCCGGGCATACAAAAAGTATTGCATTCAGACGTGCCAGTCTTCGCAGCCTTCAACATCTGATCAGGCAACATGAAGCTGACATAATAGAAGCATTACGATCAGATCTTGGGAAACCGCCTTTTGAAGCCTACGCCACTGAAATAGGATTGGTGTTGGAAGAGCTCCGTCTACACCTACGGAGCCTACAAAAATGGAGCAAGACAACCAGGGTTTCTAATCCGTTGACTGCTTTTCCGGCTCAAAGTTTTATCATGCCTGAGCCTTATGGAAACACCCTTATCATTTCACCGTGGAATTATCCGTTTCAGTTAGTTATGGCACCACTGATAGCTGCTATATCAGCAGGTAACTGTGCCATCATCAAACCATCTGAGATCAGTACGCACACTTCTCAGCTCATTTACCAACTGATCAATAACAGCTTTCCAGAAGACTATCTCCGCGTTGTTACAGGCGATAGCAGCTTAAGTGCCAGCTTAACACAACTTCCTTTTGATCTGATATTTTTTACAGGGAGCACCCATACCGGGAAAAAGATCATGAAAGCTGCTGCCGAAAATCTTAGTAAAGTGATCCTTGAGTTGGGTGGAAAAAGTCCTGTCATTGTCGATGCACACACCAATATATCCCTTGCAGCCAAACGTATTATGTGGGGTAAACTGATAAACGCCGGTCAAAGTTGTATCGCACCAGATCATGTATGGGTACATCACTCACAGTATCAAGCTTTAACGGAGGAATTGATCAAAGCAACAGATATATTATATCCTGGCGGAACAGAAACCCATTCGGATTATGCACGCATCATCAATCAATCTAATATAGTGCGCCTTAGTGAGATGATCCGGTCAGAGACTGTAATATACGGCGGACAATATCATTTAACAGATCGGTATTTTGCACCTACTATAGTCACAAATCCGGCTATGGATTCGGTTCTGATGCAAGAAGAAATTTTTGGACCAGTGCTTCCTTTGGTTCCCTACTCAGAGATGGATGAACCTATATCATGGATCAGACAGCAAGCTAAACCACTTGCTGCATATTTGTTTTCAAACAACTCGAAACATCTCAGATATCTGCTCAATGAAGTTGATGCCGGCGGTATCACTATCAACGATACTCTGATGCATTTCACCAATACTAAGCTACCTTTTGGTGGTATAGGAAATAGCGGACAAGGCACATATCATGGAAAAGCAGGTTTTGAAACTTTCTCACATCCAAAAGCAGTCATGAAACGAGCCCGTTGGTTAGATATCCCATTGAGATATCCGCCTTATGGCAATAAACTTAAGCTGATTAAAAAATTACTTCGTTAACATATGAAAGAGTTTCTAACTAATTTGGGCAAAGGTATTGGCATGGGAGCAGCCAATGTGATACCGGGGGTATCGGGAGGCACTATTGCTTTAATAACCGGTATTTTTGAACGACTTATCAATGCTATAAAATCATTAGATCTTAAAGCTGCTTCGCTGCTGTTGAAAGGTAAGTTGAAGGATTTTATCAGGCATACCGACTTTTATTTCCTGCTCTCAGTTTTTAGTGGTGTAGCGATTGCCATATTTTCATTAGCACGGTTGCTTGCTTTTCTTTTCGAGGTGTATCCAATTTATATATGGTCATACTTTTTCGGCCTGATATTAGCTAGTGTGTATTTTGTCGGAAAAACGATCAAACGATGGGATACAGCTGTTTGGATCAGCTTTTTCATTGGAGCATCTATTGCACTGCTCATCACTTTTTTAAATCCGGCTACCGAAAACCGCAACTATCTTTATCTGATCCTTTGCGGTGTGATAGCTGTGATCAGCATGATACTTCCGGGCATATCCGGCTCATTTATATTAGTGTTAATGGGGAACTATCAGTTAGTAGCCATTGAAGCCATCAACTCTTTCGATTTGACAATATTAGCACCGGTTTTATTGGGTATGGTAATAGGGCTTATCGCTTTTTCACATTTGTTGTCATGGCTGCTAAATACTTATAACAACCAGACCTTAGCTGTGTTGACCGGTTTTATTTTTGGTTCACTTGGTGTTATATGGCCCTGGAAACAAACTATTTATATGCTCTCAACAGAAGGTGAGCCAATTATTAAAAATGGGAAAATGGTAGTTGAACGATTCATTTTAGTCTTACCCGAAAATTTTGGTAACACTGAAATTACTGCCATTCTCATTATGATTAGTGGTATAGTTAGTATATGGTTAGTAGAATGGTTGGCTAAAAAAAAATAAATACTTATTATGGATACATACGGACTAATTGGGAAATCTTTAGCTCATAGCTTTTCAAAAGATTATTTTGACGAGAAATTCCGGCGCGAAAAAATCAATGGGCGCTATGAATTATTTGAACTCGCCACTATTGAAGACTTTCCTGCATTAATTCATGCAAATCCCGAGATCAAAGGACTGAATGTTACCCTTCCTTACAAACAACAAATCATACGTTTTCTTGACCAGATTGATCATATAGCAAAAATTATAGGAGCTGTCAATACTATTGCCATTCATCGTAAAAATGGTGTCATCACTACTAAAGGCTATAATACAGATGCAGCCGGGTTTGAGAAACTGCTGACTTCTGCCGTACCAAAAAAAACTTCTGCCAGTGCCTTGATCTTAGGTAACGGTGGTGCAGCCCGTGCCGTACGCTATGTGCTACGCTCAAAAGGGATCATATTCAAAACAGTATGCAGAAGCGGTCTAAAAGCTGACCAACTAACCTATCCCATGATCACCCGATCGGTAATGGAGTCGTATAAACTGATTATCAACACTACACCTGTAGGCATGTATCCAAATATAAACGATGCGCCCGATATTCCATATGAATATATCACCAAAGACCATATACTGATCGATTTGATATATAATCCAATAGAGACTGTGTTTTTGCGCTTGGGGAAAAAAAATCAGGCACATACAGAAAATGGTACTATCATGCTGATCCGGCAAGCCGAAAAAGCATGGACATTGTGGAACAAATAAAAATTATGCCCATTTGAAAGTGATATGCTGAATACAAACAATTGATCCACCTTTCAGGCCTACGTTTAACCAGGCACTAAGACAATTTATTCAATGTCCGTTTTAGCTCTCACCTTAAACCTATGATACAAAACAGGTATCAAGGTGGCATTGCATTACAAATGGAATCCCACCCCCATCCTGAAAATGGGATTGTTGTAAGGCGAATCGAGGGTTTCATTCAGATTATAGAGGATCAGTATAGTACCAAAGCCGTTTCTTGAGAAATATTGCCGATATCCGCCACCAACAAATATGCTGTTCACCCATTTCCTTTCACCTTCAACAAACCCATTGGAAGAATAAATAATTGGCTGATAGTTAAGCAATTCATTTTCAATGCGAGCTAAAATACCTTTATAAATATGATAAGATGCATACACAGCTCCTCCATAATAAGACGACTGTATTTTATATCCACTGGATTTATAACTTGAATACGAATAGGTGAATCTCAACCCGGCTTCTAAGCGGGGTAGAAGGGAATAGCCTAACTCGGGCGAGAGCATGATCTGCGAGCCATAAGTGGAAAAACCCAGTCCGAAATCACCACCTACTACCCATTTACCTGGGTCTTTCAACTCAGAGACAGCCAAAGACTGTGCTGTTAGAGGGTTGACTACACATACTAAAAGAAAAGAAATAAAAAACCTGATAACCGAAGACATAATACCATAGATTGAAGCACAAAAATACAATAAAAGACAAACTTTTGCGTATTGCTTTTGTTCACTAACTTTGCCGCTTTAATGCGTCTTTTTTCATAGTTGACATGAAAGCTGTCCCAACTTTTCTTATCAGTTTAGTTTGCATGCTCTGCATACTGTTTGCCGCCTGCCGAAAAGATAATCCTTTACCTTCCGATCAGGATGCGTTGAGCTTTTCAACTGATTCGGTGGTGTTCGATACGGTGTTTACAAGCCTTGGAAGCATCACTAAATATCTGATGGTATATAACAACAGCAATACCAAGCTGCAGATCAATTCTATCTTTTTAGAAAAAGGTGCTCAATCCGTGTTTCGTATGAATGTGGACGGGCAGCCTGCTTTGGAGATACAAAATATTGAGATAGAAGCTCACGATAGCTTGTTCGTACTGTTACGCGCCACCATTGATCCTGCTGACCAGAATAATCCGTTCATAGTGGATGAAGACCTTGTTTTTCATACCAACACAATCGAACAACGAATTAAATTAATAGCATGGGGACAAGACGCACATTATATACTTGCCGACACCCAAATAGGTGGTTTCCCAAAATTCAAGATAGTAGCCGACAGCCTGGAGACAACGGTCTGGACAGCCGGCAAGCCTTATGTGGTATATGGATATGCGCTGATCAACTCATACGGCACTTTGTTGATAGAAGCAGGAGCACGCATTCATTTTCATAATAATTCAGGATTATGGGCTTTTGCCGAGAGCCAGTTAATAGTCGAAGGCACCCTTGAGAATCCAGTGATTTTTCAAGGCGACCGACTTGACACCGACTATAAAAACATACCCGGACAATGGGACCGTATATGGCTTATGGAAGGCAGAGCAGGTTTCAACCATGAAATCAATTATGCAATCATACGAAATGGGTTCATTGGGATACAAGCTGAATCTTTTTTACGCCCTACTGAAAATCAACTTAATATAAGCAACACCATTATTGAAAATCATACCGGTATGGGACTCTTTGCCAGATTATTTGCCATTGATGCCAATAATGTGGTCATAGCCAATTGTGGCAATTACAATCTGGCACTCACAGCAGGCGGTGCATATAGGTTCATGCATAGCACTATTGCCAACCAATGGTCGTATAGCATCAGAAACACACCTGCCCTTTTTTACAACAATTTTTTATTGGACACACTCAATAATGCCGTGCCAGTCCCTTTCTCCTTAGAAATGGGTAACAGCATCATATACGGGTCAAACATTGAAGAAACAGGACAAGAATTGGTTGAAGGTGCCACAGCATCCTACCTATTTGATCATTGCCTGATTCGTACCGAACAACAGATCAGCAACGATCCCCATTATGAAAATTGTATCCAAGATGCAGACCCTAGATTCAGAGATTATCCTGCCTTTGATTACAGACCCGATACCCTCTCGCCTGTCATCGGGAAAGGCAAGCAATCTATCGCTAATCAGTTTCCATATGATCTGAACGGGATATCCCGAACCCAGTCGCCCGATCTGGGGGCCTATCAATATGTGTATATTCCGGAAGACGAATAAGGGTTAAACCAACACTTTATTGTAATGATCATTGCTATAGGGGGCGTCAGTACTGCTGGTAAGACTACACTTGCAACACGTTTACGTAATCATCTGAATCAAAAGAGAGTTTGTTTACTATGTCAGGATGACTATGCTCACCCCATAGAAAAAATTCCACGCATACATGATAGAATTGATTGGGAACATCCAGATTCTATTGACCACCTCAAGCTGATGCAAAGCATAGAAGCCGAGAAACGACAGAACGATATCGTCATAGTGGAAGGGCTGATGATATTTTGGCATATACCTACCCAACAGCTTTTTGATAAAAGGATTTATTTAGAGATCAGTCGTAAATCATTTCATTTGCGAAAAGGCTCCGACCACCGATGGGGCATAGAACCTGCATGGTATGTAGATCATATCTGGGATAGCTTTATCAGATATGGCAAACCGGCAAGCAAAAGCAATATGTTGGCTCTTAGCGGAGAACAATCTGTTTCCCTACCTTTGGTGCTTCAATATATTGGTTTATGAATATTCAGTCTATACTTCATCAAACAAAACTTTATGTACAAGGACTTTTTACTGAATTCGAGGGTAGCCACGATTTTGAACATATCAAGCGGGTATTTCAAACGGCTATGAGATTGGCCGAGATTGAGCATGCCGACCGGCTTATAGTAGGCCTGGCGGCATTGCTGCATGATGTGGCCGATCCAAAACATAATGAAGGAGACGAGGCTAAAGGACTGCTCAAAGTAGCGTCTTTTCTGCATAGCCTGCAAATCCCGGATCACATATCAGATGCGGTGGTATTCATCATACAACACATGTCGTTCAAAGATTCCTTTCATTTCAATCAGGAAAAGTCTGTTGAATTTCAGGTTGTTCAGGATGCTGATCGACTTGATGCCATAGGTGCTATAGGTATTGCAAGAGCTTTTGCCTACGGTGGATATAAAAAACAAGCTATCTACCGCACCAACGAACAAGTTGCAAGATTCCGTAATAAACAAGAGTACCAACAGCATCAAGGATCAACTATCAATCATTTTTATGAGAAGCTGTTATTACTGAAAGACCAGATGAACACTAACACTGCCAAACGAATAGCTGAAGAACGACATGCGTTCATGCTTGCATTCCTTGAGCAATTTTACAGTGAATTAAATTGGCAAGAATAGCTTAGGCATTTTGTCTTTTGTCTTATTGCAAGCCGAACGATACAAGCATTTCAAATCACAAAAAAAAGACTGCTCCATAATGAAGCAGTCTTTTTTTGTTACATACTAATGACACGTAGGATTTTTGAAGCTAATTCTTCATATCCTTGTCAAAGCTGTTTATTAGTTTTTTGTGAATACAAAGGCTTGCAGTCCCCATGTTCCCTGATCAACACCGATAGTGAAGTTCATAGTATAGGTTCCATCGCAAGTATTCAGTTCGCCTGATCCTTCATAGAAGTATCCGGTATAAGGCAGTCCCCATGGTTCAACATCAGCTGCTAAAACGGTTTTCTCAGCCGTTACTGAAAAGTTCTTATCATTCACAATTAATTTCAAAGGAGCTATTTCAACCAATCCTTCTACTGATGCAAGTCCGTGTACATAGAGTATGTACTCATTATTTGGATCTGCCACTATAGTTACATCATCATCCAATCCCCAGTCATCGCTAAATGCATGATAGCTTCCTGTAACGTTGTCTATTTCATATCCGCATACTACAGCTGCATTAAAAGCTGCACTAGAGAAATAAACTTCACCTCCCACTATAGTTTGTACTTCGAAGTTGAACACATCCGCTGCTTTCACATCTGCTAATTGCATACCTAATTGTGCTGCAACATCTTTTACTTTAATTTGTAGGTCCTGTGGGAAGCTGGTTACCTTAGCTATTTCAACTCGTCTTTTATCCCCTTTATAGGAGACAAGCACTTTAGCTTCGCTCACTCTGGAGTCGTCCAGAACAAGTGTAAACTTAATGAAGCTGTTGTCTAGATCATATACATCAAAAGTAGCTGGGTTCAGATCTACTATTCCTGGTACTGGAGCTACATCGCGATCACCAGCAGGATCTACTACTTTAGTATCGCAAGCTGTAACAATCAGGATCAGCGCAGCAATCAAGCTAAATAATTTAAATTTTTTCATATCTTAATCGTTTAATTTTGATAAAAATAAATCTTAACGGGTGCCACCGGCCCACCATACTTTTTCAGTAAATACATAGCTACCATCACCGTAAGCTTCACGTACATTAACATTAGTGGTTACATCACTGTTTCCGTAGGTGTATCTTTGTGGGAAACGATCCACATTCTTTGGATTAACCAATTGAATCACATTATCACCCATAGCTCTCAAGCGGCGGTAATCGCAATATGCTTCAATAGCTTCTTCTTCGAAGAACGCAAAGTATTTCTGATTCATCACTTCTGACAAGGCATTGGAATTAAACCTTGGTTCTACTTCATCAGTAAAATATTCTTCCGCATCATCGGCAGTTAAACCAATATTTACTTTTTGGAATGCAGCTGTTACCGCTTTTTTCAGGGCAGCTTTAGCATCGCTTAGTTGATTTAAGCGTACATATGCTTCTGCTTTCAGGAATTCGATTTCATGGTAGCTCAGCAAATAAGTAGGGGCTGTTGGATTGGATATAGCTGAAATGCTATATAATCCCTGTACCTGATCAGGCGATCCGTTAGGAGCTAATAAGAATGATCCGGAACTGGGATGTGGCTCCCAGAACAAATCTAATCTGGGGTCATTCCGAGCATCCAACTTATTATAAAAGCTTTCGCTTGCCCCAAAGTAATCACGATCAGTAAAGAACTTATAAAACGGACTGACCATCGTACTACCGTTATAATTCAGTTGGGCTTGCCCAGCACTGGATGCAAATGACTTATTGGCATATTCAATAACCTTACCATATTGTGCATCTTTCAACGACAGACGCATGGTATAACGGGCTTTCAACCCATAAGCAAGTTTTTCCCAATCTTTAATAGATGCAGCATTTCCACCATAAATAAAATCTTGAGCACCAAGATATATGATGGATTCTTTGTTAAAGTTTTCGATGGCGGCATCTAACAAGCTAAAGACCTCAGCATAGATTTCTTCTTGATTATCTAGCTTGGGTGTATAAATAAATCCGGGTTGCAAAGCTTCTTCCCATGGCACATCACCCATCAGATCGGTGAGAGTAGCGAGGTTATGAGCCATCAAAGTTTGAGCGATACCTAAGGTATAATAGTTATCGGATTCGTCTCCGTCTTCGGAACATTTTTCAATAATCGTTTTTAAGTTATACAGATTATTATACATGGTGTTCCAGCTATTATTATAAGTAGTAGCGCTTATTGGTTCTCCGGTACGTATCTCAGCACTATATCCCTGATTCCAGATACCCACATTATGTTCCATATAGATTGAAGCATAGAAAGCCAGGTCGCTGCCGGTAATACTAAATGCAGATGTAATCATGGCATCAGTAATGATCAGATTAGCACTCACATTCGTTGGGTCATTGACATTTTTATTAATGTCATCCATGATATCCTGGGAGCACGACCATGCTAACATCAAAAGCATGGCAGCCAGCACTATGTTAATTTTCTTTTTCATGTTCTTCATTTTATTAATTAGAATGTTATATCAAAACCAAATCCATAGCTGGTAGTCTGCGGCAGTGAGAACCTTTCAAACGAACCACCCATATTGTTATTTCCTTGAGAGGTTTCGGGATCAATGTTACGCAGTGCAGTCCATAAGAGAATATTTCTGGCATACAGTGAAACGCCAATATTCATCGTTTTGTAAATGGGTTTTGCAAACTGATATCTGAGTGAGAGTTCGCGTAGTTTTACAAACGAATTATCATGGATGTAATACTCGTCTATGTCGGAGAGTACGTTGGCATATAAATCCTGATATGCATCCGGATCGTTCGGGCCCCCTCTGACAATATCATTAGGTGTTCCATCAGGTTTTACACCTTTAAATATAAAGGTAGATTCCCTGTCTTCGGTTACAGCCGACATACCATACAGGTCTATCAGTCCGTTTGAACCTGAATACATCTCGCCACCATTTTTCCATTCAAATACTGCGCTTAACGACAGGTCTTTAAATCTGAATGTATTGGTTGCACCCAGGATAAATTTAGGTGACACCTCACCTATCACACCAGGTTCGCCGCTCATTGGCATCCCATGATTCCATGCTCCGGGGTTATCAATTACGACTACATTTCCGTCATCATCTCTTACAAATGAAGTACCGTAGATGACCGGATACGTATATCCGATACCGGCACGCACTTGCGGAGTAACGAATCCACCAAGGAAGATGCTTTCGACTCCTTCAGCCAATTCAATGACGTTGTTTTCAACAGCAGCATAGTTAAAGTTTAAATCCCACTGGAAGGCATTAGTTTTAACAGGAGTAACGTACATCATCACTTCATGTACATCGGTTTGAACCTTCCCACCGTTCATAACTAACTGCGAAGCACCGGTTGACCCAGCCAATGGCACGGGGAAAATCTGATCGGTAACGGTTTGATGTGAGAAGTTATAATCAACTCCAAACCTGTTTTCAAAGAATTTCAGGTCAACTCCAACCTCATAGGAAACAGTATTCTGCGGTTTCAGGTTGGGGTCATATTGAGTAGAATTCGGGATATAAGAGTTCACACCCCCAATAGGATATTGGATAGGTTCTGACAACCAGAATCCACCACTATAGCCGGGAGTTAAATAATAGTTCTCAAGATACCGTCCGGCCTGACCTACTTCGGCATACGAAGCTCTGAGTTTGGCAAACGAGAGCCAGCTCAGATCCTCAAGACCTGGAAGCTCGGTTGCAACAAATCCTAATGAAACTGAAGGATAGAAGAATGTACGATTATCTCTGGGCATTTGCGAAACTATGTCATTCCTACCTGTAGCATTAAGGAACAGCATGGATTTCCAGCTTAAAGCTAAGCTACCAAACACTCCCATATCACGGAACTCGCTCTGCGATTCACCTGCAGTAACTATTTTGGCATTCCCGATATGATTCCAGCCACCAAAGTTGAAATCTGTACCTGTTTCCCAATAGCTTTTGCTTGAGCTATGGTTTATCTCATTACCTATCATGGCGTTAAACTCAAGGTCGCTATTGATCTTCCAGTCGAAGTTTGCTGTAGCCGTTGAGTTGAACAGTGAATAGGTAGTTCCATAGTTGTCAATAACACCTTGGGAATTATTGCGAGCACCGAAGCCAAATATATCTTGCAGATGGGTCGAATAAGTGTCAACACCAGCCTGATAACGGAGGCGTAGAATCATTCCCTCGCTCAGGTTGGCAATATAATTGACATAGCCGTTACCAAAGAAACGATTGTTCAGTTCATTAAAGGTGTTGTTGTCAGGTATCCAGTAGGAGTTATCAAACGATCCTCCGCGGAAATAGATCTGACGATAAGGATTGCCGGGTATATGATAAGGAGTTCCTTTCAGGTTATAGCTTGATGGAGCTGCCAATGGTCCTGTCAACGAACCGTCGTTAGCACCCGATAGCTTATCAATATTACTCTTTGAGAAGTTGGCGCTAAATCCTGCTGTAAAGTTTTTGTTCAGGTTTCTTTCACCTGAAGCTTTCGCATTGTAGCGCTTCATTCCGGTAGCAAGGGCTATCCCTTTTTGATCAGTCATGCTGATACCTAATGCAAAATTTCCTTCGCTGGTAGCCTGTGATACACTCAGGTTATTCGATACTGTATGTCCTGTTTGGAAATAATCATCCCAGTTATTATATACCTGAGGTGTCAGCCATGGATTCAATCCTGCCTGATCTAACTGAGGCACATAATATTTTCCTTTTTGTTCACCCCACTCGGCAGTATATTGGTTATCCGTATTACCACCATAGTTAGGATCATCTGGTAGGTCAACAATTTTCGGGCCCCATGAATAGGATGCAGTGGGTTGATACACTCCATAGCTTCCTTGTGCATAGGTTGTTTGATAATCAGGTGTGCGCGATACCACGTCAAAGCTGGTGTTGTGGTTAAATGTTACCACTGGTTTACCGGCTGCCAGGCCGCGTCCGCTTTTCGTTGTGATTATCACTACTCCGTTTGACGCTCTAATCCCGTACAAGGCAGCGGCTGCTTGCCCTTTGAGGATGTCGATACTTTCGATGTCAGCCGGGTTAATGTCTAATGCACGGTTTGCCACGTCGGAACCTGTCACACTATTTCCGGTGGAATAGGGTGCGGTTGACGCAATGGGCATACCATCTACCACGTACAGAGGTGTATTATTGCCGGTAAATGAACGAGCTCCGCGTATTACCATTTGTGAAGATGCACCGGGCATACCACTGGAGGGTTTAATATCCACTCCGGCTATCTTACCCTGCATGGCACCCATAATATTGGCATTACCCGTACGCACCAGCTCTTCATCACCTACCGTTTGAACGGCATAGCCCAACGATTTTTTCTCTTTCGAGATACCTAAGGCAGTGACTACCACCTCATCAATCTGGAAGATATCGGGCTCCATCACAATATTGATACTCACCTCAGTGCCCAGAGGAACTTCCTGTGATTTCATGGATACATACGAAAACACAAGTGTACGGTGATCAGGCCGTACATTAAGCTCGTAAAACCCATCTAGATTGGTAATGGCACCAATAGTGGTACCCTTTACCCTCACTGTCACACCAGGAATTCCTTCTCCATCCTGTGAGCTGGTAACCTTACCAGTCACTGTCCTTGTTTGCGCAAAAACACCACTGATGCCCGCAGCAAGCAAGAACACTAACATAAACGTAATTTTTCTCATAATGATGAATTTTGGTTAGTGAATTGATTAAAAATATACTAGTTATACATGTAAAATATTTTTTAAAAAATGAGACTACAATATTAAGAAAATATATCCAAACACTCTACATTTTTTTTTAATAAGTTTCATTTTCCATATGCCAAGCGCTAATTTCCTAACAAAAAAAAATTCAACTATCCTTTAAATAAGCTTTTACCTTAATGTTATATGTATCATGTTTCAAACAAATCTTATTCTTATTCCTACTAAACTGATACTATATGCATTATCATGTTTCTTCTCATGTGGTTCTATAAATCTAGAAGAGTGTAGAAAATTTCTATTTGATCGCACACATCATTAGATACTCTTGTTCTGGAGTTATCGGTAACCGTCGTCAATGCGAAATTAGGATTGGTTGTGTATTCTAACAGCACCTATCTGGCCACCAATCTGATTGATCTGAACCCCCGCAATCTTTCCGGCTAATGAAGAGATCGCATTGGTAGCACCTGCTCTGACAAGCTCATCGCTTTTTACGTCTTGCACGGCATAACCAAGTGCTTTCTTTTCGCGCGAAATACCCAAAGCCGTAACGACTACCTCGTCTATCAGCACCACATCGGGCTCTAAGATCACGTTAATACTGGTTTGATTGTCAAGGGTAACTTCCTGAGATTTCATAGAAACATATGAAAAGACAAGCGTACGATGATCGGGGCGTACATTCAGTTCATAATACCCATCCAGATCGGTAATAGCTCCGATAGTAGTCCCCTTAATCCGCACCGTCACACCAGGAATACCCTCCCCGTCTTGTGAACTGGTAACCTTACCAGACACTGTTCTGGTTTGAGCTAAAGCACCTCCGATACCCGCAACAAACAAGAACACTAACATAAGTGTAAAATGTCTCATAATGATGAATTTTGGTTAGCAATTTGTTTGAAAATCAGTTAATTAGTAGAATAAAATCTATGATGGAGTTATTCTATGGGGCTAATTTACATATAACTGAATACAAAACAACTTTAATTAAAGATTTTTTACTTTTTTTTACACTTTAATCCATCTTATTTACATCATTTAGTTTATAACATATACTATTCATCATTATATTAGCTGATAACTGACCAATATTCGCCCGCTATTCATATTATTTAAAGTAGAATTCATACTCTTAATCAAGGGAAGATATCCGGTTCGGCAGCAGGCTTATTCAAGCTGCAAAAAAAGTTATCAACAATGCAACCTTTATGCTAACAAGCTTACCAAGCTGTTTATCAGCTATTTATGAATAGCGCCTTAGAATATATTACTCCATCGTTTGGTTGAGCATGTCGGTTGCATTCACAAATAGCTATCTTTGCCCGTGCTTTTAAACAAAGGTATTCATTAATAAGTGAAGCATTGGAGACAATAAAAATCACTGAAATAAACGGTATTCAGCTTTATAACAGCTTTGTTGCCGGTGCACAGCGCATTTTTGAAAATCAACACTATCTTAATAAGATCAATGTATTTCCGGTTGCTGATGCGGATACCGGTACCAACTTAGCTTCAACCATGCGCAGTATTGTCAACACCGCTCAGGCACAGCCTAATCTAAAGCTCACTGCCGTTGCGTTAGCTGATGCAGCCCTTACAGGAGCCAGAGGTAATTCGGGTATCATATTCGCTCAGTTTCTATATGGGTTCAGCAATGAGATACAGAATGAAGAAACTTTATCGGTCAGTGCCTTTGCGGAGTATATGCGCAACGCAGTGCAATATGCCTATGAAGCTATTGCCAACCCGGTAGAAGGTACTATGATCTCGGTCATAAAAGATTGGGCTGACTGTATCTACAAACTCAAAGACCATATAGAAGACTTTCTTAAACTGCTACTTGACGGACTACTGATAGCTATGGAATCGCTTAAAGCCACTACATCAAAAATGGCAGTTTTAGCCAAAGCCAATGTAGTTGATGCCGGTGCCAAAGGGTTTGTGGTATTCCTTGAAGGCATGTTTGACTATTTTAAGAACGGCCAGCAAGAAATTGAATTAGATACTGCAAATATTGAGATACTTGAATCAGTTGATGCCATCACACATGATGAGATCACATTCAGATATTGCACCGAAGCTATGATACATGGCAAAAACCTGCAACGCGATCAATTAGCTCAGATTATGGCAAAACATGGTGACTCGATGGTGATAGCCGGATCGCCTGAAAAAATGCGAATCCATATACATACTGATCATCCATGGGAATTGTTTCATGATATAGCACAACACGCTACCATCTCGTTTCAAAAGGTTGACGATATGGTCATGCAAAACGAAATTGCTTCCAATCGCAAGTATCCTATTGCATTGGTTACCGATTCAACTAATGATCTGCCTGCCGAAATAATAGAAAAATATCAGATACAGGTAGTACCTCTTACCGTTCATTTTGGAGAAGAGTTTTATATTGACCGCATCACTATTCAGCCAGATCAATTTGTAAAAAAGCTTAAGACAACTGATACACATCCTACTTCAGCTCAACCGGCTTTCACCGAGTTTGTGAACAAATACAACTACTTAGCTACTCATTTTGATTCTATCATCAGCCTGCATATCAGTTCGGGTATGAGTGGTACCTGGCAAAACAGCCTCAATGCATCAAAACGTTTGATACAGGATACCGGTAAACAAATCAGTGTACTCGACAGTAAGCGCCTTACCTCAGCTTTAGGCTTAACCGTAATGCGGGCTGCCGAAGCTATATCAAATGGCCGGCAGCATGATGAATTAGTTCAGGCTATTGATGGCTGGACAGAAAAATCCCGCATCTTAGTCAGCTCTAAAAACATGAAGTTCATGGTGAAAAGCGGTAGAGTGAGCCATACCAAAGGATTGATAGGAAAGATCTTAGGTATCAAACCTATAGTAGAAGTTAAAAATCATGGAAAAACAGAAGTTTTCGGTAAGCCACTAAGCGAAAAAGCCAGCATGAAAATGATTATGAAAGAGATGGAACGGTTTATTGGTGCCAACAAAGTGTGGGGTTACGCTATTTCACACGCCGAAAACGAAACCTCAGCCCAATGGTATGCCGAACAAATGGAACTGCTGACCGGGCAAAAACCAAAATTTATCATGCAGGCATCACCGGTATTGATAGCAAATGTTGGTCCCGGAGTAGTTGCACTATCTGTCCTCTTAGAGTAAGTCATTTTACTTTTATACACATAGAAACTTAAAAGCAGGCTTATCAGGTCTGCTTTTTTGATTCATTCTAAATAAGCTATCAGAATTATAGACAGCACCGATTCTTTTTATCTTTGCCGCAAAATACTGATATATAAATTAATACAAATAAAAGTATGATTACAAGACAGTTGCTCCAGCCTCAAAGTATAGTTGTAGTAGGTGCTTCTAACGACATTAGTAAACCGGGCGGAAAAGTGTTAAAAAATATCATTGACGGTAATTTTCAAGGCCGGTTGTATGTTGTAAATCCAAAAGAAGATGAGATACAAGGTGTTAAAAGTTATAGAAATGTGGCTGATCTACCAAAGACCGATTTGGCTGTCATTGCTATCGCAGCACGCTATACCCCAGACACGGTAGCTGTGTTGGCACAGCAGAAAGAAACTAAAGCCTTTATCATATTATCAGCTGGATTTAGTGAAGAGAGTGAGGAAGGACGGCTGCTTGAGCAGCAGATTGTTCACACAATCAATGAAGCAGGTGGTTCGCTTATAGGACCAAATTGTGTGGGCATACTTACCCCAACACATCATAGTATTTTCACCCATCCCATTCCCAAACTCGACCCTAAAGGTTGTGATTTTATTTCCGGTTCTGGAGCAACTGCCTGTTTCATCATGGAAGCAGGTATTCCAAAAGGGCTTAGGTTTGCCAATGTTTTTTCGGTAGGTAACTCAGCACAGATGGGAGTTGAAGAGATTTTAGAACATATGGACTTGCACTATGATCCTATCCGCGATTCCAATATCAAGCTATTGTATATAGAACATATTGCCAAGCCACAAAAGTTGCTCAAGCATGCTTCATCATTGATCAGGAAAGGGTGTAGGATTGCTGCTGTGAAAGCAGGTTCAAGCGATGCAGGCAGCCGTGCAGCATCCTCCCATACAGGTGCAATGGCCAGTCCGGACACAGCTGTTGATGCACTCTTCAAAAAAGCAGGTATAGTACGTTGCTACGGAAGAGAAGACCTGATAGCTGTAGCCTCCGTGTTTGCCCATCCCGAACTAAAAGGTGAAAATATTGCCATCATCACCCATGCAGGAGGGCCGGCAGTCATGCTAACCGATGCACTATCTGATGGCGGACTACAAGTACCACCTATCACAGGCGAAGCAGCCGAAACACTTAAAGATCAACTATTCCCTGGATCTTCAGTAGCTAACCCCATTGATTTTCTGGCAACAGGTACTGCTGAACAATTAGGGCTTATCATTGATACCGTTACCGATCAGTTTGACCACATAGATGCAATGGTAGTCATTTTTGGTACCCCTGGCCTGAGCCCAATCTTCGACGTGTATGAAGTATTGGATGAAAAAATGCAACATAGTAAAAAACCTATTTATCCGGTGCTGCCATCCGTGTTGACAGCAGCCTCAGAGATCGAGAGCTTTATCGCAAAAGGCAGAGTGATCTTTCCGGATGAAGTGATCTTAGCACAAGCTCTGACACGGGTATATCATACCCCAAAACCTGCTGACGATGAGCCCGATCAGATTGAAATACATTATCAGGATATAAGAAATAGCATAGAAAAAGCGGAAAACGGCTATTTATCACCCAACAAAGTACAGCAATTATTGGATGCTGCCGGAATAAACAGAGTAACAGAAGCAGTAGTGCATACTAGGGAAGAAGCTCTGAAATCAGCTGAAAAAACAGGCTTTCCTTTAGTGATGAAAGTAGTAGGACCGGTACATAAATCCGATGTAGGGGGTGTGGTTCTCAATGTAAAGGACAAAGAAACTCTGATAAAAGAGTTTGAGCGAATGATGCAAATACCGGATACTACTGCCATTTTATTACAACCCATGCTATCAGGTATGGAACTGTTTGCAGGTCTGAGCCGTGAAGGTGATTTTGGACATGTTTTGATGAGCGGCATGGGAGGTGTTGTAATCGAGATACTGAATGATGTATCCAAAGCTTTAGTTCCTGTTAGCTCAAAGGAAGCCAATAATATGATCAAAAACCTGAAGAGCTTCAAACTCCTGCAAGGATATCGCGGGCAAAAAGGAATTCATTTACCGGCTTTTGCGGACGTCATCCTACGTCTTTCCGCATTGGCACAAGCAGCCCCCGAAATAGCTGAACTTGACTTAAATCCGCTACTCGCCAACGAACAGACCCTGGTCGCCGTTGATGCACGCATACGCATTGAAAAATAAATAAAGGACACAAGTCTATGAAAAAGCATGATCTGATTGTCATTGCCATAGTGCTATTGACTGTATCAATGTTTTTATTACTCACACCCCTATCCTCAGCCTATACTTTTTTAAATGACACTCATGGTATGTGGATGAGCTTCTTCAAATTTGCCGTATTGGCAACTTTCGGTGAAAGCTTAGCACTGCGCATCCGCACAGGGAGATACGGTCATAAAGGGTTCGGTTGGTTTCCAAAAGCTGTGGTGTGGGGCTTATTAGGATTTACTATTAAATTAGCTTTCGTCATTTTTGCAAACGGTACTCCAGCCTTTTTGGCATATTTAGGATATACTTTCGCACCCACAGCGATACAGGATGCGTTTAGTTTTCAGAAAGTAATAGTAGCCTTTTGTATCAGTATGACCATGAACCTGATTTATGCACCGGTGATGATGACCCTGCACCGTATCACTGATGCACATATTTCGCAATGGAACGGAAGAGCCATTGCACTTGTCAGACCTATACAGCTACGAAAGATCTTTAATACGATGGACTGGGACAGCTTATGGAATTTTGTGTTTAAAAAATCCATTCCTCTTTTCTGGATACCCGCCCATACGATCACTTTTCTGCTTCCTGAAAGCTATCAGGTGTTGTTTGCCGCATTCCTTAGCCTTATTTTAGGTGTGATCCTGAGTTTTGCCATGCGTAAATAATGGGTCATAACCATTTTTACTAAAAAATGATTCAACATAAGATGTGTCAGGTATAGGTAGTCAAACCAAAACTGATAGGGTTTCAACCGCCGAACGGCTCACCTTCAATACTTTGGTCATACCGACATAAAAACAAGCTGAATAATTTCGCTCCTATCAAACTTTTAAGTATTCTTGCTGTTTGATTTACTGATGTGTATTCACACGGTTTATCAAGGTAAGTTGTCTGTAAAAATGTGTATGATCTCTGCTTTACGTAGTTGTACCGTTACAGACAATGCACTAAAAGTCAAATAAGTAACAACTAAAACACAAATAATATATGTATTCTATACTTGTCAAAAGTCATTCGGGGCTACGCTGGATTTTCATTATTGCCATGATCTTTGCTCTTGTCAGCTTGTATAAATCGGCATTTTCAGCTAAACAATCCGGCAGGGCACTGAATTACTCCAAGATCACTTTAGCTGCAGGGCATTTTCAACTCCTTTTAGGTCTGATTCTATATTTTATCAGTCCTAAGGTCATTTTTTCTGCCTCTTCCATGAAATATGCTTTGTCAAGATTTTATTTAATTGAACATATCAGCTTGATGGTCATTGCATTAGTTATAATGACCATTTTTTATTCAAAGAATAAAAAGCTACTTCAACATGCTTCTAACAGTAGAAAACTGTTTTTTGCTTATTTAGTTGCATTCCTTATCATTTTGATTTCCATCCCATGGCCTTTCCGTAATTTCGGGACAGGCTGGTTCTGATCAAAAAGTTTCAGCAAATAATGCAGGATTACTATTTCTGTCTGTCGTAAAAATACGTCTTTCAGCTTAGTCCAGGTAATTTTTCGTTTTGTAGAGGTATAGCAATTCATACTATACTGTTTTTCTGATACTTAACTCTATAAGTATAGAAGATTTATTTTGAATAACGAAAAAAAATTACTGTATTGTATAGTTATTGTAGTAGTGCTTTTCACATATAGTTCATCCGACACACCATATTTTTGCATCGAAATTTTCGCTTAGTAGATGGTCTGAATACAATCGTATAAATGGTATGACGATGATCCAGGTTTTGAACAGGACTTACCTTAGTGGAAACTAAACTGAAATGAATCAATGACTCAAACTGAAACCTATTCTCTTATCCAACACTGTATCAAACGAGACCGACAGGCTGAATTTCAATTATATCATTACTTTGCTCCCCGGCTTTTACCTGTTTGCCGTAGATATGCCCGTTCGTTGGAAGATGCTGAGGATATCCTTCAGGAGGGCTTTATTAAGGTGTTTCGATATCTTGCTGATTTTTCATTCAAAGGCACTTTCGAGAGCTGGCTACGAAGGATAATGGTAACCACTGCCTTAAATTTCTATAAAAGAAAAAAAATCACTTACACAGAAAACGAGTTGACTTATTTGCCTGATAGTGTCGTTTCGGAGCATTCAGTCACCTCAGCTGTATATCATCAAGAAATTCAAGCACTGATCGAATTACTCCCATTAGGCTATAAGAGAGTATTTCAACTTAACGTAATAGAAGGCTTTACTCACAAGGAAATTGGGAGCATGCTGAATATCTCTGAAAACACTTCTAAATCACAGCTTACACGTGCAAGGGCCAGTTTGCGAAAAAGCTATTCACATCGCATGAAAGAACACATACCCAACAAATATTTTACTTGAGTTTTTCATCATAATTAACCATTAACATCAATTCTTATGAAAAGAAATCTACTACTTATTGTATGGGCACTTTTTTACCTTAGTGCTTTCTCACAGTCTTACCTGAATGAAGACTTTTCTGGTGCGTGGATGCCTGAGGGCTGGATTGCCGAAGGTGTTCCAAACCAATGGTCAAGGAGCAATTCGAATAATGCAGGAGGGCAAGCTCCCGAAGCTAAGTTTTCATGGGTTCAACAAAACACCACCTCCCGGCTTATCTCTCCGGTGATGGATTTGACCGAGGCTTCTGACCTTATTCTCAGCTTTCGCCATATGTACGACTTTTACTCCAATGGCCCTACCATAGGTGCGGCGTTTCGTGTTGGTGAAGGCGAATGGGAGGTGCTCTGGCAAAAAACACCTACTACCTCAGTAGGCCCTGAACAAATTATGGTAGAAATGGCCGGTGTCAACCAAAGCAATGTACAAATCTGTTTATTTATCAGCGGTAATCTTTATAATGTAAATTACTGGTATATAGATGATGTGAAGGTTGAAACACCTTTCGATGTAGATGTAGCTTTAGTCAAAGTGGATGTTTCACCTTATATTCCCATAAATTCCTCTTTCCAGCTAAAAGGTATGGTGGTCAACGAAGGGATAAACCCCATCACTTCTTTTGATGTGTTATACTCGATCAACCAAGGCGAAGCTGTTACATATCATGTAAGCGGAGTGAATATCACTATAGGACAGTCATATAGTTTTACTCATACTGAGGAAATCACACTAACGGAATTAGGAGCTTATACTATTCTGACTACTATCGACAATGTCAACGGTACTATTGATCAAAACCCTGATAACAACAGTCTGGAAAGCTTAGTTAGTGTGGTATCTTTTATTCCGACCAAAAAAGTGTTAGCCGAAGAAGCTACCGGAACCTGGTGTGGATGGTGTACAAGGGGTATTTGTTTTATGGATTATATGGCTGATACCTATCCCGACACCTGGATTGGTGTAGCGGTTCACAATGATGATCCTATGGTATATGCTCCTTATGATGCTGCGATACCTAATATTATTCCCGGATTTATGGGATATCCGCAGGTTACCACCGACCGAACACCGGGCGATGATGATCCAAGTCTGCTGGAAGCCGGATATGAGCGCCGTATCAACACAATCAGCCCTGCAACTATCGACATAATAAACTTCCATTGGGACCCAGAAACACGTATGGTAAGCTTCGATCTGGAATCAGAGTTTGTAGCTCTTGTACAAGAAGAACTAAGGTTTGGAGTGATCATTACCGAAGATAGCTTATGGGGAACCAGCTCACAATGGAATCAGACTAATTATTATGCAGGCGGCGCATACGGCCCAATGTGTGGATTTGAAAGCATGCCGCAATCTATACTAGCTTCCGAGATGCATTACGACCACGTGGCACGTCGAATATTGGATACCCCTTTTGGAACAGAAGGAAGCTTGCCTACACCTATAGAAAGTGGTAGCATTCATTCGTATTCATATACCATTGATATACCCGACACATGGAGATACGAGAAACTCAGCTTCATTGGTTTCATAGTGAACACTGTCACAGGCGAGATACTCAACGCCAACAATGTGATCAGTAACTACCTGAACGTACCCCAAAAGCAAGAAGAAATCGGCCTGAGTGTGTACCCTAATCCAGCCCAAAACGAACTAAACATTGCATTTGAAATGCCGAACGACGGAATTGTTGACATGTATCTGATAAACATGATAGGTAAAACGATGATTGAAAGAACAATCATAAATCATGGGGCAAAAAAACAGATCATCCGTCTGAATACCGACGAACTGATCAACGGAACTTATACGCTAATGATACAAAGCGCTGGTCAACAATATATTAAAAAGATAGTAATTAATAAATAATAATAGATGTTTTAAGTTTTTCGATAGAACCATCCGTCGGCCGGATGGTTCTATCGTTTTTTTATACACTATTGGAAAATGCATATATCCCGATTTATTCTTTAGTTCAAAAAGTCTTTCCCAATAAAACAAACACACCAAAAACAGAAAAACTGATTATTTTTGCCTACATACTTCAGAGATAGGATATAGAAAACATATCAGGTTGTTGGATAAACATCAAATCCAAAACAAAATGCCTATTGATAGTAAAATTAAGGTATCTATTTCAGTAAAGCTGTTGCAATGAAGGTCACTAAACTCATAGGTTGCGTGTTTTTTTTGAAATGTGTATGTGGTTTGACACATGGCTTATTTGCTCAGGATCATTCGCATTATGTGGACAGTGTGATGATGCTTGTAGCTGATAATGAAGACAGCTTTGACAAACTTTCGTATCTGAATCAATTAGCAACCTATCTTAAAGAGCTTGACCCTGACAGAGCTTTGTACTTCTCTAGGCAAGCTTTATCCTTAGCCAATCAAATTCAATCGGCGGAAGCTTGTGCGATCAGCAATCAGGTCATGGCCGAAATATTCGAGACCAAACGCAACTATCAGCCTTCAATTAACTACTATCTTATTAGTATCAAGCATTTTAAATCATTAGATAAGTTATTGGAGCTGTCGCGTCTTTACTTAAAATTAGGTCATATTTACATTGAGAATCAATTTGATTACCGGCAAGGGATGCAATATTTTGAGATGGCATTAGACTTTGCCAACCAAAGTGGCGATCAGCGTGAACGAGCTAATGCACTGAACGCCATCGGAGGAATTTATTATGTACAACAAGAGTTTGATCTTGCATTCGATCACTTCCAAAAAGCTCTTAAAATTCGTCAGACTACAGGCAACGAAGTTGAATTGGCAGCATCGCTTAATAACGTGGGAGAGATATACCGTATTCGAGGAGAAATTGAAGAAGCAAACGAATATTATGATCGGGCAATTCGTATAAACGAGAAGTATCACAAACTGAACTATTTAGCTGTAAACTATCTGAATAAAGGATTAATTGCTTCGGCACAAAATCAAACAGAAAAGGCTCAAGAGTTCTTTGCTAAAAGCTTAGCTTTAAACACACAGATAGCCGACACTATCGCTATCATACGCGTGTTAACCGAATCAGGACAACATTTCAATCAAGCAGAAAAATATGAGGAAGCCATACAAACTTTTGAACAATTAAAGGTATTGGCAATCAAGGCTGACCATCTTGAAGGGCAACAAAATGCCGACCACGGATTGAGCTTGGCCTATGAGCGAAAAAATGAAATAGGAAAAGCTCTCCGGCATTTTAAACAGTATTCATATTTGAAAGATTCGCTGTTCAATCAGAAAAAGACAGAACAGTTAAATGAGCTGCATACGCGCTTCAGTCTCAATCTGAAAGAAAAAGAATTAGAAATAAAAGACAGTGAAATCGCACTTTTGAAAAGTGAAAAAGAAATCTTTCGTAGCCGTCAGCTATTGCTTATACTCTCATTATTGCTGTTTGCTATCATAGCTGTCTTTATTTACTCCCGACTGAAACTGAAACATCGCAAAAAACGACTGCTTCTTGAGCAAGAAGCAACGCTTAGCAAAGCCAGACAAGAATTGATGGAGAAAGAGTTACATCTAAAATCCAATGAGCTTACTAATTACGCCCTGCATTTAGTTGAGAAAAACAAGTTTTTGCATGAGCTGAAAGCAGAACTGAAAAAGCTGTTAAACATATCATCCGAAAAACGTGAGATACGATTAAAGGAGTTGACTATCAATGTGCAGCAAAACATAAACCTGATCAAAGACCTCAAAGAGTTTCAACAAAATATTGATATTGTCAATGCCGCATTTTTTGATAAACTCAAATCACAATTCCCACAACTCACAAAAAATGAAGGGCATTTATGTGCCCTGTTGCGTATGAACCTTTCTTCTAAGGAAATAGCCTCACTCAATAATATCAGCGTTCGGGCAGTAGAAATGGGTAGATACCGACTGCGTAAAAAGTTTAATCTGAGCTCCGAAAACAATCTTACCGAATTCCTGCAACAGTTTTAATAAATAATAGCATTGCACACAAGCCTGTTAAAACCTATAGGGTGATGCAGTCAGCTCAAAAGCAAATATCTATTTACCTTAAAATAACTTCTGTAGAGGTATTGTAGTAGTATTTTTTTATGCATTTATGATTCCTTCTTCTATCTTTGCGATAAATTAAAAACAGATGAAACCCAAAACCTTTTTCAAAAAAGCACAACGATGGGGTGTAATAATACTGTATGTGATTTTATCTGTCATGCTACTTTATTTTATCTTTGGACGATAGTAAAAAAATCTGATAACCAAATACTTTGAATTACAAAATAACCTAAACTTTTAATTGTATGAATAGAATTTTTACTTTAGCTATTATTTTTTTGGCGACTATATCATTAAGTGGCCAAACTATACTTACTGAGGACTTTAGCGGCAACCTTGTTCCACCAGCTGGTTGGACTGTTTCCGATCAGGCATTAAACTGGAAAATTTCCAATACTGCCAATGCCGGTGGTACAGCACCTGAAGGGAAACTAACATGGTCGCCACAGTTCAACACTATGACGCGACTTATCTCGCCAGCCCTTGACTTGTCGGGGAACAATACTGCAATTGTAAGCTTCAGGCATATGCTTGACCACTACGCTTCCAACTACCAGATTGGAATAGCTACCAGAGCCTCACAAACTGATGATTGGACTAATGTCTGGACACAAACAGTAAACTCTAATATTCCAGCACAAACAAAAACAGTCGTTATTGAAAACGAGGATGTGGACAGCCCTACTTTCCAGTTCTGCCTGTTTTTCAACGGAAACAGCTACAATATGAACGACTGGTATTTTGATGACTTTGAGCTGATCGTGCCAGTCGATTTAGATGCTGCTATGGGTTCTGTGAATGTGCCAGCCTATTTCTTAGACGAACAAACTGTAGCTGGGTCCATCATCAATAACGGATTGCAGAATATCCATTCATATGACATTAACTGGAGCGTAGATGATGGCGAAGTATTTACTACATCCTACACAGGGTTGAACCTTACTACTGGTACTGCTCATAACTTTCAAAGCCAGCATTTACTGAATCCCGAACCCGGTATCTATAGCCTTAAGGTTTGGCTTTCCAATGTAAACGGGCAAGGACAAGACGATAACCCAGATAATGACTTGATTGAGTTGACTATCAGTATCCCTTATCAAACCTTACAACGCCGACCCTTATTTGAGGAGTTCACCAGCTCAACCTGCGGCCCTTGCTACACTTTTAACAGAAATGTTTTTAATCCTTTTATTGAACAACACGGTGATGAAATTGGTCTGATCAAATACCAGATGAACTGGCCCGGAAACGGAGACCCATACTATACGGCCGAAGGTGGTATCAGGCGTATGTATTATGGAGTGAACGCCGTTCCCATGCTTTACGTAGAAGGTAAAAACGTGTCTACCAGCGCTTCAGCGGTAAACAACGCCTTTAATACTGCTATGGCTAATCCGGCTTTTGTGAAAATTGAAGCAGCGCACGTAGTGGATGGAGATGACTTTAGTGTGACAGCCCAAATCACTTCATATGCCGATCTGCAAAATGTAATACTTCATGTGGTGTTTATCGAACAAGTTACAACAGAAAACGTAGCCTCAAATGGTGAAACCGAATTTCACCACGTGATGATGAAAATGATGCCTGATGCCAATGGTGCTGCCATGAATTTCACGGCTAATGAAACCCAGACCATCACCTATACACATGATATGTCCACCACCAATGTAGAAGAAATGGAAGACCTGATCGCAGTAATATTCCTTCAGGATAATGCAACTAAATATGTATTCCAATCGGCTTATTCAAGTGACATAAACACATTGCCTGCTATTGTATCCTTCGACCCAATCAATGGAACCATAGAGTTCCCAACCGAAGCTGATCTGCATATTCAGTTTAGTATGCCAGTATATCATGTTGGAGGACAAGAGATCACCAATGATAATGTAGCCGGATTGATCACACTTCAGGAGGTTGATGGTGATGAGTTTCCATTTACTGCCACTATTAATGAGGACAAAACCATTATAACTGTTTCGCCTGTAGGGCTGTTAGACAAATTAACCACCTATCTGTTTGGGATCAATGATGTAGAAAACGAATACGGCATTATAACCCCAGGATCATCGGTAACTTTTACTACCGGATTCCATGTAGGTATCCAAAGTCAAACCGCAACAATAAGTTCTGTAATACCTAATCCGGCTAAAGATCAAATTACCTTGAATTATCATCTGTCAAGCTCGGGGCCGGTGTTCATCAATTTAATCGATATCAACGGTAAGGAAGTTATGTTATTGGATTCAGGCAGTAAGCCATCTGGAAACCAACGTATCATACGCGATCTGAGCTCTCTGCCTAATGGTATGTATCTGATCCGCCTGAAAACGGATCAAAACGTTCACACATCAAAAATAGTTATCAGCCGATAAGACGCACAGATGAAATCTGACAGAAAAAAGCCACTTGCCTGTTGCTAGTGGCTTTTTTTCTGTTTTGTTCGAGGCTGCTGATTGTCTAATTCGCTAAATTGCCGAAAAATTCAAAGCCTATTCCTATGCGCAAAAAACTTTTCATCACCTTAGCATTTGTACTCAGTTCTTTTACAATCCTTTTTTCGCAACAATGGGTTGATCAACTGAGCACGCTTGGTTTGGACAGCATCAAAGAGCTTCGGATTGATATCCGCCGTTATGAAAGTGCTATAGTAGCATACCTTCGTCAGCCGTTAAACCATCAGGAAGCTGAATCAGACACATTTCTGCAACGGATCATCATCCGGCACAGGGGGTTTGACAAGCCCGTGGTATTTGTAACAGAAGGATACGCAGCGCATTATGCCTTATGGCCAAGATATGATGAAGAATTAGCCGAGGCTTTGGATGCAAACCTCATAGTGGCTGAACATCGATTCTTTGGGAATAGCACTCCTTCAACTATTGAATGGGAACAACTGAACCTATACAATGCTACTGCCGACTTACACTCTATCAATCAGTTGCTTAAAACCTATTATACCGGGCCCTGGGTAAGCACTGGTATCAGCAAAGGCGGTCAGACATGCCTGTACTACAGGTATTTCTATCCCGATGATGTGCAAGCTTCGGTACCTTATGTGGCACCACTAAATTTTTCAACAGCCGACAAACGTGTGTTTCGTTTTTTAAGATCAGTAGCTAATCCTGAGTGCAGAGAAAGACTTCAAGCTCTGCAAAAAGATCTGTTAGAACGCAGATCGGTGTTTTATCCTATGTTTGCTGATTCGGCCAAAGCCCGTAACTTCAGTTTTGATTGGGTAGGCGGGACTGAAAAAGCGTATGAGTATAACGTATTGGAATTGGGTTTTGCCTACTGGCAATGGTATCCAGTTTCGTGTGATGCCTTGCCGTTGCCGGGTTCAAATATCGATACAGTATTCAACACATTTATTGCGGCTGCAGGATATGATTTTTTCTCCGACCAAAGCATCGAAAACTTTCAGCCATTTTTCTATCAGGCACTCACCGAGATGGGATTCTATTCGTATGATATCAAGCCGTTTAAAAGGTTACTTCACTTAGTACATCATCCCAATTTCAATCATACCCTTCCTACAGGAATATCAGTCCGATACAGTCCGCAACTGAGCCGAAAAGTGGATAGATGGCTGAAGCGAAATGGAGATCGCATCTTATATGTGTATGGCGAATATGATGCGTGGTCGTCAACAGCTGTTAAACCCGGTACCAAGACTGATCACCTGAAACTCATCCTACCAGAAGGATCACATACTACCCGTCTGCGTCATTTTGATGAACACACAAGAAATGAAGCCATCAGTAAGCTTAAAAGCTGGATCAATTTATAAATACATAGTAATTTTCTCATAAAGAACTAAGATCATGCATTTAAATACTATTGATTGGATTTTTGTTGGATTGTTCTTTCTTGTTCTACTCACTATCGGTTTATTGGCCGCACGTGATGCCGGTAAAAACACCGCCAGTTATTTTCTATCTGGGCGTAATATGCCTTGGTGGCTTCTTGGAGTTTCAATGGTAGCCACTACTTTTTCGGCCGACACTCCCAATTTGGTTACCGATATGGTGCGTACGGGAGGGGTAGCAGCCAACTGGCTATGGTGGGCTTTTCTTTTAACCGGTATGCTGACCGTATTTATCTATGCCAAGCTCTGGAATCGCTCAAAAGTGATGACCGATCTTGAGTTTTACGAGTTACGCTATAGTGGCAAAATGGCTGCTTTCCTTCGGGGGTTCAGGGCTATTTATCTTGGATTCTTTTTCAATGTGTTAGTGATTGCAAGTGTTTCGCTTGCGTTTATCAAGATAGCAGGTGTCATGCTTGGTCTTCAACCGGCACCAGCACTGATTATTGCCGCAGTGGTAGTAGTGATCTACAGTGGATTAGGCGGATTGAAGTCTATCCTCTGGACTGATCTTTTTCAGTTTAGTTTCGCAATGGCTGGAGCTGTCATTGCTGCTGTATTTGTAGCCCGCTCGCCACAAGTAGGAGGATTGTCGGGTCTGTTTGCAAACCCCGCAGTAGCCGATAAGCTTAGGTTGATACCTGAGATATCTAATCCGGAACTATTTTTAAGTATCTTTTTAATTCCTATAGCCGTACAATGGTGGGCAGCATGGTATCCGGGTGCTGAGCCCGGTGGTGGTGGATATATCGCACAACGAATGTTATCGGCTAAAAACGAAAGTCACGCTGTGGGTGCTACACTGTTGTTTAACTTTTTTCATTATGCGCTTCGTCCATGGCCCTGGATAATAGTTGGTCTGGCTTCGCTCATTATTTTCCCCGATATTCAATCAATGGTAGATGCCTTCCCGGATGTGTCAACTCAATATATCAAGAACGACTTTGCCTATCCGGCCATGTTACGTGAATTTCTACCTGCCGGAATACTCGGATTGGTAGTGGCATCACTGATAGCAGCTTTTATGTCGACTGTAGCATCACAGCTAAACTGGGGCTCTTCCTATTTGGTCAACGACTTTTATGGCAGGTTTTACAATCCACAAGCCACCGAAAAACAAAAGGTACGCTTTGGGAGAATAAGCACTATTAGCCTGATGATATTTTCTGTACTGTTGGCATTGGTGTTACAAAATGCCCTTCAGGCATTCCAGTATTTACTGATGATAGGTGCAGGCACTGGTCTAATTTATATTCTAAGATGGTTCTGGTGGCGTGTAAATGCGTATTCAGAACTATCAGCTATGATAGCAGCCGGATTTTTCTCGCTTATCTTCATTCTGATCGAAAACTTCAGCCTGATATATCTGCCTGATGATCAAGTGAAAGTGCTTGGTATATTGACTTCAGCAACGTACTGGGGTATGATTAAATTTGTCGGAGTAGTGTTATTAACCAGTATTTCCTGGCTGTTGGTCACTTATCTCACTCGTCCGGAAAATGATGAAACGCTCAGAAACTTTTATCGCAAGATCAGGCCCGGCGGTCCAGGCTGGGAAGCTGTAGTAAAAAAAGCCGGACAACAAGGCGTTGACCTTATTAAAGAGAAAGATTTACGCTGGGATGTACCTACCGGAATTATATGTATGATCTTAGGCTGTATCATGATATACAGCACCTTGTTTGCCATTGGTCACTTCCTTTATTCAAACCATACCTTGGCTATGGTGTTGGTTGGTTTAGCCATTATTTCCGGCGCATTGCTCACTTTATTCTGGAAAAAACTACGGATGAATTAAAGATGAAGAGCCAACCATTCAAACCTAATATTCTTCTACTAACAGCAGCTCTAATCTGGGGTTTTGCCTTTGTAGCACAGCGCAAGGGAATGGAGCATATCCATCCGTTAACCTTCAACGGCATCAGATTTTTATTGGGTGCAGTGGTGCTATTGCCGTTTCTGACGAGTAGTAAGCGTAAAAAGGCAACTGCTTCATGGTCTAACAAACGGCTTTGGTTTCATGGTATTTTAGCCGGATTTGCCCTGTTCGTTGCTGCCAGTTTCCAACAACTAGGGATTGTCTATACTACAGCCGGCAAAGCAGGTTTTATTACCAGCTTGTACATATTGTTTGTACCGGCATTTGGAATGATCACCGGCCATCGTTCCGGGCGCTCAGTCTGGTTAGCAGCCCTTTTAGCAACAGCAGGATTGTATTTGCTATCGGTACACGAACAAATAGAGCTGTCCATAGGTGATATACTCGTTTTGATTAGTGCTCTTTTCTGGGCTATGCATCTGATTGTGTTGTCATACATAGCACCTTTACACGATGCCAAATGGATTGCCTTCATACAATTTTTGTTTACCGGGTTGCTAAGCTTACTACTTGCAATAGGTCTCGAATCTCCGAATTTATCGGCTATATTGCAGACTGCTTATCCATTATTGTATGCTGGTATCATGTCGGCAGGAATAGGGTTCACCCTTCAGATAGCTGCTCAGGGCCGTGCACGCGCCGATCACGCAGCAATAATACTAAGTTTGGAGGCCGTATTTGCGGCTATAGGCGGATACATTATCCTTGGTGAAAAGATGAATATAACTCAATTAACAGGTTGCCTGCTGATGCTGATAGCCGTTGTGTGGATACAGCTTAAACCGTCTGAGGTAAAACGAACATAAATTTATTTCGAATACTTTTTGTCAGGCTAATAAAAGTGGTTTACGAATCATAAATCAATAGGGATCCAAAGCAGATAGGCTCCACTTATCAGTCAGATTGTTAACGAATTGTATCAAACCCTATCCCATATACTCCCATTACCATCGAAAGGGAGAGAAAAGCTTCAGGGTCTTCTTCTTTAACTATTCTGAACACTTGTTGATACTCTGTTTTCCGGACTATGATCATCAAAATATCATTTTCCGTTTTGGTGTACCAGCCAACTCCTCTGATAAATGTAACCCCTCTACCTAATTCATTACCAATACGATCGGCTATTAAAGCAGCATGTTTTGAAAAAATAAACAATTGAACAGACTGTTTATTACCGGTGATGATCAGATCAATGGTATAAGAGGTGACGCCCATAACCACAAACCCGTACACCAACGGTTCTATGCTCCGAAAAACAAGGTATGAGCTGGAGATGATGAACACATCCAATAGTAATATTACTCTTCCCGGACTGATATTCTTATATTTGTTTACTATCAGAGCGATTATATCCGTCCCTCCTGTGCTTCCACCTAAGGTGAATATAAATCCCATAGCTGATCCTGCCATACCAGCTCCTACTATACTGGCTAAAAATTTATCGGTAACAAAAGGCTCGCGTATATAATATTGCAGAAGTGCATAAAAGCCCGAGAGTACTACGATAGAGTATATTGTCTTGATCCCAAATCCTCTGCCAAGTATCTTTAAGCCAAAAACCAACAATACCGCATTGATCGCAAAAACCGATACACCCACCGGAAGTCCCGTTACCCAGAAGATAAGAGTTGAAATACCGCTAACCCCACCACCAAGTATCTCATTTGGGATCAAAAAAGCTGTCCAGCCTAAGGCCATGACAAAAAGTCCTAAAGTGATCACGGCATACGACCGGACTTCACGTAACAATGCGTTGTTCTTTTTCATCATCTGGTATGTTAAACAAGGGTGCAAAGATAGAAAATCAAAATCAGACTATATATTTACATAACAATTTGCATTACAACATTATAGATCTAATTATTCGTTCATTATAGTGTTTAAATGGGTTTTGAAACAGATGTTACGTCTATTAGTATCTTCAAAAAAAAATTCGATTTCATTCTTTGCTTTTCTTTTTTTAGTTTTCTGGCAATGTTTTTGTCAGATCTCTTCAAACTTTTAAAGTCTCACACAATGATTTGGATCATCTTTGGAATTTTCATGTTAGCTAGTTGGCTGATTGGCAATCAGCTACAGTCGAAGTTTAAGGCTTACAGTAAATTACCTGTCAATTATGGGCTCACTGGTCGTGAGGTAGCCGAAAAAATGTTGGCCGACAACGGGATATTTGATGTGACTGTTCAGTCGGTACCTGGTGCGCTGACCGATCATTATAATCCCTTGAAAAAGACTATTAATTTAAGTGAGGTAGTATATAATAGCAGTTCGGTTGCTGCAGCTGCTGTGGCAGCTCATGAGTGTGGCCATGCCGTTCAACATGCAACAGCTTATCACTGGCTTCAGATGCGCAGCCAGATGGTTCCAATAGTAAGTTTCAGTTCCAAATGGGTACAATGGGTATTGTTAGCCGGTATTCTGACCTTGAATGTCTTCCCACAACTATTATTAGCCGGTATCATCCTGTTTGCCATTACTACTCTCTTCAGTCTGATTACTTTACCAGTAGAGATAGACGCCAGCCGTCGGGCATTGGTCTGGCTGAACGGAAGCGGTATTACCAATCAGACAACACAACCAAAAGCACAGGAAGCCCTTAGGTGGGCTGCTTATACCTATGTAGTCGCTGCATTGGCTTCTTTAGCTACCCTGTTTTACTATCTGATGATCTTCATGGGAAGAAGAGATTAGTTTATGAGAAGTCTGTCTTTGCCGCAAGAGTATGTTTTACATGCATCAGGACTCATGCAAATAGTGCTATTGCACAGAAATCAATGAGTTCACCGGATGTGCCGGATACTCAAATCCGGTCAGATGCACTTTGATACTTCCTACGATGATCCTGGCTTCTATCATTAATGGTAATCTGTTGGCATCGTCAGTGATCCAGACATAGATTTTTTCGCCTTCCTTAAACAAGCTGCCTTTCTCTAACTCAGCACTGAATTTTATAGCCTTGAACTTTTTCTTTGCACGGGTCTCAACCACCTCGCGTCCGTGAAAGACTATAGGAAGGCGAAAAGCAGCATCATCCATGATGGTTGAAATGTATAAGGTATCGCCTATAGTCAGATGTTCAAAATTTAAACTTCGGGTCAAATAGGTGGCAGTGAGTACATCCGTGGTCTCAGGCGGTAGAGGCACTATACCGTAAAACGCATCTTTCTCGGTATCAGTTGTAAACATACGTACTTCACTTTTGTGTGGATGAAAATGATAGTCATTGAAAGTGATATGACTGCCTTCAAAGCAATGCCGTCGAAACTGTATTGGACGCAGATTGGCAGTTGTTGTCACCTCAAAAGTATCGCGCACTTTAAAAAACCAGTCAAACTTCCTGAACGACCTGCCTGTACTCAAAAAGTGCCAAGAAGCCACCTCATTGTCAGGCAGCTTGCTTGCCCGAAAATCCACACTACCGGCATCAATCCAAAGCCATCCCCAGTTATAAGAGACCGTAAACTCTAATAGCTCTCCATCACCAAAGGCATACACTTCCAGATCGGCCTGCGAGTAGCATACAGGAACAACACCGCACAATAAAAATAGTACGATGAGAAGGCAAAAACTATTTTTCATCAGCTGAAGCTTTGTAACTCCCAGTGTATAAATCAACTTTTATACTTAGCCAATAGACTCTTTCTATTTTTCCACATATTGTCTTCATCATATTTTGTGATTAATGGTTGATTTAAACAGCGTATAAGCACTACATCCGACAAATGGGTCTACGATAATAGCTTCTGCATATAGGGACAAACATGCTGGTTGCTATCAATAGTTTCTTTCGCCAAAAATAGTACTTCCAATACGTACTATGGTTGCTCCTTCTTCTACAGCTATGAGATAATCGCCCGACAAGCCCATCGAGATTTCTTTAAACGCATCATCATCTTTGAAATAGGTGTTTTTCAGATAATCAAAATATGTGCGTAACTGTTTGAACTCTTTACGCACCTGAGTATGATCTTCGGTAAAGGTAGCCATTCCCATTACTCCACACAAGCGGATGTGTGGTAGTGGTTCCTTGTTGAGCTCGTTAAGGAGTTCTTCAGCTTCAGCCATATCAAGTCCAAATTTAGTGCTTTCGTCGGCTATATGAAATTGCAACAAACAATAGATAATACGTTCATTTCGTTCACCTTGTTTGTTGATTTCTTTTAACAATCTCAGACTGTCCACCGCATGGATCATTGAAACAAACGGGGCAATGAACTTTACTTTGTTTCGCTGCAAATGTCCTACAAAGTGCCATTCAATATCCTTAGGCAGATGAGGCTGTTTCTCTATGATCTCCTGCACCTTATTCTCTCCAAAGAGTCGTTGACCGGCATTGTAAGCCTGCATAACGGTCTCTTCAGTCATGGTTTTTGATATAGCCACCAAACGTGTATCTGTCGGAAGTGTAGTTAATACCTGATGGAGATTTGTCTGTATGCTCATAAATTTTTTTATGGTAAAAATACATATTTCCATCCATACTTATCTTATGCATATGAAGCGGTAAGCCAGTTTTACTACAAGGCTCCATCCATTTCTATGAGTAAACAACTTCTCCGGCAGCATCGTAGCTGATAGAATTCGTTTATTTTTGGCAAAAATTCAGCTATGCGTGCTATTCTCATCCATTTGTTTCGGTTTATTTTGTTCTGGCTGCTGTTTTTTACTTTTCATCGTGCCTTGTTCTTTGGTTTTTATTTCTCTTTAATACGTATAGAACATATTGGTTTTGTTGAAGTCATACGAAGTTTTTATGCAGCTTTACCTTTAGATTTAGCCACTACTTGTTATTTCACCCTGATCCCATTCCTATTGTTGCTTGTCTGGAGGCATTTGCCTTATACCGTTTTTCAAAAAATCATACAGGTTTATGTTTTAGTATTGATTCTAGTATATAGTCTGACAGCCTTAGCCGAGATCGGTATTTATGGCGAATGGAAAACTAAGCTATCCTATAAGGCACTTGCGTATCTTCGTCAACCATCGGAGATTGTTCAAACCGTACACCCCTTCATGTTATTTCTGCTTTTGCTGCTCCTGGCATTGATCACTTGGGGAAGTTTTAAGATATATAATCGTTTTTTCTTTTATAGGATATCTCAAAGAGCTACTTCCTTTTGGCCTGGCTTGTTGCTGTTCTTTCTTGGTGTGCCATTACTGTTTTTAGGGGCAAGAGGCGGCATACAAGCTATCCCTATCAGTATCAGTTCGGCATATTTCAGTAAGCATCAGATAGTTAATTTAGTGGCTGTCAATCCATTCTACAACATTGTCTTCAGTGTGCTCAACTCGCAAAATATGTTGAAAGAGAATGTTTTTCAATCCATGCCGGAGGATGAAGCAATCGAGTTAGTTCAAGCCCTTCATCAGCTGAAAAAAGATACCACGGTTTCGGTTCTTACTACTGATCGTCCTAATATAGTGGTGTTATTGCTTGAGAGTTGGTCGGCTGATCTGATTGAGAGTCTTGGAGGTGTTGAAGGTATCACACCAAATTTTCGTGAATTAGAAAAGGAAGGGTTGCTTTTCACCCGTTTTTATGCCAGTGGCAACCGTTCGCAGCAGGCCATAGGATCGCTTTACGCTGGGTTACCCGGCATACCGATCACTACCATCACCAATCATCCTGAAAAGTATGCTGCTTTGCCATCGCTTAGTAAAGACCTGAACAAAGCCAGTTATCACACTTCTTTCTACTTCGGCGGACAGTTAAATTACGGGAATATACTTTCATACCTGATATACAACGAATTAGATCATATCATTGAAGGGAAAGACTTGCCTGGCAGCATGCCACGCGGCAAGCTTGGAGTGCACGACGGGATTTTCCTGCCATGGGCTGCCGATCAGCTTTCCGAACTACCAGAACCTTTCTTTAGCACTATATTTACCCTTAGCTCCCACTCGCCTTACGACTTCCCAATGGAATGGGTCATTCATTGGCCTGAAATTGAAAAGCCTTATGTCAACGGTGCATATTATACAGATATGGCTATAGGAACTTTTTTTGAAGCAGTAAAAACAACGGATTGGTACGAGCATACCCTGTTCATTTTAGTAGCCGATCACAGCAAAAACTCATATAAAAACCACCCTCTTGAGAGTTTTGAATATCATAAAATACCATTATTGTTGGTAGGTCCGGCATTGAAGCCCGAATTTCGCAACAAGCAAATGGATATTATTTCGGGTAACACTGATTTACCAGCTACCCTACTCCATCAGTTAGGATTAACTTCTGACAATTATTTTTGGAGCAAAAACTTATTCAATCCTTATACACCCCAATTTGCCTATTTCGAGCTGATAGAAGGATTAGGTTGGAAAAACGCCGATGGTCACTTTGCATGGAACTGCTTTGCCGACAGATATTACCAAAAAGAAATACAAGGCGGTAAGGAAGAGCAGGTACTCAAAGAAGGAAAAGCTTATCTGCAAGTGCTATTTAACGAGTTCATCGGTCTTTCCTGGAAGAAATCATCTTCCGATAAAGACAAATAATAAGATTGTTGTCTTTCGTACATATATAGCTATAATAGCACATACAGTTCTATCTCAATAACTTAAAGCTCCATGCTCCCATCTTAAAGGGCGCTGCCTGCAGGTGAGTTGTATCATTGGTGAACAAATCGATATAACTTTTATAAAGATGTTCATCTTTCACCTGAACATCTTGTTCGATAGCTGTACAATTGATAAACACAAGTACTTCGTTATCATTTTTTTGCCTGATAAAGGAGAGTACTGCTTCTGGCTTATCGGTCTCAACGGCTATCATAGCACCACCTGAATCAGCATTCCACAGGCTTTCGTTAGATTTTTTTATTTGATTGAGCTGAGTATAAAAGTCAGTGTATATCGTTGCTGTATCCCAGTTGATTTCATCTTTCTCAAAAAACTGTAGCCTATGGTTCAGAGCTACTTCCTGACCGTTATAAATAAGGGGAAATCCCGGCACTGTATAGCTCATCACTGCAAAAGCCGGTGCACCCTGATCTAATCGTTCAAACACTGTTCCATTCCATGAATTTTCATCGTGATTAGAAGTAAACATCATTCTATATGTGGAAGGTGCAAAGAGGGTATCCTGCCGGGCAAAATAATCCCATACATCGCTCGGATTTTTCTCACCTTTTGCCATACGATTCATCAGATGATGGAACTCCCATCCATAATTAGCATCGAAAGCCTTTTGCGTCAGATTGCGCTGTGCTTCATCTTCGGCCAGCATAAAGACAGGCTTTAAGGCATCCAATTCCAGGCGGGCACGCTCCCAAAAAGCAGTAGGCACCATACCGGCCACATCACAACGATACCCATCTATATTAGTCTCAATGACCCAGTATTTCATGGCATCTATCATGGCGTCCCATAAATCGGGATGCTGCTCGTAGTCGAGATGAGCCACATCAGTCCAATCGTAAGGCGAGACCAACTTACCATGTTCGTCTTTATAATACCACTCGGGATGCTGTTGTGTCCACTCGTGATCGAATGCAGTATGATTGGCCACCCAATCAATGATCACTTTAAAACCTGACTCATGCGCCTGATTGACTAAACTTTTAAAATCATCTATGCTCCCAAATTCCGGGTTGATCGCTTTATAATCTTTTACCGAATAATAGCTTCCAAGGCTACCTTTGCGGTTTAGCTGCCCGATCGGATGTATAGGCATCAACCATAGGATATCTACTCCAAGTTCTTTCAGTCGTGGCAGATGCCTTGCAAATGCATCAAAGCTGCCTTCGGGAGTATATTGACGTATATTCACTTCATAAATAACAGCATTTTTAGCCCATACCGGAGTAACAACCTCTGAATAAGGTTTCAGATTAGTCTGTTGCTCCTGCTTGGCATTGCCTGCACACGAAAAAAGTCCCAGCATGATCATCCATATTGCTGAGACACTTAGTAATTGAAGAACAGTTTTTTTCATTATTAAGGATTTTGATTATTGTATTATCGGGCTTGTATTTCACTTGTCTGACCGTACCATACGACACGGATACGCCATCTTCCTTCCTGGTCTTTCCATACACCGGGTTCATTTTTGGGAGGCGCTGCCTTGGTGATTTCCATGGCTTTATCGTCATGTGCCAACTGACGTAAATTTTTCTCTAACCCATAGAGCACAAATTCGACCATTCTGGCTTCGGGCATAGCTGCATATCCTTTTCCGCTTCGGCTGAGTTGCAAGCTCAGGCTTCCATTTTCCAATTTTCCATTTATCTGTATCAGCTCGTAAGCTCCTTTACCGTAGCTGTCAAACAGCTGTCCGTCGTCTTCATACATCTGTCCGGAAAACTCACCATCATATCCCGGCAGATAAGTATGCAGTTCAAGATATCGGGAGCTGTACTGAGCGGTCGTATTCACAGCCTTCACTTTAGGGATGATGCTTGCCTCTCTCACAAACACCGGAATAGTTTCCAACGAGAGCTGTAACTGTATCTGCCTGCCTCCCACGACCTTATTACCAGACCAGAAGTGATACCACAAGCCTTTTGGCAGTTCAATATTCATCAGTCGGCTGCCTGCATGCGTAACCGGAGCAACTAATATATCAGGTCCGAAATAAAAGCTTTCAAAGCTGCTTGCAAAGCGTTCGTCATCCGGATGATAGAAAAAAACAGGAGCCACTATAGGTCTTCCACTTATGCTGTTGTTCCAGCTAGCGGTATATAAATAAGGCAAAAGTTCGTATCGCAGCTTCATAAAACGCCTTACGATCTTTTGGGTGGTATCATTAAAAAACACCGGTTCCGAGGGTATGCCCGAGCCATGAGGGCGCAGCACAGGAGTAAAGACGGCAAACTGTAGCCATCTGGTGTAAAGCTCCTCGTCTTTCACGCCCATGGCAAAACCTCCAGCATCGGAATGCATATAAGGCACACCCGAAAGGCTCATATTAAGCATAGCCGGCAATTGTGCCTGCAAGCCACCCCAACTACGACTTACATCACCGCTCCACGGTACTATCCCATAACGTTGAGTGCCGGCAAATCCGCTGCGTGCTAAAAAGAACAAGCGTTTATCGGGAAACTCTTTTCTAAAATTCTCATACACAGCTTTTGTCCAGTAATGCCCGTAAATATTATGCACCGCATCGGCTTTTCCCCAGCTATGAATAATATCAGAAGGGTGGCTTTCCGGCTCACCCAGATCGCCCCAAAGACCTTCTACTCCAATATCGAACTGCTTACGGTATTGACTCCAAAGCCATGAGCGGGCTTCAGGCTTGAAAATATCTATCAGGCTGCCATGACCAAAATAAAAATGCGTATCAATATAGGATTTCCCGGCCGAATCGATTACCAATATTCCCAACGAATCAGCTATACGCCAGTTGTGTAGGCTATCTATGATATAAGGCTCCGATATAGTGATGGTTTGTATGCCTTTAGCCTTGAAGTCGGCAATCATTTTCCCGGGATCGGGCCATGCCTGATGCCACCAGTCAAACCGTCCCAAATGGCCTAAGATACTATCGCCAAACCAGTAGAAGTCAATAATGACGGCATCTATAGGAAAGTCGCCTGCTATCATTTGATCCACTATTCGAACGGTCTCATCCTGATTTCTGTATGCCATGCGCGATTGCAGGTTGCCAAAAGCCCAACGGGGAAGCATGGGTTGCTTACCAGTCAATCGGCTGTACTGTTCTAAAATAGCGGTATACCTGTTCCCGCTAATCAGAAAATAGCGCATAGGACCTCCCTGGGCATTGAACTCCAATATATTATCCTCTTTGCTGCCCACATCAAGCCAGGCTTTATGCGGATTGTCAATCAGTAATATATATTTTTTATCCGATACCAATAATGGGATCTGGTAATTCAGATTATCAGCCCCGATTTCATATCCGTATTGAGGCCGGTTATACAATTGAAGCTTTTTGCCACGCTGGTTTAGTCCGCCGGCTCTGCCGCCACTCCCATACAGCTTCTCATCCTGTTCTAATCTGAAGCGCATACCCGAAGCATCATGCCTGGCAAAAAAACCTTTTTCCTCACTTAGTATGGTTTTTCCGTTATTGATATAGCTGATATGAAAAGGTTGCTTTTGTATCAGGACTTGAATACCGGGTAAATCGTAGATCAACTGATTTTCGGCTTCTGCAAGAAAGGTCTTCACCGGATCAGGAGACATTGCTACAGCATGTGACACTTCAAAACCGGTAAAACCGGTAGGATGCCAACAAGTCTCAATGATACTATCGCTAAAAGGTCTGAAGGTTATGTCACCATGATCAGTTTGTAGCAACAGAAAAGATTCATGCTCTTCTATCCCTTGAAAAAGTAGATGGTCGAAAAGATCCACCTTAGTTTGTGCAACAGGAGGCTGATAGCCAGCCACAGGAATAAAAATATCTTCTTCTGAGGCTGTTTTTCCCACCTTGGTTCCATCTTCGTTTCGAAAGACGAAAGCTAGCTGCTGAACCTGAGTGCCTTCAGCTATTTGAAACAGCTGATCCGGGACAAAACTGGCAACATACAGATTGTCGGCAGCTTTTTGCATACGTACTCTGGCGTCTGCGGTTCCCCATTGACCTACAGTATTTTTCCAGTCATGCCCGTCAAGACTTAGCGTAGTGATAAGACCGGCATGAAAATATACTGCTCCATCATAATCAGCTAAAGCACGGTTGCCCTGTGCAGCATCATAGGAAACAGTGATAGTATCAGTCATTTCGGGTGAAGTTGGCCGTACAACAATTTCCTGTGCAGGAGCTGAAAAAGCCAACAGACATATCAGCGCTAAGAAAGTTAAAATATTTCCGATACTTTGATGTGCCCTCGTCCTCATTCTTAAGATCAGCAGCATGGCCTTATCTTTTAAGTTCGATAATACGTGCCGACATAGCCGGAACCGAAATGATTCTCAGTTGGTCGAAATAGGTTCTATGCAATACATCTGTTCCGGTACTATATCCTTTAAGATTCTCGGTATATCGCTCGGTTTTAAACGTCTTGCTTTCATTGTTATTATTTAACACTACCATGATGGATTCACCGTCAAGATGTCTGAAATACACATAAACACCTTCTTCAGGTATATAATGTGTCGTTTTCCCTTCGTGGATCACTTTTTTATTTTTTCGCCATTGCAGCAGTAGCCGCATATAAGTCCAGGCATCGTACTGATCAGCTGTTAGTCCTGTTTGTGTAAACGCATTCACACTGTCGTGCATCCATCCACCGGGAAAGTCTTCCCGTATAAATCCATGTCCCTGATGTTCCCACCCTGTCATCAGAATCTCGGTACCATAGTATATCTGAGGAATCCCACGCACTGTCATCAAAAAGGCCATTGCCATTTTAAACTTTCGGATATCGTGCTTCAAGACACTGAAGATACGATCGGTATCGTGGTTATCAGCAAAAACCACCAGCTGTTGCGGATAAGGATATAGAAAATCTAAACTTAGTGATTCATATAGTCGTGCAATGCCGCTACTCCAGCCGTTCTCTTCGTTGAATGCTTCTGCTAACGCATATTTCAAAGGAAAATCAAATACATAGTCCAGATACGAATTAAAGCTATCTGAATTATGAGCATCATTCATCCAATAGGCCACTTGTGGAGTGGTATTCAACCATACCTCACCCACCACCGAAAAATCAGGATATTCATTACGTATCCGTTGCATCCATTCGGCCATAAACCTCTTCCCCGAATACGGATAGGTATCCATGCGGATGCCATCCAATCCGGCATATTCAATCCACCAGATGCTGTTTTGGATCAGGTATTCAGCTACAAATGGGTTATCCTGATTCAAGTCGGCCATGCTATGGTCGAACCAACCTTTCAACATAAGGTCTTTATCCCATTGAGAGGCATACGGGTCTGTCAAGGTACCACTTCTGTAGTTTGAGCGGGTGAATTCGGGCCATTGATGTATCCAGTCGCTCATAGGCAGATCATTCATCCACCAATGATTCGTGCCAAAATGATTGAATACCATATCTTTTACTATGCGCAATCCTCTTTTATGTGCCAATTGTATCAACAAACGGTATTCTTCATTACTCCCCAGACGGGGATCAACTTTATAAAAATCGGTTATCGCATAGCCATGATAGGAATAGTCGGGCATACTATTTTCTAACACTGGATTGATCCATAAAGTTGTAACACCCAGCTCATTGAAATAGTCTAAATGGTCTATGATTCCATTGAGATCGCCTCCATGACGTCCATCGGGTTTGGTTTTATCGGCCGTCTCAAGCATTCCTTTCGTATGATCATTATCAGGGTCTCCGTTGGCAAACCGATCGGGCATTAGCAGATAGATCACATCACTGGCAGTGAATCCTTGCCGCTGAGACGATCCTTCCTCCCTTTCCTTTAACTCATAGTTGATTATAGGTGCTTTTCTTTTGCCGGTCTCAAATCGGATTTGAAATATCGTAGGACCCGTTTCAGGAGTGATCTCAATCGTCAGGAACAAATAGTTTGGATTGTTAGAATAGGTAGTTTCTTTCAGGGTGATTCCCGGATGCTGTATCTGTGGTTTTGTCTGTGCTAATTCTTTACCATAAACCATAAGCTGCAATTCGGTATGATTCATACCAGCCCACCAAAAAGGCGGTTCAACTGTTGTGATACTCTGCGGAAACGCAACAAAAGGCAGCAGAAGTGCTAAGAGTAAAAACCATTTAGAAAAATGTTTTAAAAAATATAAATACCTCATATACTGTCGTTTAATTTAGCTTGTCAAAAACTAAATGTATGAACCTGATTGCACTGAAAAGATTTATTTTGATGCAGAATAAATCAGATCCTTCAAGAAATAAAATGTTAAAAGTACGGTTTTCTGCACAAAAAGCGGTCAAAAAACTGTATGAATAACCGATTTAAACCAGAATGAAGCCTTGAAGTCGCATAGGACTCACATACGTATTTGCTTTATCAATTGAACAGATGAGTACCGCAAAACTCTTTGGCTTCATTGTATATTCCAAATCTCTGATCAAAGGGAAAACAGTAGTTTTTTAAGGTGTTGACATAACCGATTAGGCAGCTTTTATTCAAACCCAATGGCTTTAAAGCTTGCCGCAGCTTCATGATCGGATGTATTCAGCCACAGACTTCCATCAATAATAGTATAGCTGACTACATTTTCCAAAACCTGAAAGAATAATTGTTCTGTCTCCATCTCAGGGCAGGCCATCATAGTTGATGCAAGAGGTCTCAGCTCAATACGTCCTTGTTCGGAACTGTGATAGCTTCCATGAAAAAGATTGCATCCCGCATTCCCATAAACCCTTTGCTCCTGCCGGTCGAATGCAATGAAGGCCTGTCTCCGATCATCCGAAAGTTCAATGGCGTTATCTGACAGTTTAACTAATTGCCAGTGTATCCCATAAAGGGTAAATGATCCTTCACTTTTTGTCAGCCGATAATAAGGTGCCAACTCACCTTCTATTTCCCGCCCTTCTGTGTCCAACATAATCAACTGATTCTCACCGACCAAAAAGCTCATATGTATATCCTCACCATCCATCAACATTATGCTACTTTCATTCTGGCTCCAATTAAAACTTCCGGTTTCCACAAAACTGACATCAGCTTTTCCCTTATATACATTAGTGATTCGGTATTGATCCGGAGCTATCAGCTCAACAGTTATAGCAATTCCTTCGCAATCGGCACAAGGCAGAACCCCCTCATACCTACCCTCCCAATCCAACGATATTTTATTAGTATGCATATCAGGTGGAGTAAACTCTTTTTCTGTGGGTACTGTTGTTGACCGGCAGGCAGTACTTGATAAAACAAGGAAAAATAAAACATTTCTGAGTGGTCTCATACGAAAAATGAATGTGGTTTACTGACGGTTTTTAAAGCAGAGAAAATATTTACTATGCAAAAGTAATTTTAAAACTCAATGAAATGGCTATTTTAATCGTTGGGTAGTATTTTTTGAAATCCTGAAACAACCCTTAGGTTAGTGTTATCACCAATGTTTTCTTTGTGTTTTTTTATTTGACTGAGGCAGCCTTTTCCGCAAAGAATCATTATCACACGAATTATTTCTTTTTTTGCTTGGGAAAACATCTTTGACACCAGGTATAATTGTCTGATTACAATGATTACCCAGGCTGTAATTCGCTTATCCTATAAACGGTTGCTACACAGGTCAAAGGGATTTTGGTCAGTCGAATCGACATGATTACCATTTTATGGCTTATTTTTGCGTGTCCATACGACTTACTATGGGTCTAAAGAAATTATACGCTTATGTAGTCAGGTCTTATTTAGGTCCTTTAGTTCTGACCTTCTTCATTTCTTTATTCATCATTTTGCTGCAATTTTTGTGGAAATATATTGATGACTTAGTAGGTAAAGGTTTGGAGGCCACCGTTATACTACGCTTAATATTTTATGCCAGCACTACTTTTGTGCCTATGGCTCTACCTTTAGCCATCTTGCTGTCGTCGCTGATGACATTCGGGAACTTAGGCGAGCATTATGAGTTGGTAGCAATGAAAGCATCAGGCATATCAGTTTGGAAGATCATGCGCCCATTAGTTATCCTATCACTCTTTATCAGCGCATTGGCTTTTGTTTTTTCCAACAATGTATTACCTGTTGCCAACCTGAAGTTTCAGTCTCTATTATACGATATACGACAACAGAAATTGGCTTTCAACATCAACGAAGGCATGTTTTATAATGGTATCGAGAACTATATCATACGTGTAGGTCGTAAAGACAAAGACGGTCGGACTATTTATGATGTCAAAATTTATGATCACACCAACCGTATGGGTAATATCAAGGTTACCACTGCCCAGAAAGGCTATATGGAACTCAGTCCTGACCAACGTCATGTCATCTTCACCTTGTTCGACGGATATAATTACACCGATGTCATTAGCACACGAACATATCGCGACAACAGACCATTCGAGCGAACTACTTTTGAGCAGCAACGGTTGAAATTTGACTTAAGTGAGTTCGACCTGACCCGTACTGATGAAGTATTGTTCAAAAACCATTACGGGATGCTCAACACACGACAGCTTACTATCTTTATTGATTCATTGAACAACAACTTCGAGAATAGGAACGAACGCTATATACAAAACTTCTATAGTCGTTTTCAGTTCTTATCAACTTTAGATACTGTCTCTCAGACCGAACTTGTCCCAATTCCCAAGAAATATCAAAAGAAACAGCTTAGCAGTGCGGCAACCGACACTATTCCCGACAGCCTGCAAACCTACGAGCTGCAGTATCCACTGTTGAACAATTTTCAGGTAGCCGACCAGTTTAATATCATTGAGAATGCTTTGACAGTTGTCAGAAGCAACCGCAATAATATTACCGACAATAGAAAGTCATTGGTTTCATTAGCTGAAAATATTCGCAAGCATGAGATTGCCTGGCACAAAAAACATTCGCTTTCCATCGCCTGTTTGATTCTCTTTTTCATAGGTGCCCCGTTAGGAGCTATCGTTCGTAAAGGTGGGTTAGGACTGCCGGTAGTGATGGCGGTGATCCTATTTGTCATTTATCATATTTTGAGTATCACCGGCGAGAAGATGGCTATAGTTGGCGACCTCAAGACTTTTGAAGGGGTATGGCTGTCGAGTATAGTACTGTTGCCATTAGGGTTATTTCTTACCTTCAAATCTACAACTGATGCTGCACTATTGGATGCCGAGAGCTGGCAAAAATTTTTAAAGAGAGTGATACATCGTTTACATAAAAAAGCCAACACAGTATGAAACTGCTTTTTCTATGCAATAAATCACCTTATCCGGCTTTAGAAGGCGGGCCAATGGCTATGAACAGCATGATAGAAGGCATGATAGAAGCTGGGCATCAAGTCAAGGTGTTGGCAGTCAACTCCGAAAAATATCATATACAAGCACAAGACATCCCAAGTGATTATCGCCAGAAGACAGGTATAGAGCTAATACATATAGATCTCCGTATTAAAGTGTGGGATGCCTTGATGACCATGTTAGCCGGACGATCATATCATGTCGAACGGTTTATATCCGCTACTTTCAAAGAAAAGCTAATTCAGTTGCTACATAGCAGCTCATATGATGTGGTACAGTTAGAAACACTTTTCATGGCACCTTATATACCTGTCATTCGAAAACACAGTAAGGCAGTGATAGTGTTGCGAGCCCATAATATAGAACACCTGATATGGGAACGCATAGCTGATCAAACCCGATTTTTCCCAAAACGATGGTATATCCGTCATTTAGCTACCACACTCAAACAATTTGAGTTGAACAGCCTGAGAAGTATGGACGGCATAGCTGCCATTACACGTAAGGATGCACAGTTTTTCAGACAATACTCATCTTGTCCGGTCATTGATATACCTTTTGGCGTGTCGCCCGAAAAATATTTGCTATCTGATTCAACGCCAAGATATCCAGATACCATTTTTCATATTGGTGCGATGAACTGGATACCTAATGAAGAGGGGATCAGATGGTTTTTGGAGAATGTATGGCCATTGATACATCATCGGTTACCAAAGCTTCGGTTTGTACTGGCAGGTCGTTTTATGCCTTCATGGCTACTGCAACAATCTTTTCCTAAGGTTGAAGTTGTAGGCGAAGTACCGGATGCTCAGGAATTTATACGGGATCATGGAATAGCTGTAGTACCTTTACTCTCTGGAAGCGGGATACGTATCAAGATCATAGAGGCAATGGCATTAGCCAAAGCCGTCATTACTACAGAAGTTGGTGCCGAAGGTATTTTCTATACATCAGGAAAGCATCTGTTCATAGCTCATCAGCCGGAAGAATTTGCCGATGCCGTAGAACAACTGATCCGTCAGCCGGAAACAGCAAGTCAGATGGGTCATCAAGCCCGTTTATTAGTTGAGGAAATGTATGACCATCGCAGGATCATTGATCGTATGCTGCTTTTTTACAAAGAGTTGATCCGTAAACAAAGCAAACTAAAATAGTAAGACAAACCGCTCCTCTTGATATTGCCTGCATGTTTTTTCCTTGTTATCTTTGCCCCATATCACTGTATCAACTTTTGACCATTCGGGTATGAAGATTTTTGTGTTGCTGTCGCGCATCCCCTGGCCTCTTGAAAAGGGCGATAAGCTTCGGGCGTTTCATCAAATAAAAGAGCTGGCTTCCACACACGAGATAGTGTTATGTGCATTAAACTCCAAAGCCACAACAGATAAGGAAGCCGCTTTCAGGGCTTTGCAACCCTATTGTGTATCTATCAACTTTATTGATCTGCCTTTTACAGGTATTATGTTCAATGTATTCAAGGCGTGGATATCCGGCAAGCCGTTGCAGACAGGTTATTTTTATAACAAGCGTGCAGCATCTAAAACAGAAAAACTGATCAGCCAGCATAAACCTGATGTATTATACGGCCAACTCCTCAGAGTGGCTGAATACATCCGATACAGCAAGCTACCTAAGGCATTAGACTATCAGGATGTCTTTTCAAAAGGCGTGCAAAGGAGAAAAGAAATAGCAGCATTTTTCTTGAAGCCGTTCTTTCATATGGAGTACAAACGTCTGCTGCGTTACGAAGCTTCCATATTCGATGATTTTGACGTGAAAACCATTATCAGCATCCCAGACAGAGACCTGATACCACATCCCGACAACCAACAGATACTCATCATACCTAATGGGGTTGATCAGGAGTTTTTCCAGCCAAGAGATATACCCAAGAGATACGATATAGTGTTTATCGGTAATATGGCTTATCCGCCTAATGTGGATGCCGCTTTGTTTCTCGTACGTGAAATCATGCCTTACGTATGGAAGGAACTCCCACAAGCCACTGTGCTGATTGCCGGAGCTACACCGGATAAGCAAGTACGAGCCTTAGCTTCTGACAAGGTAATTATCAGCGGTTGGATAGACGACATACGCGATGCCTATGCAGCAGCCAAAGTGTTTATTGCACCTATGCGAATAGGTACAGGCCTGCAAAACAAACTATTAGAAGCTATGTCTATGCAGCTACCTTCAATAACAACACCATTGGCTCATAGTGCGTTAGGTGGAAGAATAGGGGAAGAAATATTAGTAGGCGATACAGCTGCTGAACTTGCCGACTCAGTCGTTCACCTGTTGACAGACACAGAATTCGCACAACGAATAGCTCAACAAGGACAAGACTTCGTAAAACAAGAATATCATTGGACTTCAAGTACGCAACTCCTCATAAAGGCTATGTCAGAAATGATGGCTGCACATACAAAATAAAACAAAGCTATCTGGAAGGTCTGATTATAAATGCAGGGAATTTAACATGAATACTAGCACAAATATCAACGCAAATCTTATAAGAAATGTCGGACGATAAAAAAGTAATTTTTTCTATGGTAGGGGTCAGTAAGCTGATCCCTCTATCCCGTACCATATTAAAAGACATTTATTTATCATTCTTTTATGGTGCCAAGATAGGTATCATAGGATTGAATGGCTCAGGAAAATCAACCCTGCTGCGGATCATAGCCGGAAAAGACAAGTCGTATCAGGGCAAGCTAGCCTTTTCGCCTGGATATTCAGTAGGTATGTTAGACCAGGAGCCTGAGTTAGATGCAGATAAAACTGTCAGGCAAGTAGTGGAAGAAGGGGTACAAGAGGTAGTTGATATACTGAAAGCCTATGAAGAGGTGAACAACCGATTTATGGAGCCTATGTCGGATGATGAAATGAATCAGCTGATTGAAGAACAAGGTCGGCTGACTGATCTGATTGAACAAAAAAACGCCTGGGAGTTAGACAGTAAGTTAGAAAGAGCTATGGATGCCTTACGATGTCCCGAGCCTGACACTTCTATACGCACTCTCTCTGGTGGAGAGCGAAGAAGGGTGGCATTGTGTCGTCTCTTGCTCAGTGAACCGGATATCTTGCTGCTTGATGAGCCAACCAATCATTTAGATGCCGAATCGGTTGAGTGGCTTGAACAGCACCTACAACAATACAAAGGCACAGTGATAGCTGTTACACACGACCGCTATTTCTTAGACCATGTAGCAGGATGGATACTGGAGTTAGACAGAGGAGAAGGCATACCATGGAAAGGCAATTATTCGTCTTGGTTAGAACAAAAAGCCAGGCGATTAGAGATGGAAGAAAAAACTGAAAGCCGTCGAAGAAAGTCATTAGAGCGGGAATTAGAATGGGTCCGAATGGCTCCTAAGGCACGCCATGCCAAATCAAAGGCAAGGCTATCTTCCTACGAAAAAATGCTACAGGAAGACGTGAAACAAAAGGAGGAAAGACTTGAGTTGTTCATACCCGATGGCCCCCGACTTGGAAACAAAGTGATTGAATGTAAGAACCTACGTAAAGCATATGGCGACAAGCTGTTATTCGATGATCTCAGCTTCAGCCTGCCACCTGCCGGAATAGTGGGAGTGATAGGACCTAATGGAGCCGGAAAAACAACCTTGTTCCGACTGATAATGGGGCACGAACAACCCGATAGTGGCACTTTTGAACTGGGAGAGACCGTCAAATTAGGATATGTAGATCAAGCACATGCTAATATTGATCCTGAAAAAAATGTGTTCGAAGTAATTTCAGGCGGTCATGATGAGATCCGGCTTGGAAATCGTACTATCAACGCTAGAGCGTATGTAGCCCGATTCAACTTCACGGGTAACGACCAAAACAAAAAAGCCGGTATCTTGTCGGGAGGTGAAAGAAACCGCATGCATTTAGCTCTCACCCTGCGTCAGGAAGCTAATGTGCTGCTACTTGACGAGCCTACCAACGACATAGACATCAACACCTTACGAGCATTGGAAGAAGGAATAGAAAACTTTGCCGGATGTGCCGTCATCATCTCGCACGACCGATGGTTTCTCGACCGAATCGCAACCCATATCCTCGCCTTTGAAGGCAATTCACAAGTCTATTTCTTTGAGGGTAGCTATACGGAATATGAGGAAAACAGAAAAAAACGGTTGGGCGATAAAGGCCCCACACGAATCAGATATAAAAAACTATACACATAGCAAACCTATGATCCGCATAGATGATTCTATCATTGACACACTGATCGCTCAGGCTCGGCAAAGCAAGCGCAAAAGGCAGATATTTAATTTCCATCCTAACCCCGATTCACTGATACAGCGTATGTTGAATGCGATGGAGCCCGAAACCTATATACAGCCACATAAACACGAACTACCCGACAAAACAGAAGTCTTTTTCTGTTTGAGAGGACGGATACTGGTGGTTGAATACACAAATCAAGGTGAGATAGCAGACCATATAGTGTTGGATGCGGCAACCGGAAATTACGGCTGTGAGATAGCAGCAGGTCGCTGGCACAGCATCATAAGCCTTCAGACAGGATCAGTAGCCTATGAAGTGAAAGACGGCCCATATGATCCTAAGACAGATAAAAAATTTGCTTCGTGGGCACCAGGTGAAGATGAACCCGAGGCCGGTATGTTCAACACAAAAATATTGCAGCAACTTGGACTAAGTTAGTCTGAAGACTGATAGTGAATCGAAGACTGATAGAAAGACCAATATATAGTGTAACCACACAGCATAGTATTTCAAACAGTTTCTATCCACACAAATACTGTTATTGCCACAAAACCCGTGTTTTTTCCTAATTTTGCAGCTCAAATAAATCATCATGGTGTTTAAACCTTCCATACCTAAAGGAACCCGCGATTTTGGTCCTATGGTCATGTCGCGACGAAACTATATCTTCGATGTCATACGTACGATGTTCAAGCGATACGGCTATATGCCCATCGAAACTCCAGCTATGGAAAACTTGTCAACCCTTTTAGGAAAATATGGGGATGAAGGAGATAAATTATTGTTCCGTATCCTGAATTCAGGCGATTTCCTCAAAGGAATCGATCCGGGTGAATCATTGGTTGCTGACAAATTATCAGGCCGTATCAGTGAGAAAGGACTTAGGTACGACCTTACGGTTCCTTTTGCACGCTATATAGTACAAAATCGCCATGAGATCACCTTTCCGTTTAAGCGCTACCAGATTCAGCCCGTGTGGAGAGCCGACAGACCTCAAAAAGGCAGATACCGTGAGTTTTATCAGTGCGATGCCGATGTGATAGGAAGCGACTCATTGCTTAACGAAGCCGAATTAGTCAGTTTAGTGGACGATGTGTTCGGTGAACTCAATATCAATGTTGAGGTGAAGATCAACAACCGTAAAATACTATCAGGGATAGCAGAATATATAGGACATCCCGACAAGTTGATCCCAATCACCATAGCTATTGACAAATTAGATAAGATTGGATTAGAAGAAGTCACTAAGGAGCTGGTTGACAAAGGCATACCTCATGCAGCTATCCAAAAACTACAACCAGTATTATTCATGGAGGGCAATAGCCGGGAAAAGCTCGGGAAGCTATCTTCTTTGTTAGATGACTCATCTATAGGTCGCAAAGGAATTGAAGAAACAAATGAGCTGTTTGATTATTTAGATCAAATGAAGCTGAATCTTAATTGGGATTTAGACCTCACCCTTGCACGCGGGCTGAACTATTATACAGGTGCTATCATAGAGGTTGAAGCAGTAGATGTGCAGATAGGAAGTATATGCGGTGGAGGCCGCTACGACGACCTTACCGGAGTATTCGGATTAGAAGGTATCTCAGGCATAGGGATAAGCTTTGGTGCCGACAGGATATATGATGTGATGATGGAGAAAAATCTCTTCCCTCAGAAAACGTATCACACTACCCAAATACTCTTCCTCAACTTTGGCAAAAAAGAATCAGCATACTGCCTGCCTTATCTGCAAGAGTTACGAATGAAAAATCTGAGCGCAGAACTATATCCTGATGCCGACAAGATCAGAAAGCAACTGAAGTATGCCGATAACAAGCAAATACCTATAGTGGTTATGGCAGGCGAAAAGGAGATTCAACAACAACTTTTCAGTGTGAAATGGATGCAGTCAGGCGATCAGAAAGAGATACCCAGTACCGGGTTGATACAAGTGCTGGAGCATTATTATCAATCTATCAACGATATAGATATCAAGCTATAAAACACTTATAAATATTCTCCGACTCCAAATCGAACGTCAACAAAATCACAATATCTCGTTTATGAACATACATCTGATCAGTTCCGACAAACTCACTTTCCAACGCATTTTTCAGATTATTACAGAAAATTACAAATTAGGTCTCAGCAGCTCATCCAAAGAAAAGGTCATAGCTTGCCGCAGGTATTTAGACCAAAAGATGGCCAGACAGACCGAGCCGGTATATGGTATCACTACCGGATTTGGTTCGCTTTATGACACCAATATACCACCGTCCGATTTAGGCATACTACAAAAGAATTTAGTCATGTCGCATGCGTGTGGCGTTGGGGAAGAAGTGCCGCAGGAGATAGTCAAACTGATGCTGTTGCTTAAAATACAAAGCCTCTCGTATGGGCATTCCGGCGTGCAGCTACAAACTGTCGAACGGCTGATTGAGATGTATAACCTTGAGATATATCCGGTGGTGTATCAGCAAGGGTCGTTGGGTGCATCAGGCGATTTGGCACCTTTGGCACATCTGAGCCTGCCATTGTTAGGTCTTGGCGAAGTAAACTATCAAGGCGAGCGATTCGCTGCACAAGCCGTAATGGATCGCTTAGGCTGGAAAGCAATCGAACTGCAATCGAAAGAAGGATTAGCTCTGCTCAACGGCACCCAGTTCATGAGCGCATATGGAGTATTTATACTATTGAAATCCATACGATTATCCATATTATCAGACATCATTGCGGCAATTTCATTAGATGCTTTTGACGGCAGGATAGAAGCCTTTTTTGAGCAAGTACACCTCATACGGCATCACAAAGGCCAGATCGATACTGCTGCACGCATACGCTATCTTTTAGAGGGTAGCGAGCTGATCGGTCAAAAGAAAATTCACGTACAAGATCCCTACAGTTTCCGATGCATCCCTCAGGTACATGGTGCTTCCAAAGATTCTATCAATCATGTGGCTAAGGTTTTCAGCAATGAGATCAATGCCGTCACTGACAATCCTACCATATTTCCCGAAGAAGACCTGATCATTTCAGCCGGCAACTTTCATGGACAGCCCTTAGCAATTGCATTTGATCTATTAGCGATAGCTTTATCGGAATTGGGCAATATCTCCGAACGCCGGACTTATCAGCTTATCAATGGGAAACGTGGTCTGCCATCGTTTTTAGTAGCAAACTCAGGCTTGAACTCCGGCTTTATGATCCCGCAATATACGGCAGCCAGTCTGGTCAGTCAAAACAAACAACTGTGTACTCCTGCCTCAACGGATTCCATCGTATCCTCACAAGGGCAGGAAGACCATGTCAGTATGGGAGCTAATGCTGCCACACGCACCTATAAAGTAGTGATGAACTTAGAACAGATATTAGCGATAGAGTTGCTGAATGCAGCACAGGCCCTTGATTTCCGTCGCCCTCTGCGATCTTCTCCATTTATAGAAGACTTTGTGGCAGACTATCGCAAACAGGTGGGATTCATGGGAGAAGATAAGATCATTTATACAGATATTGCTAAAACAGCAGAATTTATCCGATCGGTACCACTGAAGGTTAGCGACAGGTTGATAGATGGAATATAAGAGACTTATTCGCTGAAAAGCAGTTGATAAGGCCGTGCAATTGCTTGCGACAGCTGTCCGATCGACACGTATTTGCTCCATCGTTGAAACTCTTTTCCTTGAAAATACAAGATAAAGGTTGGCAATGAAAACACCTGATAATAAGCCGACAGCTCGGGTAAAGCTTCTGAATCTATAAACAACAGCTCAATACTCAAGAAATCATCCCTGAGCAAGGCTTGTATTTTAGGGCGCAAGCTGATACATGGAGCGCAATGGTCGCTAAAAAAATACACCATTAATGCATCAGAATGTTCAATTTTATATTGTAATTCCTGTATATCCATCAGCTCAAAAGTTTTGGCAAAGATATCAAGAATACACGCGTAAAAAAGTCGTAATTTTGGCCCATCAGCCCGTTGAACATTCAATAGGCAGTTTGATGGTATAATTCGGTCAAAGCCGTTTCACACATAGTCAAACGCTCTAAAACCTAATTTTTTTATGGATACACCTCAGATCAGTAACACCTCCGGCAAGCGACCTGCACTGTTAACGTTTTTATGTATTTTAAGCTTCATAGGGAGTGGATTATTGGCTTTCAGCAATCTTTTTGTGTATCTGAATTTCGACTTGGTCACCCATACTATTCAACAGATAGACTGGTCGGTATGGGATTTAGACCCCGCCATTATTTTATCAGTTGATAAGGTCTATTTCTTTCTGACCGGTTTGCTAAATATTATCTCTTTCATCGGGGTACGCTATTTATGGCAGCTTCGCAAATCGGGATTTCATGTCTATACCCTGTCACAAATACTATTGTTGATCGTCTCCACTATTTATGTGTACAGGCCTTCAGGCCAATTTCCTACCTTTGATCTTTTACTCAGCTCGATGTTTATATTGCTATACCTCAGGTTGATCAATACTGCTACCAATCCTTCAGACCATGACAAATAAGCCGGTTAGCGACACACGCAAGCGCCCTAAGCTGACATACAAACTGATCTTTATCTTTTCATTTATTTATTACGCCATTACTGCCATCGGATTCTTTCTTGCATTAGTTTATAATGAGTTTTTAACCTCTTTAGCCAATCAGTATTTAGATGGTTTTTCATTCTCGCCGTTTGGTTTTTTTCTGTTGATATTCATTTTGTTTGGAGTGTATCTTTTGCTTTTGGCCGGCCTGATACTATTGTATAACAACCATTACAGATTAGGGTTGATCTTTTTTCTGACCGGATCAGTAATAATTCTGGCTGTTCAGGCCAGTATTATCAATGAAGCGGGTTTCCATAAGTTTTATATGGATTTATTTATGTTGGTTCTGATCGTTTTAGTTCATTGGTATCGACTAAAAAAACCCTCATCAAGTCGGGCTATTGAAAAATAGGCAATAGATTCGCTTGTTAGTTTCAAAAGATTGTATAATTTTGCACTCCAAATTTTTAATTTTATTTTTTAATTAATCTTACACTTATGAACCAGTACGAAACCGTTTTCATTGTAACTCCCGTTTTGTCTGATGATCAGATGAAGGAAGCGGTAAAGAAGTATCAGGACTATCTGAAACAGCATGGTGCTGAGATCGTTCACGAAGAACACTGGGGGATGCGTAAATTAGCATATCCCATTCAAAAGAAGACCACCGGTTTGTATCATCTGATTGAGTACAAGGCCGAAGGCAGCTTGATAGCCGAGCTTGAGACACAACTTAAGCGCGATGAACGTATCATCCGCTTCCTTACTGTGAAACTCGATAAGCATGCGATTACTTATAACGAGAAGAAGCGTAAAAAAGCTCAGGAAGCTCAAACAGTAACTACAGAAGCTCAGGCATAAATTCAGTAACCATAAAACAAAGAAAAAATGGCACAAGGAACTTCAGAAATTAAATATTTAACTCCGATAGCAGTTGATACTAAGAGAAAAAAATACTGCCGGTTCAAGAAAAACCGAATCAAATATATCGACTATAAAGATGCCGATTTCCTGTTGAGGTTCGTCAACGAACAGGGCAAACTCTTGCCTCGTAGAATCACAGGAACATCAACCAAATACCAGAAAAAAGTTGCACAGGCTGTCAAACGTGCCCGTCACCTTGCTCTAATGCCTTATGTAGCCGATCTGTTGAAATAAAATAAAGAGGAGTAATACCATGGAAGTAATTTTAAAACAAGATATCGAGAAATTAGGCTTTACCAACGATATCGTAAGGGTAAAAGACGGATATGCCAGAAACTATTTAATACCTAAAGGATTAGCTATAATAGCCAACGACACAAACCGTAAAATTTTAGCTGAGCTAAAAAAACAGCAAGCTTTCAAAGCTGATAAAATCAAAAATGAAGCACTTACAATAGCTAAAGCATTGGAAGGACTGAGCTTACGCATTCCAGCCAAAGCAGGTACCTCTGGTAAGATATTTGGATCGGTCAACACCGTACAGATTGCCAATGCCATCAAAGAAGCCCGAAATATTGAAATAGACCGGAAAAAAATTCATCTTGATGAAGAAGCTATCAAAGAATTAGGAAATTATCAAGCTAAGATCAAGCTCCACAGAGAGGTACAACTTGAAATTGAATTCGAAGTTTTCGCTGAATAACTCAACAATACTGATTAGTAAAACCTGATTTTGTAAGCCAAAGTCAGGTTTTCTTTTTTTTGATATCTTCGCTTGGTATTTTATACAACACGCTTATGCTTAGTGCCAAACAGCTGAAATATATTAGAAGTCTGCGCATGAAAAAGTTTCGACTAAGCCGGCAGGAATTTATTATTGAAGGCACCAAGCTGCTAAGCGAAGCTATACGAAGTGATATTCCACTGACAGAAATTTTTGTGACACAGCAGTGGCTGACAAGAAATGACAGTTTACTGACAGGCCTGCATTACAAGGTGATCACCGACCAAGAAATGAAAACCCTCAGCCAACTCCATACCCCACCGGGAATTCTGGCTATAGCTCCTATAGTTCATCACGAAGCAGATGTTAAACAGCTTAAAGGGAAGACAATAGTAGCACTTGACGGTATCAACGACCCGGGTAACTTAGGTAGCATCATTCGATCAGCCGATTGGTTTGGAGTAGCACATATTTTTTATAGCCCCGATACGGTTGACCCATACAACTCAAAAGTTGTGCAGGCAAGCATGGGTTCTATTTTCAGGGTACCATTGACTGAAACACCATTGGATATCTTATGCCATGAGCTGACACAGCATGCATTCAGCATCACAGGTGCCACCCTCGAAGGTGAGAACGTATTTGAAGCCGGATTAAAGAGCACAAGCAATGTGTTAGTTGTTGGAAGCGAATCGCATGGAATAGGTGAATATTTATATCCTTTCCTCCAAAACCAAATTACCATCCCCTCCTATTCGGATAGCGGCCAAACCGATTCATTAAATGCAGCCATCGCAACTTCTATCATATTAGCTGCATTTAAAATGAAAAATTGATTTTTTTTTGAGGTGAACATTCTTTCATACGGCTTGTTGAAATGAAAAAGCTTACTTTTGCTTAAAATTTAAAAGCTCATGTATTTAAAACTTATCATACTCAGCGTATTCATTGTTGGCATTGCTTTCGCCGGTATAGCCATTAAAATGTTCGTTCAAAAGAACGGCGAATTCAAAAAGCATTGCAGCAGCAGTTTAGATGCACATGGTAAAAAGATTGGTTGCGCATGCAGCAGCGGATTAGTAAAACCATCCTGCGAACACAAACATTCTCTAATCAAAGATATATAGTTACTACAAAAAAACGCAGCTTGATCAAGCTGCGTTTTTTTGTTATCCTCAGGCATATCACTCAACCCCCGGCTATATTCTTGCTACGTTCTATAGATTGCAACGCCAAATAATGATCTCCAAATTTCACTAAGTTTTCCATTTCCACGTCAAACTGATCAAAATGACGTTCTTCATCATCCACTAACGACTCGAAAATCTTCTTGGTAGCTGCATCCGCATTCTGAGCACACTCATTAGCCCACATATTATAATCATGCGCACTTTGCTGTTCCATCTCAGCCGCTAATTGCAGCATATCTTTTACCTCATGTACCGGTTTTACCTCTCCGGCCCACTTCATCTGCACATCACCTTTCAAAAACAAAATACGCTCGGCCAATGTTTCCACATGAACCATCTCCTCTATGGCAGTACGGCGAAATAAACCAGCCAACAGATCATAACCCTGATCATCACAATGAAAATGAAAATACATATATTGATGAACAGCAGTTAATTCTTCAGAAATAGCCTTGTTAAGTAATTCAATGCTTCGTTTTGATTTTTCTTTCATCTTTTTAATTTTTTTGAGTGTGTACCCCTTCCTCCTGAAGGTGTATTGACTTAATTAAACGTAATTTATAAGTATGTAAAAGCTACGAAAACCATACAAAAGTAGCTATTTTAACCTAACTTATACCTAAAAAAAGAAAATTATTACCTTGGTTTGTCTGATGTTTCTGTAAGAATCTCATTCGATTGATTGCTACATGCAGAGTTATGTACTATTTTTCAGAAACCGCCCAACTTAGTGATAGTTTTTGATTCACTTTTATCGCTATTTTATATCTTTGCTTTCAGTTTAATAAAGGGGTTGGATGCAAAACAAGCCAGCATGATATCATTTTTTCAACTTTCTGAAAGAGAATTTATTGTAGTAATCTCAGATCAAAAGCCAAGCGATATTGATTGTCCTAAGCTGTCATGGCTTTTTGGCAATGCCCCGTCGCTTAGACAAAGCCAGTTATCCGGCTATTTTTTAGGTCCCCGTAAGGAGATGATCAGCCCATGGAGCACCAATGCAGTTGAGATCACCAAAAACATGGGTATAACCGGTATTCAACGGATCGAGCATTTCACCAAAGTAGGTGCCGATCATCCTTTTGATCCTATGCTCCAAATGCTTTATCATGGGCTTAAAGAAGCTGACTTTCAGACCTTCGGACTAACCCAGCCTCAGCAAGAGGTTGAAGACATTGCAGCATATAATCAGGCACACGGCTTAGCTATGAGTGAAGATGAGGTAAGCTATTTAGAGAATCTCAGCCAGAAACTTGGAAGGTTTTTGACCGACAGCGAGGTGTACGGGTTTGCTCAGGCCAACTCCGAGCATTGTCGTCATAAAATTTTCAACGGCAGTTTTATCATTAACGGAGAAACTATGCCTAAGACTCTTTTTAGCTTGATACGCCGTACCTCTGCTGTTAATCCCAACCGATTAGTCTCGGCTTATAGCGATAATGTAGCCTTTATTCAAGGACCGCCAGCCATACAGTTTGCTCCATTGAGGCACGACAGGGCTGATTTTTTTCATCTCAAAGATATCAAAACAGTGATCTCGCTTAAAGCAGAGACCCATAACTTCCCTACTACCGTAGAACCTTTTTATGGAGCTGCTACCGGATCAGGCGGTGAGATACGCGACCGTATGGCAGGTGGTAAAGGCAGCATCCCATTGGCCGGGACAGCAGTATATATGACCTCCTACCCCAGGATGAATAACCAACGCCTTTGGGAAGGAAAATATCCCCCCAGACCTTGGCTGTACCAATCACCACTTGATATACTCATCAAAGCATCCGATGGAGCATCCGACTACGGAAACAAATTCGGACAGCCACTGATCAACGGCAGTCTGCTTACCTTCGAGCATCAGGAAAACAACCAATTGTATGGATACGATAAGGTGATCATGCTGGCCGGAGGTGTTGGATATGCCAAAGTAGAGGACGCCATAAAGGAAAAACCTTTGGAAGGTGATACGATCATAGTCATGGGAGGTGATAATTATCGGATTGGAATGGGAGGAGGTGCTGTGTCAAGTGTGGATACTGGTCAACTCAGCAGCACTATTGAACTGAATGCGGTGCAACGGGCCAACCCCGAAATGCAGAAAAGCATTGCCAATGTGATACGAGCTATGGCCGAAGCCGATCACAACCCCATACGCTCCATACATGATCACGGAGCCGGCGGGCATTTCAACTGCCTTTCAGAACTAGTTGAAGCTACCGGAGGCATGGTTTATATGGACAAATTACCCGTAGGCGATCCTACCTTATCGGATAAAGAGATATTAGGAAACGAATCGCAGGAACGAATGGGATTGGTTATTGATGCCAATGATGTAGTGCTGCTGAAAAAGGTAGCCGAAAGAGAACGAGCACCACTTTTTGAGGTAGGCACTGTATACGACGACGGAATGCTGCGTATCAAACGAAGCGAAACCTTGTTTCCGGTTCATATGAAATTAAAAGACTTGTTGGGAAAACCTCCTATGACCCAGCTGACCGACCTGACAAGCTCTAACTCATATAAGCCTGTTAACACCCACGAACACCAACTCCATAGCTATCTGAATGCAGTATTGAAGTTAGAGGCGGTAGCCTGTAAAGATTGGCTGACCAACAAAGCAGACAGATCGGTAAGTGGACGTGTAGCCACCCAGCAAACCACAGGCCCCATACAGCTTCCGCTCAACAATCTAGGCGTTATAACCATTGATTACACAGGCAGCCGAGGTATTGCCACTGCTATTGGGCATGCTCCGGCAGCTGCCTTGATCAATGCACAGGCGGGTTCGCAACTGGCAGTAGCCGAAGCACTTACGAATATCGTTTGGACACCAATAGAAGGCGGGTTGAAAGGGGTTTCGCTCAGCGCTAACTGGATGTGGCCGGCAAAAAATGCAGGTGAAAATGCAAGGCTGTATCAGGCTGTTGAAGCTTTAAGCGATATGTGCGTAAGCCTTGGAATCAACGTACCTACCGGAAAAGATTCACTCTCAATGACACAGCAATATCCTGACGGGACACGTGTATTAGCTCCAGGAACTGTCATAGTTACAGCAGTTGGAGAAGTGAAAGACATACGAAAAACCGTTACGCCTCGTCTCAAACCCGATCGGAACAGCCGCTTGCTGTATATTGACTTAGCCGGAGGTGGCTTTCATCTTGGAGGAAGCAGTCTGGCACAAACACTGAATCAGTTAGGAGACCAAAGCCCTGAAATAGAAGATATCAGCTATTTTGCTCAAGCATTTGAAGCCCTGCAGCAATTGATCAACAAAGGGCTTATCCTAAGCGGACACGACGTATCGGCTGGCGGACTGATCACTACATTGTTGGAAATGAATTTCTCCAACCCGGATACTGGTATGCAGATTGACCTTAGCCACTGGGAAGATATTCATATCGTTGATCTGCTGTTTTGTGAAAAACCTTCAGTTGTCATACAAGTTGAAAGCAACAGCAGTGCTTTTGCCATTCTGAAAGAAGCCGGCATTCGTTATCAGGATATTGGTCATGCCATTGAAAAAGCAGAGCTTCATATCAGCCATGGAGCACAAAAACACTTATTCGATATCCATGCCTTACGCGATCAGTGGTTCAGCACTTCGTATGAGTTTGATCGTCATCAGAGCGGCGAGCGGTATGCGCTTCAGCGATTTAAAAACTACAAAAGGCAAGAGCTCCGCTTCAGCTTTGGACATTTGTTTAGCGGTCAAGCTTCTCAGTTTCAAATTCAGTTCAATCGTAGAGTTTCCTCGGGGATACAAGCTGCCATTATTCGCGAGAAGGGTGTCAACGGCGACCGTGAGATGGCTTATGCCCTATACTTAGCTGGCTTTGACGTGAAAGACGTACATATGACCGATCTCATCAACGGGAGTGAAGACCTTTCGGATGTCCATATGATTGCTTTCGTAGGTGGTTTTTCCAACTCCGATGTATTGGGATCGGCCAAAGGCTGGGCCGGAGCTTTTCTGTATAACGAAAAAGCCAAAGACGCACTGACCAACTTCTATAAACGACCCGATACCCTTAGTTTAGGAGTGTGTAATGGCTGTCAGCTGATGGTTGAGCTGAACCTGATCTACCCCGAGCATCCCGAGCAGGTGAAGATACTGCCCAATGATTCGCAGAAATTTGAATCTGCTTTTCTGACTGTTGAGATACCGTCTAACAATAGCATCATGTTAAGCAGTTTGGCCGGCAAACGGTTAGGTGTTTGGGTCTCGCATGGCGAGGGCAAGTTCAGCTTCCCTTGTTACAGAGATAAATACAATATTGCTATGACTTATGGCTATGAGGATTACCCGGGCAATCCAAACGGAAGCGACTGGGGTACTGCCGCCCTTTGTTCAAATAACGGACGCCATCTGGCGATGATGCCTCATATAGAACGCGCATTCCTGCCTTGGCAATGGCCATACTACCCGGAGCAAAGAAGGCAGGATGAAGTCAGCCCATGGATGGAAGCCTTTGTAAATGCACGCGAATGGATAGTCGCACAAATTGACTGATCAAAGCTTAAACCATTTACCTTCTAGTAGCTGCGATCGTCTAATACAGCTATCTGCTTGAAGTGCAAGCATTATCTCATCGTCATGCAACTGAAATGAATAGATACCCGAAATACCGGCACATACAGAAGTAGACGCTCCTACTAATTCGATCCGGGAATCTGTGACAAGGATATTCCCTTTGAGAGGATCGGTATTCTCCACCGAAGGAACTTCCAAAGTATAGCCCCCTCTGTCAATAGTAAACAAGGCACCATTTTCGGTACTTACCCAGGTACCGTCTAAAACGGAAACTACAAACTGATTATTAATAGGAGTACGGGATTCACTTGACATATCAGCATTTGAGGTATCGTCAGCCCTCAGCTCTTTTTTGACAGGTGGTACGGTTGATGAGGAACGCAAAAAGACATAGCTTGCCACATAAGCTATGAACACAAGTATCAATACGACTACCAAAAAACGAAGAATCAGACGTAAATATCTGTCACTTGTTTTTTTCTTAGGTGCAGTAGAGCGTCGAACCGGTTTTTTCTTCTTCGCAGGTTTTTTCTTTGCCATGATAAACAGGTATTATGCCTTCAAAGGTTCAATTAGTTTATGCAAATATATGCGATAATCTGTGTGTAAGCAATCAAGTAAGCTTATACATCAGTTTTTTCTTCACATCTAATACAACACCAATATTTAGCTGCCTGAGGCATTATGCAAATACATTTTCTACCTTTGCAAGAAAACCGGAAGATGGATTACCAAGCGATACTTCAGCGTATTTTTTATGAGACCAGACCTATGTTCACTCAGGGAAAAGTAGCTGATTATATACCTGCCCTGGCAAGTATTGATCCGAGTCGTTATGGCATCAGCGTGGTTAGTATAGACCAGTCGGCTTACCATATAGGCGACGCACATATTCCATTTTCTATTCAAAGTATTTCCAAAGTGTTCAGTTTTACTTTGGCCTATAAACACAGAGGAGATGATATTTGGAACAGGATAGGCAAAGAATCTTCAGGAACGGCTTTTAATTCGTTGATACAGCTTGAATACGAAAACGGCATTCCTCGTAATCCATTCATCAATGCCGGTGCTATAGTGGTTGCCGACATTTTGTTAGACATATTTCCCGATCCGCTACAAGAGATGCTGAGATTTGTCAGGCAGCTTGCCGGTGATGCTACTATTCATTACAATCCTGTGGTAGCTGCTTCAGAGCGTATATACGGTCATAGGAATCTGGCATTGGCTCATTTCATGAAGAGCTTTGGGAATATTCACCATGATGTGGATCAGGTGTTGGAAATCTATTTTCACCAATGTGCTATTGAAATGACGAGCTCACAATTGGCTACAGCTTTTTTGTATTTAGCCAATAACGGCATTAACCCTCAGGATGGCGTTCAGATACTAGATTCAAGCCGGGCTAAGCGCCTCAAAGCCCTGATGCTGACTACAGGCTTGTATAATGAATCCAGCGAGTTTGCTTTCAGGGTGGGTATGCCAGGCAAAAGTGGTGTCGGAGGAGGTATAGCAGCATTGATACCCGATCTGCTGAGTATGGTAGTGTGGTCGCCTCCGCTCAACAGCATGGGAAACTCGGTAGTAGGATTTGAAGCCTTAGAACGATTTACAACCTATCTCGGAAAATCAGTGTTTTAAAGCCTTGACCAAACACAGTGATAGGTAACTGCATACAACTAAAGCCATTACTTTAAACAAAAACTCAGTGAAACCGTATAATCATGAATTTAACGATAAATCAATAAAATACACAAAATGAAAAAGACTGCTCTGAATCACCTGCATCATGAAATGGGCGCTAAAATGGTACCTTTCGCAGGTTTTGAAATGCCTATACAGTTTGAAGGCATCAATCTTGAACACGAAACCGTACGCAAAGCTCTTGGCGTTTTCGACGTATCACATATGGGACAAATATGGATAGAAGGATCAGGTGCCATAGAGTTAATTCAAAAAGTAAGCTCTAACGATATCAATCTGTTAAAGCCAGGAAAAATACAATATAGTTGTTTCCCTAATGGGAAAGGCGGTATCGTTGACGATTTTTTAGTTTATCGGTTTGAGAACAACAGGTTTTTATTGGTAGTCAATGCCAGCAATATCGACAAGGACTGGGCTTGGATAGAACAACATAACGATACAGGTGCTAAGCTTTCCAACACTTCTGACAGCACTTCTGTGTTTGCCATTCAAGGGCCTTTGGCTTTGAAAGCTATGCAAGAGCTTACCGATACACCAATCACAGAAATGGAACACTACAGCTTCACCAACATAGAATTTGCCGGAGTATCTGATGTACTCTTCTCCACAACTGGCTATACAGGTGAAGGTGGATGTGAGATATACCTTGATAATAAAGATGCTGAAAAGGTATATAAAGCCATATTAAAAGCAGGTGAACCATACGGAATCAAGCCTATAGGACTGGCAGCACGCGACACCCTCCGATTGGAGATGGGATACTGCCTCTACGGAAATGATATAGATGAAACCACTTCCCCTATCGAAGCAGGATTAGGTTGGATCACCAAGTTTACTGACGGGAATGACTTTATCGACCGTGAGCTGAATTTTGAACATAAAACCAATGGCACTAAACGGTTGCTAAAAGCTTTTGAATTAGAACGCGGCATTCCGCGCCAGCATCACGAGATATGCTTAGAAGATGGAACCCGAATTGGCGAAGTAACCTCAGGAACTATGTCGCCTATGCTGAAAAAAGGAATAGGAATGGGCTACATAGCCAAAGAACACAGCAAGTTAGGAGACCGTATCTATATCAAGATACGGGAAAAGCTGATGCCGGCTACCATCGTCAAACTGCCATTCTATAAAGGCTGATGATTAAAAAAATTTGTCTTCAGAAAAGGTGAACAGAAAACTCCCAAAAAAATAATTTGATATTGGCTTGATTGAATCTATCTGCTTGTCAGACATCATACTGAATTTGGATTGCAATTAAAAAGCTAATAGTCTTTAGCTATTTGCGTGAGTAGTGTAATCAAAACAGCCTTTTCTGTAAACTCATGCAATTATGTCGCTTTACGGTGAAGTACAAAGCTAATTAGACATACCAAAATCAGAGTATTTTTCTTTTTCTGACAGACATACTGACTATCAATAGCACTCCTACTGCCATCACTGCTGGTAACGCAAGAAAGGCAAGGCCTAATCCGGGTTTGTTTTTACCACTTATCGGATCATAATTAAAACAGGAGAATAGAATATTAGGGTTTGGCAGGCGATAAGTAGGCGAAAACACATTATGTATGCTTGCTACTAATTGGTTCAACTCGTTTCGCTCTCTAAGTCCAATAAGTTTTTTAGTGATATAGCCGTCACCATTGATTCCAACTAAAAGGGCATCGTGGTCGAACTGCATGCGTACACTATCCCAAACAGGATCAAAACCAAGCGAACGATTCATTTGGTCAATGCTGTCTGTAACGGCAAATATCCATTTTGGGTCGGATTTCAATCCTAAGTTGCGGGCAAGCAGTTCCATTTCGTCTGCCGTATCCCATGGATCGAAACTGACTACAATTATTTTAAAATCTTTCTCAAAAGGCTGTAGTTGTATAGTTTCCTTCAGGTTCACCAAAAACGGGCTACATATTCCTACGCATCGGGTAAAAACTAAAGCTAGTACAAACGGTTGCTGCGAATAAAACTCTTTAAAACTTGCAGGTGGCTTTCCAGCCACCTGCAAGGGTGCATCATAAATTTTCTGATAGATATTGATCTCCTCTTTCATCGCATCGGAAAAGCTCTGAGCCGATGATGAGTGAGTTAGCAAAACTATCAGCGCGAAGAAAACAAAACTTTTATACATCGTTTGGTAATAGTAACAAACAAAATCAGAATCGGAATCAGATATACGGTTGCAAAGGCTGCCCCGACTAATGCCAATGGCTTAGCTGATGTGAACTCTGCCGGATAATTGCTGTATCGGCGGGGGATAGAATCGGCACCACCGAGATAAAAAGCCAACAGAAAACCAGCACCACCGATGATCAGCAGACTTAAGACAAGCTTTGAAAGTCGTTCGTTCACCACTTTTTCGGTGAATTGTATAGAAAACCAATAGAAGAAGGCCAGACTGAACAACACATTTCCCATCACATTATAAGAATGAAAATGTGCAGGCACCCATAAGGTGTTGTGTAAGACTACATTATTGGAGATAGTTGCATCAATCACAGCTCCGAAACCACCTATCACCCAGCCTGCCACTCCAATAAAGAATAACAGATTAGTCAGCGACCACTTGATCTTTGTTCGATATACCGCTACCCACACACTGAACACAGTTACTGCCGCTGCCGGCAAACTGGCCATATACGAGGCCAACTGTCCGATGATCTGAAACCCTTCAGGCTGTACAAAGTCCATATACAAATGATGGAAAAAGGCTGTCAGAATGAAAATAAGGGTAAAGTTCCAGGCCAGTGCCACATACCAGCTTGTCTGCCACTTTGCTTTGCCACCTACTTCGGCAAATAACTCATACAATACGGCAAGGCCCAGATACAGCATTTCATTAGCAATAGTATGACCAAAAAAATAGGTGAGGTTTTTCATTAATAATGCATCATTCACAAAACTACCTTTGGACAAAAACTCGGCAAAATAAAGCGCCATCAATACTACTGCTACAAACAGACAAGTGATCACCCCAACTAAGGTGATCATAGATATCAGGATGAAAGGCGGGGTCTTTACGGATGGGTCTTTAGTGAAATGCTGCCAGGCAAACGCTTGTGCAATAGAATATTTTTTCAGTATCTGTGTCATCATGCTGATACTCCAAATCAGCCATCCTATTGATAATATCGACATTGCAACTAAAAAAGCTGGTGTTGCCCATTTAGCCCACATTATTTTGAACGGCATCGGATACAGAAAAGTCCAGGCTACGTGAAATTTCCCAACAAGGGTGATGACCCAAAGCATCACTACACCTATCACTGTGAGGATAAATGCAGTAAGATTGGCTTTATAACTGGTTTTTACATAACGCTCCATCAGGAAATTAATACCTGCCATACCGGCTACAAACCAGATACCTATCATAGTAAGCCCATGAATAGTCATATTAGAATAAAAATTTATAGGAGCCTGATTTAAGGCTCCACCCTGATTGAGTCGCATCAAAATACCCAATACAATAGAGGCAACAAACAACACTAGTACGGTGATGATCCACACCGAGGTAATCTTTTTTATTTTTATGGATTCCATGATAATACAGTTTTAGTTGGCTAATTAACAGTAAATGAAGTACGCATGATCTGGTGGGCAATGCCACAATATTCTAAGCAAAGGACATGGTATTTACCCGGCTGGTCGAATTTGTATCGCAACCGGTTCACGTAACCTGGCATCGCCTGTGTTTGTGTGATAAGTCTGCCCGTTTCATCGTAAATTGCAAAGCCATGATTTACATCCAGGCTGGTAACACGAAACTCAACCACTTCATTCGCAGGCAACTCAATAGGATGGCCACTTGGCTTAGCCGGATCAATAGCCTGCTCAGACATATAAAAAATAAACTGGGCAGCAGCCACATGGACTACCTTAGCAGGTGTCTCGCCTGCATGAGCAAAATAAGGTGAATTGGGAATGGTTACCGAAGCAAAAATACCTAGTATGAAAACTAAAATAAGAAAAAACCAGAATCGCTTCTTCAAAGGGTTCGACATGCCCTGATCAGCTTTCTTCGATGAGAAGAAAATGTAGGTGAAGACAATCAAAGCAATACCCATTAAAAAGAAAAAAAGCAGTAGAATAGAATTTTGGTGCATGGTCGTTTAAATTTTTAGTTAATGATTCATTGATTTACAGGTTATTTATATTGTTGGGGAAACTCTTCGGCAAGCAAAATTTGTATGTCATCCATCAGTCTTTCAGCCTCTACCGGATCGGTTCCATCATAAGCTCCTCGTATTTGTCGGTGTGTGTCTATAAGCAGAAAGGCTCCACTATGTATAAACCCGCCCGGTGCTGTACTGTCGGCAAATGCAGTTGCAAAATAGCTATCGTTGGCAATAGAAAAAATGCTGTCTTTATCACCGGTAACGAAAAACCATTTATCCGAATCTATTCCCAAATCTTCTGTATAAGCTTTGAGCCGGGGGATAGTATCATTCTCAGGATCTATAGTATGCGAAAGAAAGAACACATTTGGATCAGTCCGGTACATCTCATACACTCTTTTCAATTGCTGGGTCATTATTGGACATATACTCGGGCAGGACAAGAAAATAAAATCAGTCACATATATCCTCGATTCGAAGCTGTGATTCGTTATCTCTATGCTATCCTGATTGATAAACGAAAATGGACGTACCACCGAATGCAGGGTATCTTCGCCTACTATGGTCGTTTTACCATACACGGGCAGCCGCTCAACCGGATGCGAACAAGCCGCTGCTAAACCTGTGATAAACAGGAATATCAACCATCGTTTCATTGATTTATAATTTTAGCGTTTGTTGTAATTCCAATATCATTATACTACTGAGTTGTTTTGATATACCATTTCCTCTTGTAGCCATAATCATATGGATATCATTAAAAAAGTATTTATCTGTTTTTTATTGAGTTGTTCAGCCTTTTGTTAATGGGGAGCATGGTCGTGGTCGCCCGGCTGATAACTTCCTGCTGGCGTCCTAAAGCTGATAGCTAACCGGTTCCATCCATTTATAGCTATGACTGCCATAGTTATTGCTACAAGCTCTTTTTCGTTAAAATGTTTGCTCACGGCTTCATACAACTGGTCTTCAACCCTATTTTGGGAAATCAGTGTGAGAGCTTCTGTCCATTCCAGAGCAGCTCTCTCACGATCGGTATAAAAAGGTGTATCACGCCAGGCATTCAACGCATAGATACGTTGTTCTGTCTCGCCGGCATGACGTGCATCTTTGGTATGCATATCCAAACAATAGGCACAGCCGTTGATCTGTGAAGCCCTTATTTTAATCAATTCATATAAAGGACGTTCTAAACCGCTACCGGCCATGTATTTTTCAAGGTGCAACATGGCACGTAATGCTTCGGGCGAAACGCCGGCATAGTTCAATCTAGCATTCATTATGTTGTTGTTTTTATAGATTAATAAATTTGTTTACTAGTACATATATAGTGTAATATCGGTTGTTTGATTCAATTTGGTTTCAAAAGGTCATACGAGCTTATCATTTTGGCCCCAGCTTTTTGCATGTCGCTTATGGCGTTGGGTATATCATCCGGATGTACACCTATTCCCTTCACTGCATCTTCTATCATAAAGGTTTCAAACCCTTGTCGCAATGCTTCCATAACGCTTTCCTTGACACAGTATTCGGTCGTCAGGCCGGTCACAAACAACTGTTTGATGCCTTTCCCACGTAGATAATCCGTCAGATCGGCATTGGTTGCCTCAAAAGCTGAGTATCCATCATCTTTATCGTCTGTGCCTTTCAAAAAGATTTTGTCTATCTTTTCTGCCTTCAGCCCGGGGTGAAACTCAGCCCCATGGGTATCACGCACACAATGCGGAGGCCACTTCTCGAAATGTACTGTCTGTGGCGGATGCCAGTCTTTGGAAGCGACAACCAAATCAAAAGAGTCCAACAGGCTGTTAATCACTGGCACTACCTCATCTCCAAAAGGTGCAGGCAGTGCGCCGCCAGGGCAAAAATCATTTTGTACGTCAACTAATAATAATGCTTTCATCTTATTCAAAGGTTAAATTTTATGTGTGAAGCTGTTTTAACATTTTTATAGAGTATAACAGCATCATTTTCAATATAATTTCTTTATCCTACCATATCAGGATAGGAATAAAAAGTCTTGTGTCTGATTTATGTTTCTTTTTTAATATTTCGTACTAATGTATCGCGTATTTGCATAAGTTTTTCACTAATACCTACTTTATATAAGTGTGGATATTCAAAGCGCTTATGTTCGTCGGGCAATTGCGAGATGCGTAGTTTTCTGTAGTCCGAACTTTGCTGTATTGAAGTTCTCTCAGATAGTCTCTTACCTTTATCCATGACTTTTGATTGTATAGCCTCGCTGGTCAATTCAATCACTGAGGTATTTTTTTCGGCATCGTGCGGATGATAAATAGTTGTTATCTCGTTAAGGTTCTCATGGGCTAATGCAATGGCATCGGCATAAAATTTATTTTGGCCGTTGAAATAGCGAAGTACTTTTTTCTCGCCTGGTAATGTAAGCTTGATCAGGTCGTCCGATAGTTTTAATGTAGGTCGATCGTGTATCAGACTAAGCTTATATACTCCATCAAGTGCCGCATCATTTCTACCGGTGATCAAATTAGTTCCTACTCCAAATGACTCAATAGGTGCTCCCTGCTCGATAAGGCTTTTGATGATATATTCATCTAACTGATTGGAAGCTACTATTTTCACATAGTCCAGGCCATTTTCATCAAGTCGTTTTCTGGCTTGTTTGGATAGGTAGGCCAGGTCGCCGCTATCCAATCTGATCCCTTTGAGTTTATGGCCTGTCTTTTCCAACTCCTTTGCGACAATTATTGCGTTGGGTATTCCACTTTTCAGGGTATGATAAGTATCTACTAATAATATGCAGTCGTCGGGATGTGTTTTGGCATAAGCCCTGAAAGCTGTCAGCTCATCTTCAAAGCTTTGTATCCATGAATGCGCCATAGTTCCGGTAGAAGGTATTCCGTAGCTGTAGGCACTCACCACATTTGATGTGCTGTCAATTCCGCCTATGATAGCAGCTCTGCTGGCTGCTACAGCAGCCCAACCTTGTGCCCTGCGCATACCAAACTCCATTAACAAACGATTACCGGCCGACTGCCGGATACGGTTAGCTTTGGTTGCTATGAGCGATTGAAAATTCAACACATTCAGTATCAGTGTTTCCAAAAGTTGAGTTTCGATAATATCACCCGTAACTCTCAATATTGGCTCGTTAGGGAAAACTATTTCTCCTTCTTTAGGTGCATATATATCGCCTTGAAACCGGAAAGTCTTCAGATACTCTAAAAAATCATCCGAAAAGCCTCGTGTTGATAGGTAATCAATGGCATTATGGTCGTAGTTGAACTCTAGTACCATTTCCAGCAGTTCGTCTAATCCGGCAAACACGGTATATCCCGAACCAAAAGGATTTTTTCTGAAGAAATAATCGAAATTTGCTGTACCTCCATTCTGCCCTGCATGAAAATAGCCTTCGGCCATTGTCAGTTCATAGTGGTCGGTAAACAGCCCCATACTAAAAGAAACATCCTTCATTTTTATATATTATTCATTTCGTCAAGTGCGATAGCCGAGTGTGCCATAGCAGCTCCGGAGCGCATTTCTGCAGCTACCCACACAGCCTCCATAATCTCGGCTTTGCTGGCACCCTTACGCAAAGCTTGTTTAGTATGCGATCGGATACAATACGGACATTGGGTAACATGTGCAACAGCAACAGCAATCAGTTGCTTGGTCTTCTCCGGTAATACACCTTCTTTGAAAACAGTACGACTGAATTGCGTCCATGCTTCAGTCATCTCGGGAGATAAAGCCGCACGTTGATCAGCCAACTCCTTGGATGCCTTTGGATATAAAGAATGATCCATAATAACTAAAAATTAAATAATGAATACTTAAAAAAAACGGTTACGACAATTCAATCACAGGTTTCTGTCATCTCGCCTTGCAAAATACAAAACTATTGTATTCTTCGGTGATATGATCTTTTATTTTTGAGATTATGCATTCATAACTTAAAACTCTTCTTTTACAATCCACTCATCTTTCACGCCCAACTCATGCAATTGATTAAGCACACTATTCATCATCGGTCGCGGTCCGCATACATAGTAATAATGTGTTGGGCCGGCCAAATGTTGCTGCAGGAAATCTTTGCTAATAAACCCATGTGCATAGGTTGCATGCTCTTCATCCGACAGTATATTGATAAAATTAGCACCTAAGAGATTCTCAAACTCTTCTTTGTGAATAATATCATTAGCCGTTTTGTTGGCAAAGATCAATTTATTATCGGCCAATTTATTTTCGCTGTTCAGCAGCCTTAAGATAGCCAGAAATGGAGTGATCCCTGCTCCTCCTGCAATAAAGACGCCGGGTCCTTTATATGCTATTGTACCCCATGGCTGACTGATAATCAGCTCGTCATCAGGTTTTAGCTGTAGCAATTGGTTGGTCACACCTTGATGCTGTGGGTAGGTTTTGATGTTAAACTCCAGATAGTCAGCGCTTGGCAATGCGGTAAAGGTGAATGGCCGTATCTCGTTTTTCCAGCCCTCCTTATTAATTGCCAAATCAGTAGCCTGACCAGGCCTGAATTGAAAATGCGCCGGCTTCTCAAGCCTGATCTGTAAAACATCATGGGTAACTTTTTCTACTGAGATAACTTTCAAGATATACTGTTTCATATTTAGGAGTTAGAGTTAATAAATTGTGTTATTTTTTGTATCAGTTCTTTCACCTCAAAGCCGCCTATCTGACTGACTATTTCTAGTGTAGCCACATCTTTCATCGTATTGAATATGGTTGGATTGTTCAAGTTATGATAGGCAGGTGAAAGCGAGATCATAAATTCCTTCAATGGCGGATATTGTAATATCAGCTTAGCAATCAATGTTTTGGGTGTTATCTCCAAATGATTATCGGTTTTTGGAGCAGATTGTTTTGGGGATTTATCCCATGTCAATAATCGTCGGCTTCCGCTTAGACTACGAATATGGGCTACCTCTTGCATAGATTCCAGAGTACCCCTGTAGTTGCCTTGCTCATCGCGAATTGCAGTAAATAAAATATATATGAACTTTTCCCCTTTGTCGAGCCAAAACTCTGCTGTATCTTGTTCGCCGCTACGAAAAGCATTGATGACCCCTTCAACCTTATCAAGACTTTCCCGCGGGTGACAGTTTTGTACTTTACGCCCTATGACACCAGCACTACGTGGGAAAATACGATGTTTGGTATCAGTATAAAAGCGAACCTCATTATTCTCATCTACAAACGACAAGTCAATAGGCATATGCTGATACAACAGATTGATCTGCTCTAAGGTGAGTTTTCCTGTAGCAACATCTAATAAGGTATCAGCCTGTTTAATTTCTAACCCATGCTTTTCCAATACTGCCTGTATATCGCTCAGCAAAGCCTCTTTTCCAGCAGAAGCCACCTCAGGTGTAGTTGTTTCTTTTCCTGGATAAGGTGGCGGATTATCTATCAGGCAATAGCCTATCTCGTCATCACTGATACGCATTTTCACAAACTCATCATCGCTAAGCAGCCTGAGTGATGTAGGATAAAGCACATCCCGCTCTTTTACCAAAATATCGCGTACTAAAAAGATCACTTCTGGCTGTGCATCCAAAAAAGCCTGATCTTTATCATCCTGAAGCAGGGCAAAAGAAGCTCTGATAGTATCTCTAACCCCATCATCGAAGGTCCACATGATCTTTGAAGGCCGGTCAAAACCTTTGCGCTCTAAAGCCGAGAATAGTTGATGCTGTTTGCGGCTAAAATGTATGTTGATCTGACTAAGCTGATCATATAGCTCCAGCCATTCGTTTTTGATAAACCTTGCTTTGAGTTTTTGCTCCATCTTATTCACTATCTTAGTGATAGCAGCAGCTTCATCGGCATAAGTCTGTATAGGATGCCCCTTTGGCAGGTTCAATATGTTTTCTGCCAATACATCTCTGAAAACATCTAACACCTCATCCATCCCTTGAGCCATGATCTCATCGGTGATACCGGCGTCCAACAAATGCTGCTCGCCATACGCAAACTCTTCAGCCGTAATATGGTCAAAAGTCGCATTGACTATCTCTTTTGCCTCAGCCAGAGTGATCTCTTTGTTGAAAAGCTTTAGCTTTATGTCAATCATCTTACGAATGCGTTCTTCATCCAAGGTAAGATGCTTTTTCATCTCTAAAGATTTACCTTCTGTTATAGGATTAGTATATGGTTTCATACCTGATTTATTATTAACGTTTTAAAAATGAGATTCCCTTGTCGATATCATTTGCCAGATCCACTAAACTTGTGGTCTCAAGCATATATTTCAAGTCGTTCCGTATGGCTTTAAACTGATGATGGATCAAGCAAGGCTGGCTTTCACTGCAGTTGGGAAATCCTAAGCCGCAGCCATGATAAATATCATCATTGTCGATTGCCTGCACCACATGACTGAGCTTGAGAGTCTGTATCCTGGATTTCTCTACCGAAAATCCACCACCTGGTCCCTTTTCAGATATAATAAGCCGGCTGCGAACCAATTGCTGCAATATTTTCGATGTGTAGGCAGCCGGCGAGTCAATAGCCTCAGCCAGGTCTTTCAAATTGGTCTTTTTGTCTGCCAGAGATTGACCTACCAAATACACAGTAGCCCTGATGCCATATTCACAAGCTTTCGAAAACATAGTAACAATTCATTCACTCACACAAAAGAAACAAATAAAATCGAATAATGGACATGATTGTCCACTATTTTTTTCATAAAAAACTTTAATTTTCTTTGGTGGGATCAGAAGAGGCTTCCAATAAAAAGGGGTGTTATTGGAAGGGATGGTCGTTCAAAGCTCTGTACAGCAGGCTGATCGGATGTAGAGCTATGCGGCCTGTCCCATCAGCTATCTGTTGCCGACAGGAGGTGCCAGAGGCAGCTATCAGATTGTTCGCTTCCAATTTTCTGACAGCAGGAAACAGCTTTAGCTCTCCTATTTTCATCGAAAGCTTATAATATTCGGCTTCGTAGCCAAACGATCCTGCCATACCGCAACATCCGGCTTGTATTTCTTTCACTATCCAGTTTTTTGGAAGGCCTAATATACCTACTGCTTCTTTTGTTGACGCCAGCGCCTTCTGATGGCAATGGCCATGATAAAACACAGTAGCAGGCTGGTTGGTAAACAGGTCTCGGTTGATCTTACCTTCCTGAACCTTTTGATATAGGAATTCTTCTATGGTAAAGCAATTTTCAGCTAATTGCTTCGCTTTGGTGCGTAGCTTAGGGCTTACCAATTCGGGATATTCATCTCTGAAGCTTAGCACTGCCGAAGGTTCTATCCCTACCAAAGGTCGATGGCTGCTCACTATGCTCCACAAACGTTCTACATTTTCGTCGGCCATACTACGGGCTTTACGCAACAAACCCTTGCTGATCATGGCACGACCACTTTGTGTATGCCGTGGAATTTGCACATCAAACCCGAGATGAGTCAACAGCAGTATGGCTTCAATCCCGATCCCGGTATCAGTAAAGCGGGTAAACTCGTCATTAAACAACAGCAAGCTCCCGGCAGAATATGTACTCTTTATGTTGGGGCTGTTTTTTCTGAACCAGTTATCGAGAGTTGTATGGTACAACAAAGGGAAGTTTCTTTCAGTCGCAATGCCAAGTATTTTTTTCAGCATAGTAGCTGTCCATCTATTACTCAGGAAAAAATTAGTCAGCCCGGGTAAAAAGCTTCCAAAATGGTTAATATCAGCTATATGAGCTATCATACGGGTTCGTAATGGGATACGGTTGGCATCGTAATACTGTTGAAGAAACTCGGCTTTCAGTTTAGCTACATCAACCGAGCTGGGGCACTCTGATTTACAGGCTTTGCATGAAAGGCATAATTCCATAGTTTCAAACAATGCCTGATCATCGAATGGATTCGATGCATTGGAATAGGTAAGTACTTCGCGTAACAGATTTGCCCGTGCACGAGTAGTAGTACGTTCATCACGCATTGCCATATAGGACGGACACATCATTCTTCCAGTCAGTTCTGTTGTCCGGCATACGGCCGTACCATTGCATTTCTCGGCAGCCCTCAGTATGCCCTGATCTGCAGAAAAATCAAAGACCGTATCAAACTCTCTTGTCTTTTGACCAGCTTGGTAACGCAATGAACTGTTCATTGGAAGTGTATCCACTATTTTGTGCGGATTAAATATGCCATCAGCATCCCAGCATTGCTTAATAGATTTCAGATGTGAATAGTTTGTTTGTCCTATCATCAAAGGGATAAACTGTCCTCTAAGTCGTCCATCACCATGCTCGCCACTGAGCGATCCTTTGAACTGCTTCACTATCCTGGCTGTTTCATGTGCAATAGTATAAAACAGCTCCACCTCTGCGGGATCTTTGAGATTCATCACTGGTCTCAGATGTAACTCACCTGTAGATACATGGCCGTAATACACACAAGTTTTATCAAACCGGCTAAGCATAGTATCGAAAGCAGTAATATATTCCGGCAATCGCTTGGGGTGTACTGCTGTGTCTTCGACAACCGCTACGGGCTTGGCATCGCCAACCATATTATTCAATATTCCCAGTCCGGCCTTACGCAATGCCCATACCTTTTGTATGTCTGATCCCTTTACGACAGGAAAATGATAGCCTAATGATTTAGCTTGCAAAGCCTGTTTCATCGCTTCTACTTTATCCAGGATCAGATCGGCTTGCTCTTCTGCAAATTCTACGACAAGCAAAGCTGCCGGATCACCTTGAATAAAAAAACGATTGGCAAGCTGACTGCTATTCTTTTTGGAAAGATCCAATAAGGTTTTATCCATCAGTTCAACAGCTACCGGATTGAATTCTAAGGCGATGAGATTAGCTTGTAATGCATCTTGTACACTTTCTATATGCACACAAACCAATGCGTTATGAGCCGGAGGTAATGGAACCAAATTCAGCTTGATAGCTGTAGTGAAAGCTAAAGTACCTTCGGAACCAGCCAAAAGTTGACAAAAATTAAAAGCGGTCCCTTCGGGTGAAAAAACCTCCGAATCAAGCAGTAAATCAATTGCATAGCCTGTGTTGCGCCTTTTGAGTTCTTTATCGGGATATTCCCGTCGGATTTCCGTCTGATTGATAGGATCGGATAAGATATCACGCATATTTCTATAAAGTGCACCTTCCAAGCTATCTAGTTTGCATTTCTCATCAAAAGCTTTTTTTGACACAGGACCGACCACAATCTGATTGCCATTACTTAAAACTATTTCCATCTCAATCAGGTGGTCGCGTGTACTGCCATATATCAATGAGTTAGCTCCGCAGGCATTATTACCTACCATGCCTCCTATAGTGCAATAATCTGCGGTAGAAGTTTCGGGTGCAAAGAAAAGTCCGGAGGCTAACAGATATTGGTTGAGCTCGCTTAGTATGACACCTGGTTGAACCTTCACCCATCTCTCGGCTGCATTAAATTCTAAGATACGGTTCATATAGCGTGACACATCTACCACTATTCCGTTACCCACCACCTGACCTGCTAATGAAGTACCTGCTGCCCGCGGGATAAGGGATACAGATCGCTCATTGGCAAACCGGACTAACCGGATGACATCCTGCTCATCAAATGGTCGGGCTACAGCTAACGGCTTCTCGCGATAGACCGATGCATCGGTACTATAAAACACACGATTGGCTTCATCAAGCAATAAATCTCCGGCTAACTCCTGCCGCAAGTCTGCTAACGCACTATATACATTGAGTTCCGACACTATTGAGATGGTCTGTTAAACAGCTTCGCTTTCATACATAAATTCTTTTCGGTCCGACTGATGTAATCCGAGATGTAAAAATACAAGCTTAATCAATAAGAATGATTTCAATACCAATAAAGCACAGTCTGTTTTCAGCCTAACTGTCAGAGCAAGAGTTGGGCTACTTTCTGGCAATGGTCTTGTGCAATATAGGGACTAAAATCCTGATGTTTCAATCGTTGGATCAGGTCATTTCTACGGTGGTAGCATCCGATCAGATGTTCTTGCAACAAATGTGTCAGAGATGGATCCGTATCCTTCGAAGCACATATATCTTTTATCATTCCCTTGCTTACATGCAATGATATTTCGACTGTTTCCCTATTGAATCCAATGGTTCTGGTTAGTTGATAATCAGGTGAATATCCTATATTCCAATCCCAACTTCGGTATTTCTGCTCTGCCAGTTGCTCAATATCATTCAGTTCAGCTTGAGTAAAGCTACGGCTATCTGAAATTTGGAGTTGGTCTCGGATAAACTGTCTCAGCTCAGATAAGAATTCTTCACGACTTATCTGCTCTCTAAGTAAAGAGTTCAGGTTGATGATTTCTGCCCTGTTCGATTGAATAGCCTTGGTGAGATAGTTCTCAGGCCGGCTGTCAAGAGCCTGTCGGATAGTCTCCAAATGAGCATCAAACAAGAGAGTCCCATGATGAAGGCTCCGGTTTTTATATAGATGTGCTGCATTACCTGATATTTTTTTACCTTTTATGGTAAGGTTGCTTTTCCCGGTCAGCTCCACATCCAAATCCTTAGCCTTGAGGAACGCTCTGATAGGTGCTGTAGCCCGTTCGAAGCTTACCCTGTCTTTATTTGTATGATGATTAGTTACAAAAGAATAGTTAATATTTCCAACACCTTGAAAAACCGTTCCTCCTCCGGAAATCCGTCGTATAACCGGTATGTCAGCATTTTCCAACCACATCAAATTCACTTCTGATAAAGCATGCTGATGTTTGCCTATCACCACACAATCAGTATTCTCCCACAGCATAAAGACCTCATCTTCCATATGGTGGGTTACATATTCTTCGGCTGCAATATTGAACCAAGGGTCTGTATCAGGTTTAACAAGCTCTATCATAGTTTAGTGCCTAACTTACATCGGCGCAAAAATAAAGGTTTTTCTATAAGGACTTCTTCAGGGAAAAGCCTAACTTTACTGGCTTGAAAAAGGTCATCATTTAAGATGAAAAGTTGTGTATTTAGTTTGATCGGTGCATAAACTATTTTGATTCAAGCCAAGACACACCAAACAATATGAGACTTTATTTCATTGAGCGGTCAAAGACTATATTGTAAAAATTAATCGATTCACTTTTTATAAATCATTAGATATGAAGTCAAAACGTTTTTTAATCTTTTTTCTGATTGCAGGAATACAGCTTGCTTTGTTACCTTCCTGTAGCATCATACAACAGGCTGCTCAGATGAAGCGCTTGTCGTTATGTACTTTCGATGTTCAAGGGGTTGACAATATTCAGTTGGCCGGCATCAGTTTAGATGAGGGTATGGGACGTAAAGACCTGAACGCTGCCCAGATCATGCAATTGACTAATGCAGTGTTCAGCAAACAGTTACCATTAAAGCTAAACTTGTTAGTCAGTATAAAAAATCCTAATGATAAAAAGGCTGCCTTATCGCGTATGGACTATAGCCTGCTGATTGACGGATTAGAGCTTATCTCAGGTCAAATGGAAAAGCGATATGAGATTGAGCCAGAAGGTCAAACTTTGGTACATATCCCTATTACGACGGAATTATTTCAGGTCTTGTCAGGGCAGAGCATTGACATGATCTCAAATTTAGGATTTAAGCTGACCGGTAGCAGCAGTCAGCCGGTTGATCTGCTCTTCAAAGTGAAACCATATATTCAGGTAGGACTAACCCAATTAGCCTATCCTGGATTTATTGAAATAGCGCATACATTGTGAAATATAGCCTGGTAAAAGCAGTATCAGCCGTCAGCTGAAAGTTTTAGGACATTGGTTTATAGTGCCATAAGAAACTATTTTTGGTTTACAGTCTTCAACACTGAATTTTCTGCCAGATATCTCATAGCAGATGAATTAACTTGTCTTTACCTGATTATAAATCCTTTAACGCCTTTTTTATAGTGTTAAGTCGTAGATAAATACGACTTTTTACGTAGATGCACACCCTCTTTTTCACTTGATTTTTGCCGTATATCCTTTTGCGGAAGCCGAAAAGCATTCAGAGTAGGCATTTTTAAAAAACGAATTAAATGAAAAAGATTAGCTTTATTTTAATTTTAGTGTTTGGTTTTGCCAGTTTCACATTTGCGCAGTATGAGAAAGGTCAAAAGGACCTCAATATTGGTGTAGGATTTGGTTCCGGTTTTATAGCCGGTAAAGCCTCTATTCCACCTATATCTTTATCTTTTGACGTGGGAATCAACGATCAGATAAGTATTGGCGGATATTTTGGCTATACCAGTTCAAAACTTGATGCCGTTTTCTATTCATGGAATTACACCTATATGATCGTAGGTGCTCGTGGTGCGTATCATTTAGACTTAGTAGATAATATTGACACGTATGGGGGTGCTTTATTAGGCTACAACATCGCTTCGATAAAAGAAGATGGCTCATCTAATCTACCGCTTCCCACTGTTGGGGGATTAGCCTATGCGGGCTTTGTGGGAGCAAGATATCACTTTGGCGAAAGTTTTGGATTGTTTGCCGAATTAGGATACGGAATTTCATTACTTAACGTAGGATTAACACTCAAGTTTTAGGATTGAAATTTTGTTTATTGTGAGAAAGCCTGCTGTAAAAGCGGGCTTTTTTTTATAAAAAACATCTCATTTATTCAAGCCTGAACTTCAATATAGTCCTAACAAAAATACAGCAGGGCTCATTCAATCGGATGTATATTTACCTACTATTTGGCTTGCTGTTCCTCATAAAAAGCTACAAGCCGGTCGAACGCAATTTTAAACCATGCGGTATAGTTTTCTGGATTTGTTTGTATGTCTTTTTTAAGTTCATCCATAGGCATATACTTCCATGAAGCTACCTCATCAGGATTAATAGTTGGTTGCTGATCTGTTATACCTAAGAACACATGATCCACTTCATGTTCTATGAGTCCCTGACCTACATCGGCTTTATACAAAAAATCGAATGCCTTGGTGATCTCGCATTGCATTCCCATTTCTTCTTTTAATCGACGGGCGGTAGCTTGTTCCAACGATTCGCCATTTCGGGGATGGCTGCAGCAGGCGTTTGTCCACAGACCGGGTGTATGATATTTGCTAAAGGCACGCTGTTGCAGCAACATCTCACCTTTGCCATTAAAAATAAACACCGAGAAAGCTCTGTGTAACACAGCTTTCTGATGAGCCTCCATTTTTTCCATTAATCCGATCGGATTATCTTGAGGATCAACTAAGACGACAAATTCTTTCTCCATAACTTTTTTTGTTTAATTAGCAGTAAGTTGTAATTCATAAGCCTTGATCAACAAAATAATTTCTGGCTTATACGGGCAAAAATAGTCTTAGCTGTCAATAAAACTGCTATCTTTGCCTTGTTTTCAATCTTTTAACTTTTTTTGCCCTTATAAAACCCGCATTAGTAGTAAGTTTTTGAAAAAAACGCTTTAGCTTTGCAATAGATTAAGAAAAAGTACTATTTTTGCAGGCTTAAATTTTGTAACACACATACTATGTATTTAACCGCAGAAAAAAAGACGGGAATTTTCACTGAATATGGTCAGAGTGCTGTTGATACCGGTTCTGCTGAAGGCCAGATTGCTCTGTTTTCTTTCAGGATCAAACATCTGACCGAACACTTAAAGACCCACAAAAAGGATATGGCCACCATGCGTGCGTTAGTACGTTTAGTAGGTAAGAGAAGAAAGCTTCTTGATTATTTAAAGGAGAAAGACATTGAAAGGTACCGCGAGATCATTAAGAAATTAGGTATCCGCAAATAAGATAACAAATGACTTTAGCGTCTAAAAAAGGCAATCAGTTGAATTGCCTTTTTTTTGCATTTTGCAAGGTCTGAACAAATCCAATTACCTGAATTTATGAGTCCACAAGGAATTAAACAATCGTTTGAACTGCCTGACGGAAGGATAGTAACTCTTGAAACGGGCAGGTTAGCAAAGCAGGCCGACGGTGCCGTTGTAGTAACAGTTGGCAAAACCATGCTGCTTGCTACGGTTGTATCGGAAGAAGAAGCACGTGCTGATGTCGACTTCATGCCGCTTTCTGTTGAGTACAAAGAAAAATATGCAGCTACCGGTAAATTTCCAGGTGGTTTTTTCAAACGTGAAGGACGTCCGTCCGACTATGAAGTACTCATAGCACGTCTAGCCGATCGGGCCCTGCGCCCTTTGTTTCCTGATGATTATCATGCAGATACCCAAGTGATTATCAATCTTATTTCTGGTGAAAACGATGTATTGCCCGATTCATTTGTAGCATTAGCTGCATCAGCAGCCTTGTCCGTATCGGATATACCGTTTGGCGGCCCTATATCGGAAGTACGGGTAGCCCGCATCAATGGTGAGTTTGTTGTCAATCCATCAATGTCCTTACTTGAAGAAGCCGATCTTGATCTGATGGTAGCCGCTACCAAAGATAATATTATGATGGTAGAAGGCGAATCGAAAGAGGTTTCGGAAGAAGTGATGTTAGAAGCACTTAAGTTTGCCCACGATGCCATTAAAGTACAATGTGAGGCACAGCTTCAATTAGCATCTCAAGTCGGGAAAGCTTCTCCTAAACGTGAGTATAACCATGAGGATAATGATGAAGAACTAAAAGCTGCTGTAGTAGCTTTTGCTTATACTCCTTGCTACGAATTAGCATTGAAAGGCAATCCTAACAAACATGAGCGCTCCGATGCTTTTAAAGCTATAAGAGAACAGTTTATGGAAGGCATAGCAGAAGAAGAAAGGGAAGAAAAAGAGCCATTGGTTAAACGCTATTTCCATGAAGTGGAGAAAAAAGCGGTGCGCGATGTCATACTCAACGAACGAGTAAGGCTAGATGGCAGAAAATTAGATGAAATAAGACCTATATGGTGCGAAGTAGATTATTTACCCTCTACCCATGGCTCGGCTATCTTTACAAGAGGTGAGACCCAATCATTAGTGACAGTTACTTTAGGTAATAAAATGGATGAACAAACCATAGACGGGGCAGTGATAGAAGGCACATCCAACTTCATGCTTCACTATAACTTTCCGGGGTTCAGCACTGGTGAGGTTAAGCCAATGCGTAGCGTAAGCCGCAGAGAGGTAGGCCATGGCAACCTGGCTGAGAGAGCTCTCAAACCTATGATACCAAACGGAGACGAAAATCCATATACCATACGTGTGGTATCCGACATACTCGAATCCAATGGATCATCGTCTATGGCCTCGGTTTGTGGCGGCACATTAGCTTTGTTGGACGCCGGTGTGAAGATTAAAAAACCAGTAGCCGGGATAGCAATGGGACTCATCTCGGAAGGTCGTGACGGAAAGTATGCAGTATTATCGGATATTTTAGGCGATGAAGACCATTTAGGCGATATGGACTTCAAGGTTACAGGCACTAAAGACGGTATCACAGCCTGTCAGATGGATATTAAAGTAGACGGCCTGACCTACGAAGTCCTTCAGATAGCATTAGAACAGGCAAAAAAAGGACGTCTGCACATACTTGATGAGATGGCAAAGACGATTACCGATCCGCGCCCCGACTATAAAGACATAGTACCACGCATCGAGAAGATGGTGGTTGATAAAGAGTTTATTGGTGCCATCATAGGACCTGGCGGAAAGATCATACAAGAAATGCAACGTGAAACCAATACAGTGATCGTTATTGAAGAAAAGGGTGACTTTGGAGTGATCGATATAGTGTCGCCCAATAAAGAATCTATTGAATTGGCAAAAGCACGTATCCGGGCTATAGTAGCCGTACCTGAAGTAGGCGAAGTATATCTGGGCACCGTAAAAAGTATCGTACCTTTTGGAGCATTCGTAGAGATATTTCCAGGAAAAGATGGGCTATTACATATATCTGAAATCGAATGGAGAAGGCTGGAAAATGTAGAGAGTGTGTTAAAGGTAGGCGACAAAGTGAAAGTTAAGTTAGTTGGAGTAGATGCCAAAACCAATAAGATGAAGCTCTCGCGTAAAGTTTTACTGCCAAAGCCCGAAAACCGTCAAAAATAATGCAACAATTGTTCAACTAATTGCGTAAGAAAAGAATAAAGATACATAAACCGAAATTTTGAGTACATGAGGCAACTTAAGATCACCAAACAAGTTACAAATCGTGAAAATGCTTCGCTGGATAAATACCTTCAGGAGATAGGGAAGGTTGAACTGATCACAGCAGAAGAAGAGGTAGAGCTGGCTCAACGTATAAAACAAGGCGATAAATCAGCTTTGGAAAAACTAACCAAAGCCAACTTACGTTTTGTGGTTTCTGTTTCCAAACAATATCAAAATCAAGGGCTTAGCCTACCCGACCTGATTAATGAAGGGAATTTAGGCTTGATAAAAGCAGCTCAACGATTTGATGAGACACGTGGCTTTAAGTTCATCTCTTATGCCGTATGGTGGATACGTCAGTCTATCCTGCAAGCCCTGGCCGAGCAGTCGCGCATAGTGCGTTTACCACTCAACAAAATTGGGTCGATCAACAAGATCAACAAAGCCTATGCTAAGTTGGAACAAGAATACGAGCGCGAACCCAATGCAACAGAAATTGCTGGTCTGCTCGAAATCACCGAGAATGAAGTCAAAGAGTCTATGAAGAATGCGGGAAGACATATCTCAATGGATGCACCCCTTATTCAGGACGAGGACAACACTATGTACGATGTGCTCAAAAGCGAAGAAGCCATCACACCGGAAACCGAACTGCTGTACGAATCACTAAGAAAAGAGATAGACCGTGCCATCTCAACCCTCACCCAACGTGAAGCAAATGTGATCAGACTGTATTTTGGATTGAATGGCGGCCATCCGATGACACTAGAAGAAATAGGCGAACAATTCGATCTCACCCGTGAACGGGTAAGGCAGATCAAAGAAAAAGCTATACGCCGCCTGAAACATACCAGCAGAAGTAAAATCCTGAAGACATATCTGTAAACAGCTTAAAAAAACCTTGCAGTTAGTAAGGTTTTTTTATTTACAGATACAAAACCGGCTGAAAACGCATACTTTTGCATGAACAACATCAAAACTAATGAAACCACTCATCGCACCTTCTTTACTTTCGGCTGATTTCTTAGAATTAGGAAAAGCTATTCATATGATCAACCAAAGTGAGGCCGACTGGATCCATTGCGATGTGATGGACGGCAGATTTGTACCTAATATCTCCTTTGGGTTACCAGTTATAAGAGCTATCAAAAAGCTGGCACAAAAACCACTTGACGTGCATCTGATGATAGTAGAACCCGAACGCTATATAGCTGCGTTTCACGATGCTGGTGCCGATATGCTCTCCATACATATAGAAGCATCCATACATGCCCATAGAAGCCTGCAACAGATTCGTAGCCTTGGCATGAAGGCAGGTATAGTACTTAACCCGCATACTGCTCTCTCGCTGTTGGAATATATAGTCGAAGAGGTAGATTATATTTTGCTGATGTCGGTCAACCCAGGCTTTGGCGGGCAACAATTCATCGAGCATAGCTACCGCAAGATAAGCGAGTTAAAAGAGATGCTGATAGGTCGGGGATCACAAGCACTTATAGAAGTGGATGGAGGTGTAGATGTTGAAAATGCAGCTAAATTAGTACGACACGGAGCTGATATTTTAGTTGCCGGAAATGCCATTTTTAGTGCTGATAATCCTCAGGAGATCATACATCAACTTAAAAACTGCCATACCAGCTAAGCGTATAGCTGCATCATTTCCATTTAGCTTTGACTACAAACTGGTACGGTAAGACCAAGTCATCGATACCGTTGAGCCTGTCATCTCTCATATAGTAGGGGCTATTGTGAAAATCCTTGTTGAGAATCCATTGTAAGAGGTTTGGTCTTTCATTCGCATTCATTACATTTGTAGCTTATTTAATACAACTCTTATGAATACTATTTTGCTTGAATTAGCTCCTAAAGAGGTTTGGACTTATTTCCGTGATATCACTTTGATACCCAGACCTTCTAAAAAAGAAGAACAAATCATTAAATACCTGCTTGATTTTGCACAGAAGCATTCGTTGGATCACGAGCAGGATACGGTAGGGAATGTGTTGATCCGAAAGCCTGCCACACCGGGCATGGAAAACCGTAAAACGGTTGTCCTACAGAGCCATGTAGATATGGTATGTGAGAAAAACAGCGACAAGGTTCATGATTTCGATCGCGATCCTATTGAAGTACTCATTGAGGGCGGCTGGGTTAAAGCCAATGGCACTACCTTAGGCGCTGATGACGGTATAGGTGTGGCGGCACAACTTGCAATTTTGGCTGCGGATGACATAGCTCATGGGCCCATCGAAGCGCTTTTTACTGTAGATGAAGAAACGGGGTTGACAGGTGCTTTCGGTTTGGATAGTGAGTTTATGAAAGGTCGTATTTTACTTAATTTAGATTCAGAAGATGAAGGCGAGCTATTTATTGGATGTGCTGGTGGAAAAGATACGGTGATCCAACTGCCATACACTCTCGAGTATCCTCCGACTGATCATCAGGCATTTGAAATCACTGTATCAGGCTTAAAAGGCGGTCATTCGGGTGATGATATCCACAAAGGATTAGGCAATGCCAACAAAATTATCACCAGAATTTTATGGGGTGCTCATCACAGTTTTGAGATACGGCTTGCTTTTCTGGAAGGGGGCAATTTGCGCAATGCCATCGCAAGAGAAGCTAAGGCTGTTGTTTTAGTACCACTCCAGCATCAAAATGATTTTGAAGCTTTCGTCCGGCAGTTGGCTCATGACATACGCAATGAATTTGCTGTTATCGAACCCAATCTGCATATACACCATGCTGTTCATGAGCAATCCATCGACAAAATCGTTTCCCGATCAGCTCAAGGGCGTTTATTTTCCAGCTTATACGCTTGTCCACATGGGGTGATTGCCTGGTCGCAACGCATACCTGATTTTGTAGAGACCTCAACTAATTTAGCAGCAGTACGCATGGAGCCAGATCATTTTCTGATTACTACCAGTCAGCGTAGCTCGGTTGAATCGGCTAAAGAAGACGTAGCTAATATGGTACGTGCTTGCTTTGAGTTAGCCGGAGCACAAGTCGAACACAGCAATGGATATCCGGGCTGGGAACCAAACCCTGATTCAGTTATACGCGAAATCACCGTAGCATCCTACAATAAACTGTTTACTACACAACCTGTAGTAAAAGCCATACACGCCGGACTTGAATGTGGTCTTATAGGAGACAAATACCCGGGGATGGATATGATCTCCTATGGTCCTACTATAAAAGGTGCCCACTCACCAGATGAGCGCATCGAAATAAGTACGGTACAAAAATTCTGGGACCTTACCTTAGATATATTGAAAAATATCCCGGAAAAATAAAAGCCAATAACAATCAGGCGGATACTTTTTGTATCCGCCTGATTGTTTAAAAGGACTTGCCACCTACCCTCAGATCCATTTTACCAAAGGAAAATCCTGACGATGAGGTAGCTCGGCATGCTGTGGACTGATACGGAATGTATAATCATATACTCCTGCCCGATTGACAGCTACATTCACATGATATTGCACCCAGTCTTCGCCAGAACCTATAATACTCATGCGTTCAACAAAAACGATCTCATCAATTTTGTCGAATAATTTCCTGCCAAACATCAGTTCAATACATATATCGCCCGGCAGCAAGCCAGGAGTTTTCAAGGTAATCTCGGCTACAAAGTTTTCTCCAAAATTCAACGGACGAATAGTAGGATCAGGGACTTTGATAGAAGCTACTTCAATATGTTCCCATGCTGCACTGACTTTTTGCTTCCAGGCCGTCAGACTGATAGCTTTTTCATAATGATTATCCACTAACGCTTTGGTACGAGCAGCCAATTTGTGATAAAACTTTTCAAAATAATCGTCCAACATCCGTTTCATAGTGAAGTGCGGTGCTATCTGGGCGATATTATTTCGAATAAATCCTATCCACTTTTCCGGTATACCTTCCGAGTTTCTATCGAAAAAGGCAGGTATTATTTCTGTTTCAAGCAGTGTGTATATGGTCTCAGCGTCCAGTTCATCCTGAAAGGACTGATTTTGATACATTCGCTGCTCTTCAATGGCCCAACCAGCATTAGGTTTGTATCCTTCGGCCCACCATCCGTCTAACACAGAGAAGTTCAAGACTCCGTTCATCACCGCTTTCTCACCGCTAGTTCCCGAAGCCTCCAAAGGCCGTGTTGGCGTGTTCAGCCATATGTCACAGCTGCTGGTAAGCTTATGTCCAAGTTCCATATCATAGTTTTCGACAAACACTATCTTACCTATGAATGGAGGAGTTTTGCTTATCTCAATAATTCGTTTGATCAGGTCTTGCCCAGCCTTATCATTCGGATGTGCTTTGCCAGCAAACAAGAAGATAAGTTGGCGATCGGTCTTATTCACTAATTCGGACAGACGCTCTAAATTAGAGAACAACAGGTGAGCTCGCTTATAGGTAGCAAATCTACGGGCAAAGCCGATTATCAACGCATGATCGTTCAAGGCATCAATAGTTTTTAAGATAAGCTTCGGGCTTTCCTGACGCTTGGTAAGGTCATTCCTGATCTTGTTCTTCAAATAGCTGATCAGCTCTTTTTTAAGCTGCCTGCGTATTGACCAGATAGCAGCCGAATCGATCTGATGGATTTGTTCCCAGTGAGCCGGATTGGATTGATCGGTTAGAAAACTTTTTGGGAAATTATTCTCATACAGCTCTTGAAACAAGCGATTAGTCCAGGTAAAATAATGAACTCCATTAGTTACATGACTGATATGCAGCTCATTGGCAAAATATCCCGGATAAAGCTGCTGAAACATCTCACGCGATACCCGGCCATGTATCTGGCTTACTCCATTGACCTCCTGACTGAGATTAGCTGCCAACACACTCATAGAAAATTTTTCATTGGGATCGTTGGGATGGAAGCGTCCAAGACCGATGAACTCTTCCCAACTGATATTCAGACGTTCGGCATAATGTGGCATATAGGTTCGCAGCACATGCTCTTCAAAAGCATCATGCCCTGCGGGGACAGGTGTGTGCGTTGTAAACAATGTGGAAGCTCTGACAACTTCCTGTGCCTGAGAAAAATTAAGCTGCTTCTTTTCAATCAGCATACGTAAGCGTTCTAATCCGATAAAAGCCGAATGGCCTTCGTTGCTGTGATAGATGACCGGATTGATATTCAGCTTTTTCAACAGCCGTATCCCGCCTATTCCAAGTATCATCTCCTGTTTGAAACGCATTTCACTATCTCCACCGTATAGCTGATGTGTGATACGCCTGTCTTCCATGCTATTTTCTTCAATATCCGTATCCAACAAAAACAGGGAAATACGGCCGACTTTCACTTTCCAGGCTTTGGCAGTGACCACCCTGCCCGGAAAAGCAATACGAACGATAACCCAGTTACCATCGGCATCCCGAACAGGTTCAAGCGGCAGATGGGTAAATTTTTGAGGGATATATTGTGCTAATTGATCACCTATCAAAGAAATATCCTGTTGGAAGTAGCCGTATCTATACAGCAAGCCCATCGCAATCAGGTTGACACGTGAATCGCTGGCTTCTTTCAGATAGTCGCCAGCCAACACTCCCAGGCCACCGGAATATATCTTCAGACTTTTGTGCAGGCCATATTCCATGCTGAAATAAGCTATCAAATCGTCGGCAGCAACTTCAGCCGTCATATAGTCCTGAAACTTAGTATATACCATATTAAGTTGGGCAATAAATTCCTGATCGTTTTCTAAGGCTTCCATCTGTTCGGAAGTAAGCTCTTCCATCAATGCGATAGGGTTTTGTTCGTGCTTTTCCCATGCCTCTGCATCTATTGACTCAAACAAGCTGATAGCATCAGTGTTCCACGACCACCAGAGGTTTTGTGCCATCTCGTGTAGTTTATTAAGCTCTTGGGTATAAACCGGTTGGAAGAGTATTTTTTTCCAGGTCGGCTGGTCTTGCTTGCTAAGAGTAATGGTTCGCAGAGTTTCGGCAGTCTTTTGAGCTACAAAGACAGATTCCCGTTGTTCAAGTTTAGACAGCGCCATATCCCATGCCTCGAAATAGTTGGATATCAATTCTGTCCATTGAGCTTTTGAGGCAATATTTCTTGCATCGGATACACACTGTTGCAACTCAGTCGGATTGAGATGGATAAAAGTGTTGATCGCCTTTGTCAGTTCATCTACTGCTTTTTCGTGTATATCTTCCTGTCGTGGAATGACTTGCACGGCTTTTGTTTTCAGTTGCAACGACTGAACCCATAATCCGAAGCCTGCCAGATCAGTTGTTATGGTAGGTATTCCAAAGGCAATACTTTCAAGAGGTGTGTAGCCCCATGGCTCGTAATAAGAAGGGAAAACCGTCAAATCAAAGCCGGCCAGAAAATCGTAATATTTCAGGTCAAAGATTCCGTCGTTCCCATTCAGATATACGGGTACATACATCATCTTTATCCGATTACCTTTTCCATTGATCAGCCCTTTTTCTTTGAGGCGCACTAAAACAGGGTCATGATCGGCATCGTGCAAATGATGACTTGCAATATTATCCGGGTAAGCTGCCTGACATTCATCATCGCTAAGGCACTGCTGTAGCTTCAGGTTAGGGCCGCTGCTATTGGCCGGTACAGCTATCACAGCTAAAATATCCTTTTTTAGGTTTTTATCATTGTTGAGTTGTGCTAACGCATCTATATACAAATCGATACCTTTGTTTTTAAACTCATAGCGACCGCTGTTCAATATGAGTATGGTATCATCGTTTAGTGTACTTCCATAAAGTTTTGAGGCTACCGAGAGAATTTTTTCACGTGCGGCATTTCGTTTTGATGCTTGTTGTTCAATAGTTCCACTAAACTCATCATCGAAGCCGTTATTTGTGATCACATCAGGCTGTCGTCCTAAGAACTGTTTACATTCTTTTGCCGTGATCTGGCTTACAGTGGTAAATGCGTCAGTCTGTTGTGCCGACAGGCTCTCAAGCGATTGTTGTGCGGTGATATTAAACCGGTTGGCCATAGCCGATGGGTTATAAGCTTCAAGATCTTTGTACAAAGGCAGGTTATTTCCTGCTAAGGAGCGTCCAAGAAATGTCGCATGCGTTGTAAAGGCTGTAGCTATTTGAGGGCAGTGCTGCTTCAGATAAAGTATCCCGGTTCCAGTCATCCATTCATGGTAATGTGCCAGCACATCGTCATAGCCGGTCAGGAAGAAGTTATAGAAGCTCTCTATTAACTTTCCAGAAGCGTATCCAAACATGGCAGGCTCGATATAGTCCCATTGTCCATGGATAGAATCAAGTTTATAGGTCTCCCACAAGTCGGCAAAAATGCGATCTTTTTCGCTGAGTAGTGGTGTAAAGTCAATCAATATTGCAATAGGTCGGGCAGGAATATTCCATCGACCAATACGAACCTTAAAACCTTGGTTGGCAAGCTTCTGCTTCCATTGTTCAAACAAGGTGGTATCTTCGGTAAAATAGGGATTGGTACGCGTTTCCATCCATACATCCGGACCTATGGTGATATAATTATCACCCCAGGTTTTACGCATCACATTTGCTTTGCTGGAAAGTACGGTATAAATCCCTCCAACCATATTACTTACTTCCCAACTGACTTCAAACACATAAGATGGTTTTCTCATATATATTCAGGTTTAATTTTTTTTATTTACAATAAGATATGCGTTTCTCTTGCTCAACAGTTTTCTATGATGAGCAGATAAATTATTTTTCAACAAACATTTCAGAATAAAAAGGGTCATCCAAACAGCTGGTGCATTTTATTGTCTATGGTTTTACGCACCTTTTTGACTTGTTGGCGGGTTACTTTCTCAATTTTTGAGCTAGCCTCTTCCACTGCTTTTCTAGTTTTTACAGTCAGATTAGGCATGACTTTATTTCTTAGTTCATCTCCGGCTTCCTTAAGTGCTACGACAAGATCATCGGTTTCAAGTTCTCTGAGTAATTGTTTTAGTTTGACGTTCGACATATTAAGTAGATCCTCGAATATAGGCTGAACAGTTTCTTCTCCTTTTTTCAGTGTATCCTGTACAGATTTCCTTGTTTTCTCCAATCCTTTTATTGCACTTTTCCCTAATTCCTTACCTAACTTTATACCTTTTTCCAACAGCTCTTCTGATCGTTCAAGAAAACCTGCTGACTGATTTTCGACCCGTATGCTGAAGTCGGCCAACACGTTCATATAGTTGATATAGGCTTCATAAGGTGATGGATAATGGTTGAAGTGTGCGTGCAATCCTCCATCGGAGAACCATTTGGTACTCATAAAATAAAAATGATCGGATGCTTGCAGATAGTTCCAGTCGCGTAAGAGTTCTTCATCATGAATATGTTGCACCTTGGAGGTCAGATCGTATAGTCGTTCCAAAGCTTCATTTTGCATATTATTACCCATCCATGCTGTCAGATCGCGTTCTTCATCAGTCCAGGAAATAGGATATGGCACATGAATAGCCGACACTGGCTGTAGTGTGTGAACCAATTGACCAGGTGTGGCGAACTTCAGGTCTGTCTTACTCAATATGGCTGCTGGCAACACTTTCATAAAGTCAAAAATACCGCTGCCTGCCCATTGGTATTCACCAAAGGTCTCGTAATCCATAAAGATATTAACCACCTCTTCTTTAGGATTAATTTCGTTCAGCCATCCAACAAATTTCTCTGTTGTCAGAGGCCATTCCGACCAGTTTTGCTGTGAGAAGCGTAATGAGATATCATCACTTAACCGGAAATTACGTAGCAACACTTTAAGCTTTGGATTGATGGCATTGGCATACATATAATTTGGGCTTTTCCATCCAAGCACATGCTTAGCTCCTTCGGTAAGCATGAGTGAGAAACCCATATCGGCTACTTGGGCGCCTATCTCATCCGAGTAGATCAGCTCTGTATTGCGAAAAGTGACCGGACTAACTCCAAAGGTTTTTTGTATTTTTTCTATATGACTGCTTATCTGTTTTTTAAACTCTGTCATATCTTTCAATGCGCTTAGTGAGTGTGCATATGTCTCGCCCAACACCTCTACCTGACCAGTTGCGATAAGCTTTTTAAAGCTATCTAATACCTCAGGTGCATACACTTCCATTTGCTCAATGGCAATGCCTGAAAAGGACAAGCTTATCCTGAACTGCGCACCATATTCTTCAATAAGCTCCATAAGCAGCTCATTCATTGGGAGATAGCTCTTCTCAGCTATCCTACGCATAATCGTTCGATTATAGTATTCATCGAAATAATACTGGTTCTTACCTATATCAAAAAACCGGTATGTCCTAAGTCTGAATGGCTGATGAACCTGAAAATAAAAACAAATTGATCTCATAAGTCATGGTGTAATTTTTTCTGTAACTCGCTCTCTTACAAAAAGATGGATTCATATACATTTTTCACAAGTTTTGCTGCATGTTCCCATTTAAGGCTGTCCACTTCTTCTTTGCCGTGTTTAATAAATATATCCGACAATGCATCGTAATGGCACAGCCCATAGATGGCATCTGCTAATCCATCCACATCCCAAAAGTCAACTTTCAGGGCATGTTTAAGTACTTCGGCTACTCCCGATTGTTTGGATATGACCACAGGCACATTAGACCGCATGGCTTCCAAAGGGACTATGCCAAAAGGCTCGGAAATGGATGGCATCACAAACACATCACTCATTGCAAACATTTTATCCACATCTTCGCCTTTCAGGAAGCCGGTAAAGTGAAACCTATGTCCGATGCGCAGCTGGGCTACCCGCTGTACTGTTTTATTGAGCAGATCGCCTGTACCAGCCATCACAAATCGAATATTCTGGTCTTTGTTGAGTATTTTTCGGGCTGCTTCCACAAAATATTCAGGGCCTTTCTGATACGTGATACGTCCTAAGAATGTAACTACCTTTTCGGTCACCCCTTTTTCGGGTAAAGTGATATCTGATTTGTCGACCGGTTCTACGGCATTATGTACTGTAAACACTTTGCGAGGGTCTATGCCATATTTTTCAATAACCGTTCGTCGTGTCAGGTTGCTCACCGTAATCACTCTGTCGGCCATTTCCATCCCATGACGCTCCATTGCATACACCTGTGTATTAACGTTTTCACCCGAGCGGTCGAACTCGGTAGCATGCATATGGACTATCAATGGTTTACCTGTGGATTCTTTGGCTGCAACACCAGCTGGGTAGGTCAGCCAATCGTGGGCATGGATGACATCAAAATCATGTTGAGTAGCAAGGGCTGATCCTACTAATGCATAGCGTGCCACCTCTTCCATGAGATTGCTGCCATATTTACCAGAAAACTCGTAATGCTGTGAAAACACTGGGCTTCTATCTGACTCACTTTGTAAAAAGGATTCCTCATTCAACTTTTCAAATTGTTCAGGACCTACATAAGGAATAATATTAGAGCCTATTTCCATATATTGCACACGTTCCCAATAGGTACGATTTTCCTCTTTGTCTATATCAATAGTTACATCGCTGGCATTGAGCAGTCTGACGGCTTCCTGACTTTCATCGCCATAAGCTTTAGGCACCACAAACAGCACTTCTACGCCATGTTTGGCTAATCCTTTGGTAAGCCCGAAGCAGGCTGTTCCAAGGCCCCCGGTGATATGGGGAGGAAACTCCCATCCAAACATCATTACTTTCATGTGCCTTTGTTTTTATTGTTTTTGAATTGCCCGATAAGCTCTTTTATCCTGATCAGTGCTGCTACGCTCCATGCTTGTGAGATAGCTCCCCGCGATTCGTGAGGCGGGTCACCATCAAAGACTTCTGAGATGGTTGCTAATCCGCCTTCAAAAAGAGCCGGCTCAAAATTGGAATACAGCTCTTCTACCAATCCTATACCCGATTGCCCATATAATCTTAGCCAGGCTTCTGCAAAATGAGATAGCAGCCAAGGGAAAACCGTTCCCTGATGGTAGGCCATATTGCGCTCTTCCTGATTACCTTTATAATTACCTTTATAATCGGGATGAGTAGGTGTGAGCGACCTAAGGCCTCGCTCGGTAAGCAGCTCCGATTTGACCCGATTCAACACCCTTTGTTGCATCTCGTCGGTGAGCATGGAATAAGGCATAGAGGCAGCCAGCAACATATTCGGACGTACTGTCCAGTCTTTATCATCACCATGTATATAGTCAGCCAGGTAAGCTTTTTGTTCATCCCAAAACTCATTGATAAAGGATGTTTGTATGTTTTCGGGATAATCCTTCCAGACTTGAATGAACTCATAGTCTTTGGCAGCTTGGGCCAGCTCAAGGGCATACTGTATTGCATTATACCACAGGGCATTAATCTCTACTGCCATACCTGTACGGGCTGTAACAGGTTTTCCATTATGGAACACATCCATCCATGTCAGCGCCATACCTGGTTCACCGGCAGTGATCAGATAATTATCTAACATGCGAATATTATAAGAGCTACCTTGCCGGTATCCTTCTAATATTGTAATTATAGGTTTTTTATATTTTTTCCATACCTGGGTTAGCTGAGCATTTCGACCGGTATATTGCTGCAAGGTCCAGAAAAACCAGAGCGGCGCATCGGCTGAAGCAAAATTGGGTCGGTTATCGCATGAGATATTTGGAAACAATGGGCCTTGCATAGTACTCAGTTTCGTATCCAACACAGCTTTAAAACTGGCTTCATCGTTACGGCTAAGTGTGATACCCGGTAATGCGATAAACGTATCCCTGCTCCAGGTGTTGAACCAGGGGAAACCGGCCATAATCTCTGTCTTTTGCTGTTGTTTGATCAGAAATTGTTCGGCAGCATTAATCAGGCAGTTCTCAAAATTATCGCGTGGAGTTCTTTTTTTAAAAGCTTTTTGAAACATACTTTTGAGCTGTTCGGGGCGTGCTTCTTCGGTAGAAGCTGAAACGATAATGCTCTCGCCTTTTTTTATTTCCACATCAAAAAATCCAGGTACAAACAAATCTTCGGTGGCCGGCAGCCCCATATCCCGATCACGTATATATTCGATATTATAATACCAGTCGGGTACATGGGTGTATTCGCTTTGTTTGCTCAACTGCATATACAACCGTGAATAGCCGGGATACATCTGCCATGAAACGCCGTCCGGACATGCTTCATATTTGTTATTGGCATGTATATTGGCCGTTGTGAGTTGATGGACATTTCGAAATGCAAGAAAAGGCTTTAGCCGCAGTATAGTCTTAGAATGGGCATCTTCAAGCGTATATTTGATCAATATGCGAGCTTCGTTGTCGGTAAAGATCATCTCTTTGCTCAGCAACACCCCTCCTACCCTATAGACAATCTTAGGAATAGGTTCGCCTTTAAACTCACGTAAATATTTATGTCCTTTCGGATTATATACTCCGTTAGGATACATGCGTACGCCGAAATTAAACACCTCATCATGTTGAATGATGCTCTCGTCTATAGCCGAAAGCAGCACATGCTTGTTATGATCTAACCAGGGCTGGGGCGAAACCAGAAGGCCATGGTATTTACGGGTATTACAGCCTGTAATAGTGGTACTTGCATAAGATCCTGATCTGTTGGAACGCAACAACTCACGGGCAAGTGAAAACTCAAGATTGATCAACTGTGTTTTGTCAAAAGCTATATAACTCATACTATGTAGGTTGCTTGGTCATTCAACGGCAAATTATTTTTGGCAAAAATAGCTACAATAATTGTATTTTCAATGCCTTTATAGCTATTCCATAGCATTTTATGAACTGTTAAGAGATCTATACTCTGATATTCTTAAAAACTGATCTTTATTGCAAAAAGATAGACACTAATTCAACCGGTTGCATAGGACATGCCTTAATCAAATGATACATCTGACTGGTGGAAATTGTTCAATAATCTTAACAATTTCTGTTGATCAGTTGTACAAACAATCAGTACTGATACTGGAATTTATTTAAGGCCGTACTTCACCCAGTCGAGGTCGTCTAACTGAGGCAATAATGTAGCTGCATTCACTTTCCCGCTACCAGCGCTAAGGCTGCAATTCATATTTCTTTCTTCATCAGACAACAGCACTTCATATGAATGATTGCCTTCACTATGCTGTTTGATTAAAGCAATGAATTGCTCTATCTGATCGGTTCCAATATTGTTGACATTCAAACTCAATATCACTTTTTTGTGTGATTTTTCTACAACTGTATCAAGCAGTTGCATATCAATCAATCTGGGTTCCATCTTAGTTTTATCTTTATAGCTTGGTTGTATGCTTGCTGTTATCAACACAAATATTCCATTCTCAAGAAGGTGTTTGACTTTCAGATACTGTTCATTAAATACTGAAAGCTCAAGCGCTCCGTTGTGATCTTCTATTTTAAATCTTCCATAAGGTCTGCCTTGCTGGCTGACCTGATGCGACACATACACTATCTGTCCTGCAAACCTCATCTCATGGCCTTGCAACTGAGCTATATTATGGTTCAGGTATTGCAGATCGGTATTGGTGAAATACTCTATTGCTACTTTAAACGAATCCAATGGATGTGCGCTAAGATAGAACCCAATAGAATCCATTTCCATTTGTAATTCTTTTAGTTTAGACCAAGGTTCGCAAACCGGGAATTTCGGGTCCATAGATTCTTGTTCCATCAGTTCACCAAACAAATTGATCTGGGCCGACTTTTTTGCTTCCTGTTGTTGTATTGCAAACCGGATAGCTTTTTCGAGGAATGTCTGGTTTTCGTTTTCTTCCTGATAAAAAAACTGAGCTCTATGTATGCCTTCAAACGAATCGAATGCTCCGGCAGTAGTCAGGGCTTCAATATTTCTTTTGTTGAGGCTTTTAAAGTTGGAGCGGCTTAAAAAGTTGAAGACAGTCTGATAATGGCCGTTTGTTCGACGCTCTTCCAATATGCTCTGGGCTGCTGCTTCCCCCATATTTTTTATAGCCCCTAACCCAAAACGTATCTCGCCTTTGTGGTTTACCGCAAATTTATACTCTGATTCGTTGATATCGGGTCCAAGCACATTGATTTTCATCCGCTTGCATTCCTCCATAAAAAAAGTTAGTTGTTTTATATCTCCAATGGAGTTATTCAGCACTGAAGCCATGTATTCGGCCGGGAAGTTGGCTTTCAGATATGCTGTTTGAAAAGCTATATAGGCATAGCTGGTTGCATGCGATTTATTAAAGGCATATTCGGCAAAGGCCATCCAATCGTTCCAAATCTTTTTCAAAGCTCCTTCGGGGTAGCCTTTACCTTTGGTTCCATCTATGAACTGGGAATATAGGTCAGCCAGCAGATTATGCAGTTTCTTCCCCATAGCCTTGCGTAAAGTATCTGCTAGTCCCTTAGTGAATCCGGCTAATTTTTGCGAAAGCAACATAACTTGTTCCTGAAACACGGTGATCCCATAGGTTTCCTCCAGTATCTCTCTCATGTCTTCCAGGTCATATACTACCGGTTCTTTTCCATGTTTCCGTTTGATATAATCAGGTATATAAGCCATAGGACCTGGTCGATACAATGCATTCATATTGATCAGATCAGTAAAGGTAGTCGGCTTGAGTTCGCGCAGATATTTACGCATACCCACACTTTCGTATTGAAAGATTCCAATGGTCTCACCTTTCTGAAAAAGCTCAAAAGTTTTAGGATCGTCCCATGGAATATTATCCGGGTCTACCACTTTTCCGGTTCGTTGTTTGACGATCTCAATAGTTTCTTTGATCAATGACAGGGTTTTCAGGCCTAAAAAATCAATCTTTAACAGGCCTGCTTTTTCGGCTACCGAGTTATCGTACTGTATAGTCCATAAGTTAGATTCTTTGCTAATGGTGACTGGTACATGCTCTCGTAGGTCTGAAGGTGCTATCACATGTCCGCAGGCATGTACTCCAGTATTACGTATGAGGCCTTCCACTGCTACGGCATTCTTAAGTATCTTCCCTTCCAGCGTCGGTTCTATGGATTTTTCTATCAGTTTACGGCCTACTTCAATTTGCTCCGGCTTATATTTTTTATATAGTTTTTCCTCAGACAAGCTGGTTATATCACTTAGCTTCACATTGCGTGTAGCGCTTACCATCCTATCTACAAAATCCTGATCGGCGTTCAGTGTCCGGCTGATATCACGTATAGCCGATTTAGTTCCTAAGGTTCCGTATGTAATGATCTGTGCTACCCTGTTTTGTCCATATTTTTTTACGGCATAGTCTATTACTTTAGACCGTCCTTCATCGTCGAAATCTATATCGATATCAGGCATAGATATACGATCCGGATTAAGAAATCGCTCAAACAACAGTCCATATTTCAGAGGATTGATTTTTGTGATCCCAATGCAGTATGCCACTAATGATCCGGCTACTGAACCACGTCCGGGGCCAACCCAAACGTCCATCTCACGTGCAGCTTGTATCAAGTCATGTACTATCAGGAAATAGCCCGGATAGCCGGTATTAGCAATCACTTCAAGTTCAAAATCAAGGCGGCTAATAATTTCTTCCGACAGATCTCCAAAAATACTTCCTGCTCCCTCATAGGCTAAATGCCGCAAATACGCATTCTCACCACGCTTGCCATGATCAAGAGTATCTTCGGGGTCAATAAATTCTTCAGGTATAACAAACTCTGGCAAGAGTATATCACGCTGTAAACGAAAATCCTCTACCTTATGTACTATCTCATCAACAGTTTGAATCGCATCAGGTAAATCGGCAAACAATTGGTGCATCTGTTCGGATGACTTAAAATAATACTCGTCATTTGGCAAACCCGAGCGATAGCCATAGCCTTTGCCTATAGGATCGTCCTTATGCGCATTTTCACGAATGCAGATAAGGTAATCCTGTACGTCGGCTTCTGCCTGATCTAAATAATACACATCATTAGCTGCGAAATATTTGATATGGTGCTTGGCTGCCATGGATACTAACCATTCGTTCAGATGCTCCTCTTCGGGCAGACCGTGGCGGTTCAGCTCGATATACAAGTCGTCACCAAATTGCTCTTTCCACCAGATCAAGGCTTGCTCGGCCTGCTGCTCACCCATATTGAGCAAAAGCGAAGGCACCTCACCGTTTAACGATCCGGTAGTAACTATCAAATGCTCCTTATAATTCATGATCAACTCCTTATCCACACGCGGCACATAGTAAAATCCTTGGGTGAAAGAAGCGGAACTTAGCTTGGAAAGGTTGTGATAGCCCTGTTTGTTTTTAGCAAAAAAAGGAATCAAATACCCATTGTCTTTGACGGTTTTATTTGTATGATCACGGCAAACATACAACTCGCTACCCAATATTGCTTTCAATAGTGAGGCAGTAGTTTTTTTCCCTTCCTTAACGGCTTGCCTTTCTTTTTTGTTGTGATCATAAACTGCACCGATAAAAGTAAAGGCACTCATCAAATTAGCTGTATCGGTTAGACCGATAGCCGGCATTTGTTCGGCTACAGCCCGTTTGATAAGGCTTTCTATTTCAATAGTTGAATTGAGTATTGAAAAAGTGCTATGGATACGCAGATGTGAGAAAGATTGCGTTGCCGGCATCTTAGCATCTTTCTCCGGCATATCCGTTTTGGGTTGTACGGCTTCATCCACAACAACCTGAGCTACACTCGAATAATTAGATTCTATATTCAGTCCCGCTAACCGGATAGTATCTGGATTATTGATTCTGAACTCTTTGAAAAACGCTGTGTCTAACTTATGCTGATCAGGCGGGAACACCTCAAGTCGCAGTAGCTCAAAAAAACATCTTGCGGTAGCTTCCACGTCGGCCATAGCGTTATGGGCATGGCTGAAACTTTCGTGAAACAGCTTATGATACAATTCATCCAGGGTTGGAAATTTGAATTTCCCACCTCGTCCTCCGGGTATCTGGCAAAAGCTCGCTGTCAGCTCAGTACAGGTATCTAACTGAGGTTTTTCCAAAAAAGTAGTAGTCGTTTCATTACGCAAAAACTCAGCTCCCAATATGTTTCGGTCAAACTCAATATTATGTCCAATAATATAGTCTGCCTTTGCTAAGTCTGCATCAAACTTTTCCAATACTGTCTTGATCGATATTCCATGCTGGAGTGCATGATCGGTTGTGATGCCGTGAACCCGTGCTGCATTGAATGGAATAGTATATCCCTCTGGTTTGATGATAAAGTTTTCCGAGCTGATGTACTCCCCTTTGTCATTATGCAACTGCCAGGCAAGCTGAACCATCCGGGGCCAGTTTGCAAAATCAGTTAAAGGGGCATGCTTGTCAAGAGGAAGACCAGTTGTTTCAGTATCGAAAATTAAAAACATGAAAATATTTTGTTAGAGTGTTGATTATATGTCTTTTATACTAATCGAGATGCATTTACAAAGATATTTGAAAATGAATGATATTTCATAGGCAATCAAATAAAACAGCTTTTTGCTTTGTCGATCAATCGGTTAAACCACCTTCAACCTATACTTTTTGATCAAGATCACAAGATTATTTTGCTCCGCTTGCACCAGAACCAAAAATATGACTTAACAGACAAAATGAAACAGTTTTAATATTTTTGAGTTTATAGTGTGATCAGCCTTTGGTCGTTCAAGCTGCTGTTCTTTTCAACTGGCTGAATTGTCTGCTACTTTCAGGCTTTAAAAGTACCTGACTATGCATGGAATTAGCTACATTTGCACATTAAAACCATCAAACTATGGACGTAACCAAGCATTTATCCAAAAGGGTTCAGTCGTTATCAGAATCAGCTACTCTTGAGATGACTCGTAAAAGCCGTGAGCTTCGTGAGCAGGGTATAGATGTGATCACTCTCAGCATAGGTGAGCCCGACTTCAACACTCCCGACCATGTCAAACAGGCTGCCATTGCTGCTATAGACGACAACAAGACTCATTATACACCGGTTCCGGGTATTGCGCCACTGCGTAAAGCTATATCCGATAAGTTACAAAGAGACAATGGCTTAGAATACAAGCCATCGCAAATCATCGTGTCGAACGGAGCCAAGCAATCAATTATGAACGCCTTGTTCAGCTTAATAAACGATGAGGAAGAAGTGATCATCCCGGCTCCATACTGGGTGTCGTATCCTGAAATGGTTAAATTGGCCGGAGGTACGCCAGTCATTATTCCTTCTACCGTTGAAAATGATTTCAAGATCAGTCCCCAACAGTTAGAATCCGCTATTACGCCCCATACCAAGGCGTTTATCTTCAGCTCGCCATGCAATCCAAGTGGGTCGGTTTACTCGGCTGCAGAGCTCAAAGGCCTGGCTGATGTGTTTGAACGGTATCCAAATATATTCATCATCTCAGATGAGATATACGAATACATCCTTTTTGAAGGCAGTCATGAGAGTATTGCCCAGTTTGACGCCATCAAAGAAAGGGTCATACTGATCAATGGCTTGTCGAAAGGCTTTGCCATGACAGGTTGGAGAGTTGGTTATATGGCTGCTCCACAGTGGATTGCCGACGCCTGTAATATTATCCAGGGTCAATATACCTCGGGAAGCTGTTCTATCTCGCAGGAAGCAGCTCTTGAAGCTGTCAACACTATTCCGTCCGAATCAAAAGAATTAGCAGAAATGGTCACCCAGTTCCGCGAGCGTAGGGATCTGCTCTTTAGATTGTTGTCAGAAATTCCTGGAATAATCCCCAACAAACCCTTAGGCGCTTTCTATTTGTTCCCCGATCTAAGTTATTTTTACGGCAAATCGGATGGCAAGCAAACGATCAACAACAGTTCGGACTTGTGTTTGTATCTATTGGCTGAAGCTCATGTAGCCCTTGTAAGTGGCGATGCATTCGGGAACGACAACTGCATCCGATTCTCATATGCTACAGGTAAAGCGCAGATAAAAGAAGCTGTATCGCGTATTGCCGGCGCATTACAAAAGCTTCAACAGCCTTAGGCATGATATTGAAAACCCAGACAACGGAAGAGCTGTTTAAGGCATTCGGCCGGATGAAAGTCATAGTAGTAGGCGATGTAATGGTAGATGCATACCTATTCGGTAAAGTAGATCGCATTTCACCTGAAGCCCCAGTGCCGGTAGTCTCGGTAACAAAACGTGTAAACCGCATGGGAGGCGCTGCTAATGTAGCCTTGAACCTGCATTCACTTGGAGCTACCCCTTTGTTAGTATCCGTATTAGGTAGCGATCCTAAATCAGAAATATTTATCCGGCTGATGCAACAACAACAGTTAGATACATCGGCTATCATACGGGATGCCGACAGAATGACAACAACTAAATTCCGTATCATTGGCAACAATATTCAAATGCTCAGAGTGGATGAGGAGGTTACTCATTCAATCAATCAGGATATAGAGGATTTGTTGTTTGATCAAATACTGCATCACATAAATTCCGGTCAGATTGATCTGATCATCATACAGGATTACGATAAAGGTGTTTTGACACCCGGACTGATCAAACGCATTATTGGGCTGGCACATCAACAGCAGATAGCTGTTGCCGTTGATCCTAAAAAGCGAAATTTTCTATTGTATGAGGGGGTAAGCCTGTTTAAACCCAATTTAAAAGAATTGACCGAAGGGCTTAATGTATCGGTGGATCACTCATCCGAAGCAGAGATTAAAGAAGCTGTTCGCCAGTTGTTTGAAAAGCTGTCGCCAGAGAAGGTATTACTGACTTTATCGGAAAAGGGTGTGCTCATCGCCTATTCAAATTCAGAAGGTGTCTTAATTTTTACGCATCGTCCGGCTCATGTGCGAAAGATAGCCGATGTGTCAGGAGCAGGTGATACAGTGATCAGCGTAGCAGGTCTTTGCCTTGCAGCCGGATGCGATGCATCCGTCATAGCAGCCGTATCAAATCTGGCAGGCGGATTGGTTTGTGAAGAAGTCGGAGTAGTACCTATAGATAAGGCCAAATTGTTTAAAGAAATAGATAAGCTAACTGGCTGATCGATTAAATCCGACAAAAAAAATGACCACACCCACCCATACTACCGGGTTCGAGAAAAAAGAACAGGTACGACATATGTTTGACAGCATAGCCGGTCGATATGATTTCCTCAATCATTTTTTATCGTTTGGCATTGATAAAATATGGCGAAAAAAGATCGTCAAAATGATAGCGAAAGAAAAACCCGGTTCTGTTTTGGATGTAGCTACCGGTACGGCCGATCTTGCCATTGCGTTAACTAAAAGAACTGCAAGTCCTGTCACTGGTATCGATCTCTCACAAAAAATGTTGGAAATTGGGATAGAGAAGGTAGCACAAAAAGGCCTGGATCGGCAGATCACTCTTAGCCTTGCCGACAGCGAAGACCTTCCTTTTCCCGAAGCCAGTTTTGATGCCGCTATGGTGGCTTTTGGAGTACGGAATTTTGAAGACCTGCAAAAGGGATTACAAGAAATGTATCGCATACTATCCGCAGGCGGGATGATAGGCGTCCTTGAGTTCTCTATGCCACGCCACTTTCCGGTAAAACAGATTTATCGCTTCTATTTCAGATACTTACTACCTGCTGTAGGACGCTGGATAAGCAAAGACCCATCGGCATATACCTATCTACCTGAATCGGTTGACAAGTTTCCGAATGGGAAAAAATTTTTAAACGAACTTGAAAAAGCGGGCTTTGTCAACCCGGCCGAAAAGCGACTTAGCTTTGGAATTGCATCCATTTATACCGCATATAAAAGCGTGGAAAATGAGTAACCGCCCTGGTCTAATTTCTTATTGTTTGTTATAAGTAGCTTATAAAAAATCAAGAAAGTCATTCAACAAACCGACTTGTTCATCAGGTATCTGCAAGTGATGCAAGACCGGCAGCAACTGAGCTAATCGGTTTCCCCAATGTGATTCAAACAATGACTTACACTCATGTATCGCATTTTCTCGGGCACTCAGTGAAGGTTTTTTAAAGAGCAACACAAAATCGCTTAAATCCTGATACACATCTGTCAGATGCTCGGCTATGCTTCCGGTGAGTATGGCATCTTGTCCGTATTCATTTTTCGATAAGTACGTAAACTCATCCTGATCGGCCAGATACACTCTCAATGAAGTGAACATTTGATCCCACTCTTCTTCGGTCATAAACCGTTCATTGGCTTCGGGATGTTCAGGTTGTATGTCGGGCAAGAGCATCCCCCTCACATACAATAAAGGAACAAGTCCGCGCAGAGTTCGGAAAAAATCATCCATACGATGCTTGCTAACCTTATTCAAAAATTTACAGTACTCATCAGCTATGGATACTGTTTCTAATATAGTGCGTCTAAGGGTGTGATCTGAATCTGACATAGAACATATTTTATATAACTCAAACGATCATTCATGCAAAAATATAAAAAGCATGAAGCATTAGCTACAGATTCGTATGCAATAAAATTATTGCAATCATTTTTTAAAAAAACTGGATCTATATAAATAATATGGTTGTATGTTTAAAAAAACATCTATTTTTATACTCTGTTGTCTGAATTAAATATGATGATACGCTTTAGTCATAGTATCTTTTATAAGCAATCAGACCATATCATTAGGTGTTAATTACTTTTTAAGCTTTCCTCATGTACAGGATATTGTTAATGGCTCTTTTTTTTCTCTTTGTTGCCATGCGATCCGATTGGCAGACCGACACTTTGATAGTACATTTTGAGCAAAGCAACTCAGTTGATGAAAGATTTGATCTAGCTATTCAAATAGCAACACGGTACCTCAGCTCAGATCCTGTGAAAACTATAGAGTTTCTTCAGGAGGCTCTTCGCGATAGCTCCCAAGTTACTGATCGTGTATTGGTTGGCAAATCACTGAATTATATGGGTGTTGCATATTATTATATGGGTGAAATCGCACATACTGAGTTTTTCCTACTCGAAGCAATAAAAGTCATCGAGCAGACTGGTGATGAAACATATCTCATCCGTATTCTCAAAAATCTGGGACTTGCATTTGACCGACAAGGAAAATACGATCAGGCGCTACAGATTTATTTTCAAAATTTGAATTACTATTTATCTGAGCATGACAGTAACTCAATTGCCGGTGTAATGAGCGACATTGGAAATGTGTACTTTAAAACCCAAAATCTGGAATTAGCCAAGCAATATCAACAAAAAGGACTTGAGTTTATTACTCAGACAGATCAAGGTCAACTGATATTGGGTAATATTCTCAACTCAATTGGTGTGATTTATAATGAAATACTTTTGATGGACTCGGCTATTTATTTTTTTGAGCAAGCATTAGAAATAAAAAAACAATTCAACAATATTTTCAGTATAAATAACACCTTGAATAATTTATGTAGTTGTATTGATTATAAGCAAGAGCCGCAAAAAAGCATTCAATGCTATAAAGAACTGTTGGAGAACCAGATTAAGGTGAACGATATGAATGGTATCGCAATCTCAAAGTTCAATTTAGCACTTACATATAGTTCGTTGGAAGACTATGCGGCAGCCATTGAACTTTTTGAAGAGCTATTGATAATACACGACGAGATAACCAACTTATACACCTTATCTATATTGTATAAAACATATTCACAGGTACTTTTTCATACCAATCAGTTCGAAAAAGCTTATAAATACAGAAGGATATATGAAACATATCAGGATTCACTTGCAGGTTTAGGTAAGCAACAACTCATACTTGATTTAGATCAGAAGTATGCCAACCAACAAAAAGAAGAACAGATTAAAAGGCTACAAATTGAAGGTCAGGTCAATAGCTTAACTATCCAGAATCAACGCTTACTCATATTGTTTACTGCTGTATTCATACTGCTTCTAATAGTTACAGCCATATTCCTGTTCTACCGTTACAGACGAAAACAAAAAATCAAAAAAGAACGAGAACTTTATCAACAAAAAGAAACTGAACGAATTCGTATTGCCCGTGATATGCATGATGAAATAGGTGCCGGGCTTACTCGTATGATTTTCAGAAGCGAGCAAATCAAATCACAAGTCTCGGGTAAGCCGGAAATAGAAGGTGATATAGTCACTACTCTTGAAAAAATGGGAAAAGATGCCCGACAGCTTAGCCAAAATATGGGCGAGATCATTTGGTCACTCAATCCCCATTACGACAGCTTCGATATTTTATGTGCATACCTGCGCAATTATATGTACGAATACTTAGAAGATACTCGGATCCAATGCAGACTCCATTTTCCGGATGAGATACCCGAACAGGCAGTAAAACCGGAACTTAGAAGAAATATCTTCCTGATCGTCAAAGAAGCCCTGAATAATATAGTGAAGTATTCTGAAGCTACAGAAGTGGTAGTAGAATTGAACATAACAGAAAATTTTTTCTCTTTAAGGTTGGCCGATAATGGAAAAGGTGTAAAAGACGAGACACGGTATAAAGCAGGTAACGGATTCCGTAATATACGCTCCAGAATAGAAGAGTGCGGCGGAGAATTAGTGATCCAAAACCATATAGGACATGGATTAGCTATCAGCCTTGAGAATATCCCTTTCCAATTTCATACAAAAGTATGAGAAAATTTTTGAAAACATTGATCGATATTTGTACGATATAATTCATTTGCCCCATATGATGGGCTTACATTCTATACACTGATGAAAAAGATACACATTGCCATTATAGAAGACGATAAAGAATTGCTGAGAGGAATAACCCGAACACTCTCCAATTGCGCTGATATAGTTGTTGAAGCTACCTATTCAAATGCCGAAGACTTTATAAAAGAAGTAAATGAGCTGAAATTTGATATAGCTTTAGTAGATATAGGTCTGCCAAAAATGAGTGGCATCGAATGTATTAAAATTATCAAAGCAGCCCGCCCTCAGGCACAATTTTTAATGTGGACTACTTTTGAGGATAATGAAAAAATTTTTGAAGCATTAAAGGTCGGAGCCAGCGGTTATATACTGAAAACAGCTACTATCACTCAACTCATACAAGCCATAACAGAGCTCTATCAGGGTGGCTCGCCCATGAGCAGCAGCATAGCCCGCAAAGTGATCGCTTCTTTTCACAACCCCCAAATCAAAAAGATAGAATACAATCTAACCAAACGGGAATCCGAAATTTTGGAATTGCTTGCCAAAGGCTATAGGTACAAAGAGATAGGTGCCCAACTGTTTATCAGCTTTGAGACCGTACGATCACATATACACAATATTTATGAGAAGCTACAGGTTTCAAGCCGAACAGATGCCTTAAACAAAATATACCCCAGAACCTAAAATCAAACAAAAGGGGGATAAGCGGTACAGAATAATTGATGTATGTTTGCAATACAGGATTTTTATCTGGCAAAACAGGCTGTTGAAAAAGACGATAGTATCTATACTTAAAAGAGCTATAGTATCCACAATTATCGTTTTTAACATAGCTCGGCTGCCCGGAAACATCTGAATAACAATTAACTCTATTCGTTGATACTTAAAAAAACAAATTATCAATCGACTAAAAAACATTAAAATTTACGCGTATGAAAACCTTTCAAACTATCATTATGGTGTTGTTCTTAACTGGCAGTCTGTTAGCTCAAAAAGCTGAGACACCTCAGCACAGCTTTGAAATCAACGGCAAGATCAACTTTATCCGACAGACCGAATCGGGCGTTATCATCATAGGCGGGACAGGCGGACTTGTTGGGATCAAGCCTGGTGCACAGAAGCCTCATTTCACTTTTTCCGAATATGGTAAGATAAAAGAAGAAGAACTGACTTTTATTCCCATGTCGCCCTATGTGATGATTGATGAAGGAGCCTTTGGGAAGAGTAGAAAAACAGTGATAGACGTAGTATCAGGCAAAAAGCTTTTTGCTACTGAGGAACAAGGCTGGAGCATCATCAATAGTGCAGATATATTTTTACCGCAAAACAAACTAGTAATCACCGGTGCAAACAACAGAAAATCGGCCCTGGGTGTATACGACCTTCTTGACGGTAGTGAGGTCAAATTGATGCATTTTAAAGCTAACAGCCCTCAATTTATCACCAAACCAGTGATCATTGACGGAGGCTTACTCATAGGCTCCAACAAATCACTCATGCGGATTGATCTGGAAAAGGGGAATATAGTATGGGAAAATAAAGAACTTAGCAAAATCAGCTGGCTCACCTCCGATCCAAGTGGAAAAGAAATATATGCCTTTGAAAATAAAGGAGAAAGTACCCGTATTCATAAAATAAGCAGTACGGGAAACCTCCTATGGCAGAAAGAACGTAAGATAAAAGGAAACATATACCAGTTTCAGATACTTCCCAATGGGTTGGCATGCGTCAGTAATACCGTTTCTAAAAATGGCAAGGTAGAATCCAAAATATCTTTTCTGAGTCCGTCCGATGGTACTGACCTATGGGAAAAGGCACCCAAAATAAAAGATTATGTTACCCATTTCTACATTCAGGACGATGGCATCCTATTCGGGCTCTCAGGTGGCGGCATCAACAAAATAGATTTTAATGGAACCCCACTCTTCAAAAAGCCGATGAAAACCGGCGATAATATACATGTCATGGCCAACACGCCCAAAGGTCTGATCTATATCACCGATAGCGATTGCAACATAGTGGATTTAAAGACCGGTGAATCGATATGGGCTAAAGAACTCAAGTTTAAGCGAGCTAAACTAGTTACAGACACCTACGACCCCGATAGGCATCGTTACCTGATTAGTACGGGTACCGAACTGATCTCTATTGACGAAAACACAGGAGAAATCAACCATTTAGCCGAATATAAATTCAAGGGCAGTGAGTATCCAAATTCATTAGAAATACGCAACGAGGGTATCTTGTTAAGCTCAGATCAAAATATGGTACTGCTTAACTTTGATGGCACCCAAAAGTTTCATGTTTTTTATCAGGCACCGGGTAAAACCGCAGCAGGAGCCATATTGGCCGGAGCAATGGTTGTAGCCTCAACAGCTGCGGCTGTAGGATCCTCCGTATCTGCCGAACTTCATCGGGATGTGAACAATATAGGTGGTGGACACTATGCCCTTGGAGATTATACCATGACCGGAAAGATGCAAAAAGAGATGGCCAGTTCGTATGCGAAGATGGCCGGAAGCTCATTTGCCGAAATGACCAAACGATTCAGTGCTACAGCTGCAACTGAAAACGCACAATTTATTCTCACAAAATTGGATGACGGAATTGGTTTAGTAAAGATTAACAAAGATACCAGCCAGATAGAAAAAGAAGTGATATTAAAAGATAGAAAACCAATGTACGAAGTAGACGATCTGGCCGGACTACTATACTATGTAGCCAATGCAAACACTATTTATATATATGACCTAAACCTTTAAAGGAGCAGAGACATAACAACAACAGAAAAGCTTGCAGATATGATCATCTGCAAGCTTTTCTGAATAAATAAACAGGACTATACAACATAAAAAGATTTCTCACTAACGCCCGAGATAACTCAAAATCTTATCAATGAAGGCGTAGTATCAACACGGCCTCATCGCTTGATCTTACAGTTAGCTCAATCTACTTATTACCACCTGATATTTCTTTTAACTCACATTTTGTACTTCATCCACCGTTAGCTTTTTTT
>JALNZU010000003.1 GCA_023229245.1 Bacteroidales bacterium | reverse complement strand
CTTCTTCCACACACGATTTCTTGGATAAAAAAATTCCCCTTTTGATGGTTTTATCCAAAGGGAGATTGTTGAAAGGTGTTTTTAATCCCTAAAATTAAAAATTATTCTATTTTCTGAAAGTGCCTACTTAGAAACACACCCAAATGGCGACAGGGTGAATCTGGGTCGTTATGGCAATACTGCTGAAGCCAGCCGCTCAATGCTTATAAACTTGCATGAGATATCGGGTTTGGAAACATCTTGTACTGTTTGGCCTAATCCAGCATTAGAACAATCGGAATTGGTATTTAGTGCTGCCCGGCCTTTTAGCTATTTGAGAGTTTTTCAGCTCAATGGTAGGCAGATAATGGAAATAGCCCATAAGGACAGGATAAAGAAAAGGCTGACACATCACAACGTACTCACCAAAGGAGTATATACCGTTGTTTTTTATCAGGGAGATGAAATAATCGGTAGCACCCGACTTATAGTAGTGGATTAACAGCTGACCGGAAGAAACACTGTTCTATTGAACTACAAATTTGCGTACATTGGATACTCCCTCTATACGCAACAAATACATGCCTTTTTTAAGATGAGATATATCCTGTTGAAGGCTATGGCTCCCTGGCTGCGGTTGTAGCCGCATCACTGGTCTTCCGGCCATATCCAGTATCTCCATATGTTGCCCTGTCTTAAAAGCATGATCAACATACACAGTAATGATCTCCGTTGCAGGATTAGGTGACACCCGTATCTGTTGTGAAGAAGAGGTATGTGTTTCTATACCTGTTTCTACATCAAGGGCAATAATTTGTATGTCATCAAAATAAAATCCGTCGCCATTTACATACACATCGCTTACTAATTGAAAGCGTAGCTGAATGCTCCTGCCAGCATAGTCGGTCAGGTCGATTTCTTCTTTCACCCATCCTGAGGTACCGTCATAGACCGGCTTACCCGGCGACTGGTAAGATGTTCCTGTAGTAGTATATTTCCCCTCTAAAGGTGTCCAGCCAATGGCATTATCAGGCTTGATCAGAATCTGGGCATAATCCCAGCCTGCTTCAATATCCCATTTTGCCCAATAACTTAATAGTGCATATGAGGTTTCTGGTATGTCAACAGCTTCTGCTAAAGTGATGATATTTGTGTTGTTGTTGGGATAATTACCGTTAGGGCTGTCGGTAATAGAACTTGGCGGACTGATGAATGAAGCTGTCGTAAGTCCCCAATTGCCGGGTATCCAGTTATCCAGACTGCTACATTCATCTTCAAAAACTATAGTGGTAGCACCGAACATCTTGGTGATGGTATCGGTTTGTACATAATTTCCATTGTCAACTTTGACAACAAATTGAAACGATTGACCTGATAAGATGGCAGGGTCAAGTTGGATTAAAATGGAATCAGTCAAGCTTTCCATAATATTGAGATAGCCTGTTGTTATAACATCGCCAGTAGCCGTTATCCATTCGTCTGATTCTTCTATGCTGATGCTCCAGTGATCGGTCTCACTCAAGCCTAAACGTTGCAGATCAAAAACAAAATAGAAGTCTTTCTGGTTGATGATTGTTTCGGTTTTGTCGGTGATGTTGCCATAGCTTCCAGCAAGTAATGCGGCATATATATTTTGTATCATATTCTCCTGACAAAGGGGTATGATGCGACTTATTGATGGCCAGAATCCATCGTTGTTACTACCTACTTCAGGGGTATACGCAAATATGGGGGCTTTGTTTTCATTGTCGCCATACATATAATCGTCCGAACTTCCGTTGGTTGGATAGATAGTAGTACTTGATGGGCCGTAGGTGTATTTGTTGTCGCGTGTCATCAATATAGCAAAAGCTTCAAAAATGGCATCATCATCACATGGTATCGCCGTCCAGCCCCAGGGATATAACAACAGATTGCTGTATGAGTGATAGTTTAGTGCAATTTTAAAATCGTGAGTTTCCACAAACTGACGTATGTTTTGGGTTTCTATTTCACTAAAGCCTGCAATGCCTCTATATGTCTCTGAATATGGATCGGGCGATGAACCTGTATTGTCGTACCCCCATTTGTATCCGAAGTTTCTGTTCAAGTCAACTCCATAGCTTCCATCACCGTTATTGCGGCGATTCTTACGCCACATACCACCACCATTGGGATTGGTTTGCTGGTTGTGGACATATCCATCGGGATTGATAACAGGAATGAAATAAAGGTCGATATTATCTACTATAGTTTTTGCGGTAGGGTTGCTTTCGTAATTCTCCAAAAGCCAGAACATATAATATATCATCTGCTGTACTCCTATACCTTCGCGGGAATGGATAAGTGAGGTGTAGAGCACCTGCGGCTTGTTAGCAATTCCATTGGCCTCGTTGCTTATTTTGATCCACCACATGGGTTGACCGTTGATAGTAAGGTTTTCGGGATCGATTATTTGCCTCTCACTAACAAATTCAGGCCAGGTGGCGGTCATAAAATCTAATTTCTCCATCACCTGATCGAGAGTATAAAATCCTCCCATGCTGCCGTATTCCCAGTTTTCGGGTACAGGAAACTCATCAGCAGGGCTTCTTACAATTTGCAGGTCTTTTTCAGCTTCGGCTCTTTGTTCGTAAAAATGCGACACATCATCAATGAGTATTTGAAACTCAAAGCCTGCTTCCTGAAGTGCAGCTATCTCCAGCGAACTAAGGTCGGTCTCTAAAAAAATATCCGCCTTGTAAAAACCTTCCGTCACATCTATGCCGGTAGCAGCTAACTCAGAAATTCCTTTATCTATTAGTGAAATTTTTACACGTGAATAACCTAATTCCTCCTGTGCACCAAGCGCTAAATAGCTCAGTATAAAAAAAAGTAGAAAACTTTGTCTTTTCATTTTCAATGAGATTGGTATGTGAATAAAGGATAAAATTACAGAATTATGCACGAAACGATCGGAAGAAACTGAAAATTTTGTACAAACATCCAACTAAAGTCAGTTATAAATGACTTTGAGTCAGTAGATTACCGCATTGATTTTTTTTAAGGGAAGCGTGTAGATTATAGAAGCCCTAATTCTAGCATAGCCTCTTCACTTAGCATATCCTGATCCCATGGTGGTTCGAAGGTCAGCTCAACATCAACAGAACGTACGTTTGTTATTAATGATACTTTATCGTGTACTTCTTGTGGCATGCTTTCAGCTACCGGACAATTGGGTGAGGTAAGCGTCATCAGCACTTTGACATCAGCCTCGTCGCTGACGGTGATCTCATAAATCAAGCCTAAATCATATATATTGACCGGTATCTCGGGATCATATACCGTTTTTATCACAGTAACAACATTGCGTTCTATAGTGGATTTTTGTTCATCAGTCATGATTAGTAGTATTAAGATTAAATTTTTGGGTCAGCTATCAGTTGTCAGCTTGAACACCTGCGCATATAATTTCATCTGTTTGATCATCGAAAGCAGACCGTTTGAGCGGGTAGGCGACAAGTGCTCGGTCAGTCCGATTTTGTCGATAAACGAAAGCTCGGCTTTCAATATATCCTCAGGACTTTGACCCGAGAGTACCCGAATAAGCAGGTTGATGATGCCTTTGGTGATCACAGCATCACTGTCGGCAGTGAACACTAGTTTTCCGTTTACAAGATCAGCATGAAGCCAAACCCTCGACTGACAACCACTTATTAAATGATTGTTGGTCTTAAATCGTTCAGGGATAACAGCTATGTCTTTACCCATCTCAATCAAAAGATTGTATTTGTCTAACCAGTTGTCAAACATATCAAACTCTTCAATGATCTGTTGTTCAATTTCTGCTATCGTCATGATCGTGTGTGTTAGCTTAACATATCAGCAGCTTTCTTTACTGCAGCAATAAATCGTTGAATATCATCTGCGTTATTATACATTGCCAATGATGCCCGTATAGTTCCAGGTATGTCGAATGCATCCATAACTGGTTGGGCACAGTGGTGACCGGTACGTACGGCTATACCCATTTTGTCTAAGAGTGTACCTAAATCGAATGGATGTATATTGCCTATCAGAAACGAGATAACCGGTGCTTTCGATTTTGCTTGCCCGATTATTCGCATAGATGGTATCTTTTTTAATTCGTTTTCTGCTTCCTCCAATAAATTTCGTTCGTAGCTTTTGATGTGCTCTATCCCTGTCTGCTGCATGAATCTCAAAGCTGCTTCCAATCCTAATACAGCACTTACATTAGGTGTGCCGGCTTCGAACTTGAAAGGTAGTTGGTTGAAGCTGGTATGCGCATAGCTTACCTGATCAACCATTTCACCACCGTATTGATAGGGTGGCATTTTTTCAAGCCAGTGGGTTTTCCCGTACAGCACACCTGCTCCCATAGGCCCATATACCTTATGCCCGGAAAAGACAAAAAAGTCGCAATCCAACTCTTGTACATCTATCGGTTGATGCACTATAGATTGAGCACCATCTATCAATACCGGTATTTGATGTTGATGTGCCAGGGCGATCATTTCCCGAACCGGATTAATAGTCCCTAATGAGTTAGAGACATGGGTCAGAGCTACGATTTTTGGTTTCTGTTCCAATAAGTTTCGATAATGCACCAAATCTGTTTCACCGGCTTCATTCATACCGGCTATGAGCAATTCACCTTCTTTTCGGTTGCACAACTGCTGCCAGGGCACCATATTACTGTGGTGTTCCATAGCTGTGATCAATATCTTGTCGCCTGTCTCCATCAGAAGCTCGCCTAAACTATGAGCCACTAAATTGATGGATTCCGTAGCTCCTTTTGTGAAGATCACTTCATGAGGATAAGCTGCATTCAGATAGCTTGCCACATAAGCCCGGGCCTGCTCGAAAGCTGTTGTAGCCTGTTGACTCAGATAATGAACACCTCTGTGGATATTGCTGTTCTCTATACTGTAATAGTGATGGATACGGTCGATGACGGCTTTAGGTTTGAGCGTGGTGGCTGCATTATCCAAGTAGACTAACGACTGGTTATACACCTGCTGCTGTATGGCAGGAAATTGCTCTCTGATATTCTGTAGCTCAACAAAGCGGTTCATAGACTCTATAGTTGGCTCATATCAATATCAAAATAAAGCTCTTTTTCGGGGCTACCACAATGTAACACACATTTGTCGCATACGGATAACTCGCCTCTAAGGCGTTTTTTAACCATATCATCAATACGCTTTTGTAATGGTTCTATTCCAATCTGATTAATAATATCAGCGGCAAAGGCATACATTACTAACAGCCGTGCATTTTCTTTGCTGATACCTCGCGAACGGAGGTAAAATAACGCTTCCTCGTCAAGCTGACCTACTGTAGCACCGTGAGAGCATTTCACATCATCGGCATAAATCTCCAGGAAAGGCATGGTGTTAATAGTAGCTTTTGGCTTGAGCAATATATTGTTGTTGTTCTGATAAGCATTGGTCTGCTGGGCATCTGGGGCTACATAAATATAGCCGTTGAATACGGCAGAAGCCTCATCATCCAATATACCTTTAAACAGTTCGTTGCTGGTGCAGTGCGGCTGGTTATGCAGTAATCTGATCTGATTGTCTATATGCTGGTCTTTATCCATCAGATACAAACCTAACACATCCGCATGAGCTCCGCTTCCATCCAGGGCAACTTCAATATTGTTGCGAATCAGGCCACAGTTGAAGGTTAAGGTGTTATTTTTAACGGTGCTGTTGGCTTGCTGTCGAATAAAGGTAGAATTGACGAGCCCTGACTGATCGTTCAGGTTTTGAAGCTTATAGAGTTCAAGCTGGGCATTCTCGCCTATGAATATCTCGCTAACCGTGTTGACTAAGCTGGTATGGTGATTTATAGAATCATCGCAATGCATCAGCTTAAGCTTGCTGTTTTTTCCTAATATGATCAGGATACGGCTTTGAACGAAATGATTCTCTTTATGATTGAGCAGTTTGATGATTTGATATATCTGGTCAACTACTACATTGTCGGGTACATAGATCAGTACTCCGTCCTGTACCAAAGCTGTATTCACGCTCACAAAGCTATTATCCCTGCTATGAGCTATTTCGCCATAATATTTTTCTATCAATTCGGGAAATTCATCCATGGCGTTTCGAATACTGGTAATGATCACACCGGGTTGTGTGATTTTTACACCTCCATTGTTTTCGTAGTACCATCCGTTAAGTAGCGAGATGATCTCCGACTCGAAATTATGTATCTCACAGCGGAAGAGGTCATCCAGGTTATCTGTTGGTTTTTCGGGCATCAACTCATGCTGGAAAGACAGTTCCAATATATCTTCTATCTGAGAGAAACGCCATTTTTCCATTGATGTGTCGGGGAAGCCCTGCGTTAGAAAATCGTTGAATGCTTTTTCCCGTAGCCGGCTTACTTTGGGGATATCGTTTTTTGTGATCTGCGAAAAAGCAGTGTTAAACTGCTCGGCCAACAGCTCATCTAATGATTGTATTTGTTGTGTATGAACGTCCATAACTTTTACTTTCAAAAAGGTCTCTTTACAAGAGATGGTTATGTTAATTGGTATTCTTTTATCCAATCGTAGCCTTTTTCTTCTAATTCTATGGCTAAGTTTTTTCCACCTGTTTTCACTATTCGACCCTCGTAAAGCACATGTACAAAGTCGGGTACAATAAAGTCTAACAGGCGTTGATAGTGTGTAATGATCACGAATGCATTGTCGGATGATCGCAGTTGGTTGACGCCTTTAGCCACAACTTTTAATGCGTCTATATCTAAGCCCGAATCGGTTTCATCTAATATAGCTAATGTAGGATTTAAGACTGCTAATTGAAATATTTCGTTGCGTTTTTTTTCTCCTCCCGAGAATCCTTCATTAACTGATCGATTGGCAAGTTTTGAATGTATCTCAACTAAGTTTTTCTTTTCTTCGAGCATTTTCAAGAACTCACCGGCAGGGATAGGGGGTAGCTTCTGATATTCGCGTCGGGCATTAACAGCCGTTCGCATGAAGTTGGTCATGCTTACACCGGGTATCTCAACCGGATACTGGAAACTTAGAAAAATACCTTCGTTGGCACGTACATCAGGCTCCATTTCATTGATGATCTGGTCTTTATACCATATCTCGCCTTCTGTGATCTCGTATCCTTCACGGCCTGTGATAGCTGCGGCAAGCGTGCTCTTACCCGAACCGTTAGGCCCCATTATAGCGTGTATCTCACCTTTGTTAACACCTAAATTCAAGCCTCTGATGATCTTCTTACCATCGATTGAAACATGCAAATTCTTTATATTGAGTAACATATTGATGTTGTATTGTAGTTTTTAAGTCGTTAATTTTAATTCTGTTATTAGCCTACACTGCCTTCAAGGGTGATAGACAATAATTTTCGGGCTTCGGCAGCAAACTCCATCGGAAGTTTGTTCAGCACATCTTTGGCATAACCGTTTACTATAAGCCCAATGGCTTTCTCGGTATCAATCCCACGCTGGTTGCAATAGAATAGCTGATCTTCAGATATTTTTGAAGTAGTTGCTTCATGCTCGACTATGCTTGTCTCATTTTTTGCTTCAATATAAGGGAATGTATGTGCGCCACATTTATCGCCCAGCAATAATGAATCGCATTGTGAGAAATTACGTGCATTCGTAGCACGCGGCAGCATTCTTACCGATCCTCTATAGCTGTTATTGCTTCTACCAGCCGAGATACCTTTGGAGATGATGGTGCTACGTGTGTTTTTTCCCATATGTATCATTTTGGTGCCCGTATCGGCCTGCTGAAAATGATTGGTTACAGCTATGGAATAAAACTCACCTATTGAATGATCACCTTGAAGGATGCAGCTTGGGTATTTCCAGGTGATGGCACTACCGGTTTCAACCTGTGTCCATGATATCTTTGAGTTACGTCCTTTGCATAAGCCACGTTTGGTAACTAAGTTATATACACCGCCTTTACCTTCTTTATCACCAGGGTACCAGTTTTGTACGGTAGAATATTTCACTTCTGCATCATCCATTGCAATGATCTCCACTACGGCGGCATGGAGTTGGTTTTCGTCGCGCATAGGAGCGGTACAGCCCTCAAGATAGCTTACATAACTGCCTTCTTCGGCTATGATAAGTGTGCGCTCAAACTGCCCGGTATTGGCTGCGTTGATACGAAAATAGGTGGATAACTCCAACGGACAACGAACACCTTTAGGAATATAACAAAACGAACCATCGCTGAAAACAGCCGAATTTAGTGCGGCGTAAAAATTATCGGTATAGGGTACTACAGTCCCCATATATTTTTTAACCAACTCGGGATGTTCACGTACGGCCGAACTGAATGATGAAAAGATAATACCGTGCTTAGCTAAAGTGTCCTGAAAGGTAGTCTTTACCGATACACTGTCAATAACCGCATCAACAGCTACCCCCGAAAGGCGCTTCTGCTCTTCTAACGAAATACCTAATTTGTTAAACGTATCTATGAGCTCAGGATCAACCTCATCTAAACTGGCCAACTCTTTTTTTTGTTTGGGAGCGGCATAATAAATGATGTCCTGATAGTCGGCTCTTGGGAAATCTAAATGACCCCACTCGGGTTCTTTCATGGTTTGCCAATGTCTGAAAGCTTTTAGACGAAACTCAAGCATCCATTCCGGCTCTTCTTTTCGGGTAGAGATAAAACGAATGATGTCTTCATTTAATCCCTTAGGAGCAAATTCAGTCTCTATATCAGTGAAAAAACCGTATTTATATTCGCTTTGAGTTACCTCGTCTAATATTTGTGTGCTACTTTTTGTATCCATTTTATTGAATTTATTTAAAAGGCCTGAGGTCGAAAGCTGAATAGTTCGACCCCTCAAAAATAAGCCGTTTTGATACAGTGTCTGATGCAAATGTGTTATCTGATTGCCTATAGCTAACGTATTGTTAGTAAAACGATTAGAACAGTAGTACAAATGGTATCAGACAGTGAGGGGGCAAAGATAATGAAAATCAGTATGCCGTCTTTTTCTCACGATGTATATAACATGCTTGTTGTGGTTTTGTTCAGGTTCTGCAAGCTATTACCATCTTAAATTAAGGCAATATGTCGCAGAATGATTTTTATCGGAAAGTTGGCTCACCCATAAGTCGGTTTTCCTGATCCAATATTCAGTTGAAAGTATTTGGTTTTTATGATTGGTTTGTCCGAATCATTTTGTACACCTTATCTCCTGGCCGTAACACGGCAGTTGCCGGTATGGAGCAGTGTTCTCCTTTTTGTGTAGTGTGTACCGGTTTATAGTCTACCCTGATCTCGACTATCCTGTCTTCATACACTCCTGTTGTAGGGCCGATAACGAGTATCTTATCGCCTACCGACAGTGATTGGGTCTCCATTTTTATCTCAGCTATAGAAGGGGTTTGATAGAAATTCACTATTTTACCTACATACATTTTTCTCTCAGTAGCAACAGAGCCATATTGTTCAGCCCATTCTCCCATTCGTTGGCCTAAGTAGTATCCATCCCAGAACCCACGATTATAGACTGTTTTGAGCCTTTCGTTCCATTGCTCGATGCGCTGTGTAGTGTAGGAGTTGTGTAGCACTGCGTCCACAGCTTCCTTATATACTTCGGTAACTGTCTTGACATACTCAGGCGATCGCCCACGGCCTTCAATTTTCAGTACTTCGACACCTGAAGCAAGTATCTTGTCCAAAAAAGCAATGGTATTCAAGTCTTTGGGCGACATGATGAATTCGTTTTCTACTACCATCTCAACTTCTTCATCTTTGTCTTTTACCTGATAAGCTCTACGACAAGGTTGCAGGCATGCGCCCCGGTTTGCACTTGAATTGAGCAGATCAAGGCTGAGATAGCATTTGCCTGAAACAGCCATACATAAAGCCCCGTGAACAAAAATCTCAATACGTATCAACTCACCCGAAGGTCCGATGATCTGTTCGTCTTTAATAGCTTGAGTGATTACTGCTACCTGATCTAACGATAACTCGCGGGCAGTAACCATCACATCGGCATATTGTGCATAATATCGAACAGCTTCTATATTGGTGATATTGGTCTGGGTTGACATATGCACTTCCATCGAACGGCTGCGGGCATATTGGATGACAGCCTGATCGGACGCTATCACGGCAGTTATCCCATATTCAACACAAGCATCAACAAGCTGGCGCATAGCCTCCATTTCATCATCATAAATAATGGTGTTGATAGTAACATAACTGTTGATGGCATGTTCCCGGCAAATAGAAGATATCTCCTTTAGATCGTCTAAGCTGAAGTTTTTAGTGGACCTGGATCGCATATTCAGCTTCCCAACCCCAAAATATACCGAGCCGGAACCAGCTTGTATCGCAGCCGATAAAGCTTCGTACGAGCCAACTGGAGCCATAATTTCAATATGTTTCATGAGTTAAAATGTTGGACTTGTGAGTAGGTTTATTTCAAGTGATAAAAATACGGTAAACAAAATGATTGATAGCGTGTCTTTAGAGATGCCCGCAGAGATAGAGCCGTCTCGTTTGTCACTTTATTTTTTTTAATTCAAAACGCTTTTGTTGATTTCCTCTGCTGTTTGCCATAGTAACCGTCAGCAAGCTGTCGTTGAACAAATGATATTCGATGGTGTTCGGATAGCTGTTCTGAAGATTTTTGACAATAAGGCGATGAGGCTTAGATTCAGATTGTGCAAAAAGTTGAGGAGCTGTTTCAGTATGTCCGATATTCGTTTTCTCCAAGCTGATGTTATCCTTATTGAAATTGATTGAAACACGCTCGATAGGGATAGTATCAGCTCCGTTGAGGCTGAATGACATCCCTGTCATACTCGAATCGGTTGTTTGCTGCCAGTACTGGTAAAAAATGATCGTTCCTTCAGCTTGCCACAGCCCCTCTAACTGTAACGGATCAAAAGGGGTTGAATCGTTTTGAATAGAGCATTGCCAACTCATCAGACCGAGCCAAAGAAAGCTCATAAAACTTACATATCTATTCATATGTTTATGAAATGTGAGTGGATGGAAAGATATGACTGATCAGATATTCAGCCGTTTGCGTAATTCAGCTGTTTTTGTTTCAAATCCTTTTTTCCCAAGCAGGGCAAACATATTTGTTTTGTAGGCTTCTACTCCAGGTTGATCGAACGGGTTGATATTCAGCATATATCCGCTTAAGGCACAACTCATCTCGAAGAAATATATCAGTTGACCCAACACATCGGCATTGATCTTTGGTAGCAGGATACGTATATTGGGTACGGCACCGTCCACATGAGCTACAATAGTTCCTAATTCAGCCATACGGTTTACCTCCGACAGGCGTTTACCGGCTATATAATTCAACTGATCCAGATCGGTTTCTTCTTGAGGGATGCGCAGCTCTTGATCAGAAGATTCAATTGAGATCACTGTTTCAAAAATATTTCGCAATCCTTCTTGAATATATTGTCCCATCGAATGCAGGTCGGTTGTGAAGTTTACTCCTGCCGGAAATATACCTTTATGTTCTTTGCCTTCACTTTCGCCAAAGAGTTGCTTAAACCATTCGGTCATATACTGCATCCGTGGTTCATAGTTGACCAATATCTCTATTGTCTTGCCTGATTGATACAGTGCATGTCGGGCGGCGGCATACATAGCTATAGGGTTGCCATGAATATTGTTAGCTGCGCGGCTGTATTTTTCCATTTTGCGGGCACCTTCAACCAAAGCTTGTATGTCAATGCCTGCTACTGCTATTGGCAACAAACCTACCGGACTTAGAACCGAATAACGCCCTCCTACATCATCGGGTACCACATAGCTCACATACGATTCACTATCGGCCAATTGTTTCAGTGCTCCACGATGTTGGTCGGTGATAGCTACTATACGTTGACGGGCAGCCTCTTTACCATATTTTTTCTCTAAATGCCTTCGTAAAATCCGAAATGCAATAGCCGGCTCAGTAGTTGTACCACTCTTGGAAATGACCGCCATGGAATAGTCCTTCTCGTCTAATATTTTCAAAAGATCGGCTAAATAATCTTCGCTTATATTCTGGCCTGCATACACTATATACGGATGAGGATAATCGGATGATAACTGACTAAAATGATTCGATAAGGCTTCTATCACTGCACGTGCTCCTAAATAAGAGCCACCTATACCAACCACTACAAATATATCCGATTGGGCACGTAGCAACGTAGCATGCTGCTGAATTTGTTCTAAAAAATTGTCGGAGGTTTGAGACGGAAGTTCTACCCAGCCTAAAAAATCATTTCCAGCACCAGTTTTATGATAGACCTTACGATACGCATTATAAATTTGTCGCTCATATTGAAGGATCTCATCTTTTGAAATAAAACCATACAACTGATTGAGCTCTAATTTGACTTGAATCATGGTCGTTTGAATTACAAAGTATTAGCTACAAAAGAATCGTTGCAAAATTATGGTATTTTTAATTGGATCAAAAAGCAATAATTTTGTCGATGTGTCAGCTTTAGAAAGTTGGAAGGAAATAAAAAAAAGAAGCAGGTTATATAACCTGCTTCTTCGAACCAAAAACCAAAATTTATGAACCGTTAACGCACTATTGGAGTTAGTACATAAACATATGGTTAACTAAAACTACATGGGTATGAAAAGAACTTCTGCAAAGATACATTCAATCAACTGCCTGCCCTGTTAAGGAAGTCTAATGCATGTTAACATATGTTAATGGATTGTAAACCACCTACGTATATAGATTAATTTTGTTTCGTGAACAGAAAGATCATTGTAGCAATTATATTAGTGATGACCTTGGCACTCATTGGGTTGATGAGGATACAGGTCTATTTCATAGGTGATGCCGTCAAAGTAAAAGAGGCTACTTTTTTACGTGATGTGAATCAGGCTATGACACAAGTGGTTATGCTATTGGAGAAAGAAGAGATGCAACGTCAGTTCGAGTATCATCTGGCTATCATCAATAAAAGGGCTAATTTATTCTCGGTTTATGATTCTATTAACCGAACCTTGGGTGCTGAGCTGGCTCAACCAATGGACGAAGAAGAATATGCAGCCTTCCTGCGTCGTTTTACTTTGGCACAAGAGAAGCTGCAAGAAATGACCTTCGGATATAATCAGGCAATGGCCGCAGTGAAAGAGATGCAACCCTTAAGGATAGATTCGATTGTCAGAGCCGAGCTTAAAAAACATGGTATTACCACTCAATATGAAATAGGTATATATAGTCCTACTCGCAATGCCATGTTGTTCCAGAAAACAGGTCGATTCCCACATGAGTTGCTCAACAAAGGATTCAGTTTTGATATGAATCCTACCATTGCACCGGTGCGCTTTGCCGATAAATTATTGATCTACTTCCCACACGAAAAAAGCTATCTGATCCAACAGTTGTCCGAACTGCTTGTTGTCTCAAGTATTTTATTGGTTGTCATAATCCTCAGCTTTTTAGCAACTATTTTTATTATTATCCGGCAGAAGAAACTATCGGAGATGAAAAGTGATCTCGTGAATAATATGACCCATGAGTTTAAAACTCCTATTTCTACCATCCGTTTAGCTTGCGAGGCCCTTAGAGATGATGATATTCACAAGTCGGATGTGCTTTATTCCACCTATATTAATATGATAGATGAAGAGAACAAACGCCTTGGGGTTATGGCCGAACAAATCCTGCAATCGGCTGTCATGGAAAAAGGGGAGCTGATACTAAAACAAGACTATCTTAGTTTGAATGATTTAGTGCGTGAGGTAGTAGCCAGCAAGCTGCTACAGGCTAAATCAAGGCAGGGTCATATATTTACCGAACTAAAGGCCGAGCGGGATATGGTTTTAGGGGATAAAGTACATTTAACCAATGCCCTTCTGAATTTAGTTGATAATGCACTGAAATATTCGGATGAAGCTCCACAGATCGTTGTGAAAAGCCGTAATTTCCCTAACGGAATAGAAATATTGGTACAAGATAATGGAGTAGGTATCAGTAAGTCGAATCAAAAACGTATCTTTGAAAAGCTGTATCGTGTGCCGACCGGTAATGTACATAAAGCAAAAGGATTCGGCCTTGGGTTGAGCTATGTGAAAGCTGTAGTGGAAAAACACGGCGGGATGATAGGCGTCAACAGCGAACTGAAAAAAGGTTCAATATTTTATTTTCGATTGCCCTTGTTAGAAACATCATAAACCAGATATTATGGAAGATCAGATTAATGTTTTATTAGCCGAAGATGATAAGAATCTCGGAACAATACTGAAAGCCTATCTCGAAGCTAAAGGATTCCCTACAACCTTATGCAGCGATGGACATGCCGCATTGGAGAAGTTTAAACGCAACGACTTTGACTTTTGTATTTTAGATGTGATGATGCCGGTCATGGATGGGTTTACTCTGGCCGCCGAAATACGAAAGTTAGACAAAAAGATACCTATACTGTTCCTGACAGCAAAAGCCATGCAAGACGATAAATTAAAAGGCTTCGAACTTGGCGCAGATGATTACCTGACTAAACCATTTAGCATGGAAGAACTGATGTTGCGGATGAAAGCCATCATCAGACGGTCGGCAGAAGACACTGTCAGACTTACAGTGTTTAAAATAGGGAAATTTACATTCGACTATAACAGACAACTGCTGACACATGAAAATGGAGAAGAAAGCAAACTGACCTCCAAAGAATCAGAATTGCTGCGCCTGCTTAGTGAGAACCTGAATCGTGTATTAGACCGATCAGTAGCCCTAAACAAAATATGGTACGACGACAGCTATTTCAATGCCCGTTCAATGGATGTGTATATCACCAAACTACGTAAATACTTTAAAAATGATTCAAGCATCGAACTGATGAACGTGCATGGAGTAGGATTCAAGCTGCTTGTGAATGAATAGGCAGCGCAGTTTGTAATATTATATTTCAGGCCGGATAGTCTGATCTATGCGTTGCCTGCTGACCAAATAATAGGCCGATGCCTTAGGCAGTTCATAAACAGTGTCGTTGATCAGCTTCCAGAAATGGTCAGCACCAGGGCCTTTAGCCTTGTTGCTCAACACTATCAGCGTTTTTTGCTGAGCTAAATCACGAATGAAAAAGCTTCTGAAGCCTTTCCACCAGCCGTAATGATACACAGCTGAATCAGCTTCAGTACGTATTCTCCATCCAAATCCGTAGTTGTCTTTTCTATGGCGATAGGCAGGGCTGCCCGAACTATAAGCTTCTTTTAAACTCGATTCGCTTAGTAAAACACCTGTGTTCAAAGCTATTTCAAAGTTATACAAATCACTAACAGTAGATATCATTACCTTATCGCCTACCACTCCGTTGAGATAGTCATCGGGCACACTCACAAGCCGCCGCCCTCTGCTGTCGTAGCCCGGTACAAGCCCTTGCCTGTAACCGTTCAGCCGACCCTCATTGTTTATTTGATATATCTCTGAATGGGTCATATGAGCAGGAATAAAAACATGCTCCATCATATAATCGGCAAAACGAACACCGGTAACGCGTTCAACTATACTGGCTAACAATGCATAATTGATATTGCAATAGTGAAAACCGCCATTAGGTTTAAAATAAGGTGCAGGCCGATATTGCATATAAAGCCTGATCATAGCATCGTTGGTTAGAAACACCGTTTTATCAGGCCAATACTCATCAGCTAATGATTCATAGCGCGACAGTCCTGAACGATGATTCAGCAACAGCCGAGTGGTGATATTTTCATAAGGCCATTCAGGGATATACTCGCGGATATCTGTATCTAAATCGATTTTACCCTGCTCTTTAAGTTGTAATATAGCCGTTGCGGTAAACATCTTAGATACCGATGCCAATTCGAAGCGGCTTTCGATGCTCAATGGTTTTCGCTTGCGAAGCGGGTCTTCATATCCGAAAGCCTGCTGATAGATGAGATGTCCTTTCTCGGCATAGAGCACCACGCCATTAAAACCGGTGAGTCGCTGTAAGCGTTTGAAAAGGCTGTCGATATGCATGGCTTTCCGGGCTCGTAGCTCGCAGTCCAAATCATCAAATAACTCCTCCGCAGGCAAGAGATGTAAATCCTCAAAACGCAGGGATAGGCTGCTTTGCTCTATATGTCGGCATGCACAAAAGCTCATAGCAACCCATACAACGCTACATACGATGGCAATCCTTAGCATAGAAAGCTGTACAATTTGGTGTCCTTATCTGATATACTGTTGTGAAGATACTCCCGATTGAGATCTTAGTTCGTGTATCATTTTTTCCATATTTGCACTCACTTCCGCTGCCAGAGCTGTCAATTCGGGATTGTTCATCGCTTTAACTATACCCAACGGATGCATGGCAGCTACTTCGATATTTCCTTCACCCTGATCGATGACAACAACATTGCAAGGCAGGATGATCCCTAACTTATCTTCCATGCGCAGGCCTCTGCTGGCAAAATGTGGGTTACAGGCACCTAAGATCATATAAGGCTTGAAATCATCGTTGATCTTCTCTTTGAGAGTAGCCTTCACATTGATAGTGGTAAGTACACCAAAACCAATAGCTTTCAAAGTTTCGCTGACCTTTTGGATGACTGAATCAAAATCGTCTTGTAGTATTGTGCTGGAATAGTATTGCATGAGTAATAGGTTTTTTTTACCTGCAAAAGTATCATTTTGTTTTTTTAAATACCCTAAATAAACTTAAATCTCATCTAAAGTGATGAATGTACACCCCTGCAATGGTTTATTCTAAGCTGTAGTTCATAATAATTATCTAATTTTGTAGTCCTTAAAAAAAATACTTAAAATGTCTGAAACACTTATTGAAACTACTCTTTCTTATAAAGTTGCTGATATAGGATTAGCCGAATGGGGCAGAAAAGAAATAGAGATAGCCGAAAAGGAAATGCCTGGGTTGATGTCGTTGCGTCAAAAGTTTGGCAAGGAAAAACCGCTTACTGGCGCTCGTATATCGGGTTCTTTACATATGACCATACAAACAGCTGTACTCATCGAAACTTTAGTAGAGCTTGGAGCACAGGTACGATGGGCTAGTTGTAATATTTTTTCTACCCAAGACCATGCAGCTGCTGCTATGGCAAAGGCCGGTATACCAGTTTTTGCATGGAAAGGTGAAACTCTTGAAGAGTACTGGTGGAGCACTAAACAAGCCCTTACTTTCGAGGGTGGAAAAGGGCCACACCTGATAGTAGATGATGGAGGTGATGCAACTCTGATGGCTCATTTAGGATACGATATAGAACGAAATCCAGAATTGCTTTCTAAGAAACCCGATAATGCCGAAGAAGCTGCCCTTTATAAAATTCTTGCAGATACGTATGCACTAAATAATCGCCATTGGCATCAGATGGTTGAAAGCTGGGCCGGAGTATCGGAAGAGACTACTACAGGGGTAAATCGCCTGTATCGGATGAAAGAAGCCGGAACACTTTTAGTACCTGCTATCAATGTGAATGATTCGGTTACCAAATCGAAGTTCGATAACTTATATGGCTGTCGCGAATCTCTGGCCGACGGTATCAAACGGGCTACGGATGTAATGTTGGCTGGTAAGGTATGTGTGGTGTTAGGTTATGGTGATGTGGGTAAAGGCTCTGCCAAATCTTTACGTGCGTATGGTGCACGGGTATTAGTAACTGAAATAGACCCAATATGCGCCTTGCAAGCTGCTATGGAAGGATTTGAAGTGACAACTATAGAAGAAGCACTCAAGATCGGAAATATATTTGTAACTGCTACCGGAAATAAAGATGTGATCACCTTTGACCATATGCGACAAATGAAAGACCAGAGCATAGTATGTAATATTGGCCACTTTGATAATGAGATACAAGTCAGCCGGTTAGAGGATGATCCGCAGGTTACAAAAACAAATATAAAACCGCAGGTCGATAAATTTACTTTTGCTACAGGAAATTCAATCTTTCTCTTAGCCGAAGGGCGGTTGGTCAATCTGGGCTGTGCTACCGGGCATCCAAGCTTTGTAATGAGCAACTCCTTTACTAATCAGGTGCTTGCACAAATTGATCTGTGGAAAAACAGAGGTAATTATCCTGTAGATGTATATCGCCTGCCAAAACATTTGGATGAAGAGGTGGCAAGACTGCACCTTGAGCACATTGGAGTGAAACTTACTAAACTTACTCCCGAACAGGCCGAATATATTGGAGTTCCTGTTGAAGGCCCCTATAAACCCGAGCATTACAGATACTAACTTATCATTATAATTTGAAATTGGTTTTTGTAAAATAAGGAAACTGCTATCGACAAGAAATTGAAAATAGGGGAATTATCCTTTTAAGAAAAGGCTCAGGTAAGTATGGGTTTCTCTGTTAATTAAAAGCAGCTGATAACCGAACTTATTTATTGTCGTTCGTATTCTTGTATTCGGTCTTCCATAAAGTCTATTTTCACGCCAGCTTCTTTAAACATGGCTTCTGATTCTGCTCCTGCATGGTATTTTCTTTCGCATACCACCCGTTCTATTCCGCAGTTTATGATCAGCATGGCGCATGTTCGGCAGGGCGTCATCCGGCAATATAATGTTCCGCCTTCTAAGGCTATCCCTCTTCGGGCTGCCTGAGTAATGGCATTTTGTTCGGCATGTACAGTACGCATGCAGTGCTGGGTTACCGTACCATCTTCGTGTATGACTTTCTTCATCAGATGTCCTACATCATCGCAATGAGGCAGGCCACGTGGTGACCCCACATAGCCGGTAACTAATATCTGCCGGTCTTTGACAATGACACAACCGCTTCGGCCTCTGTCGCAGGTAGCCCTACTGGCAGCAGCATCAGCTAAATTAAGGAAGTATTCGTCCCAGCTCGGACGCCTGCCCTTATGAGGATTGGATACCAGGCTCATAATATTAAGATTTTAGTGATGATTTGATCAATCTGTTGATGCAGCTCTTCAATGCTGCCGTTGTTGGTTAGGATATAGTCTGCTTGCCGGATGCAGGCAGCTAAATTTTGATGGTTTGGATCGTTTGATTGCATCTCCCGTGTTTCGTCAGCTAAAAAAGTTTCAAAACTCACTGCATCAGTAGCTGATTTACGCTCCTTGATTCGGGCATAGCGGATAGCAGGATCGGCATCGATGGCAAGCAGCACGAAACGACCTTTTTTACGCAATGATTCAATTTCCGAAAGGTTTCGTATGCTCTCTATCACACAATGGTTCCCTACGGCCTTGGCCTGATCATATAGACAGTCCACTATGTAGCTTGGCCCATATGCTTCGCGTAGCTGATTGGCAAGTTGTGTCATGCTGTCGCGGTTCACTACTAAGTGTCGTCGTTCAATTTCGGCGATCAAAAAATCACGTACCGAATAATGAGTGAATGACTTGTTCCGAACAAGATAATCAACTATAGTTCCTTTACCTGCACCTAAGGTTCCTGTAATACCTATGACCCACATAAGTTTTATGAGTTACTTTCGTCTTTCAGTTGGGCGATCCATTTTTCTGTCTCAACAGGCTGGTACGATCGAAGCAGTTCTAATAGGGCTTTTGGTTCGTGATGTACTATAATACTGTGGCGATGTTCCGCCCTGATAAAACCTTCTTGAACACCCTGATCTATCCATTGTAACATATAATTGAAGTAGCCGTTGGTGTTTAACAATCCTAACGGCTTTCCGATTATTCTAAGTTGGTTGAGCGTAAGTATTTCAAACACTTCGTCCATTGTTCCAATGCCACCAGGCATAGCGATAAAGGCATCCGATGCTTCGGCCATCATTTGTTTGCGTTCGGCCATGCTGTTTACCTTATACATATGTTGTATCCCGTTATGAGCTATCTCTTTATCTATCAGTATATGAGGCATGATACCGCTCACAATACCACCATTAACTAATACACTATCGGCTATTACTTTCATCAAACCTACATTAGCTCCGCCATAAACCAACGATAAGCCTTGCTCGGCTATGAGCCGGCCTAAGGTATCGGCTGCTTCGCGATATTGTGTGTGCTGTCCCATACTTGAACCGCAGAAAATGCAGATATTTTTCATGTCGTATATGTTCATTTTGTGCACAAATGTATAGGTTTTTAAACTAAAAATCTGATCATATGCAAGTCAAACCCTCTTAAATTGCTTTTCAGATTAGTCGATATAGCAGTAAGAAACAGCTATATTCTTAAATCTAAAACGATTTTATATACTTTTGTCAGTTAAAGAAGTATCGTTATGCAGTCATTGTACCCTTTACAACTAAAACCACTTTTTAAAGAAAAAATCTGGGGAGGCCAAAAGATCAGCTCTGTTTTGAGGATGGATAACAGCTTGATGACAAACTGTGGCGAAGCATGGCTATGTTCGGGAGTTGATGGCAATCCAACCATAATAACCAATGGATATTTGGCTGGCAACGAGTTGAATGAGCTGGTAGAGGTGTTTATGGGTGATTTAGTTGGAGAAAAGGTATATAATCAGTTTGGCGATAAATTTCCGGTATTGGTCAAACTGATTGACAGCAACGATTGGTTGTCCATACAAGTACATCCAGATGATGTCTTAGCTCGAAAACGAGGATTTGAATATGGAAAGACTGAAATGTGGTACGTAGTGCAAGCCGATGAGCAGGCACAACTGATAAACGGGTTTAATCAGGCGATAGACAAGGAATCATATCTTGAGTTTCTTACGGCAAATAATTTACGCGATATCCTGAACTTTGAAAAGGTGTATGATGGCGATGTGTTTTATATTCCTGCAGGCAGAGTACATGCGTTAGGACCGGGTACACTCATAGCCGAGATTCAGCAGACAAGCGATATAACTTATAGGATATACGACTGGGACAGGACAGATCTGAAAGGTCGAAAACGGGAGCTGCACACAGATGAGGCATTGGAAGCAATTGATTTTCAAAAAACCGATAATGCCAAAACAGTGTATAGCCTACAAGAAAATAAGACTCATACATTAGTCAGCTCAACCTATTTCACTACTGGGATAGTGGAGCTTACAAAACCAGTTCGAAAAGATTATTCCCGATTGGATTCTTTTGTGATACTGATGAATGTAGCTGGTAGTGCAAGCCTTGTCTGGGAAAAAGAATCTCTGCTCATAGAACCTGGTGAATTAGTAGTATTGCCTCAAATGATACAACAGGTTGAACTGCATCCTAAACAAAAAGCAAAGTTTTTGGAAGTATATATCGAATGAAGCAACCAAAAGACAGGATTGGTTGTCTGAATAATTTTAAAACCTTAATTTTTATGATAAAAAAATCTTTTGTTTTTGTGTTACTGTTGCTGTTGGGTAGCACGGTTTGGGCACAGGAATCGGTTTTGCCAAAGGTCACAATCAAAACGCTGGACGGAAAGAATTTCAACACGTCTGAGATATATAATGACGGGAAGCCCATGATACTGAGTTTTTGGGCATTATGGTGCAAGCCGTGTCAAAAAGAATTGGATGCCTTTATGGATAATTATGAAGAATGGCAAGAAGAAACTGATGTAAAAATCTTTGCCGTCTCTATTGATGACGCCCGTTCTACAGCTCGGGTAGCACCTATGGCAAAAAGTAAAGGATGGGATTTTGAAATTCTGTTGGATGCCAATGGCGACTTCAAACGTGCCATGAATGTAAACTTGATCCCACATACATTTTTGTTGGACGGAAATGGGAAAATAGTATCGCAGCATACTGCCTATTTCGAAGGAGCAGAATATGAATTGTATGAAAAAATCAAAAAACTTGTAGGAAAATAAAAGTACAGATTCATTGTGCTATCAGGCATTATGGCATTGTGAAAAGGCATACAATTTCTAACCATGTCTCAAGAAGATTAGATGATTAAAAATGCGTATGGAAAAGTTATGCAGTTCCATGAGTTTTTATGTGTTGGGATTGCTTTACACAACAAATGAAAAAATTAGACAGATGAAAAGACCCTCCTTGTTACTCATAGCTTTACTTATAGTGTTAGGTGGTAAGGCACAGGATTTTTTGAATCAGGCTACTGTGAACGGCAGTTTTCAGATTGATGCCCAGCTCTATAGGTCGGATGCTGCCATAGGTATCACCGATTCTTCTATTGCAGGTCGAAAAATTGGTGTTAATGGCTATGGTAATATCATTTATTCGCTTGGGAATTTTAAAGCCGGAATGCGTTATGAAGCTATGTTAACCCCTATGTTAGGCTTCGATCCGATGCAGGAAGGAAGCGGGTTTCCATATTTATGGGCATCCTATTCTACTGATTTTATTGATGTGACTGTTGGAAATTTTTATGAACAGTTTGGCAATGGACTGATCTTCCGAAGTTATGAAGAATGGACGCTAGGCTATGATAACAGCATGAATGGAATGCGTGTGCTACTCAATCCTTCCAAAGGTGTCAGATTAAAAGCTGTCTATGGCAGCCAACGGTTTTACTGGCAGAAATATGAACGCAACAACAGAGGATTAGTAAGAGGAGTAGATGCCGAATTCAGTTTTAATGAGATACTCGGTTCATTGGAAGACTCACCTTTGAGGATAATAGTAGGAGCCAGTGCTGTCAGCAGGTATCAACGTGATGCCGACCCTATTTATAAACTACCGGAAAATGTGGGAAGCATGGCAGGACGCATCAATATAGGATTGGGTAATTTCACTTTGATGACTGAATATGCCCATAAGATCAATGACCCCTCCGCACTGAATAATTTTATCTATAAAGAAGGCCATGCACTATTGACCTCATTATCTTATGCTCAATCAGGGTTTGGTGTGGTACTGCAACTGAAACGGGTGGATAATATGGGATTCAAGTCAGACCGTGCATATGTTGGTAACGCATTGGACATTAATTTTATACCACCTATAAACCGAACGCATGCATACAGCCTCACCGGAAAATATCCGTATGCTACCCAGCCTAATGGTGAAATGGGGATGCAGCTGCAGATACATTATAAAATACCTAAGGGTAGTTTGTTAGGTGGTAAATATGGAACAGGTATTGCCTTGAATCTCAGTCAGGTAAATGATATAGCCCGCAATCCTATACACGATACTATTCTCATCGGGCAACCAGGTACTATGGGCTATACTTCCGATTTCTTTAAAATGTCGGGTGATATTTTCTTCCGCGACCTGAATATAGAAATAGACAAGCGATTCAACAGCAAGCTTAAAGGTATCTTTCAGTATATGAATCTGCTGTATGATATTGCCACCATAGAAGGTCATGCAGGCGATCCTGTTGTCAATGCCCATATTGGACTTGTTGATCTAACATATAGATTAAGTAGTCGTAAAGCTGTACGAGTAGAGGCTCAGGGTCTTTTCACCCGTGAAGACAAAGGCGATTGGGCAGCTATGATGGTTGAATATACCATTGCACCCAAATGGTTTGTAGCTCTTTCTGATCAGTATAATTATGGGCATCCAGAAAAGGATCAAAGAAATCATTATTATACTGCTTCAGCAGGTTTTACACGCAATGCAACCCGCCTGGCACTTACCTATGGCCGGCAGGCTGAAGGGGTGGTATGCGTTGGGGGAGTATGCCGGCAAGTACCAGCTTCAAGCGGTTTAACAATAACACTTACAACAAATTTTTAAACGTATTGGATCATGTCGTGGAAAAGAACGATGATATTTGTATTAGCTGGTAGCTGCTTGCTGCTTGCTTGCGATAAAATAGAACCGCCATATATGAAAACACCTCAGGGAGGAAATGGCGATACAGAGGTTTTACTAAAAAAAATCTTGTTAGAAGACTACACCGGACATACTTGTGTGAACTGCCCGGCAGCTGCCAAAACAGCCTCCGACCTGCAACAGCTGTATCCTGATCAGTTAGTCATCATGGCAGTACATTCAGGCCATTTTGCAAAACCACAGGGAGACCCTTTTCTGGCTGACTATCGTACCGAAGTAGGCGAAGCATGGGAAGGGTTTTTTGGGACAGCGATCAAACCTAATGGGGTGATCAACCGAAGGAGTAACAATGGAAATTATGTGGTCTCACCAGGCAACTGGCCAGCTGAAGTAACAGCACTTTTAAATGATCCGGCCGAAATACAATTTGAGATCACACTCGAATATAATACTGCAAACCGAAAGTTAGACATTGCCGTCAAAGGCGAGTTCTTGACCGCTCTTACCGGCGAATACAAACTTATTGTCTGCATATTGGAAGACAGCATCGTTAGCCCACAAAAAAACAGCGATGCATCGGCAGGTGTAACACCAATTATTCATGATTATGTGCACCGACATATGCTCAGACAGACAGTCAACGGTATCTGGGGCGAATCAATCGCTGTACAACCTATAGCTAACTCAATGTTTGAAACGCAATACAGCCTGACGTTAAATAGTCAATACAAGGCACAGCATTGCTCAATCATGGCTTTTGTATATGATGCCGCAAACTGGGAGATCATGCAGGTAGAAGAAGTTGTCATGGAGTAAAGAAAGATAGCTACAGCCCTTAAAATGATTTAAGTTGGGAAGAATAGAACGAAAGTCCTATTTTTGTACCAACCAATCCATCCCAGGCTATGAAAGTGTATGATATGTTTCAGCGAAAAACCAGTCAGATGGCTGTGCTTATCGACCCTGATAAACCCTCCGATGACGAAATTAGATCAATAGCATCCTTAGCAGTCGATTCAGCAGTAGATTATTTTTTTGTTGGAGGCTCACTCCTGACTAATAATAACCTTGAGAGTTGTATCAAGATTTTAAAATATACCGCACCATCTATACCTGTAGTGCTGTTTCCTGGAAACGGATACCAGTTAAGCAGCCGGGCAGATGCGTTTCTGTTTCTTTCGCTGATCTCCGGACGCAATCCCGAGATGCTGATCGGAAGGCATGTCGTTGCAGCACCATACCTAAAAATGAGTGGGTTAGAGATTTTACCGGTTGGGTATATGATTATCGAAAGTGGAAGAGCTACTTCGGTAAGTTATATGAGCAACAGCACTCCCATCCCTTCCGATAAAAATGATATAGCTATCTGTACTGCTATGGCAGGGGAGATGTTGGGATTGAAAGTCATATTTATGGATGCCGGCTCCGGTGCGTTGCACACTATCCCCGAGCGTATGATAGCAGCAGTAAAAGGTAGCATAGAAGTTCCCCTGATAATAGGTGGAGGCATACGAACCCCTGAAAAAGCTGCTTCCGTTGCTAAAGCCGGAGCCAATATAATAGTTATAGGAAACGCCTTTGAAAATGCACCCGAGCTTATGCCTGAATTTGCACAGGCAATACATGCCGGAAATTAATATACACATATTGGAAGTTAAAGGATTAGAATTATAATACACTTGTTTAAACCAATGAGATTCACATGGTCAGAATAAAAAAGTGTATAAATAAAATCCTGTTCAATCTGTTTAAGTTAATAGAATAGCCTTCATTGAAGTAATCTCAACATATGTATCTGATGAAACGAACTTACTTATCCGTATTGAATGTAGTATTGCTGGCATGGGGCTTGACTTTCTGCCAAGTATATGCACAGCCTGACAAGTTTACTGAAAAAGATGCAGCCGGTATGAATTATGCGCTGTATCCCAAGTCCATGAATCAATTACAATGGAAGGCTGATGAAGCACAGTTTAGCTGGGTTGATGATCAGTATCTTTTGTCAGGACGGCCACAGGATACTATAGTGGATACCTTGCTTAGCCTCTCTAAGCTGAATCAATGGATAACGGAAATCAATTCGGATAGCCTGAGCCGCATGCCTTTTATCCAATGGGAAGGACAACATACAGCTCGGATTCAAGTAAAAGAACAGGTTTATCGGATATTTTTTGATCAGCAAAAGCTCCAGCAAATTGCTTTATTCCCAAAAGAAGCTCAAAACAAGAGATGGAATCCGCAAGGTGATGCGGTTGCATTTACAGTTGATAATAATTTGTTTTTGTTGCAAAACAATGAGCTTATCCAACTGACTGATGAGCCGGATGGAGTACTATGTGGTCAAACAGTACACAGAAACGAATTTGGTATTAATGGCGGGTTGTTTTGGTCGCCAGATGGAAAAAAGATAGCCTACTACCGCATGGATGAGCGTATGGTCGCTATCTATCCTATAGTGGATGTGGACACACCTATGGCCGAGCTTAAGCAGGAACGCTATCCTATGGCCGGCATGACAAGCCACGAAGTAAAACTGTATGTGTATGATATAGAAGCTGAAATAACAACTTCAATGCAGACCGAAGGCCCCGCCGATCAGTATCTTACATCGGTAACATGGCACCCCGATAGCAAAAGTATTTATATTGGTATTCTCAATCGGGGACAGGATCATTTGCAGATGGTGCGATATGAAATCCAAAATGGTAAAAAATTAGATTTAATTTTTGAGGAGAACGATGAAAAATATGTAGAACCTCAATTCCCACTGTATTTTTTGCCCGATGGAAGTGGTCAGTTTGTATGGCTTAGTGAGCGTGATGGATACAGACACGCTTATCTCTATGACTCCAAAGGGAAATTAATCAAACAGTTGACAAAAGGAAATTGGGTGATTACCAATATCCTTGGGTTTGATCCAAAAGGATCACAAATGTTTTTTACCTCGACCCGTGAAAGTCCGTTGGAACGACATCTGTATAAGGTGTCTATCCGGAATCAGCAAGTGGAAAAGATTAGCAGGGTAAAAGGCACGCATAGAGGTTTGCTTAGCCCTGACGGTCGATATCTGTTAGATGTGTATAGCAATAGGGAGCAACCTTCAATGAGTTGGTTGTTAGACACTAAGCAAAGGCATGATCGAAAGCTTGCACAAGCTGAAAATCCTTTGAGTGAATATCAAGTAGGTGAGATGGAACTATTTTCTATTCCTGCCTCCGATGGAACGCCTCTTTATTGTCGGCTGATCAAACCTGTTGATTTTGATCCGAATAAGAAATACCCTGTGATAGTATATGTATATGGTGGGCCGCATGCACAGCTGATAACCGAAAGCTGGATGGGAGGCGCAAACTTTTATCTGAACTCCTTGGCACAACAAGGATATGCTGTTTTTACTTTAGATAATCGTGGATCGGCAAATAGGGGTAAAGCTTTTGAACAGATCATCCATCGCCGATTAGGCCAGATTGAATTGGAAGACCAGTTACAAGGTATAGAATACTTAAAAAATCTGCCATGGATAGATGCTACCCGCATTGGAGTTGATGGATGGAGTTATGGGGGATTTATGTCTATTAGTCTGAAACTCAATTATCCTGATGTGTTTAAAGTGGCAGTGGCCGGAGGGCCTGTAACCGATTGGAAATGGTATGAGATTATGTATGGCGAACGTTATATGGATACACCTCAGGAAAATCCTTCAGGTTATGAACAGTCGAGCCTGATCAACCAGGCTCAGAAATTAGAAGGAAAATTATTGATCATTCATGGCGATATGGATCCGGTTGTAGTTTGGCAGCATAGCTTGCGATTTGTAAAAGCATGTGTCAAAGCAGGAAAACAACTTGATTATTTTGTGTATCCCGGTCACGAACATAATGTGCGAGGAGCCGACAGAGCTCATCTGATAAAAAAAATCAGCACCTATTTCAACGAATTTCTATAAGAAACTACCGGTTTATTATGGGCACAATTCCCAAAACTGGAAAACAAATTGGGTTTGGGACAAATCTAATTAAGATGAGAATTTGTAATAGCCGTTGAATCAGTAAGCTATAGAAAATGGAACACTAATTGACATGGAAGCTTTAAAAAATTATTGCAATTCATGTTACGAACTAAAGCGTCTCAAATTAACGGCAAGAGAAACACTAAGACAATTAAAGAAGTCATTCATATCCTTGTAGTGGATGATTTAAAGGTGAATTTTTTGTTGATCAAAGCGATACTGGGAAAACTAAATGCCCGCGTAATATATGCTGATAATGGGTTTAAAGCTATTGAAAGTATAAAACAAACTCCGGCTATCGACCTTATTTTAATGGATTACCATATGCCCGGCATGGATGGAATGGAAACAGCCAAGCGCATAAAATCAATAATGCCCTACTTGCCTATCATATCTCTGAGCACTTTCAGCCCTTTGTACGAAAATGAAAAAGTGCCATACGACGCCTACCTCACTAAGCCCGTAGAACCTCAACTCTTGCGGGACACCATCACACAATTGGTTAATAAAGTGCTGTAATCCAATGATATAAGAAATAAAAACGATTTCTATATATGATGCTTCTGAGACTCTAAAAAAATTGATATGGATTTTATACACAAAATTTAAAGAAAAACCTACTCTAAAATTAATCGTGCCAAACCAGCGATCCTGAAAACCAAACCAAATACTTGCTTTTTTTATTTGAAATCATAGCTGTTGGATTGAGGAAAAAACTATAGAAAACAAAGCAAATTAATTATCTTAAATTATTTTAATAAAATAAAATTCAGAAGGTTACATGATTTTAAACAGCTAATCTCTCCTTCTGTTGATACTAATAGATACTGCTACGAACAACCTATTCCTTATAGGATGATTTGATAGCTTATTGTTCTTGTAAGCAGAGACTACAGTATTCGTACATGAAGATCAATGAAGAGGTATTTTTTCAAATATAGGTACGCTTCAATTCTTTATATTTGCCATTTTGGTTTGCTTGATAAACAACGATTTCTATGCGTCCTTGGAAACATCTTTTTATTCTGCATATTGTTTTTCTTTTCTGTATCAGTCAGGGCAGTTATTTAAAAGCTGATTCCATTACAGCTATTGACAGTCTGAAGCTAAATCTCGAACAGGCAAAAGGAGCTGAAAAGCTTGAAATATATATTGATCTCATCGGCCAGTTACGTAACATTAATCCAAGGCAGGGAGTAACCTTTGCTCGTCAGGCAATAGTATTAGCCGATTCATTGGGTGCTAATCTTGCCAAAGCCCGTGTATATAATGAAGAGGGAGTGTGTTACCGCAAGATGAACTTTTTGGAAAAAGCCTTACAACTTCATCTCGATGCGTTGAGAATATTTGAAAAAGGAAGAGATAGCTTAGGAATTGCTTTCTCATATGCGAATATTGGCCATGTCTATTTTCAGTTTGGTGAGCATGAGAAAGCACTTGATTTCCATTTCCGAAGCCTGTATCTGAAAGAGTTCTTAAATGATGAACTACAGATAGCTTATTCACAAAATGCCATAGGATTAGTATTAACTAATATGGGTGAATATATACGTGCACTCGACTTCTTTGTGAGCGCATTGGCCATTTATAAAAGGCATGATAAACCCTTGCAGTTATCGAATGTGTATGCAAGCATGGGCAGGGTAATGACTAAAATGAAGCATTATGGGCAGGCATTGGAGTTTGTAAAAAGTGCATACAATATTTACAAAGCTATTAATAATGAAAGGGGTGTTGCCTTAGCACTCAATCAAATAGCCGAGCTGCTTTATACAAGAGGTTCATATGATGCCGCTTTGGATACTTTAAAACGTGCCGAACAAATTTCACTTCGACAGCACGACCCGGGTATATTACGGTTTAATTACCGGCTGCAAACACGTATATACGAAAGCAAGAAAGACTATAAACAGGCTTTTCAGATGTCGGGATTGGTATTACAATATAGCGACAGCCTTTTCAACGAAAGTAAGAATAGGGAGCTGATGGAAATCATGGTGCATTACGAGACTACACAGCTTGACAATGAAAATGAGATCCTTAAGCTCCAGATCAGGCAGCAGAATATGCGCGAACGCTACATTATCCTGGCTGCATTGATCATACTGTTACTGCTTATTATCGGATTCCTTATCTGGCTTTTCTTTCGTAAGAAAAAACATACGAATACCCTCACTAAACTGAATCAAAATCTTGAAAAGCGGGTTGAAGAACGAACCAAAGAACTAAAAGAAAGAGGCGATGAACTGCAACAAGCGTTTAACGCTCTGAAACAAAGTGAGGAAAAACTTCGGGCAATAAGTGAGACAGTACCTTTCGGAATCATAGTAACCGATAAAGAGGGAAAGATCAATTACTTTAATAAAATGTTGCCGGAAACATCTGGTCTAAATAAAAACGTACTGATGCAAGGCGAGTGGTTTAGGCATATACTGCACGAAGACCGCAAACAAATTGAAACACTTTGGAAAAAAGCACATAAAGAAGAAAAATCATTAGACGATACCAGTTTTCGCATCAGACATATAAATCAGATATTGTGGATGCGGATAAAAGGTAGCCCGCTGTTTGACCATACAGGTTTTATAGGCTCTGTGATCCTGATGGAAAATATTACTAAAAACAAAAAATTTGAACAAGACCTGATCGCAGCAAAAAATAAAGCAGAAGAATCGGATAAAGTAAAATCAACTTTTTTGGCAAATATGTCGCACGAAATCCGTACACCTATGAATGTCATCTTAGGATTCGCTGATCTGCTTGCGACAGATGAATATTCAAGCGAAGAAAAGGTTGAGTTCGTGGACATGATACAATCCAGTGGAAAGCTGCTGCTCAACCTTATCAATGATATTATCGATATATCAAAGATTGAAGCAGGCGAATTGAAGATACATCCTTCAGCGTTTAAATTACAGTCCTTGTTAGATGAAATAGCCATTACCTTCAGGCAACAGCTTGATCAGGCAGGGAAGCCACAAGTTAGACTACTGCTCTCGAACAATGAATTGCCATCCGATGAAATGATATTTACCGATAAACTTAGGCTGCAACAGATATTTACTAATCTGCTTAGCAATGCGGTTAAGTTCACTCACGACGGACATATAGAATTTGGCGTAATACGGGGTAAAGATGAATATCAGTTCTTTGTAAAAGACACCGGCATAGGCATACCCGAATCGAAACTTGGAGTGATCTTTGAAAATTTCCGACAAGCCGATGATTCACATACACGCATATACGGTGGGACAGGCTTGGGATTGGCAATCACACGAAACCTTACTAAGCTGCTTGGAGGTACAGTATGGGTAGAATCGGTGGTAAATAAAGGAACAGTATTCTATTTTACACTGCCAGCCGATTCAACTCCTAAACCGAGAACCATACTCGATTATCCCGACTACTCTGATAAACACATACTCGTCGCCGAAGATATTGAAACCAACTATGAACTACTCGAAACTATGCTTATTCATTCAGGTGTGAAAACCATACATGCTGCCAACGGATTGATTGCTTTAGATATGGTTACCGAAGCACATCCTGATATGATATTGATGGATATCCAAATGCCTGTGATGGATGGAAAAGAATCGTTGAAACGGTTACGCGAACAAGGATATCAGCGCCCTGTCATTGCTATAACGGCATTTGCATCCACCGAAGCAGATGATCAATACGCCAAACTTGGATTTGATTCGTACCTTAGCAAACCCTTGAGTATCGAAAAACTTTATCAGGTATTGGACCTGTTTTTTAAGGAAGAAACCTAAGCATTCATGCGATGAAGATGAAAAAACAATATGTTCCTCTGATAGCTTTAACCTCTTGGTTGCTGTTGTCTTTATATGCACTTCAGGCACAAGTTTTTACAGAACTCCCGGTAAGCGGCCCCGGCTTATCAAATGCACATGCACACTGGATACAAATAGACGGGAAGCTGCATCCATTGGCTACTGGTGAAGCCAATATAAACGGAATGACACCCCGCACAGTATTGTATAAGCAAACGAATAAAAAAACCTTTATATCAACGCAGATATCATTACCCGATATAGTGAACGGTAGCTTCTTTGTTGCCGATTTGAACAACGATGGCCGACAAGATATAGTGTTAAGTGGTATTGACAGACATAAGCGATTTGTTTCGGGTATTTATTTACAACAGCAAAATGGCAGCTTTAAACGGACTACCCATGCTATCCCTGCCCTTACCGATGGCTCCATACAAGTAGGCGATTATAACAGAGATGGCCGACCTGATATTTTGATGTGTGGGATAGACGAATATGGGAAAGCCCGAACCTTCATATTGCATAACGAAAATGAACGATTTACTATACGCGACTTCGGCTTGCCAGGCGTTTATTTCGGTGCGGCAGTATGGGCCGATGCAAACAGAAACGGATACCTTGACCTGCTATTGACCGGCTTATCGGATAACGGACCTATCACGCGTATCTATCGATACAAGGATGGTGAATATAAAGAAGCTCCGGTAAGTCTGCCCGGCCTGAAACATAGTGATGCCGCCTGGGCCGATTTTAATCGCGACGGCATCATGGATTTCATACTTGCCGGAGAAAATAAATACGGTATGCCGGTTACTGTATGGTATAAAGGAACAGCTAATATGCAATATGTGGAGGGTAACAGGAGCGGATTGAGACAACTGATGCACGCTTCAATAGATATAGCCGATTTCAATAACGATGGCTATCCGGATATAGTCATAACGGGCGAAAGTCTGGAACGACCTTATACGATAGTTTATGAGAATATGAAAGGACAAGGGTTTCATGACCTGATGGCCGGATTGCCCGGACTATCTAATGGAGTAGCACGTTGGGGTGATTTCGACGGTGATGGTGATCCTGATCTTTTTCTGGCTGGAGTAGATGTATGTTATAACCTGTTAGCAATGGTGTTTCAAAATAATCTGAGAATAAAAAAAGATGTTATTGAAGAAGCTCCTATTGAGACTATCCCAATGGAATTAGCACGCGGCCCTTATTATTATTTTGTGTTTTCTTCCTGCTACTGTGATCCCGAAGGCACCGGAAAAAATGGATACCACGGTTTTGTGAGCAATATACATCAAGAAAAAAAAGACTTCGAGTTAAATTATCAGTTCAATCATTTGCTTATCTCAAATTATCCGGGATGGAACCGGGCCGACAGAGGACATCGCACATCCAATGCTTTCGTTAGTCTTAAAGATGCCGAAGAAGGACGACAGACCGTCATATCGTCTTACTTACAGGATAATTATAAAGTACATTATCTCAATTGGTAATTGTAGGCGATATAAGTATAGCTCACAGCTATATCTGACTTTGTAAACTATATCGGAATAGATTGTAAAGTAATATTCCAAATGTAGCACTGATCTACAGTCTTATTATAAGGTGTTTGAAACATGGAAACCAATTCGTTAATAGAGCTTGCCGCATCCTATGTATCACAAACGGATGTCCATGTGTTTTTAACAGGAAAGGCAGGAACGGGTAAGACCACTTTCCTACACAATCTGCATCGCTTTACTTCAAAAAGATACGTTGTAGTAGCTCCTACAGGAGTAGCTGCTTTAAATGCAGGTGGTGTTACTATTCACAGCTTTTTTCAGCTTCCTTTTGGACCTCAACTGCCCGACGCATACCAAAATTCCATGACTTTTAAGGCTGATCCAAAATCAACAGCAGCTCGTTTTCAGCAACTGACACGAGAGAAGCGTCAGATCATCCGCAGCCTCGACCTATTGGTCATAGATGAGATAAGCATGGTACGTGCCGACCTCTTAGATGCCATAGATGCAGTATTGCGACGATACAGAAATTCTAATATAGCATTCGGAGGTGTGCAACTGCTGATGATAGGCGATCTGTGGCAATTGCCCCCTATAGCACGGGAAGAAGAGTGGAGACTGTTATCACCTTTTTACGATACCGTTTATTTTTTTGATAGCTATGCATTGCGCAATACTGATTATGTCTGCATTCAGTTAGAAAAGGTGTACCGTCAACAAGACCAGTATTTTATCAATCTGTTAAATGCCATTCGTAATGGATATGCGAAACAGAATACCATCAGTGAGCTTAATAAACGCTATCTGCCCGAATTCGTGGCAAGCGATCCTAAAGGCTATATCACTTTAACTACCCATAATTATCAGGCTGATACCATCAATCAAAATAAGTTAGATGCACTCAATACCGATTTATATCATTTTGAGGCATCTATAGAGGGCGACTTCCCCGAATACCTTTTTCCTACCTCAGAGGAACTAAGTCTAAAAATTGGAGCTCAAGTGATGTTTGTGAAAAACGATCCTTCACCTGCTAAAGTCTTCTATAACGGAAAAATAGGAATATTGGTAGACATAGATCAGGAGGAGGAACGATTGATTATCCATTGCCAAGACGAAAACGAGACGATAGAAACCGGCAGGCTCGACTGGCAATATGCAACATATAGCATCAACGAGGAAACCAAAGAGATAGAAGAAAAAGTACTTGGAACTTTTACACAGTATCCCCTAAAACTTGCTTGGGCTATTACCATACATAAAAGCCAGGGACTAAGTTTCGACAAGGCAATGATTGATGCTCAGGCAGCATTCACGCACGGGCAAGTGTATGTGGCATTAAGCCGTTGCCGAACATTAGAAGGCATGATACTCCGGTCGCCTATACCAGTAACTGCTATCAAAGAAAACAGTAGTGTACAGCACTATATGAATAAAATGGAAGCGGGAAGACCTGATGAAAAAAGTCTGGCAGTAGCACGAAAGAATTTTCAGATAAAGCTGTTGAAATCTGTGTTCGACTTTGGACAGTGGAGTAAATTATGGGCGATTTTTAACAGGCAGCTTCATCAAAATGCTAATCAGTTTGAAACCGGATTATTGGAAAACCTGAATAAACAACTTGGAATATTTTCCGAAAAATTAGCTGATGTTGCTGAAAAATTTGTACTTCAAATTGAGAGATTAGCTCAAGACAATACTGATTTGGAAGCTAACCCTATATTGCAGGAACGCTTGAACCGGGCTGCCGTATATATGTTACCTTTGATTGAGAACGCATACAGAGTTTTGAGGATAAAGATTGAAACTGATAATAAAGCCCTTAAAAAAAGACTACTGGCATTGCAATCCGATATATTTACTGAGATAGCTATCAAGCAGGCAACTATTGAAGTGTTGAAGGAACAATTCAGTATGGTAGCTTTATTGGAAGCACGCGCTAAAGCTGCAATAGACCCAGCCCTGAAGAAATCAAAACGCCCTGAAAGATCTGTCAAAGACGATACCTTATACCCGATTTTGAAAAAGTGGCGCGATAATTTAGCAGCAAAGAAAGGAGTAGATCAATATCAGATATTACCCCGGAAAAGTTTGCAGGGAATCTCGAAAAATTTACCTCTGACAAAATCGGATCTGAGCATGATAAGCGGTATAGGTAAAATACGGCTTCAAATCTACGGCAATGACATCCTGAAAATGGTACAGGAGTTTGTGAATGAAAAGAAAAAGTCAGAACGACAAACAGACTCATCCAAAAAAGCAGTTATGACAAGCAGCACCCAACAGACCTATGAGATGTTTTGTCAGGGGATGAGCTGTGAAGAGATTGCAGCAGAACGTAGACTGGCATTATCTACCGTAGAAAACCATATAGCCGAATTGGTTCAAAAAGGAAATATACATCCCAAAGACCTGATGGAACAAGAGAAAATTGAACTCATCACAGAGTATTTTACCGAAGTAGATGATTTGAGATTAGGTCCTGCCAAAGAGGTGTTAGGCGATGAGATCAGCTATAGCGAATTACGATGGATGCGAAGCTGGATGTTGGGTCAGCAAATCATTGAAGATACTGATAACATATTGTAAAAATATGAAGAAAGAATAGTACTTTTGCAGTCCTGAATTTATCTGCATTTCGGGGTGTGGCGCAGTCCGGTAGCGCGCTTCGTTCGGGACGAAGAGGCCGCTGGTTCGAATCCAGTCACCCCGACCATACAAAGGCCGCTTCTAATTGTAAGGAAGCGGCCTTTGTGTTTGATACAGCCAAACCATCACATATTGCGATGGCTATCTATTCAATAAAGCAGTCCATTTTACAGACTATAGTCTTTAGAGAACCAGTGTTGACAAACTTCTGCCTGAATCGGGAAAGATTCTTGAATAGCCAGAGGTGAAGGCAGAACAGAGAAATTATTTGTGACTTATATCAGCTTGTCTATTCAAATGCCAGATCAATCTTGTCAGGCAAAAAGGGTCGTCCACTTCTATTTACTGATGTACCTATGATGCGGGCTGACAGGATAGGCCTGAGATCGGGCAGGCGGTAAATTTGCTGGACAAATGCAAAGCGAAGAGGTGATACTCGCTCAATAAGGCATCCTACCCTGAAGCTGTCGCCCGAACGCAAAGGGTGATGGTAATCTATCTCGCTACGTTTGACAACTAAGATGATCCCATCGCGGGTGAGCTCAGCAAAATTCAGTCCTTTATACTTCAAATACTCATGGCGTGCATGCTCTAAATAATGCAGATAAACGGCATTATTTACTATGCCTTGCATATCACATTCGTAATCACGTACTGTTAACTCTAAAAAAAATGAAGGCGAACTCATCAGACTATTTTATTGCAAAAGTACGCCATACACCCGGTATCCTACAGAAAAAAACTGCGACAAACCATAGTCTGATGCAGTTTTATGTCTATAAAATGACCATATTTATAGCTTGAGCAGATTATTGGCTGCACCAAACATGCCGGCTATCTGCCCGTCTGCCTCCGGCTCATCAAACCAACGTTCATTGTCGGCTAAATACCGAAACTGATAGCTTTTACCAGTCTGAAAATCAATAGTAAGGCTGAAAGAGCCGTCTTTTAACGGTTTCATCAGATCGCTTTGCGCATTCCAATTGTTGAAATCACCTACTATAGCAATCTGAGAAGCACCGGCAGCTTCTTCTTTCGATATTTTGAAACTTACCTTACAAACCGGTTTGCTCTTGAGAACTTGTTTTTTGATACTCATAAATGAATTGGGTTTTAAGTGAATTAAGGCAGCAAAGCTAAGGCGATTTTAACAACTAAAATATTGACGTACCTGATGCATCATCATGGTAATAAGCTTTTGATCATGTCGTTACATGTCTAAGACTGAAGCACAACTTTTTTTTCAATCGGTTTCGGACAATAGATCCTTTCACGGTGATACTGACTTTACGATGTGAAAAGAAGTACTTTTGCTTTTTTGAAAGACACTCATGAGCTTTTCTACTCATATTTTTACCAGCACGTTATAAATCAAAAAGTATATGGATAAGCGAATCAGTTGTTTTAGTAATGTAATTACCTTATTAACAGCAACTTTCTTTATTTTAAACAGATAAATAATGATGGATTCCCAAAAGAAGGCTGAGCGATACGGTCGGTTGTATGATCAGATAAGTGGGCTTTTGCATAAGTCGAATAATATGTTGTCGAACATGTCCACTATCATAGCTGTTCTGCATCATAAGATGGATTATTTTTTTTGGACAGGTTTTTATCTTTTGCAGGATGGTCGGTTACAAGTTGGTCCTTATCAAGGTTCTTTGGCTTGTATTGATCTTCAAAAGGATACAGGTGTGTGCTGGGCTGGTATTCAAACCGGACAGACAGTAATAGTAGATGATGTAGCTGCGTTTCCCGGACATATAGCCTGCGATGCTCGTTCCTGCTCCGAAATAGTTGTCCCACTATTGGATCAGGAAGGGAAATTGGTTGGCGTATTGGACGTGGATAGCAGCAGCAAGTCTTCCTTTGATGAGATAGATGCGTTATGGTTGGAGAGAATTGTCAGGTTGGTGTATTCATCATGATCCTTTTGTATCTTTGCTTTACAATTTTAAAGCGTTGAAATACCTGCTTTATACTCTGTTTATCGCTGCTTTGGCCTACAATACCTTTCCTTTGGCGTTGGGGCTTAACCGCGACCACCGTAACCCACATTGGCTGAATATGATATTAGCGGCTACATTTGGATTGTTACAGGGTGTGATGTATCATCTGGGTGCCTTGTTGGGAGATACCTTTATGTATTTGTTTGTGATCCGCTTTAAATGGGTTGTCTTTGGGATATTGGTAGCGGTAAGTATTCGTATGCTGTTGGAATCGGTTAAGATACGAAGAGGTGCTCGATTGTTTTCATTCGATAATTACATCAAGTTTTTGATCATGACGGTAGCTGCGGGTATCAACACCCTTATAGCTGGTATGACGGCAATGTATTTTCAACCTTTTGGTGCCTTGATGCCTTTGTTGTTGGTCATAGCAGGATTTGGCTGGAGTATAGCAGGTGTTAGTATGAACCTTTCGCGCATTAATATTTTACTTTCAAGTGCATTGCATCTGGCCTCTTCTATTGCCATATTTATAGTGGCGCTGGTGTATATGTTAACTTCTCAATGGCTTTAAAATCTCATGTTATTCTATCGTTTTGTACGTTTAGGTTTTTTTAGCCTTACAGTCTATGTCATGGCCTGGAAAGGGTATCAGGTTCAGGCTCAACCTGCCGGATATTATGAAGGGACTTCGGGATTGACAGGTACAGAACTAAAAACAGCTTTACACCAAATTATACGGGATCATCAACCCAGGTCGTATGCCCAATTGTGGCAAGACTTTTATCATACCGATCGCAAAGCAAATGATAAGGTATGGGATATGTATTCGGATATCCCTTCGGGTAGTCCGGCTTATGAGTACAGTTTCTTTACCGATCAATGCGGAAATTATTCAGCCGAAGGTGACTGCTACAACCGTGAGCACACCTGGCCAGCAAGCTGGTTCAACAAGCAGGATCCTATGTACACCGATTTGTTTCATATAGTGCCGGTGGACGGATACGTCAATAATAAAAGGGCAAATTATCCTTATGGTGAAGTCGGGCAAGCTAATTGGGTTTCTACCAATGGCTCTATGTTAGGTCAAAGTATAACAGCTAATTATACCGGGATAGTTTTTGAACCCATAGATGAATATAAAGGTGATTTAGCTAGAGGTATGATGTATATGTCGGTACGATATTTTAATGAAGATGCGAACTGGACGGGTAGTCCCATGACCGATGGAGCTGAGTTGCTGCCTTGGGCTATAGAGCTGATGTTGAAATGGCACGAACAAGATCCCGTCAGCACTAAAGAACTTCAACGTAACGAAACAGTTTATAGCATACAGCAAAATCGCAATCCTTTTATTGATCACCCTGAATTTGCAGCTCTTATATGGGATCCGGCCTCATCTCTCAATGAAAAAACTGCTTTAAAAAGATTTGTACGCATCAGTCCTAATCCGGTTACAGCCGATAAAGTAAGCGTACATTGTGTGCATTGCCGAACCGAAACCTATTCGATCACTATAACCGATCTGACAGGCAAGAAACACTTCACCTCAGTACGATATTCTTCTGACAACAGATTTGAGTTGGCAGTAGGGGAGTTGTCGCCCGGTTTTTATCTGCTTAGTATTACCAACGGACAACAGCATACGTTATATTCTAAACTCATCAAAAACTAAATCAGCATCATATCATGGCTTATATCCGCATCACTAAAGAATTCAGGTTTGAGATGGCTCATGCACTGATGGGCTATGACGGTCCTTGCCGCAACGTACACGGTCATTCGTACGAATTAAGGGTTACTGTTATTGGGAGACCTATTACCGATGCCACGGATGTGAAACTTGGAATGGTGATGGATTTCGGCGATCTGAAACGGATAGTCAGGCAGCATATAGTGGATATCTTTGATCATTCTTTGGTACTCAACAAGGATATGCCGGCTGATGTAATCGAACGCTTGCAGAAAACATTTGAAAAAGTGATCATACTTGATTATCAGCCAACAAGTGAGATGATGGTAATTGATTTTGTACAACGTATTCAAGCTTTATTACCTGCACATATCAAACTGTATTCGGTACTGTTACGCGAAACGGCCACCAGTTTTGCTGAATGGGTAACTACTGATCAAGAATAGATGACGGCGTTTATGCGTATGATTGAGAAGCAGTCCGGTTTAGAAGTCAAGCTCACGCTTCAGGTCTTTCAGACGGCTTTTACTTATATGGGCTTGATTCCCGTTCTTTAAAAGCAGCAAATAGCTTTCTTTACCGTATTGCTCAATACGGTGTATTTGATTGATATGGACTATATGAGATCGGTGAACCCGTATGAAGCTGTCTTGTGGTAACTGCTCTTCAAGACGTTGCATGGTTTCTTTCTTTAAAAACCGCCCTTGTTGAGTGTGAATCTTTACATAATCATCCTGAGCTTCTATATGTTCGATCTGCTGGACAGCTATGATATGTATCTTGGAACCGGCTTTGACTACTATACGTTCGATAGGGGTATCTTTTACATGAAGTTGGTCTATGAGCTTTTTCACTTTTCCTTGCGTGTCGCTGGCAGTTGCAAGGCGATGTATCGCTTTGTCCAATGCCTGACGGAGACGCTGCCTGGAAAATGGCTTCATCAGATAATCCACTGCATTTAACTCAAAAGCTTTGATGGCATATTCATCATAGGCTGTAGTGAAAATAATTTCAGGCCATTTGTCAACTAACTCCAACATCTCGAACCCGTTGAGGCGTGGCATCTGAATATCTAACAATATCAGGTCAGGAGTATGTTCCTGTATAGCTTTCACCCCTTGAAACCCATCGCTGTATTCACTAACGATTTCTATGTCATCAAAAGCATGCAGAAACGATCTGAGCAGAACACGTGCCGGCTCCTCATCATCAATGATCAACACCCGTATTTTTTTTAAGCTCATGCGATAGCTTGTCTGGGAATACGTAAAATTACTTCAAATTTTGTATGAACAGACTTTATCTGAAGCAGATCGTTCCTGTTGTATAGCAGTTGAAGCCGGCGGCTGATGTTTTTAAGTCCTATACCCTCGCCTCTTCGCCTATCCGCGGCAGGATCGAAAGTGTTGGTCACACTAATCTCGATCATTGCTTCAGTAACATTGCAGCTCAGCCTGATTAATACCTCCTCTGTACTGTGATGTACACCGTGTTTAACAGCATTTTCCAATAATGGCTGTAAGATCATATTAGGTATAATCATATCCAAACAGCTATCAGGTACGTCAATCTGATACGACAGACGTGTACCAAAGCGTACCTTTTCAATCTCAAGATATCGTTCGGCATTCTCCAGCTCATTTCTTAGGTTAGTAGTCTCATTACGGTCGTGGCTTAGCGAGTAACGCATAAAATCCGACAGTTTAATCACCATATCCTGAGCTTTTTCCGGCTCGGTTATCGTTAACGAGCTGATGGAGTTAAGGCTGTTGAATAAAAAGTGTGGATTAATCTGCGACTTCAGCGCGTTGAGTTCTGCTTCCCTGACTAAACTGTTCAGCTCGGCTTCTATCTTTAGTTTTTGCTGAAGATCTTCGTAATACAGCATCATATAATAGATCAGTATGATGATCAGATAGAAAAAACATCCTATCAGGACACGCCAGGGAAGTGTGAGCGTGAGCCATGAAAGATAGTCCCGCTGATCAGAAAGTATGTAGCCAAGAAGAAAATAACCCGCTAACAACCAAACGGCTAACGTGACGACTATGCTTAGTAAATGATTGATGATGCGGTCGAAAAGCAGGTGTTGTTTGATCAGATAAAAACGCAGCACATACCATAAACTAAAGCCGATGAGTACAAACAATCCGTTGAAAACCAATGCATCAGTTAGACATATCAGCCAGTCAAGGTGTTGGGTGTAGCTCATCAGAAGTATCTGAAGCAGAGTAACAGCTACCCAGACACCCAAATAGGTGATCAGAGATTGTCGGTTTTTCAGGATTGGATGGAGCATTTTATTGGGTTAGATCAGTATGAAAAAACGTCTTAATAAAGATAGTATTAAGTGCTGAATTATTGCTTGAGGTTTATATCAGTAACTTTTTATCTCCAATCCGCCAAACAACACCAATCCTTTGATAATAAGTTGTTTGTCTTGAATGTTTGAGGTCAGTCGTTTATCGCTCAGGCCGCCAAAGATGGCTGATACTTCCGATTTTACCTGCCAGTCGTTTGGTACTATCAGGGTGGAACCACCAAAGAGAAGGAACACATCAATAACGCTTCCTTCAGCAGAGGGTATAGCAGACATGAGGTTGATCTCAGAACCACCAAAAATGGCAGTAATTCTGCCACCTTTGAAATTGTCGGATGAATTATTTAAATCGCCACCCCCGAAGATCGACATCTCATCAATATATTCTTTGGATGAATCGGTATCGGCTCCATCTTTCCGGCTTCTATACGAAAACAAGGAATGACGCCTGCCACGGTGGTTGGTTTTCCGGCTGAGGATCAAGAGACCTAAACCTATCAGAACTACAGGCCAGAAAATGGTACGCAGCCTAATATAGTAAAATGCCGGTAGCCAGAATATCAGGCCAATACCTATTAATATCCAGCCTGTAGTACGATTCTCACGGTTGGATAAAGCAATAATCCCGATAAAAATAAGTAAGGTCCTCCAGTCAATGATATAATAGCGCAGGTTTAAAGGCAGGATATTCATGCTGTCAAGCAAAAGCAGCCCACCTGCAATGATCAGCAATAAGCCGGCAAACAAGCGGCGGTCGAAAGAGGTTTTTGATGTTTCCATATGTTACTTTATTACGTGATTAATAGAACGAATATTAGCACAAAGATATATTCGGTTGCATCAGATGTACAGCCTTATTCGGCCAGTGAGCTGTTAAAGTCGGTAAACGATGGATACTGGTCGATAAACGACATATAATAAAGCTGGTATTCCCCTTGTGGAAACAACCTAACAACCTATTTGTCGGGCTATGACAATGCGTTGTATTTCGGAGGTACCTTCGCCTATTTGCAGCAGCCTTTGGTCTCTGTAAAAGCGTTCTACCGGATAGTCTTTCATCAGTCCGTACCCTCCATGTATTTGAACGGCTGCATCTACTACCTCTTTAGCCATTTCCGAGCAGTACAGTTTGGCCATAGCAGCTTCTTTGGTGAAAGGTCTTTGCTGGTCTTTTAGCCAGCATGCTTTATAGAGCAGGTTACGTGCTAACTCGATCTTGAGAGCCATATCGGCCAATCGAAATGATATGCTTTGGAATTTGGCTATGGCCTGTCCGAATTGTTTGCGCTCTTTGGCATACGCCAGTGCCAGCTCAAAAGCCCCTTGAGCAGCACCAAGTCCCATGGCTCCTATTGACAGTCGTCCGCTATCAAGGGTTGAGAGCATGATCTTGGAGCCTTGCCCTATCTCGCCTAACAGATTCGCATACGGTACGTTTACATTGTCGAAAAATAGTTCAGCTGTATCTGAGGCGCGCCACATCATTTTATTATGCATGGCACGGCGCACAAAACCGGGTGTGTCTTTTTCCACTAGTATAGTGCTGAATTGCTTCCTCCCTTCTACTATGCCTGTTACAGCTTGCACCGTACAGCCTAAGCTGATATCCGAAGCGCCGTTAGTGATGAAAATCTTGGAGCCATTGATCACCCATCTGTCATTGATCAGTTCAGCGGTTGTCTTAGTGCCCCGCGAGTCGCTGCCTGCCTCTGGCTCGGTAAGCCCAAAACTCCATAAGGCCTCACCAGTGCATAACTGTGGAAGGTGTTGCATCTTCTGGGCTTCTGTGCCATAATAATAGATAGGCCCTATGCCCAATGAGTTATGTGCTGCAAGGGTGGCTGCCTGTGATCCGTCCACTCGTGCCAACTCCTCGACAGCTATGATGTATGCAAGAGTATCTAACCCTTGTCCACCATATTTCTCGGGGAGGTACATACCAAAAAGACCTAATTCACCCATACGCTTGGTGAGCTCGGGTGAGAAAATAGCTTTTTCATCCAACTCCTGTGCTAATGGTTTAACCTCACGCTCGGCAAAATGGCGAACGGTCTCACGAATCATGTTGTGCTCTTCCGAAAGATCAAAATTCATGGCTTGTATGTGTTAAGATTTTGTTTCGTTTAAAATGATCAGTTGTGTCTTGCTATCAACCATATCACCCACATCCACAAATACCTTCTCAACCAAAGCATCTGAAGGTGCAATGATATTGTTTTCCATTTTCATAGCTTCAACTATGAGCAGGACAGTACCTCGATTTACATGCTGTCCCTCTTGTACATTTACCTGAATGACTTTACCAGGCATGGGAGCATGCAGATTGCCGCTCTCACCTGCTCCGCTATGCTCATTTTCTATATCAGTGCTGTATAATGCGCTTGTACGCCTGAAACAAGAATAAACCCCATCCATCTGGATCAGCGTACACCCGCTTGCATCTACCGATACAAAACAGTAATAAGGAATCCCGTTCAGCCTGAAACGCAATCGACCGTTACGAAAATCAATTGACTCAGCCTGATACCTACTGCCGTCAACAACATATTGTATATGATGTGGGTGAAGAATATCAATCTGTATCATAATATGATTGGTTTCATGCTCTATCAGCAACTGCTTACATTGACGCCAATAGCTTATGTATTCCCAAATTGTTTTGGTGCTCCTTTCTTGTATTAGTTCCAGATCAAAAAGTAGAAAAGCAGACAAGGCCAATGAGGCATTTTGTTGCTCTTTATTGATTTGTATAGAGTTGACAATGCGTTGCAGGTTTTGATCGCAAAACGAAGTACTGATTCGGTTTGCTATAAAATCCGAATGCTCCAATAATGCCGTCAGAAAAGGAATATTTGTCTTGATACCGTGTATGGCATATTGTTTCAACGCCTCAACAGCTTTTTGGATAGCAGCATCCCTGTTTTCGCCTGATGCGATCAATTTGCTGATCATAGGATCGTAATAGCTCAGAATTTCAGTAGGTGCATTGAGACTGCTGTCTATTCGTAACCCATTACTAACCGGTTCATTATAGAGAAGAATGTTTCCCGGTGAGGGTAAAAATCCGTTTTCAGGGTCTTCGGCATAAATACGACATTCGATGGCATGGCCTTTCTGAACAATGTCTTGCTGTTTGAAAGATAAAGGCTCGCCGCCGGCAATACGAATTTGCTCTTTTACCAGATCAATACCGGTTACCATTTCCGTTACCGGATGTTCTACCTGTATGCGGGTATTCATCTCAAGGAAATAAAACTTCATCTCTTGGTCTACTAAAAACTCTATAGTGCCCGCACTGTAGTATCCTATTGATTTGCTGAGGGCAACGGCTGCTGCTCCCATAGCTTCACGTAGCTGAGGCGTCAGTGTGGGGGAAGGCGATTCTTCGATGATTTTCTGATATCGGCGTTGTATGCTGCATTCCCGCTCAAAGAGATGAACAGCATTTCCATATTGGTCGCCTAATACTTGAATCTCAATATGACGTGGCTGTTCTATGTATTGCTCAATATATACGGTGGCATCTCCAAAATAGCTCTCTGCCTCTCTGGCTGTTGCTTTGATGATTTCGGGCAGTTCTTTTCTGTCTTTTACAACTCGCATCCCTTTTCCTCCTCCGCCTGCTGCTGCTTTTACTAGTAGCGGCAAAGGAAAATCAGTTGCTTCTCTCAAAATATCTTCTACTGTACCGGTTAACCCTTGTGTAACAGTTAGCCCGTTTTGTTGGGCAGCCTTTCTGGCTTCAATTTTATTTCCCATCAGTAGCATGGAAGCAGCTGAGGGACCTATAAACACTAATCCATTATCCTGACATGCTTGTGCAAACGAAGGATTTTCAGCTAAAAAGCCATAGCCAGGATGTATGGCTTGCGCTCCGGATTGTAAGGCAATATGGATGATTTTCTCAATATTCAGATACGTGTCGGCTAGGCTGCCTTCTCCCAAAGGCCAGGCTTCATCGGACTGTGTAACGAACAAGGCATCGCGGTCATGCAACGCATATATTGCAACGCTCGATATATTGAGTTGATGAAGAGTATGTTGAATACGTATCGCGATTTCGCCTCTGTTGGCTATGAGTATTTTTTGAAATAAAGGTTTGATCATGGTTGGGTCCATTTTGGATTTCGTTTTTCAAAAAAGGCTTGTATTCCTTCTTTAGCTTCAGCTGTAGCTCTTTGTTGTGCTATTTGCCGGGAGGTATATTCTTTCAGTTGGGGGTTGTCAAGGCTCATTGATGCAACCTCATGGATCAGGGCTTTACAGGCTGTCACAGCTTGCGGCCCTGCATACATCAGATTTCCTATATAATAATCTAACTGTGTCTGAAGCGTTTCGGAGGTGAATAATTCGTTTACCAGCATATATCTATACGCTTCTTTTGCAGTAAACCGTCGTCCTGTAAGCATCAGTTCTGAGGCAGCAGCTCTGCCAGAGCGTGCGATCACATAAGGCGAGATAGTAGCGGGTGTGATCCCTAATTTCACTTCGGTGAAGGCAAACTTGGTGTCCTCATCAGCCATTACTATGTCAGAAGCTGCAGCAAGGCCATTGGCTCCTCCATATACTGAGCCATGTACTACTGCAATGACCGGTTTTGGACAAAGATATACCGATTCGAACAAACTGGCTAGCTTAAGCGCATCTGCTTTGTTTTCATCAATTCCAAAACGACTGATATCGTGCATATACTCTAGATCAGCACCGGCACAAAATGATTTACCTGACCCTCTGAGCAATACTACCCTGATATCCTGATCTTTGGCACAAAGCACGAATGCTTCTTGAAGCTCATGGATCAACAGTGGGTTGAATGCGTTGTGTTTCTCGGGACGGTTGAGCCAGATGGTCCTGACATATTGCTTGTCTTCAATTAATATGTGTTGATAGGCTTTCATAGTTACATTCTAAAAACTCCAAACTGTTGATCGGGAAACGGATTATTCAGTGAAGCAGCTATTCCCATAGCGATCATTTTTCGGGTATCAACCGGATCAATGATGCCATCGTCCCATAATCTGGCGGTGCTATAATAGGCCGAGCCTTCGCGTTCGTATTTTTCCAATATGGTGTTGCGTAGCTGTTTGCGCTCTTCTTCGGGCATTTCAACCCCTTTTTCTTTATATTGATCTTCTTTTACTGTTACCAACACATTAGATGCCTGCTCGCCACCCATCACCGAAATTTTGGCGTTAGGCCACATGAAGAGTAGTCTTGGACCAAAAGCTCGCCCTGCCATCCCGTAATTGCCGGCTCCGAATGAACCGCCAAAAATCACTGTGAATTTGGGCACATTGGCATTAGAAACTGCATGCACCATCTTGGCTCCGTCTTTGGCAATACCTCCATGTTCAAACTCTTTGCCTACCATGAATCCGGTGATGTTCTGCAAGAAAAGCAGGGGTATCTTACGTTGCGTACACAGCTGTATAAAATGTGTGGCTTTCAGTGCCGACTCGCTGAATAACACTCCGAAATTTGCTAAGATGCCTACAGGGAACCCCATGATATGGGCAAATCCGGTTACTAATGTAGTGGCATAGCGTGCTTTAAACTCATGAAATCTGCTTCCATCCACTATCCGCATGATGATCTCGCGCGGGTCAATTAATTTACGCAGATCAACGGGGGCTATGCCATATAGCTCGGTTGGATCATATAAAGGCTCTACAGGGGTAAGGGTCTCAAGGGTCTGACGCCTGGGCTTTTCAAGGTTTTCAAAGATATGCCTGCAAATAGTGATGGCATGTCGTTCGTTCTCGGCTAAGTGGTCGGCTACTCCCGATATACTGGTATGTACCTCGCCACCCCCTAATTCTTCAGCTGTGATCTCTTCGCCTGTTGCTGCCTTGACTAAGGGCGGTCCACCTAAGAATATAGTACCCTGATCTCTGACGATGATGGTTTCATCACTCATAGCCGGCACATAAGCGCCACCAGCTGTACATGAGCCCATCACCATAGCTACCTGTGGAATACCCATAGCCGACATACGAGCCTGATTGTAAAAGAAACGACCAAAATGATCGCGGTCGGGAAAGACGGTATCCTGCTCCGGTAGGAAGGCACCACCCGAATCAACAATATAGACACACGGCAAATGATTTTCCATAGCGATCTCCTGTGCCCGCAGATGCTTCTTGATGGTGTATTGCATATATGTTCCCCCTTTCACGGTGGCATCGTTGGCTATGATCACTGTCTCACGCCCATTGATCACACCTATGCCGGTAACTATACCCGCAGAAGGGAATCCGTTGTCATACAAGTCAAAAGCTGCCAAAGGCGACAGCTCTAAAAAAGGAGTGTTGCGATCAACCAACAAATCAATACGTTCGCGGGCAAGCAGCTTGTTACGCTCTTTGTGACGCATAATGGAAGCTGAACTACCCCCACGGGTAGATAGATGCTGGCGCTCGTTGAACGTCTCAAGCAACCGAAGAAAAGCGTCTCTGTTTTGTTGAAACTCAATGGATTTAGTGTCAATCCTGGTTTTTAATGTGTACAAGGTATAGAAGTATTTGATATGTTTTTTACTCGTCTATAAACCTGAATATGCTCTTAATACATGAGGTTGTCATATTTCAAAGGCTAAAGTACGGATATTTTTATAAAAACTTGCATCAAATAAATTGATGGAATGAACAGCATTGGCCGTGAGGGAAACAGTATGATATCGCTATCAAAACACAAGGTGTATTAGGAACTGCCTCATAGTACAACCTGATCGGCAGGTGTTGTAAGTGGATGCTTACCTCTCGGGTATTTTGTTATTTCAATTTTCGACGCAAAGCTCGTTGGTTACTGCCAGTCAAATGATAGTGAGAAAAAGACCATTGGTTAGTAATAAAGTATATGTGTGTCGGGTTTGAGTTGCATGAACCTATCCATCTTCTTTTTGCTTATTTTGGTATTATAACATTTGAGATACCGCAGAGCTGGTAGTTTTTCAAGTGGTTGCAAATTTTTGATCCGGCTATTGTACAATGCTACTTCTTCTAACTGATCTAATGATGCCAGTACTTTGATGTTTCGTATCTGCGTACCGCTTATGTTCAGCTTTTTCAGATTGGAGAGCTTTGCCAACGGACTGAGATCACTAATGGGAGTACTTTCGATATCCAGTACTTCCAACTGTGTCAGGTTTGCTAAGGCTTGAATAGAGTGTAATGGGTTGCCCGACAAGATCAGTTCTTTCAGATGCTGAAGGTTTGAAATAGGATTGAGATCACTGACACGGGTTCCGGTAAGTTCGAGCTTCTCAAGGAAAAGTAGTGGCAGCAAAGGTTCTAGATTGGATATCCCCGTTTGATTATGGATGACACATGACTTTCTGTCTGCAATCTGTTGCAATTCTATAGGAGTAAGATCTGGAGTATCTTTAATATTTCCGTTGAGCATGGTCTTCCAAATATCCGGCAGATTAGTCCACCATTGACGTAGGCTTGCAGTTTGATGTACTATCAACACATTGGGTTGCTCATGTTTAAGCTCCAAAACTGTCTGAGTGTTGATTTGGCTGTTGTCGGCTAAAATGAGTTTTAGATTCGTACTATGCTGCAAGGGTTTTAACTGATCCACCTGAGTGTGCTGAATATTGAGTTCTTCCAACTGGAAAAGACCGGCTAACGCATCTAAATTATTGACATGGGTGTATGAGATATCAAGTTTCCTTAAATTATTCAATCCTACTAATGGTCTCAGGTCTTTAATCCCTGTATTACTAACTGATAGCTCTTTGAGATTCGACATGCGGCTGATTGCCTGTATCTCTTGCAGATGTTTATTACCACTCAGATTTAGTCGTGGGGTGTTGATCAGCTGATGTAGTTCTTCAGTACCCGGATTAGGGATAATACCGGTTTGTTCGCTGAACAGGGCACGCCAGTATAGGGGAAGATTTTCCCACCATGCCAGCAATTCTTGTGAGTCAAAGATCACTAATACGTCTGGGCGCGAGCGTACAAAAGCAGCTGCCATAGCCGCACTTACTCCACTATTATCGCAATAAATACGTCTAAGCTCAGGCAAACCCTGTAAAGGCGACAGATCATCTATCTTGGTGTTGCTGATATGAAGCTGGTTGAGTGAAGTGAGTGAAGAGAGGTCTTCAATATTTTGAATATCAGTATGATCTAAATGCAGTTGTTGTAATGCTGTGAGTCCTTTCAGAAACCTGGCTTGTCGAATGGATGTCTCGCTTAGATCGAGCACCCGTAGGTTCGACAAGCTTGCCAACGATTCAGGATGTGAAAGCTGGGTGGCTGAAAGCAGTAATACTGTTAGCGATTGCAGGCCATCCAAAACTTCAATACTTCGTATTCCAGTTTGATTAGCCGAAAGCTTTTCAAGCTGATTGAAATACTGTAATGTAGAAATATCGGCTATATCTGTCTGATTGATATATAGCTCTTTGATGTTTGTGGCATATTGCAATGGACTCAATGAACGCACCTTGCTGCCCGAAATATTTAATATGCGTAGGTGGCTCAAATTACGTAATGGGCTAAGGTCTTCTATAGGTGTGAATGAAGCATACACCTCTTCTAATTGAGTGAGTTGATCCAGAGGCCGTAGATGAGTGAAATAAGCCAGACCGCTTATGTCTATCTTTTTGATCTGCCCAAATTGACGTAACCGGTTATCGGCCTCAGCAGCCAGTCCTGAAAGGGTATCGGGAATATGGATATAAACGATTTCATCTAAGTCAAGCACTTCATCGGGTTCTCTACCGGCTAACAGATGGCGTTGATCTTCTGGTAAAGTATCTGTTCCCATCACAAAAAACGAGCCTCGCCGACTTTGGGCTATCCTGCGATTAATGACGATACCTTCATCTACTATCTGTATTATATCCGAAAATCGAATGGTGTCGGCTAATACAATATCCTGTCCGAAGTATGCACGCCAGGTATCATCCAATCCTGCCCACCAGTTTCTCCTTTCTTCTTTTTCATTCAGACGGGTGGTGTAATAACTGGCAATACGCAGGTCTTTTTTGAACGGATCAATATTTACTTCCATATAGCGTAGGCGTGATGAAGAAACCGACTCACCTTTCAAAGTTTTGGCATCAAGAACACGGGTTAGGGTCAGCTTGAAATATAGCTCTCCCTTGTCGTTTGTCAACGATTCGATGCTTTGCAGATCAAAACGGAATCTAGCCGAATGGAAGAAAAAATCCACATCTTTCAGATAAGCTCTTACGTCTTTGTTGATAGGCACATCACGCCTGTCGTCCAGGTCATCCTCTATCTGTACCTCCTCGTTGAGAAAAATTTTTGCATAGCTTTCGTTGATGATGATCTCTTTTTCCTGAACGGTAGAAGCTGTGTCGCCTAAAAAATTGAGCGTACCTTCAAAAAACTTGGCTAACTGACCGGCCTGCTCGCGATATACGCTCATCTCTTCGGCTGTGATAACTTGCTGATGATTCTGTGCCAAAGAAAAGCAGGGAACAACAAGCAGTAGTATTAAAGAAAAAATGATGGCTTGTACCCGTTTCATGGTTGATAAAACTTTACTAAAGGTTCTTTTTCTTGTTCGTTGATATACATAAGATTAGAAATGAGCCAACCACTGTTTAGGCCGCTTCGGTTGAACCACGAAATCTCGAAATACCAATTTTTTATCTGAAAAATATGAAACTTGAGGGTGTTGATCTTCACAAATTTCAGTCGTCCCGATTTTATCTCAAAGAAAAACAAGCTCAGATAATCGGGCGCAAAGCTTTTTGAAGCGTAGTATTCAATTACTTCGGGATTTCTAAAGGCTTTATAGATATTCATAAAGTCTAATTCGTGGCTCATAGGATGTAAGAAATGCTTCTCCCGTTCAGCTATCTCGCCTACCGGAAACATTTTATTAAAATCCGGAAAATAGATATTGCTAAGCACCCATTTTGATCCTAATCCTTCTTTTTCAATCATCAGGAATAGCAGCAACTCTACCTGTTTCCCTTTATACTCAAAAGTAACTGATACTTCGGCATACCATCTCCCACCAAGAAACTCCAAAAAGTTCGGTTCATGATTGGTTGTAAGATCTTCGATGAAATAATCTTTTAATGCGCTGGTAGTCCTGGGGTTCTCTTTGTCAAAGAGATGAGGCAACATCAGTTTTCTGTCATTATTATTTCGGTATTCGGGTGAATCGGGTAGTAATTTTTTCCCATAGCGGTCTTCTTCGTTGTTGAACCGGCTGAAAAACTGGCTCATCTGCTTGGTCATCGCATATAGTTCTGTTTCATCCACCTGAAATCCTCCGATTTGTGGTTGTGCATTCAGGTGTATCCCCATGCTTAGAAATAGGAATAAAAAACATGAAGATATCAACCCAAATAATATGCTGTTGTGCAGAGGGTAACCCAAAAATCCTTTACTTCTTGCGTGTAGCTTCATAAATTATATGGTTCATTTTGGTGGATACACAATAGCAAACCCCGTCGGACATTGCTCTGGCGGGGTTTTTGATCAGTCATGTACTGGCTGGTATGTTTAGTTTTGACGTGTTTCTTTCACTCTGATATCGCCCAGCAACACATCCCAGAATCCGATCAGACGGCCTCCTATCTGGGTTTCTTTACGTTTGACATAGACTGTAATATCTTTCTTGGTAGTATCTTCATATACCAATCCTCCTTCACGATCATAGCCTCTGAATTTCTGGAAAATAGTGATCACTCCTACGTACGTTCCATCGGGCTGACGCTGCAGGTCGCTCACATATTCAATCTTGTACCATTCTATTTCAACCCTGTCATAATTTAAACGCATCAGCCTTTCAAAGTATTGACGGACTTTATAGTAGTTGATATCATTTCTAAATAGTGAGGATACACCTATCTCTGCGTTCTGCATGAATAGTTCTTCTGCTCGGTCTATCACCCTGTTGGCTTCGCTCCATGGTGTGGATTTGTTGCCAATTATACTTACATATTTACTAAGGTCGCGTACTTTTTCAAGAGCCAGACTGTCAATAGCTTGTTTCCTTGCCGGGCTGATATCGTCTTGTGCAAAAGCAGGGAAGGCAGCAAACAGACCGAAGAGGAGTGTTAGAATGATTGTGTTTTTCATATCCTTTATTATTTAATCAGTTCGATTTCAGTAATTTTTCCCGAAGCATCGTATTTTACCTGCTCGATGCGTTTGTTGTGTGTTTTAGTATCCTTCAGTTGTTCTAAATAACGCCTGATGGTAGTAGGCCGGTCGTAGTCGTTGAAGCCACCGTCCTGACTGATGATGATAAGCACTGGAACATCGGATGTGGCAAAGAGTTGTAAGGCTTGATTGATCATAGTGTTGGCCTCAGCCAGATCGGATGCGGAAGCGATAGCTTTAAAATAATTTTCTATGACCTGATAGCTTCCTGTACGTTCTTTTTGTTGCTCTTCTTCTAATTTTTTCAGCCGTTCTTCTTCTGCCTGACGAGCTGCCTCAGCACGCTCGCGCATCAGCTTGTCAGCTACTAAAGGGATCAGATTTTGAACCTCTTCATCCTGTAATCCCCAGCTCTTGATAGTGTTAAAGCGCTGTTCTTTCTCATCAAGATTCCAGGATGACTGATCGTTCAAAATGGCAGTCAGGTCTTTCTTGGCCTGATCTACCTTGGCAGCATATTCGGCAGCAGCCTGCTCACGGGCTAACTTCTTTTTGCTTTTACAGCCCGTTGTACCTGTAAGCGTGATGCCAGCAATGACGACTATCAGTAACCACTGCGGCAGGGCATACATTAGATTTTTGTTACTCATACAATTGACAATATTTAGGGTTATGTACTAATAAACTTTCAAAATACAAAAATATTGATTCTTTGACTCATTTTTAATATTTTTAACCATTAGGGAAAACAAAATCAGACTTCATAAAACAACGTTATTATCAAAATGTAAGATCGGCTATTACCAATTCATGATTGAGAACGCAAGACCATCTTGGCTGCAAAAATACATCTTGTCACCATCATACACCTATTGAGAATATAAAATTGTTTATCCAAGCCCAATAATTGATTCTAACAATGGATGCAGTTGGAGAGATAGTGAAAAGTACATGAAGTCAATGCGTTCACTCAGATCAACTTTTGAAGCCCAACTTAGTTTTGATATTCTTATACTTTCATCTGACCAGTCTGCTGTTCATCAAATCTTTAGACTGATCTCTCACTGTGAGGCTGCTTTTTTGTAATTTCGCCTTTTGAAATTTTAAGCATAATTCTTATGTTCAGAACGCATACTTGTGGTGAACTTCGCCTGTCGGATACAGGTCGTCATGTGATACTCAGCGGATGGGTACAGCGCATACGCGACAAAGGTTCGTTGATCTGGATTGATCTTCGTGACCGATATGGAATCACTCAACTGATGTTGGAAGAAGGGAAAACAACTCCTGCATTGATAGAACAGGTAAGGCAGTTAGGCCGTGAGTTTGTCATACGGGTAGAAGGTTTAGTGGTGGAACGCATCTCGAAAAATCCACAATTAGCAACAGGTGATATAGAGATCGAGCCGCACAGCATAGAGCTTCTCAACAAATCGAAGCTACCGCCGTTTACTATAGAAGATATGACTGATGGGGGTGAGGAGCTGCGTATGAAGTATCGCTACCTTGACTTGCGCCGCAACCCATTAAAGGAAAATCTTTTGCTGAGGCATAAGTTGGCCTTAGAAACACGTACTTACCTGGATGCGTTGGGTTTTATTGAGATAGAAACCCCTTATCTGATTAAATCTACTCCCGAAGGTGCCCGCGACTTTGTGGTACCCAGCCGCATGAATCCGGGTGAGTTTTATGCATTGCCACAGTCGCCTCAAACATTCAAGCAATTGCTGATGGTATCAGGATTTGACCGATATTTTCAGATAGTACGTTGTTTCAGAGACGAAGACCTGCGCGCCGACCGACAACCGGAATTTACTCAGATAGATTGCGAGATGGCTTTTGTTGAACAAGACGAGATACTGAATACATTTGAAGGAATGGTACGCTTTCTTTTTAAGAAGGTAAAAGGTATTGATATAGAGCCTTTTATACATATGGATTATGCTGCTGCCATGCGTTTGTATGGTACTGATAAGCCTGATCTTCGTTTTGGAATGTCTTTTGTCGAACTGACTGATCTGGCACAAGGGAAAGGGTTTGGCGTGTTCGATGGTGCCGAGTTGGTTGTAGGTATCAATGCAAGCGGATGCGCCTCATTTAGCCGTAAACAAATAGACGCGTTGACAGATTTTGTGAAACGACCGCAGATAGGAGCTAAAGGCCTTTTTTATGTGCGGTATAATGAAGACGGAAGCTTAAAATCATCAGCAGATAAATTTTTTAGTCAGCATGATCTGCAACAATGGGTGGAGCGTTGTGATGCCAAACCTGGCGATCTGTTGCTGATCCTTTCGGGTGCGACTCATACCACACTTAAGCAACTGAATGAATTACGCCTTGAGATGGGTAACTTGCTGGGATTGCGTGACCCAAACCACTTTAAACCTTTGTGGGTCACGGATTTTCCTTTATTAGAATGGGATGAAGAAACCCAACGATTTTATGCCATGCATCATCCGTTTACCTCTCCAAACCAAAAGGATATACCCATGCTGGATACCAATCCGGCTGAAGTAAGAGCTAATGCGTATGATATGGTGATCAATGGGGTAGAAATAGGTGGGGGTTCAATACGTATCCATAATAGGCAATTGCAAAAGAAAATGTTTGAATTGTTAGGCTTTACCGATGAAGAAGCTCAGCAACAGTTTGGTTTTTTGATGAATGCTTTTGAATATGGAGCACCACCTCATGGAGGTATTGCACTTGGGTTCGACAGACTGACGGCTTTGCTCGCAGGATTTGATTCTATACGTGATTTTATTGCATTCCCGAAAAATAATTCCGGACGTGATGTAATGATCGACTCACCTTCAGCTATCGCACCTCAGCAACTTGCTGAATTACAGCTTGAGATACGTAAAATATCTCTCCCTTAAAGGTTTTCAAACCAATGATGTCGACCATCACTGTGTAAGAGCGGTATGTTTTGTAACAGATCAGGGCTAAGACAATAGTCTATATCCTGCCCATATCCAATAGATTCTAAATAGGTGAGATGATAACAGCCAGTGAGCTTCTCGCGTATGCTGCCTGATGACCGGTAAAAGTTGGACAGTAACAAAGCCAGATCGCCTTTTTGGTATGCCGACTGTTCTTCTAATAAGCTGATCAGTGCACCAGCACACAGGGCATCATCTAAAGAAAACTGGCCATTAGTACCTGCACATACTATGGCAATATCTTCAGCTAAGCCGGAAAGCCAATCAGCTACGGCAGTGATATTGACGAAAGCTACTGTAATCATCCTTTTAGCCTCCTTACATCGGTCAATGGCAAGACTTCCATTAGTTGTACTTAATAATAGCATCTTTTGCCCTACCGTGTCAGAAGTATATGAGAGCGGTGAATTGCCAAGATGGAAATCGGGTATGATATGTCCTTTGCGTTCACCACAAAGGAGAGCGGTGCCAGGCTGACATTGATCATAAAAGTTTCTGGCATCTTTTATCTCTGCAAAAGGAAAAACCTTTTTAGCGCCATTAGCCAAAGCGGTTGCTATTACCGAAGTAGCACGGAGCACATCAATCACAACTACTATGGATTTGTTGCAAAGGCTCACATCAGCTGAACGGGCTGTAGGAAAAATAATGAGCCTACGCATTCAATGAACTGCTTATGTCTATCCCAAGTGAGATTCCCAAGCCTAATGCTGTTTTAACCAATGCATTATCCAAAGTAACCAAATTAGGCTGTACTATAGCTTCTTTTAATGGTACTGATACAAAATGAGGATGACGATACGAGACCATTTTTCCATATTCTTTTTTCAACACCATCTCAAAGGCTTTTACTCCAAATTGTGCGGATAATACCCTGTCATAAGCTATAGGTATGCCGCCACGCTGCAGGTGTCCTAATACTGTTTCACGCATATCATGCTCAAAACCAACCTCTTTAAGCTGTTTGATCAGAGAGCGTCCTATACCGCCTAACTTTAGATTTTTGTAACCGATCTCATCACTTGTCTCAAACACCATTTCCCCACCTTTGGGATATGCACCTTCTGCAGCAACCACTACGGCAAAGCCTCTGTCGCGCACAAAACGGGATTCTAATTTTTGTTGAATGATATGAATGTCATACGGAAACTCAGGAATCAAACAAACCTCAGCACCTCCTGCTACAGCAGCATTCAATGCAATCCAACCGGCATAACGCCCCATTACCTCTACTACAAATACTCGGTTATGACTGGCAGCAGTAGTTACCAATTTATCTACTGCTTCAGTAGCTACCTCTACAGCCGTTTGAAATCCAAAGGTTGAATCGGTTGATGAAAGATCGTTGTCAATAGTTTTGGGGACACCTATAATAGGCAAGCCCTTTTCAAACAAAGCTTGCGAAATACGCTGACTGCCATCACCACCAATATTGATCACCGCATCAATACCCAGATACTGTATCTTACGGATCATCTCGTCCGAGCGGTCAACTGTTGACCAGCTTCCATCCTGATTTTTAACAGGCCATGCAAACGGACCTCCTTTATTTGTGGTTTCAATAATAGTACCTCCTTGAAAATGAATGCCCTTTACTAACTCGGGAGTCAAAATCTTTACCTCAGTAGGTTCCCATAAAATACCATTGAAAGCCTGAATGCTACCCAATACTTCCCAGTTCTTTTCCTGTGAAGCACGCTTTACTATAGCCCGGATCACTGCATTAAGTCCCGGACAATCGCCACCACCTGTTACTATCAATACTCTTTTCATCCGTTTAAATTTTTGAAGTTATTGTAAGCAAAGCAATCCTAATACCTTAAACCTATTGAACTGCTTCGCTCTATTATACACTTTTTTTATCATAACATATGACTGAATTATGTTTAAAAAACGCATACTCATAATCATATCCACTTGAAGCACAAGATAAGTGTATTGCCTTAAGCTGTATTTTCTGTACAAATATATAGAGTTCTTATGGCAATAAAGCCGTTTGAATCAAAGCAGACAAAAACAGTCTATGCAAACGGTTGAAAGCACAAAAGCATGAGCGCACTGGCAGATTTAATTACGGTTGACATAGTCATAGTACTTCTGGTTTTATCTGATAGGAATTTGCCATAAAAAAAGCAGCCGTATCTTGATAATGATGCAGCTGCTTTTGAGGGTGGTACCAGCCGGAATCGAACCAGCGACACACGGATTTTCAGTCCGTTGCTCTACCTGCTGAGCTATGGTACCCCGCTGGAATTGGCCTGCAAAGATAGGATAAATTTGGTTCTTCAAAAACTTTTGAATAAAAAAATTGCCATCCGGGACAGAGTGTGTATTTTTACAGCTAAATTGAGTGATTACAATGGTTTTACTGCTGGATGTTGGAAATACTATTATCAAAGCGGCACTGCTGACTGAAGGTTTGATACAGGAGGTGTTCAATCTGGGGTTGAACGACCATCAGTCCATAGATGAGCTGCTTCGTAAATATCCGAAGTTACGGCTTTGTTTTATGTCGGCCGTAAGAGAGCTACCTGAGCCTATCAGTAAAAGCCTGTCGGAAAAAATGATAGTTCGCATGCTTAGCAGCGAGATGAGTATGCCATTTACCTTAGCTTATAAAACCTCTGAGACGCTTGGAACGGATCGGATAGCCGCTGTTGCTGCAGCATGGGAAATGTATCCGGCAGAAAATGTGTTAGTGATTGATATGGGAAGTTGTATCACTTATGATTTCTTGAGTGCCGATGGTGTGTATTATGGAGGTGCTATCAGTCCGGGTATTGAGATGCGTTTCAAGGCAATGCATACGTTTACTGCCCGACTGCCGTTGGTATCGGCTGTAGGTGCAGCTAACCTGATAGGTGAAACAACTATTGCTTCGTTGCAATCGGGGGTGATGAACGGAGTACAGGCCGAGTTAGACGGTATAATTGAACAATATGAAGCCCGTTACCAACCATTAAAAATTTTAGTTGGCGGTGGAGACAATAAATATTTTGACAAAAAGTTTAAAATTAACATCTTTGCAACTTCAAATCTTGTTTTGGAAGGTCTGCGTGTAATATTGAATTATAATAGATTTGGGTAAGTTAACAAAAATTCTCCTGCTGTTGCTTATAGGAATGAGCTTAGGAGGTGCGGTGGCACAAAACAGCATTGATTCACCTTATTCACGTTTTGGATTGGGAATGCTTGAATCCAATAGCGTGAATGCCCAGTTGCGTGCAATGGGTGGCATAGGGAATGCCGTAGGTAGTCAGCGCATAGTAAATTCGGCTAATCCGGCTACTTATGCAGCTTTCGACTCCCTTTCGTTTTTGTTTGATGCCGGACTAAGCCTTAGCACAGTAGGATATAGAACTACAACCCAAACAGAATCAGGTGATTATGCTAATTTAGCCTATTTTGCAGCAGGCTTTCCAGTAACAGCCTGGTGGAAATCAGCAGTTGGACTACAGCCCTTCAGCCATATCAGTTATGAAGTTAATGCCAAATCAACTACTAATGAAGGACTGGACTACATACGTTCATACTCGGGAGAGGGCGGGTTGAACAAGTTGTACTTTGGAAATGCATTTGCTCTGGTCAAAAATGTTTCAATAGGCGTTAATGCCTCATATGTCTTTGGACGAAACACTACTTCCTCATTGGTTTATTTCACTGATTCATTGAGTATGGCCAACACAAAAGTTGATAGCCGAATGATGGTCAGTGACTTTATCATTGATTATGGTGCCTTGTATTCGTTGCGGTTTCAAAATGATATGGCCTTGCATTTTGGTCTGATTTATAGCCATTCAACCAATCTTGCAGTAAAGGGCGAACAATTAGTAGTCTCACGATTTGGAGGGATAGGAGATAATATACCCCAACTGATTGACACTATTTTTTATGATAAAAAGCAAAAAGAGACCATACAGCTGCCTCCCAAAGTTGGTTTTGGGTTGTCGTTGGAGAAGCCAGACAGTTGGTTGGTAGGCTTAGATTTTAATTGGCAAAACTGGGAAGCCTATCCTATGCCAACATCGGTTGATTCATTGGGTAAAAGCTGGAATCTATCTGTTGGTGGTCAGTTCACCCCTTCTCACACATCGATTTCAGGATACTGGAAACGTGTTACTTATAGGATGGGAGCCCAATATAATCAAACCTATCTACAGCTTAACGGACATCAGATTACCGATTTTGGCATTAGTTTTGGAGTTAGCTTGCCAATGCCACGTTCTTTGACTACTCTTGATCTGAGCCTTGAAGTAGGACGTAGAGGAACTATGGCCGATAACCTGATCAGAGAAACCTATGCGAATCTTACCGTTGGGATAGCAATCTATGAACGTTGGTTTGTGAAAAGAAAATATAATTAATCTTTAGACTTTAGTAATATGAAATTCAATGCCTATTATAACACCTTGTTGAAAACCATTGCAATGCTTATAGTACTTAGTACTACCGCTATAGCACAGGAGAATTTACAAGATTTACCCAAATATGGAGAAGATAGCATTAAATGTGTCGAAAATATATCGCTTTATCGTGAGTTCTTCAGGCAATGGAAAGCTGCTGACTATCAGTCGCCTGTGGTCAATGATATAATTGGACCATGGCGCTGGGTGTTTCAGAACTGCCCGCTTGGAAGCGAAAACACCTATGTGGATGGGGTGAAAATTATGCAACACCAGATTGAAAATGAAGAGGATATCCAAGCTAAGGCACTGCTTATCGACACATTGATGATGGTGTACGATCAACGTATCACGTATTTTCCATATCACTTCCGTACAGGAAACCCACAAAAAGGTGCTATACTCGGACGCAAAGGAATGGACTTGATGACCTATGCACCCACCCGATATGAGGAAAGCTATCAAATCATGAATGAATCTATCGAGCTTGAAGGCGATAATGCCGATGGCACAGTATTGATCTATTATTTCAGATCAGCAGTACGCATGGTACAGGAGTCGAAGATAGATACAGCTGCCTTAGTAGATATTTATGACCGTATCATTGATATATTAGATCATAATATAGTCGGCTTGACACAGGCGGGTGATACACGTTGGGTAGAACATTACAGGAACTATAAGGCAAATATTGATGTTACCTTTGAACCTTTTGCATCCTGCCCCGATTTGATTAGGGTGTATAGCAAAAAGTGGAATGATAATCCCGATGATATAGAACTATTGACCAAGATAACTAATCTGCTTGACCGTCGTGGATGTCAGGATGACCCGCTCTATCTAAATGCCAGTGTTAAGTTGCATAAGCTGCAACCATCTCCCGAATCGGCTTACAATATTGGAAGGCTGATGCTCAGAGAAGATAAATATGGAGAAGCGATCAAATATTTTGAAGAAGCTACTCATTCGGAAGATATGACTAAGGCCTTTAATGCATATAAGCTATTGGCTGAAACTTTGCGTGCCTTGAAGAATTACCCTCGTGCCCGTCAGATGGCTTTAAAGGCTATAGAACTGAATCCAAGTGATGGCTCACCCTATATTACAATAGGTGATATTTATGCGTCAGGGGCTAAAGAGTGTGGCGATAATGAGTTTACAAGCCGCGTATCATTTTGGGCTGCCGTAGATAAATATAATCAGGCAAAACGTATTGATCCTTCACAGACAGAGATAGCCAATAAACGAATAGCAACGTATTCGGTTTATTTCCCAAGTCTTGAGACTATATTCTTCTATGGATATGAAGAAGGGAAACCGTATGTGATTGAATGCTGGTTCAGGGAAGAGACTATAGTTAGAGCAGCTAAATAATTGCTGCAATGAACTGGATCAGGTTCATCAGCCGGGCGATAAAATCCCACATTATTCTGTTTTTTTTAGCAGCGCTAATATGGGCTTCGTGTGAAAATCCTATGAGCGTAGTACGGGAGTTATCCAAAGAAGATACATTGGCAACAGTGAGTGCATCCAATATTACCTATATCCGAAGCGATTCGGGAGAAGTGATGATGATACTCACAGCACCTCTTATGCTTCAATACGACGAAGCTGACCAGATCATTGAGTTTCCGCAGGGATTTATGGCACAATTCTTAGATTCTCTACAACAGCCCAACTCGCAGATACAAGCAAATTATGGGATCAGTTACGACAAAATAAAACTGATGATAGCAAAAGGTGAGGTAGAAGTAGAAAACTTTCATACAAAAGAGGTGTTGCAGACAGATACTTTATATTGGGATCAGAAATCGAAAGAAATATTTTCACGGTCAACAGTTAAAATCACTGGACCTGAAAAAGTTATTTTTGGTGACAGCCTTGTAGCTGCAGAAGACTTTTCAAGTCGTACTATCTATAACATACGGGCTACGTTAGAGATAGACGAAGAAGATCAATAAGATATGTACAGAAAATCAGGTGATGGAATGAATAGATTATGTTTCATTCGGCTTTTTTCCATGTATCTTTGCAGCGGATACGTTTAGTAACAAAAACACAATGACTGACTTCCAGATCATTCTTCTGATGCTGTTATTTTCTGCCTTTTTTTCAGGCATGGAGATAGCATTTGTCAGTGCCAACCGATTGCGTATTGAGTTGGATCTGAAAAAGAAAAAAATTTCAGCCGGGATACTAAACGGTTTTTATAAAAATCCATCAAAATTTATTGGTGCATTGTTGTTAGGCAATAATATTGCTCTTGTAGTATATGGTATTGCTATGGCACGACTTTTAGAACCTATAGCAGAAAGCTTCCCGGCTGTCATGCAAAGCCAGCTGTTTGTGTTGCTGTTTCAAACCGTAGTATCCACTTTAATTATTTTATTTTTTGCCGAGTTTTTACCAAAGATACTCTTCAGGATCAACCCAAACGGTATGCTTTCGGCTTTTGCAGGCCCCGTATGGCTGTTCTTTTATCTGCTCTATCCTTTAATAGTATTGTATATCAGCCTTGCGGAGTTTTTGGTGAGTAAAGTTTTTCGTATTCATCTTGAACCGGATGAATATAAGTTTTCTTCTGTTGACTTAAATGATTTTATACGTGATTATGCCTCCGATGAGCAAATCGAAGACGAGATCAATCAAGATATACAATTGTTTCAAAAAGCTATCGACTTCAGATATATTAAACTACGTGAATGTATGGTGCCCCGTACTGAGATAGAAGCTGTTAATGTGGACGATACGTTGAATACTCTTCTCAATAGATTTGAGGAAACAAAGCACTCAAAAATATTGGTCTATCAGGATAGTATAGACAATATCATTGGATACGTACATTCATTTGATATGTTTAAAAAGCCTGCTGATATCAAACAGGTGTTGCGCCCTATAGAGATATATCCCGAAACATATGCTGCCAACCTTTTGCTCTCGCAGCTGATCCAAAAAAGAAGAGGAATTGCTGTAGTGGTGGATGAGTTTGGAGGTACATCGGGCATAGTCTCAATGGAAGATATCATTGAGGAGATATTTGGAAATATTGACGATGAATACGACGAGGAAGAAACTGTTGAATTGCGTGTAGAAGACCATACGTATGTTTTTTCGGCTCGCCTTGAGATAGATTATTTAAACCAAACCTATAAACTGAATCTGCCCGAATCGGAAGAGTACGAAACCTTGGCAGGCTTTATCATTAACAATCATGAAAGTATTCCGGCCTTGGGAGAAGAGATCATCATTGACTCATATAAGATCAGCATATTGAAAGCGGCAGAAAACAAAATCCTTGAAGTTCAGCTTGAGCTGTTATAGTTTTGATTCGGTAGATACTACAGCCTTTCGTATGTTTCATTTTCAGTCGGGCTAATAATTTCCTTTCCTGAAGAAGGTGCCCAATGTTTTAAATATGATTTTCACATCCATCCAAAACGAGGCTATCATTGCATATTGGTTATCTAAAGCAATTCGTTCTTCCTGCGAATAAAAGCGGTTTTTTTGTATTTGCCATAGCCCTGTAATTCCTGCTGGTGCAATAAAACGGTATGACCATAAGTCGGTAGTAAGTTTTTCGGCTTCGTATAATGGCAATGGCCTGTTTCCAACTATTGACATGTCTCCTTTGATAACATTGAACAGCTGTGGCAATTCATCCAGATTGACTGATCGTATGATCCTTCCAATACGAGTGATGCGTGGATCGCCCTTAGCTTTGAAAAAGGTGGTGTTGGTAGCTGAACGACGGCGTAGCTCAAAATACCAGTTCTCGCATATCTCAGTACCATCAATATATAGCAGGGGTGAACAATTATGACCTAACTTTTGGCATTGAGGACATTTCTCTTCTTCGTGCTGTAAACGTTGGCTACGGTTAATGAGATATAAATTTAAGTCGGACAACAGCGGAAGCTCTTGTTCAGCTCCTACATGCATTGAACGGAACTTATAAAAGTTGAATATGTCGTATCCGGTCCCTACTCTTCGGGAAGAATAAATTACTGGTCCTCGTGAATCTATTTTGATCAGCAAAGCGATCACTAGCATCAGGGGTGAAAAGATCAGCAAAGCAATCACTGAAAAGAAAATATCGAATAATCTCTTCCACCACGGTATCCTGAACTGTGAAAAAGTTTCACTGGTCTTTAGAGAGGATGCTTTACGGTTGTTTTTTGTAAGAGTATCAACTTGTACCATGCATTAAAATCTATGGAAAGCGAGCAAATTTAACAAAAATTTAATGCGATAGGCTAAGTAATCTTTTTTTGCGTGTTCGGCTGCTAGAGATTTTTACTAATTTTTCAGGATTCGGCCATTACTCTGCCGTGGCAGTTTTTGTATTTCTTTCCACTTCCGCACGGACATGGTTCATTACGCCCAACTTTCTTCTCAGCTTTGATAGGCTGTGTAATTTCTTGCTGTTGTGTTTGGCTGTGGGCTTGTGAAAGCATGTCTGATCGTTCTTCTTTCATTCTGCTTCGGTCAATGCCTTTAGCACGTTTTGCTTCTCTCACGCCAGACCCGTCTTGTACGGGTATATCGGCCTTCATTAAAAAAGAGATGACATCCTTATTGATGCGGTTCAACATATTCTTAAACAGCTCGAACGACTCAAACTTATAGATCAACAGTGGGTCTTTCTGCTCATAGGTAGCTGCCTGTACCGATTGCTTGAGGTCGTCTAATTCGCGTAGATGCTCTTTCCATGAATCATCTATGAGAGCTAAGCTGATGTTTTTTTCGATGGAAAGGGTTACCTCTCTGGATCCGTTTTCTACAGCTTTTTTAAGATTTACAATCACCTGCATTGCCTTTTGTCCGTCAGTAATAGGGATTGCGATATTTTCATATTGTTTTTGCCGTTCAAACACATCTTGTATGACAGGCATAGTTTTCTCACCTATTTTTCGTGTCTTTTCGCGATACATCTTAGTGCTCTTTTCAAAAAGCAGGTCGGTAAGTGTTTGTACATTGGCCGAGAGGAATGTCTTTTCATCAAAGGGTGGCTCTATCCCAAGTGATTTGAGTGCTGTCAGGCGAAACTGATCAAAGTCTTGTTCCGACTGATAGTCTTGTATCATTCCCTCAACCAGATCAAAAAGCATATTTGACAAATCAACTGCAAGGCGTTCACCAAAGAGTGCGTGGTGGCGTTTTTTGTAGATCACCTCCCGTTGTGCGTTCATCACATCATCGTATTCAAGCAGTCGTTTACGTATTCCGAAGTTGTTTTCTTCAACTTTTCTCTGTGCCCTTTCTATTGATTTGGTGATCATAGAGTGTTGTATTACTTCACCTTCTTTCAGTCCAAGGCGGTCCATCAGTCCGGCTATACGTCCAGAGCCAAACATTCGCATCAGGTCATCTTCTAATGAGACAAAAAACTGTGAGCTACCCGGGTCGCCCTGACGTCCTGAACGTCCGCGCAACTGTCTGTCAACCCTTCTTGATTCGTGTCGTTCGGTACCTATGATAGCTAATCCGCCGGCTTCTTTCACCCCTGAACCAAGCTTGATATCTGTTCCACGCCCGGCCATATTCGTAGCTATGGTAACCATACCGGCTTGCCCGGCTTCTTTCACTATTTGTGCCTCGCGCTGGTGTAGCTTGGCATTGAGTACATTATGAGGTATGCTTCTCCTCTGAAGCATGCGACTCAACAACTCTGATGTCTCTACTGAGGTAGTCCCTACCAAGACAGGCCGCTTGGCGTCAACCAATGAGACGATCTCGTCTATGACAGCATTGAACTTCTCTCGCTTAGTCTTATAGATCAGGTCTTCACGATCATCACGTTGTATGGGACGGTTGGTGGGTATCACCACTACATCCAATTTGTAGATATCCCAGAACTCACCGGCTTCGGTCTCGGCAGTACCTGTCATGCCGGCAAGTTTATTATACATACGGAAATAATTCTGAAGAGTGATGGTCGCATAAGTCTGGGTAGCTGCTTCTACCTTGACATTTTCTTTGGCTTCAATAGCCTGGTGAAGTCCATCGCTATAGCGCCGGCCTTCCATAATACGACCTGTCTGCTCGTCCACTATCTTGATCTTGTTGTCCATGATCACATATTCCACATCTTTTTCAAAGAGGGTATAAGCTTTCAATAACTGGTGAACGGTATGTAAGCGTTCAGATTTGATACTGAAATTGCGAATCAGCTCGTTCTTTTTTTCGTTCAGAGTGTCTTCGGGGAGCTGTTGTTTCTCTATCTCAGCTATTTCGGCCCCCACATCAGGTAGTATGAAAAAATCGGGTTCATTATATGCCGTTGTCAACAGATCAATCCCTTTTTCTGTCAGGTCAACCGAGTTATGTTGCTCATCAATCACAAAATACAGCTCATCATCAATCAGGTGCATATTTTTACTTTGCTCCTGCAAGTAGTAGCTTTCTGTTTTCTGCATCAGGCTTCGCATCCCTTCTTCGCTCAGAAATTTAATTAATGCAGTATTTTTTGGCAGCCCGCGATAAGCTCTGAACAACAGGTCGCCACCTTTCTTCAGATCGGTATCATTAGAATCTGATTGCAATATTTTTTTTGCTTCGGCTAATATGCTGCTTACTAATGTACGTTGTGCATTATATAGTTTGGTAACATCGGGTTTTAGTACATCGAACTCCTGATTGTCGCCTTTGGGTGTTGGTCCACTGATGATAAGTGGTGTACGGGCATCGTCTATCAACACTGAATCTACCTCGTCCACTATGGCGTAGTGATGTTTACGTTGAACCAACTCATCCGGATTTCCGGTCATATTGTCGCGCAAATAATCAAACCCGAATTCGTTATTTGTGCCGTAGGTGATATCGGCTAAATAAGCTTGTCTTCGGGCTGTTGAATTAGGTTCGTGTTTGTCAATACAGTCCACCGTAAGCCCGAGAAACTCATAGATCACTCCCATCCATTCCGAGTCGCGCTTGGCAAGGTAATCGTTGACCGTAACCACATGTACTCCTTTACCGGCTAAGGCATTCAGATAGACAGGCAAAGTGGCTACCAATGTTTTTCCTTCTCCTGTAGCCATTTCCGCTATCTTACCCTGATGCAACACTATACCACCAATATATTGTACATCGTAGTGAACCATATCCCATTTGATCATGTTCCCGCCTGCATTCCAGCTTGAACGGTACATTGCTTTATCGCCTTGTATGGTGACATAGTCATGTATAGAAGCTATATTCCTGTCCAAATCGTTAGCTTGTACCTCAATAAATTCATTTTCATGGAATCGTTTTGCTGTTGACTTAATCACAGCAAAAGCTTCTGGTAATATCTCGTTGAGAACTTGTTCGGTTTTATCGTATTGTTGTTTTTCAAGCTTATCAATTTGGTTATAAAGTCTTTCCTTCTCATCAGGGGCTAAGTCGGGATCGGCTTCTATTTCTTCTAACAAGATATTAATCTGCTTGGTTTCTTCGGCTATATTTTGTTGTATCTTCTCTCTGAAATAGGTTGTTTTAGCCCGTAGCTCATCGTTGCTTAGCAGTGCGACTTGTTCATACGCATTGCGCGTAAGATCAAGTATATGTTGAATGGATTTGAGGTCGCGGGTGGCTTTGTCGCCAAATATTTTTTTGATAAAGCTTAACATAATAGATAGATTTTAGCTTTGTAGTTGCTGTCAAAAACTGTACCCTAATATAACGTATTTACGGAGATAATAGCGCAAAATTAAAGCTTTTTAATGCATTGAGATAAAAACCATTTTAAAAAGGCTGGTTCCTATGGACTTGTTGTCCATTCCGGCACTAATCTCTTAAGCTGGTTTTCTAACTCAAGATACTGTGTGGGTGCCGGGCATTGTCCAATACGTGTGGAAGGTAACAGGATGATGTTGTACGGAAAAAATCGCACTTGATACGTGTCTAAGATCTCATACTGCTGGTTTAAATTTAAAAGCTTCCAGTGATACCGGTTTTGATGAAAAAGCCGGGAATAATATGGATATGATTCCCTGACGCTTATGCTGACAACTTTAAGTTGAGTGGCGTATTTGGCCGACAGCTGCTGAAGGTCTTGAAGCTCGTATTCACACAAAGGGCAGTTTTCGCGTATGAAATTGAGTATCACCACACTGCTTGAATCCTGGCTTAATTCGTAAAGCTTGCCCGACTGATCTAGTAATTGAAAATCAAAGGCAGGAGCACCAAAAGCCAAATACGACTGCATAAAAATAATATTTCGTGCAATGATGCGATGTTTGTAGATGGTAGAAGTGTTAGCTATTTGAAGCAGACGCTCTTCCACAACTTTGGGAGATAGTTGAGGATGTGAAAAAAAAGATTGAAGCTGATATAATAGGATCAACTCACCAAATGCAGGGTAGCTACTTATCAAAGGATCAGTAGCCATGAGTTGCCTAAGGTTGTTATCGCCTTGTGCTATGGCTTCCAAGAATCTTGCGTGTCCAATAAGTCGATGCTCGGTGTAATACGAGCCGAAAAACTCTTTAAACAGACTGATATACTCTGGATTATCATATAAAATTGGACGATGTAGAAAATATTTTTCAAAGACCTGACTTGTTGTCATGTTTTTTACTACAGGCTCTAAGGAGGCAAGCTTGTAAAACAAATACTGTTCAACGAACGGATGGCTCACATTCACTTGCTTGTTGAGTATCATGTGCAAAGAATCGAGATAAGCTGCCTGCTTTAATCGGTAGAGCGACTGAAAATGTTCTAATACAAATGCATTATAGATCAGGTTGATCTTTTCAATAGCCTGATATACTCCCTGATCATCAGCTTGTAGTATGTCCACAGTTATAGCTGGTGCATCATAAAATGAAGTGTAGTCTGTTTTAGTTTTGTGTATTTGTATATGGTAGGTAGCACCAGGTGTCAACAAAATATCGGTATAGTCTGCTCCGGCAGCAATGCGGGCAAAGCTGATTGATTGGATTTGGGCCTGTAAACTGAATGCCCCTTTGAAATCAGTATTTGTTTGAGCAAGCAAAGTATAGCGACCTGATACAAGATCATCGGCAATGAGAATTCGGAGGACGGTAGCCGGCGTATTGCTGTTGCCGTTAATTGTGATCGTTGCAGCCGGAAGCTGTAGGGCCCCTATCAGAAAAGTTGTAAAAAAAAGTAATATCCGCATGCGTTCTCTCCCACTGATTTCAATGATAAACGCTGTGCTAATGCCTATATTGTCAGTACTACACCCTGTGGAACGAATTTACTGGTGTCGCCGTTATTGCGAAATATATCCCGTACGATGCTCGAGGTGACGGGTGTATGCTCGGGTGAAGAAAGCAGGAAAACAGTTTCCAGATCTTTATAGAGAAGTTTGTTTGCCTGACTGATATTCCTTTCATACTCAAAATCAGCTGAGGTTCGTAAACCCCTTATAATATAGGTAGCTCCAACCTTACGGCAAAAATCTACCGTAAGTCCTTCATACACTGCCGTTTTTATAGTAGGATACTCGCGAAACACCCATTCGATCCATTTTTTGCGCTGCTCCAAACCAAACAGATACTGCTTGAGCACGTTGTTGCCTATAGCTACAATAATAGTGTCAAACAGTGGAAGAGCTTTTAGTACAAGGGATTCATGCCCTACTGTTACAGGATCGAAAGAGCCCGGAAATACAGCTATTTTTTTATTTTTCATGAGTGTGATAAATAATGATGAGTAACAAATTCACGTAAAGACCGATATGATTGGTGTAACACTTGCTCTACCTGGTGACAATCAATCCATTCCAAATGACTGATGCCTTCTTGGAGATCAGGAACTAAAACAGAATTTTGTGAGACTGACATATCAAACCAATGGGTTTCTTTTAAAAACCATGTGTTGTGCTGATTGTAGCAATGAAAAGTGCTACCAACAAATCGTTGTATCTCAACGTGTTGTAAACCTGTTTCTTCAGTTAGCTCGCGTAAGGCAGTTGCATGTGGAAGCTCGTTGACTTCGATATGGCCTTTAGGCAAGTCCCATTTTTTGTTTTTATAGATAAACAAGAAATCGCCTTTACTATTTCTAACTATACCTCCGGCTGCTTTGACGAACACTAAACCTGGTATATGCTTTGATAAAAATTCTCCCGGCAAGAGCTCGGAATCAATGGCTATATCGAGTTCTGTTGTATGATGTAGCCATCTCTGAACCATTTCATTGGTAGCGTATGAATGCTGTATTATTGGGGTTTGCAACAATAAATCTGAGGTATGACCGTTTACTGAAGTAAGAAACAGACAACGATTTTCACAAAAAACTTCATACATTTGCTTCATGATTTCTAATGATCAGGCATCGCTGGCTCTTGCCGGATATTTATTGCAAATTAAAGCAATAAAACTCAATCCACACCAAGCTTTTACATGGGCATCGGGTTTGAAGAGCCCTATCTATTGCGATAATCGCATCACGCTTTCATATCCAAAGATCAGAACGCATATCCGACAGGAATTTACCCGTCTGATGCTCGAGAAGTATGGGAAGCCTGATGCTATCGCTGCTGTAGCTACTGGTGGTATCGCACATGGAGCGTTGGTGGCTCAGGAATTAGGCCTACCTTTTTTATATGTACGCACAGAAAAAAAAGGACACGGACTGAATAATCAAATCGAAGGGGTGATCAATTCCGGACAATCGGTAGTGGTTATCGAAGACCTGGTCTCAACCGGCAGCAGCAGCCTGAGTGCTGTTGAAGCTCTTAGAGAAGCAGGAGCTAATGTAAAAGGCTTGTTTGCTATATTTTCATACGACCTGCAACTTGCTAACCAAAACTTCATGCAAGCACAATGCGAATATACGGCTCTGCTCACCTTCGATGATCTGATCAAACAAGCGCTTGAAGAAAATTATATCAACGAACAAGACTGGAAATCCTTGATGGAATGGAAGCTCAATCCGCAACAGTGGAGCGATCTTAACAATGAAGGATCAAACAATCAGAATTGAGATACAGTTTAAACCAAAAAAAACAAAAATGGACTTTAGTAGCGGCTGGAAAAAATTAGACGCATCTCCTGAGCAGGTTTTTGATTTTATTGCGGATCTGCGTAATGTGGGGGAGCTTATGCCTGAACAAGTGGTCAACTGGCAGGCAGATGCCGACCGTTGTTCGTTTACCATCAAAGGAATGGCAAGTCTTAATATGCGGGTTGACGAAAGACGTCACCCCCAGCTGCTAAGGTTGGTGGCTGATGGAAAGACCCCTTTTGAGTTTGAATTACTAGTACATCTCCGACCTCTCAACAAACTTACGGAAGTGATGGTAGAGCTTCAAGCTGAGTTGAATGCCATGATGGCATTGATGGTAAAAAGACCTATGCAACATCTTGTGAATCATATAGCTGACAAACTAACGCAACAGCCGTTTTAACCCTGCCTCTCAATTGGGAATATAATCTCCTTGAAGTTGCATTCATATTTTTTCCCCGATCTGTCCAATACTTCAAGCTGGCCAAAAGCATTGACACCTACGATTTTAGCATACACCGCCTGATCGCGGATAAGATAGTTTTTAAACTCATTAAAATATAAGAGTTGTGAAATATATTCAGCTTTCAGGTGGTGGAGAAATTCGGTATCATGCAGTTGCACGATTCTAGTTTCAATATGTTGTAGTAAATGCTGCTGTATGTTTTGAAGGGAATGATGCTTGTCTGAAGCTGATTTTATCGAGCCTGGATTGGGTAGCCCACTGGGAAAGACAGTTTGATTCACGTTTATACCTATACCGATAATACTCATATCTAATCTGTTGCCGCTAATAATATGAGTGATCAGCAGACCGGAAAGTTTTTTATATTCGTACCAGATATCATTTGGCCATTTTATGTAAAGCGCGGAATGATTGGAAAGGTAATGCTTGAGTACATCTGTGAGTGCTAACGAGATAGACATATTAATCATAAATTGCTCAGCAGCGTCTATACGCGTATCAATAGCGAGGCTTAGCAACAAATTTTTTCCATGCTCGCTGTACCAGTTGTTATGCCCAATTCCTTTACCAGCTGTCTGATACGCAGTTGTTACTACTAAATTTCGTATATCGGTGCCACGGGCATACTCCTCTTGTAGCCATAGATTGGTAGAAGGTATGCTGTCGAGATGTGTGTAACGCCAGGTAAAATTCATAAGTGGTATGTTCAGTACAATACTTAAGGGTTTGCTTGCGAAATTGACATTTTTTTCAATACGAAGGAAAATACATCATAATTATTGCTGATCTAAACAGTCGCTTTGGATTGTAGGGGCTTTTGCAAAAGGCAAGAGTTTAATTAGATCGTTCGGCTAAACCAAAATAGCTTAATTTTGTTGTGTTATTAAAATGCATTGAATGAGAGAACGCCATCAGTATGATAATCCCGAATTGGTTCTGGAGGTAATTGTGCAAACTATGCAGGATAGAAAAGGCAGCAATATTGTCAGTTTAAATCTCAAGACTATACATACAGCCGTAACCGATTATTTTGTGATCTGTCATGCAGCATCTAAAACTCAGGTAGGAGCAATAGCCGACCACATACTCGAAAAGGTTAGTAAACAAACAGGGGTAAAACCCTATAATAAAGAAGGATTTGAAAATGCGGAATGGATTTTGATTGATTACATAGATGTGGTTGTCCATGTGTTTTTAGAAAACACGCGTGACTTTTATAAGATCGAAAAGTTATGGGCAGATGCTCAGCTGACCGCATATGAAGCATAAATTTGAAGAAGTAAATCAGAAGGCAATTAATGAACAAGGAAAACAATACTAAAAGGCCAGCAGGCCCCCCTAAAAAACCAGAGAATAAACGTACTCCCAAGTTTAACTTTTATTGGTTGTATGGTGTTCTGGCACTGGTATTTATAGCACTTCAGTTTACTAATTGGGGTACAAGTCCGAAGCGTATTGACAAGGGACAATTGATCGCTATGCTAGAAAACGGAGATGTTGAAAAGATTGACTTAGTAAACCGGGAGATGGCGGAAATTTATATCAGGTCAGAAGCGTTTGAACGCTATGAGTTGACACCTAAAAATGAAAATGAGCTAAACCGTAGTTTGGGTAGTACTCAGCCTCAGTTTGTTTATCAGATAGGTGAGGTATCTACCTTTGAAGAAGATGTGAAATCTGTTCAGCAAGGACGCGAGAATCCAGTATATATCAACAATATCACCCGCCGTAATTGGACTTCAGATGTATTAGGCTGGATTTTACCTATACTGCTGCTGGTTGGACTATGGTTTTTTATCATGCGCATGATGAGCCGTAATACTGGTGGTGCGGGAGGCCAGTTGTTCAATATAGGTAAGTCGAAAGCACAGCTATTTGATAGAAATACGAATGTGAATGTGACCTTCAAAGATGTAGCCGGATTGGAGGAAGCCAAGGTTGAGATCATTGAGATTGTTGACTTCTTAAAGCAACCTGAAAAATATACCAAGTTAGGCGGTAAGATACCTAAAGGGGTACTCCTTGTAGGCCCTCCTGGAACTGGTAAGACTTTGTTAGCCAAATCGGTAGCTGGTGAAGCCCATGTGCCTTTTTTCTCTATATCCGGAAGTGATTTTGTGGAGATGTTTGTGGGTGTTGGCGCTTCACGTGTGCGCGACCTGTTTAAGCAAGCTAAAGAGAAATCGCCATGTATCATCTTTATCGACGAAATTGATGCGATAGGGAGGGCACGTGGCAGAAATCCTGCTACAGGAGCTAATGACGAACGAGAAAATACTCTCAACCAGCTTCTTACTGAGATGGATGGCTTTACAACTAATTCAGGTGTGATCGTTCTGGCAGCTACAAACAGAGCTGATATATTAGATAGAGCTCTCTTGAGGGCCGGACGATTCGACCGACAGATATATGTTGAACTACCTGACTTAGAAGGCAGAAAAGAAATATTTGCCGTACATATGCGCCCATTGAAACTATCAAACGAGGTAGATAAAGATTTCTTAGCCAGACAAACACCGGGATTCTCAGGTGCTGATATAGCCAATGTGTGCAACGAAGCAGCTCTTATAGCAGCAAGACATAACCACGATATGATTACCAAGCAGGACTTCATGGACGCTATCGATCGCATCATCGGAGGATTAGAGAAAAAGAGTAAAATTATTTCACCTTCCGAAAAGAAAGTAGTAGCATTTCATGAAGCAGGTCATGCAACAGTCAGCTGGCTGCTGGAGCATGCTCATCCATTGGTGAAAGTAACTATAGTGCCAAGAGGTAAGTCGTTGGGAGCTGCATGGTATCTGCCAGAAGAAAGATCAATTACCACCTATGAACAATTGTTTGACGAGTTAGTGGCAACTCTGGGAGGACGAGCAGCTGAAGAGGTGATCTTTGGAGAAATATCAACAGGTGCATTGAACGACCTCGAAAAAGTAACCAAACAGGCATATGCAATGGTAACTTATTATGGGCTCAGTAAAAAGCTTGGAAATATAAGCTTCTATGATTCAACAGGGCAACAGGAGTTTGCATTTAATAAACCATTTAGTGAGAAAACTAACGAACTGATCGATCAGGAAATCAGCGTCATAGTAGAAAGTGCATATAAAAAAGCAGTGGAAATATTACAGGAGAATAAGGAAGGTCTTACTAAATTGGCAAACAAGCTGCTGGAAAAAGAAGTCATCTTTGGCGAAGATTTAGAAACTGTGTTCGGCAAAAGACCCTGGGTGAAAGAAGAAATACCTTCACCTCAAGCAGCTATAGAAAAAGAAGAATCGCCTGAAATCAAAACAGAAGAACCTATACACGATATGGACACACAAACAACCCAATGAAAAGCTCGCACACTTAATTGAATCATCATTTTTGGACTCATTTATGATTAAATTAAATAGATAAATAGTGATTCGATTAGGCTAAAATTTTTGGAGTTGCTTATCTAAAAACGGATGACAAAAGCTTACACAGATGCAAGAAAGTACACCTAAGGAGCAAATTTTGACAAAGGTTCGTAATGCATTGATAGAAAAAATAGACAATCCCTATCAGGCCTTAGATTTTTCGGGTGATATCATTAAGGTTGATGATCCTGAGGAAGAGCCTGAAGTGATATTTGGTCAGGAATTTATCAAGGCAGGCGGATTTTTTATCTATTGCGAAAATGAACGGGCATTTATAGATAATTTGGCTAATCTGATGGAGAAAATGAACTGGAGCCGGTTGTGGTGCCAGAACAAACGCATCAGTTCGATCTTGTCGGCAGCCGAGATCCCATATGTTTCTACTCATCCGACTGACAATAGTCTTTGTGTATCACTTACAAGCTGCGAAGCCCTGATAGCTGCTACCGGAACTGTGGTAGTGTCGGATACAGATGCAGGTAGCAGAGAAATATTTTCCCGCGCAGATGTGCACATAGTGATGGCTTTTGCCTCACAGGTGAAATCCACCATTAAAACAGCCATGCAGGAACTGAACAAAAAATACCCGACTTCACTGCCAACGCAACTTACTTTCATAACAGGCCCAAGTCGTTCTAATGCAGTAGAACAACAATTCATTAAAGGCGTACATGGCCCAAAAGCAATATTTGTGTTTCTTACCGATGATACCTGACACCTAAGCCTGAAATTTTGTAGCTTTGGCCACGAACCGTCATATTTTTGAACTCTAATCTATGAATAACCTGCTTACCAGAACTTTATACGGCCTGATATTTGCCTTTGTAATGGTAGCATCCATCCTTTATTCGGTTCAATTATTAGCAGGTGTACTCCTCTTTTTTGCGGCGGTTGGAATAGTAGAAATAGTTCGGTTGCACACACAAAAAGAGATCAGAAAAAAAATGCTTTTAGTATATATGACACCTGCTTTGCTTGTCTATATATTGTTAGCTTTAGGTGCCCTTGAATATATTGAGCCAAAAATACTGTCAATAGCTGTTTTCTTTCTTATATTCCCTATGATACATGCGTTGTTTTCTAAGTACCAACACTATACTACTGTGGTGGGTATTCACTGGTCAGCTATGTTTTTTGTGTCATTGCCGTTAGCGTTGATGCTATATTTTTACCGGAGCGATTTAGTAGGGCCTATGGCAGGTGCCGGATTACTGCTGTTGGTCATCGTATTTATTTGGATCAACGATATATTTGCTTATTTGATAGGAATGCGCTTTGGTAAGCATAGGTTGTTTGAGCGGGTCTCGCCTAAAAAGAGTTGGGAAGGCAGTGTGGGCGGGCTGGTGTTTACCATGGCAGTAGCCTGGTTGGTAGCCTCTTATTTTGACTGGATCACCTTGGGACACAGTTTGACGATAGCTGTCATCGTTATTGTATCCGGCACTTTGGGCGACCTTACTGAATCGAAGATGAAGCGTGAAGCTGGTGTGAAAGATTCAGGTAAGCTGTTACCGGGGCATGGAGGTGTATTAGACCGCTTTGATGCCACTTTCTTTGCCATCCCATTTGTGTTTATATATCTTCTAATAGTTAATTCCTGATGCATATACATAAAGTAGGATATCCCATAATCTTGATAAGCCTGTTATTGGTAGTGCTGATATTGTTTTTTGTGATCTGGCTTTGGCCGCACAAACATACAGTGCATATAGTATGTATAGTATTAGGTCTGATGTGGAGTATCTGGACTATTGCTTTTTTCAGAGTTCCACATCGCAAGCTTCAGGCCGAAGCTGATAGTGTGTATTCATCGGCTGATGGAACAGTAGTGGTTGTGGAAGATGTGTTTGAACCTGAATATTTTAAAGATATCAGAAAGCAGGTATCGGTTTTTATGTCGCCTTTTAATGTGCATGTCAACTGGTTCCCTTTCCATAGTGAGGTGGTATATCTGAAGTATCATCCGGGTAAGTTCTTGATAGCCAATCATCCTAAGTCATCTCTTTTAAACGAGCGTAATAGTATTGTATTTCGTGATACGCAGGGCCGCGAGGTGTTGGTAAGGCAGATTGCCGGTATCTTAGCAAGACGAATCCTTTGTTTTACTAAAACAGGTGTAGTAGGAAATGCCGGTGATGAATTTGGGATCATCCGTTTTGGCTCAAGGGTTGACTTTTACCTCCCGGCAGATACTAAGATAACCGTAAAACTTGGTGACAAAGTCAAAGGAAAAAAAACTGTGTTAGCTATCCTAAACTAATACATTGCTTCTGGTATAGCTGTTCAATGTGGCCGACCGGCTTCATCCTGTTTTCTGCTTCATGCTCATCACTCAGGGTTTGGGTGTTTTTTCTGCACCTTACAAGATGAACCTACGTTTGTATGTTGAATTAGAGTACTTTTGCCGCTTCATTTGAAAAATATTTATGACAACTTTTCACGAACTCGGGTTGAACCCCGCCTTACTTCAAGCTATTGAAAAGCTTGGTTTTACCGAACCTACACAAGTACAAGCAGAGGTAATTCCAGTTTTGCTTCAACAGCCTACCGATCTGGTAGGCCTTGCAAAAACCGGGACAGGTAAAACAGCTGCTTTTGGATTACCTATACTGCAAGATATTCGTGCCGAACAGCACCATACTCAGGCTGTGATTCTGTGCCCTACACGGGAATTGTGCATGCAGATCACACGCGATCTGAACAATTATGCCGGGTTTCTGCCCGAGCTTAAGATTGTTGCGGTTTACGGTGGTGCATCTATTGAAACACAGATCAGGCAATTACAGACGAATCCTCATATAATAGTAGGTACGCCGGGTAGGATGAAAGATATGCTCAGGCGGAATAAAATTGATTTGTCAGGCATACGATGGGTAGTATTAGACGAAGCTGATGAGATGTTGGATATGGGCTTTCAGGAAGAGGTAGACGCTATACTTCAGACGATGCCTGCCGATAAACAAACCTTACTTTTCTCAGCTACCATGCCCGATCAGGTTGAGCATACCCTGAACAAATACATGTATAAACCTGTCATAAAATCTATTGGACAAAAAAATACGGGTACAGCTAATGTGAAACATATATATTATATGGTTCATGCCAAAGACCGGTATCTGGCGCTTAAACGTATAGCCGATTACCATCCTGATATTTATGCCATAGTATTTTGCCGGACAAGAAAAGAGACGCAGGAAATAGCTGATATGTTGATCCGCGACGGATATAATGTGGATGCACTGCATGGCGACCTTTCACAAGCACAACGCGACCATGTGATGAACCGGTTTCGAAACCGTAATCTACAGCTGTTGGTTGCTACCGATGTGGCAGCAAGAGGACTTGATGTGCAAAACCTGAGCCATGTGATCAATTATAACCTGCCCGACGAAGCCGATATATACCTGCACAGAAGCGGACGTACCGGCAGAGCCGATAAAACTGGCGTATGCATCAGCATCATCAATCTGAAAGAAAAGGGTAAAATAAAATTTATCGAAAGAACTATCGGACGCGAATTTGCCCGGGCAAAAATACCTACAGGTGTACAGGTGTGCGAAAAGCAATTGTTTCACCATATTGACCGGATGGAAAAGGTACAACTGAATCATGAGGAAATAGATTCTTTCCTTCCGGTAATTTATAGGAAACTGGAATGGATGAACCGGGAAGAAATTATCAAACGCTTTGTAGCTATCGAGTTTAACCGGTTCTTAGATTATTATCGGGATGCGATAGATTTAAACGTACAAGACAATATTGAAAAAAGAGCTAAAAGCCAACTAACAAGATCCGGCTCTTTTAAAGAAGGAAATCAAAAGTCGAAAAGCTTTGCGCCGAGTACTGAAGAGGGCTTTACAAGAATGGCTATTCAGCTTGGACGTAAAGATCGTGCCACCCCCCAGCAGATCATCGGGTTGATCAATGAATACACCCGCTCGCGAAACATCAGAATTGGACGGATAGATATATTAGATCGATTTTCATATGTGGATGTGGATACAGATGCGGTTGATCTGATCCTGGATTCCTTTGCCAACCCTCGCCGAAATAAAAGAAAACTTCAGATTCACCTCCAAGAAGACAATAAATTTTATGCTAAAGACCGGTCAAAAAGTGGTAAAACAAACCAAAAGAAAGAAACCGGTAAAAGGAGTAGTCAGGCTTCCAACAAACAAAAACGATTTCCTTATTAAAATACGAATAATATATATTCAAAAATTTAGGAAAGCTTTTTTTAGTGTGATATTCTCTTCCCTTACATGAAAGTGGTAAACGGCCTGATGCAGGCAAGGATTGGTTGAACAAATCATTCATACTATTTGGATGTTTAGTTTAATTCTACATATTTCAGGTTTAATTTCTATAATAAGTTTATAAGATATATCAATTATAGTCACATTACATTATGTAATATATTTTCCTTAGTATGATGAGGGCGTTTTGCATCGGGTGTCAGCGATTTTCTGATCAGCATGATGCTATTGTCTTTCTGTTTTTTCGATTATAAACTGATTGTACAATAAATTGATTTACTTGGCATTAACAGCTTTGAGGAATCGTGTTTGAGTTTTTTTGCTACCGTTAGAGATGACTCGGAGTTTTTTCTCTGAAAACCTTTTTGTCCTTCTTCACGCTTAGTCAATCCGAACGTAGTGAGGAATCTAAAAGTTACGTTTCTGCTCTTTTAGGATAGATAGGACCCTGTTAATGTATGTCAAAACACTTTTATATAGCATAGGTGCCATGTTTATCAGTTTATTACGAGCTATTAAGATAAAGAAAGTATTTATCTGGTTTGCACTGATATTTTGATTGGTGTGGATACAACATTCTATCTTATATTTAATATAACAGAAACAAACTGTTTTCAATCAATTGACAGCCCTTTTGAATTAAAATATGACACGATAGAAGTAGTGAATTGAAACAGATAGGTTGTGTGTGAAGGGAGTATCACCTGGCATAATGACATCCATTTAATCCGCCATTTTGATATATTTTGGACAGTACAAATATTTGGAAAACATACACCAAACTGCCAAAAATGAAATATCCGCCTATCCACATAAAATAATGTTGTTTTAAACAATCGGGTTGGTATCTGGAAGAAGTAACGATTTATTCTCAAACCTTATCTATTTTCTGAATCTTCTTCGTTGGAAAGGGTTGAATTGTCCGTAATACATTTGCATACCGATAAAAACTCTTTTTTGATGATATTTTGATATAAAATTGACAATCATCGCAATAGTTTCTATTTTTGACTTTTTTTTAAACCTCTTTTATTGTTTGACTTATGTTGGATCGTTTAGTGGATACTATTTTCAGTCCGGAAGTGCTGCCCTATTTGTTGATAGGTTTTTTTGCCTTTGCTTTTGGATTGCTTTTGATTGTTTTTTTGATACATAGGAAAAACAGTTACAAGCGTTTTATGATTTTAGAGAGTCAGTTAAAAGAATATGCCGATAGCAATAGTCATCATTTTTCTGACGAGTTAGAGCTTTTCAAGGCAGCATTGATGAATCACTTTTCTGAGATAGGTCAGCGGATACAGGAAAATGAAGCTTTAACTTATAAACTACATAATGCGTTGGAAGAGCTGATACAAGAACTGAGGGAGAAATATACCAACGCCGGTTATACAGCACAAGCAGAACAGGAAGAAGAATCTTGAATATATCTATAGTTGTTCCATCCCTTTAATCCCGATTGTTTTGTAGTAGATCGCCGAGAAACAGCTGACTATTACAGTATCTCCTCTAGTAGTCTTTGAATATCGGGCACTAATTTTGAGACTATTATTGAATCAATTATTTTTTTTATCACCAATAAATTTCCTGCCGAAGCGTTATACTGTTATATACATTTAAACAACAGGAATTATGAAAAAGTTAGTGTATTGGATAGGAATATTAAGTTTTCTATGGATTGCTTCTTCGTGTACTGAAAAGTATAAGAAGGAGATAGAGCGTCTTACTGTGTATGCAGATAGCCTTGAGAGTATGTCGGTTGAAAAAGACACCTCTATGATGTCGTATGTGCGAACGTTTAACGCCATACAGGAAAACCTGATGGAGATCAAGGCAAAAGAACGTCTGATCACTGAGATCTCTGATACGGATGATGAGCTGCGTCTGACCAAAGAAGAGGAGATCAACAGGGATATCAATGCTATTTATGACCTATTGTTAGAGAATCGGCGGATGCTTGATCGGTTGAAGTCGCAATTTAATGCTTCGGGTGAGAAAAATGTTGAGTTAGAGCGAATGATAGCTAATTTGAGTGCCCAGATCGAACAGAAAGATATGGAACTCGTCCAGCTTAAACATGAATTAGCCGATAAACAATTAGCAATAGAAAATCTTGAAAAAGACCTGGATGCAATGGAAGCTTTAAGTCAGGCCAAAGCCGAGCTGATCGAACAGCAGATTGTAGAAAAAAATACTGTCTGGTATTTGATAGGGTCGAAGAAATATCTTGATGAGCAAGGTGTTACAACTAAAGAAGGAGGCTTTATTGGAATAGGTAGCAGTCGGAAAGTAAGTGAAACTTTTGATCCGACGCTATTTACACGTGCCGACCTGCGCGATCTGACTGTATTACCTGTGTTCAGCAAAAAGGCTCGCCTGCTGAGTGTGCATCCAGCTGGTAGTTATGAGTTTATAGGTGAAAAAAGTATTGACAGCCTGAGAATATTATTTCCCGACGACTTCTGGAGCGCATCACGCTATTTAGTTGTGATGATTGATTAAAAATACTGTCTTGGGTATCAAAAAAAATGCCGAGGCCATCAGGTCCCGGCATTTTGCATATGTGGTGAGTTATAGGGTTAGACTATTGCATAGCTGTTTTAAAAGCGATCACGTATTTACTGATTTTTAGTGTCTTTTACAGCTTGTATCAGTTCGGGGAGCACCTTTAGGGCATCACCTGTTATACCGTAATCGGCTGCTTCAAAAATAGGTGCTTCAGGGTCTTTGTTTACTGCTACTATTACTTTTGACGAGCTCACACCTCCAAGATGTTGAATAGCTCCAGAAATTCCAAAAGCAAAATATAAGTTGGGCGAAATAATTTTTCCGGTCTGACCTACATGCTCATCATGGGGTCGCCAGCCTTCGTCGGAGACAGGACGAGAGCAAGCAGTAGCCGCTCCTAATTCTTCAGCCAACTCTTCAATGAGATACCAATTGTCGGCTGATTTCATTCCACGGCCGCCTGAAACGACTATATCTGCCTCATTCAGTAACACCTTACCCGTTACTTTGGTAGTATCCAACACCTCCATAGAAAAGTCACTATCGGTCAAATCAGGATCGAAGCTAGTGATTTCTACAGAACTATGCTTTTCATTTAATCCGAATGAGTTATAGGCTAATGTCAGCACTTTTACCTCTTTCTCGATTTTGATATGTGCGATTGCTTTCCCGGTAAACACATTTTTATGTACAATGAAAGGATTCAGGCTTTCGGGTAGTCCGGTAACTGCGGTAACTAATCCGGCATTGCAACGTATTGCCAAACGTGGTGCAATTGCTTTCCCCAGGTTGTCGTGCGACAAGATGATTACTTCGGCTTGTACCTGTTTGGCAGCAGCAGCGATAGCTTTGGTGATAGCTTTGTTATCAAGGGTAGCAAATCGTTTATCCTGTGCTGTTACTATCTTTCCAATACCATATTGACCTAATTTTTCTAATTCGCTGTTTTCGACCTCTCCTAAGGATACGGCTATGGCTTGTTTTCCGGTTTGTTCGGCTAATGCGGCGGCATAAGAGGCAAGTTCAAAACTTACTTTTTTGAATTTCCCATCCCAGTTTTCTGTATATATAAGTATTGACATGATCTTAGATTTGTAGAGTTTATAATACTTTGGCTTCTTCTTTTAGCAAGCGTACCAATTCTTTTACATTGTCTTCGGCTACCATTTTACAGGCTGCTTTCGTTGGTGGCAGCTCTAATTTTTGTATAGAGGTTGCATATGAGCTTTCGACTGGGGCTATCACTTCCAAAGGTTTGGTACGTGCCATCATGATGCCTCGCATAGCTGGTATGCGAACTTCTTTGGCAATACCTTTCTGTACTATAGCAAGTAGTGGAGTGGTACATAGCAGGTGTTGATTGCCGCCATCAATCTCACGGGTTACTAACAGCTTGTCATCTTTCAGGTCAAGGCCTGTTACCGCAGATACCGAACTACGGTCCAACAATTCTGCCAGCATACCGCCAACGGCTGATCCGTTATAGTCGGAAGCTTCTATACCGGCTAATATCAGTTCGTACTCTCCGGCTATTTGTGCCAATTGAGTAGCTACAAAGAAGGCATCTTTAGCTTCTGCATCAATGCGGATCGCTTTGTCGGCACCTACGGCCAATGCCTTGCGAAGCGTTGGCTCGGTTTGAGAAGAGCCGACATTAGCTACTACTACAGACGAAATAGCACCGGCATATGCTTCTTTGAGTTCCATGGCACGTGTAAGGGCAAACTCATCCCATGGATTGATGATCCATTGAACTCCGGCTGTGTCAATACCGGTCTGATCGGCATTGAACTTAATTTTTGTGGTGGTATCGGGTACATTCCCGATCAAAACAAGTATTTTCATAGCTTATATTTTGTGTGAATCAATTTGTTTAGTTCGATCTGATGCCTTACTTGTGTGTGTTACCTCAACAAGCTACGGCTGATAACGATTTTCTGTATTTCGGATGTGCCTTCATATATTTGAGTTAGCTTGGCTTCGCGCATCAGGCGTTCCACATGATATTCTTTGACATATCCATAACCTCCATGTATCTGAACTGCTTCTGTCGTAACTTCCATAGCAATATCAGCCGCATACTGCTTAGCCATTGCGCTGGCAACTCCAAAGGCTTCTCCTTTATCTTTCAGCCAGGCAGCCTTCAGGCAAAGATTTCTGGCATTTTCTACTTTGACAGCCATATCCGACAGCTTGAATGCAATAGCCTGATGGTTGGCGATAGCTGTTCCAAATGCTTTACGCTCTTTTGCATATGCAACAGCCCTTTCCAACGCACCCGAAGCTAATCCAAGCGCCTGAGCTGCGATGCCGATACGACCACCTTCTAAAATTTTCATGGCAAATGTAAACCCAAATCCTTCTTCCCCAATGCGGTTTTCTTTGGGTACTTTTACGTCGGTAAACATCACCGAGTGGGTGTCGCTGCTACGCATGCCCATCTTATCTTCGTGGGGGCCAAGACTGATACCCGGACTGTTTTTATCAAGCACAAAAGCAGTGATCCCTTTGTGTTTCTTGGCAGGATCGGTTTGAGCAATAAGTATATATGTTGAAGCGCTATTTGCATTAGTGATCCAGTTCTTGGTACCGTTCACCAAATAGTGATCGCCTTTGTCTTCTGCTATAGTACGTTGGCTGGTAGCATCCGATCCGGCTTCAGGTTCAGAAAGCAGGAAAGCACCTATCTTCTCGCCGCTTGCTAATGGCTTGAGAAAATTTTCCTTTTGAAATTCGTCTCCATATTTGTCAAGGCCATAGCATACCAAGGAATTATTTACTGATACGATCACACTCATGGAGGCATCTATCTTGCTAAGTTCTTCCATTGCCAACACATATGAAATTGTATCCATGCCACCACCATTGTATTTAGGATCGACCATCATACCCATAAAACCGAGCTCGGCTAAGGCTTTGACATGTTTGGCAGGGAATGTGGCATTGGCATCGCGTTCCAATACATCCTGTATAAGTTCACGTTGGGCATAATCGCGTGCTGCTTGCTGAATCATCAGCTGTTCTTCGGTTAGTTCAAAATTCATAAGAGTTATTTTTAGTCATAATATGTTATCACAAAAACTTAGTTAGTATGTTGTTGAATCAAATTCTGATAGCTTTTTATGTATTCATTTATCAGTTGATGGATAATGATTGAAGCAGGTTTTATTTCGTTGATTAGAGCGGCTGCTTGTCCTATTTCCAGCTCCCCTTCTATTAAATCGCCTTCAAACATTCCTTTTTTTGCTCTTCCGCGGCCTAACAACGCTTTCAGCTCTTCGACACTGGCTGCATTTTCTTCTGCCTGTCTGACTAATTCGTAGAAATGGTTTTTCAGCAGTCGTACTGGTATGAGTTTTTTCAGCCGTAGTTCGGTATCGCCTTCGGCAGAGTTGATGATCATTTGCTTGAAGTTGTCGTGTGCCGATGATTCTTCGGCCGTCACAAATGCGGTTCCCATTTGTACACCATCAGCTCCCATAGCTATTGCAGCCAGCATCTGACTGCCGGTAGCTATTCCCCCGGCAGCAATCAACGGTATATCAGTAATTTGGCGTATGAGAGGGATAAGAGTCAAGGTAGTTGTCTCTTCAAACCCATTATGGCCGCCCGCTTCCACTCCTTCGGCTATCAAAGCATCCACACCGGCTTCAAGAGCTTTTAAAGCGAATTTTCGATTTGCGATCACATGCATCACCTTGATATCGTGCTTCTTGAATTTTTGGGTATATAGAGTCGGGTTGCCGGCCGAAGTAATCACGATAGGGACTTTTTCATGGATGATGGTTTCTATATGTGCGTCAATATCGGGGTAAAAAAGAGGTAGATTGACGCCATACGGTTTAGTAGTAGCCTGCTTGATGTGTGCTATATGTGTTTTAAGCACATCGGGATACATAGAGCCGGCTCCTATGATTCCTAACCCACCGGTATTACTGACGGCTGCTGCTAATTTCCATCCGCTGCACCATATCATACCTGCCTGAATGACGGGTATCTGAATATCCAACAGATTACACAGCCTGTTTTGTTTGAAAAACAGGCTGTGTTCCTGAGTATTCATATTGTGTAGTGCCATCAGATTTTTCTGCAAATTACGTAAGAAATAATTTATCCTTCAAATTCGGGATTGGGGATAGGCTCCTGCAGGTGGCCATCTTGCTCTGTATAGCCGTATATCCTGTCGAACAGTACCTTATATTTAGCCTTGATAATGTTACGGCGAAGCTTCAATGTAGGCGATAGTTCACCCGATTCGGGCGTCCATTCGGTACATGTGAGCTCAAACTGTTTGATCTGTTCATGCGGGTTAAGGTTCTCGTTTATACGGTCTATCTCTTGTTTATATCGTTCAATTACACGTGGATGCTTGATCAGCTCTTTGCTGTCGCGATACTTGACCTTGTTGAGGAATGCCCATCCGTTGAGGAAATGGAAAGAAGGTCCTATGATGGCAGCGGTAAATTTTTCACCAGCGCCTACCACCATGATTTGTTCGATGAATTGCGATTCTTTGAAAATGTTTTCGATTACTTGTGGAGCCACATATTTTCCTGTTGAAAGTTTGAATATCTCTTTCTTTCGGTCGGTTATTTTCAGAATACGTCTGTCTTGCAGCTCACCTATATCGCCTGTATGGAACCATCCTTCGCTGTCAATCACTTCTGCTGTGCGCTCGGGGTCTTTGTAGTATCCCATCATCAGGCTGGGGCCTCTCATCACTATCTCGCCATCATCAGCTATTTTCACTTCAACATTATCTAATACCGGTCCTACGGTACCAAAGCGCATATCCGGATAATCGGCGTGATTCACTGCAATGACGGGTGATGTTTCGGTAAGGCCGTATCCTTCCTGTATTTTAACTCCTGCACAATTAAAGACTCGTGCAAGGCGGGGCTGTAGCGCTGCGCCACCCGATACGACAACCTTGATATTGTTTCCCAAAGCTTCACGCCATTTACTGTAAACTAACTTATCGGCTATCTTGCGTTTAAACTCATAAAAAGCTCCGTTAGCTCTGTTCAGTTCATATCTAAGGCCAATATTTACAGCCCAGAAGAATATTCCTTTTTTAATACCTTTTAGTCCTCTCCCTGTTAGTAAAAGCTTGTCATACAGTTTTTCTATCACGCGCGGAACGGAAGCAAAGCCGTCGGGGCTTACTTCTCGTAAATTATCGCCTATGGTATCAATGCTTTCTGCATAATAGACCGATACTCCCTGATATTGTAAAAGGTAATTGACCATTCTTTCAAATACGTGGCACAGGGGCAGAAAGCTGAGAAATTTTCCGGTATGGTCAACCGGTAGCAGATGTGTGCTGGCTTTCACATTGGAAAGAAAATTAGTATGGCTCAGCATCACTCCTTTAGGAACTCCTGTAGTACCGGAGGTGTATATGATAGATACTAAATCATCACCTGATATGGTCGCTTTAATCTCTTCAAGCTTTTTTTGGTCCTGGTTTTGAGCGCCCAGCTCAAAAATCTCATTGATGTTTGCAGCTCCTTGAACAGTATCAATGGTAAATATTTTCTCAATATTTGGAGTTTTGTCGGCCAGCGGTTTAATTCTGTCAAAGAAAAGCTGAGATGATACGATCACAAAACGCGCATCAGAATGGGCTAATATATGTGAGTATTCCTCATCGCTATTGTTCGGGTAAACCGGTACATGTACTGCGCCTATCTGACTCATTCCCATATCCATGATATTCCATTCTGGACGGTTGTTGGAGATAGTGAATATTTTATCGCCTTTACTGATGCCTAATTTAAGCAGTCCATAACCAAAGTTATCAACTAGTTGACGATAGTCGGCAGTTGAGAATTTGTCCCAATTCCCATTGCGTTTTACGGCAAGAGCATCTTCTTTTGGGAACTCACTGAGCATTCTGCTCACAATGTCGAAAGTACGTAGTATTTCCATTTTTCAATTGTTTTTGGATGGGTATTGTTTTTGTTTAAAAGTCCAGGTAAACCAAAAAGTAGCAACCTTTTGACCTGATTGATCATATCCTGATGTATGGACGGTCACGGTTTGTCCTTCATTTTGTTGAAGGCATGCTTCCACAGCCTGATTAAACCGTTTTGCTTCTTTGCTTTTAAAGTAAATACGGCTACGGGCTTTTTTTGTGAAATCGGCTTTCATGTCTTTGACTAACATAGATATTGATTTGGGTGCTCTTTGAACTGCATCCAAAGCCTGTATGCCGGAGGAAAGCTCAGCAGCCATAGCTAAAGCAGCAAAATAGATTGACTTAAACGGATTTTTTGTGCTATATCTGTAAGGTACGGATACCTCTGATATGTTCTCGTCAAATCTTTCGATACGCAATCCGGCAAAAAATGCAAGAGGCAAACGGCTAAGCAGGTAAAAGCGAAACTGCCAGGGATTACCTAATGACTTGCGAAGCTGGGAAGTGTCGGACAACTTACTGCTGACTTGCGTAACCATAAAACAGATTTTACAGGATGTTAAATGTTGAGATGTTAATAGAATAACAATCAAATCAACTGTTTAGGGTAAAGATAGTAGAAAAAAATCTGATTAAACGATCATCTTCAATCTTTTTTTTACCCTACTTACTTAGGTCAAAAATATTCATCTTTTTTTAAAGCTATCTTTCTGACTTTTTCGTGTTAAAAACAGTATCCGTTTTCAGCTATAATAGCGGCAGCTATACGGCGTCGTGCCGCTACTGTATTAATAGGTGATGTCTTGGTGAATCGTCTCATTCCCATCAACATAGCCTGTTGTTCGTCGGATGATGCAAATGCATTCACAGCATCAGTACCATGTTTTTGAATGAGGTAGGCTGCATCATAGAAAAAGACATCGGCTATGTCTTTGAGTAGTTCCAGCTTACCTGTCTGTAAACCATTTACCTGTTTCTCAATTCGAAGTATCAATGATTCGGCTGCATAAGTTTGGATTGTCATATCGGCCAGATGAAGTATGATCTCTTGCTCTTCGGCAAATGCATCAGTAAACTGTTGTACGGCTGCACCAGCGACCATTAGTATAGTTTTTTTGAAGTTGCGGATCATTTTTTTCTTTTCTTCAAAATAATCAATGGTCATTGAGCCGAAATCGGGTATGCTCATCAGTTCTTTTGCTACTTCCATTGCAGGCCCTAAGAGGTCTATCTCGCCTTTCATCGCTCTTTTAAGGAGTTCGCCTACTATCACCATTCGATTTATTTCGTTGGTACCTTCAAATATTCTGTTGATCCTTGAATCGCGATAGGCTCGTTCTACTGGTGTTTCGGCTGAGTAGCCCATCCCGCCATAAATCTGCACTCCTTCATCAACTACAAAATCTAATACTTCAGAGCCAAATACTTTTCCTATAGAGGCTTCGATAGCATATTGACGCATGGCTTCCACTGATGCTACTCCTTTGTCCATGCCATTTGCTGTTAAGGCTAGGGTAGCATCCTCAATGTTTTGACTGGCTCTATAGGTAAGCGATTCGGAGGCATAGATCTGTATGGCCATTTCTGCTAATTTATGTTGTATGGCGCCGAAATCTGCTATAGCTTTTCCGAATTGTTTACGTTCTTTGGCATAGGTAGTGGCATAACCAATCACACCTTTTGCACCTCCTACGGTAGCTCCAGAAAGCTTGATACGACCTAAATTCAGTATGTTCAGAGCGATTTTAAATCCATCATTGCGTTTGCCAAGAAGATTTTCTGCTGGTACAGCTACGTCTTCAAAGTAAACCTGCACGGTAGATGAGCCTTTGATACCCATTTTTTCCTCCTCGGGCCCTATTGTTAGCCCTGGTGAATTGGTTTCTACTATGAATGCACTCAGATTCTTATCGTCATCAATACGTGCAAATACTATCAGCAGGTCAGCCACACCACCATTAGTGATCCAAATCTTCACTCCGTTGAGTATGTAATGGGTACCTTGTTCATTAAGAACAGCTTTTGTCTTGCCGGCATTGGCGTCTGATCCGGCATCGGCTTCAGTAAGGCAATAGGCTCCTATATATTCACCTGAAGCAAGTAAAGGCAGATATTTTTGTTTTTGTGCCTCATCGCCATAATACAATATGGGGAGTGTGCCTATTCCGGTATGGGCTGCAAAGGCTACCGCAAAGCTATAGCCCTTACCCATTTCTTCGGTGGTAAGCATAGAGGTAACAAAATTTTGTCCGAATCCGGTATATTCTTCCGGTAGCGCAATAGCTAACAGTCCTAACTCTCCGGCTTCTTTCAATAGTTTCGAAAGCAATTGCCGATCATGTTGTTCTAACTGTTCCATTTGCGGGATGACACGTGTTTCGGTAAATTCACGGCAGCTTTGCGCCATCATCCGTTGTTCTTCGCTGAACTCTTCAGGGATGAAAATATCGGCTGCATGGGTTTCTTTGATCAGGAATTCGCCTCCTTTTAGCATAGTTTTTTCTGACATAATGTGATGTTTTTAAATGGTTATCGTATTTACTGTAATATTTCAAATATACCTGCGGCACCTTGTCCTGTGCCTATACACATAGTTACCATGCCATATTTTTGTTTACGGCGTTTCAGTTCGTTTAGTATCTGGACAGTTAGTTTTGAGCCTGTAGCTCCTAACGGATGACCTAATGCGATAGCTCCTCCGTTGACGTTAACTTTTTCAGGGTCTAATTCCAAGGCTCGTATCACTGCCAGTGTTTGCGAAGCAAACGCTTCGTTCAGCTCGATCAGATCAATATCTGATAAAGGTATCCCACTGTGTCTGATTACTTTAGGTATGGCTTCTATAGGTCCTATGCCCATTTTATAAGGTTCTACTCCGGCAACCTGATAATCAACCAAACGGGCAATAGGGGTGAGCTGATACTCTTTTAAAGCTTTCTCGGAGACTACCAGTACAAATGCAGCCCCATCCGACATCTGTGATGAGTTGCCTGCTGTTGAAAACCCATTGGCAGCAAAAGCAGGTTTGAGTTTTGACAAGGTTTCAAAATCAGTGTCTCTGCGAGGGCCTTCGTCCTGATCAAATTCGTATTCTTTGATTTCAAGCTTGTCGTTCAGTACATATTTTTCACTGATCTTGATCGGGACGATTTCTTCTTTGAATTTACCCGTATCTTGTGCAGCTATTGCGCGTTGCATGGATTTTAATGCGAACCTGTCCTGATCTTCCCTGCTGATATTGAATTCTTTGGCTACCATCTCGGATGTAAGTCCCATACTCAGATACCATTTTGGAAATTTTCGGGCTGTTTCGGGATTTGGTACCTGACGCCATCCTCCCATAGAGATCATCGACATGGTCTCGGCACCACCAGCAAGGATCACATCGGCTATCCCGGCTGAAATCTTAGCCGAGGCGATAGCAATAGATTCTAATCCTGAGGCACAATACCGGTTGATGGTAGAACCGGGTACCTCCACCGTATTCAATGACATGAGTGAGAGCAAACGTCCCATATTAAATCCTGTCTCAGCTTCAGGGAAAGCATTCCCAACCACTATATCATCTATATTTCGATGTTCTATCTGTGGGAAGTCGTTCAGTAATTTTTTTATGATAGTGGCTGCTATATCATCCGGGCGGGTGAACCGTAACTTACCTCTAGGAGCTTTTCCAATGGCGGATCTGTAACCGCCTACTATATATGCGTTCATTTTCTTTGTGTTTTTGATGGATTAACTAATTACGGATTATCTTACCGCCTACTATCAGGCTTTGCATACGTTCGAGGGTTTTGCGCTGGGTACATAATTCCAGGAAAGCCCTTCTTTCAAGATTCAACAGGTATTGTTCGGAAACTTCAGTCAAAGGTTGTGAAATATCTCCTCCGGCTAACACCCATCCAAGCTTCTCGGCTATAAGCTTGTCGTGTTCGCTCATATAACCGGCTGTGGTAAACCCGTCTGTTCCTACATACACCATTCCCAGAGCTTCGCGTCCAAGCACTTTGATATCAGTACGTGCCGCTGGTTTAGTATATCCTTTATCTGCCATATTGAGTGCGACTTTTTTTGCATAGGCAAGCTGATGTTTACGGCTGACAATCACCTCATCTATACCCGGACGCAGATATCCCAGATCAAAAGCTTCATAAGCTGAGGTAGATACTTTTGCCTGGCCTATAGTCATGAATCGATGCTGAAACGCATTGGTACGTACATCGCCTTCTTTGAGTTCATCCGACAGGCGCAAGGCAAACTCTTTTGACCCTCCACCACCCGGTATCAGACCTACACCAAATTCCACTAATCCCATATATGTCTCCGCATGAGCTATGACTTTATCGGCATGCATGCTTACTTCACATCCTCCTCCTAAGGTCATGCCATGTGGCGCTGCTATGACAGGTATGGATGAATAGCGCAGCCGCATAGTGGTTTTCTGAAACCATTGTACAGCCATATCCAACTCTTCCCATTCCTGTTCGATAGCTGACATATAGATCATCCCTACATTGGCACCGGCCGAGAAATGTTCGCCTTCGTTGGAAATGATCAGAGCTTTGTACTCGGATTCGGCCATATCAAGAGCTTTGTTGATCCCTTCTAATACACCTGCACCTATAGTATTCATTTTGGTGTGAAACTCAATATTCAATACCCCATCACCCAAGTCGATAATGTGGGTATCGTTGTTTTTCCATTTAACGGACTGTTGGCGTAGCAGATGGAGTGAAAGAACATCTTGTTGCCCGGGGATGAGTTTGTAGGTTTTGTTTTCAATATCGTAATAATATTTCAAGCCGTTTTCTATCTTGTAAAAGCTATCAATGTGATGTGCTATCATTTCATACACCCAAGCTGCAGGTTTTTTACCGGCTGCCTCCATTGCTTCAACGGTTTGTTTTACGCTTAGGGCATCCCATGCCTGAAATGGGCCTAACTTCCATCCAAAGCCAGCATTCATCGCATCATCAATCTTGTATATCTCATCAGCTATTTCGGGGATGCGGTTGGAGACAAACTGAAACAGGCTGTAAAATCCATCTCTGTAAAAATCGCCTACCTTCGTTTTGTCCGACAGAAGGACGGGCAATCGTAATGCAGGATCATCGATAGATTTTGTTTTGTCGAATACTGAGAACTTTGGCCTGGGCGTTTCTTCATACTCTAAAGTGTTGACATTGATAGAAAGATATTTTTTCTCGCCATCTTCGACTACTTTTTTGAAGAACCCTTGTTTGGTTTTATCGCCTAACCACTTGTTGTCCAACATTTTTTGCAGATAGTCAGGAATTTGGAATGCGTCTTTTGCTTCGTCCTGAGTTAACTCGCGTATATTGTTTGCCACATGTATCAGGGTATCTAATCCTACTATATCAGATGTGCGGAAGGTAGCCGATTTAGGTCTTCCAATGATAGTGCCTGTCAGTCGGTCAATCTCGGGTATAGTCAACTCAAGATCTTGTAGTTGATTGAACAGGTGCATTATAGAAAATGTTCCTATTCTGTTGGCAATAAAGGCTGGTGTGTCTTTGGCTAATACTGCTGTTTTCCCAAGGAATCGGGATGCGTAGTCTGCCAGAAACTCTACCACTTGTGGCTTGGTCTTGCGATTTGGGATGATCTCAAAAAGCTGTAAATAGCGCGGTGGATTGAAAAAGTGAGTGCCGCAGAAATGGGCTTGAAAATCCTCGCTGCGGCCTTCAGCCATTTTCTCAATAGAAATGCCGGATGTGTTGGAGGTTATTAAGGTACCCGGCTTACGAAATGTATCTACCTTCTCAAGCAGCTGTTGTTTAATGTCTAAACGTTCCACTACCACTTCAATCACCCAATCGTATTCTTTGATTTTGTGAAGATCATCCTCGAAATTACCTGTCTTGATCCGATTAGCAAATGTGTTCCGGTAGATGGGAGATGGCTTTGTTTTCAAGGCTGCTGTCAGGGCTTGAGTAGCAATCCGGTTGCGAACAAGATTACTGTCAAGCTCCAATCCTTTGGCTTTTTCTTCTTCGGTAAGTGAATTAGGTACTATGTCAAGCATGAGCACTTCTAAACCGATGTTGGCAAAGTGACACGCAATAGCAGATCCCATCACTCCTGACCCAAGAACAGCCACTTTATTGATTCGTCTGATCATAGATGTTTTTTTTAAAAAGGTTAATACTCAAAATATATTATTTGTATTTAATTATTCAGCGGTAATATCCCGACAATCATCCACTCCAAGCCTGTTGATCTCGTCGCAAACCTGTTTGCGAACCATAGAGCAGACCTTTACAAATCCTTTTATCTCCTCATCTGTAATGTGAGGGAATATTTTTTGGTTGAAGTCGATCACCACCTGCCGAACTTTTTTTCGTAATTGACTGCCTTTTTCTGTAAGATGTATGAATACTTTTCGCTTATCCTGATTGTCTTTACGTCTATAGATCAGCTCATCATCTTCCATGTTTTTGAGTAGCCGTGATAGACTGGTTGCTCCCATACCCATCATTGGCGCTATACGTGTTGCTTCAATGCCTTCCTTTGGTACATGGATCAGCACATACGCCACCCCTTGGGTAGTGCCTTGCTCCGAAGCCAACAGATTATACATCCTGCGCATGGCAAAAAGAGTGGCACGTACTTGGTAATCAACAGTATCCTGTATCTTCATATGAAAATATATTATGCATGCATTGCAAATATAAGAATAAATAATTGTCCGAAGCAAGAAATAATTTGTTAAAAGTGTAGAAAAAACCAGATGCTCTTCTACTATGTTGGCCTAACTTTGCGCTAAGCGCTATATATAGTTTATTTTGAGTTCTGAATTTTTGTTTTAAAAGTGAGAATATGCAAGCTTCAGTCAAGCTTTCCGAAATGTTAGGCATAGAACATTCATTATTAGTAGCTCCTATGTTTTTGGTATCCAATACGGCTATGGTAATTGCTGCACTTAAGGCCGGGGCTACGGCAGCTATACCGGCTTTGAATTATCGTACTGATCAGGAGTTTAGGAAAGCTTTAACCGAGATCAGACAAGCAACTGATAAAGCTTTTGGCGTCAATCTGATAGTCAATTCCTCTAATCCGTACTATATGAGGCAGCTATCGACTGCTTGTGCTATGAAGGTTGATTTTGTGATTACTTCCTTAGGTAATCCGGTTAAAGTCATAGAACGTTGCAAGCCATTAGGCATACGCGTCTTTTGTGATGTAGTTAATTTAGAGCATGCCAAAAAGGTAGAAGCCTTGGGAGCTGATGCCTTGATAGCTGTTGGCAGTGAAGCTGGCGGACATTGTGGTCCGGTATCAAATACCTACCTGCTGCCTGAGTTGATCAAGCATTGCGATATTCCGGTTATTGCAGCCGGTGGGGTAGGTACTGCCGCACAGTATCGCCAGTATATTGATCAGGGGGCTGCCGGTGTGTCGGCGGGTACGATATTTATTGCCACTGAAGAATCCCCGGTATCAAAGGAATATAAACAGGCATTGATAAACTATGGTGCAAAAGATATCGTATTGAGTACGAAACTATCAGGTATGCCACTCACTGTTATCAATACTCCTTATGTACAGAAAATCGGAACACGGGCTAACCGGCTTGAGCAGTTCTTGCAGCGTAACAAACGGCTAAGGAGATATATAAAAATGATGGTATATGGTAGAGGGATGAAGAAATTGGAGAAAGCTGCTTTTTCAGCTTCCTATCAAAGTGTTTGGGTAGCAGGACCTGCTGTAGAACATATACACAGTATTCGTGCTGTAGGACAAATTGTGAATGAGCTGACCGGATAGCTGAGAATACCAGATGTTCCTCTCATGGTTTGTATAATAAATGGAACAGCTTTTTTGGTTTATCTGACGATAAGCTGTTAATTTTTGAAATTTGAAGTAAAGCTTGTTATTTCAATTCTTTTTTTCGGTTCTTATGGCAATCGTTGAGAGTTGATAGTATATCCACAGATGTGTAGAGGGTTAATTCAAAATTTTATAAGAGAATAAATCAATAGACCTAAGACGAGCAATACAAAGAAAACAACCAGAAGCATCTTTCCGGTCATTCGTACTGTATTATACAATTGAATCATCGTACTGTTAAAGTTGAAATATGTTAGAATTAGAATTAATATGATTAAAATTGCTATTACCATATTTGTACAGTTGAAGGTGAGTAAGTAAGACTAAGCCAATGGTTTGAAGAGTTTACTTTATATTGTTCAATCAGGGCATCAGAGCATGAAAACCTTCTTCTGAATTGATTTTGGAATGAGGTTTCATAAGGTATTAACTGAGGAACATACTTTTCTGCAAAAAAAGGTTGATAGTGCTGTTTCAGAATATCTCTTACCTGCTCCAGGGAGGATGAAGGTTTTAATTTTAATGAAATTCTGAAGAAAGTAGATGCTGAGGGAGAAGGAATATGAGTCGTTTCCTGTACTAAATTATTGTCTTGAAGTAGCATGATAACCTGGAAACATTGATTTTGATGTTTTTTTAGAACTTTGAAAGTATCTTCAAATATTTCGTTTAAAAGAAGTACTGACAATGGATTCATTCTACCGTTAATGGGTGTATATTCATTATAGTTACTAATGCCAAAAACTGTTTTTTGTCTTGAAGGATGTTGAGAATACCAAAGTAATTTCTCATAAATAGTTGTATTATCCGTTATTACAGCACCACCTTCACCGGCAAAGAATGATTTCCCTGGAGAAAAACTTAGTACAATAGCATCAGCAAAATATCCAGCCGGTTTATGGTTGAAATATGAACCAAAACTTTGGGCACTATCACTAATGTAAAATAGATTATTCTGTAAACAAAAGGTTTTAATTGCCTCTGAGTCAACAGGTGTTCCATTGAAATCAACAGATAATACAGCTTTTGTGTTCTGAGTTATCGCGGAAGGCAAATCTTTAAGAGAAAGATTCAATGAATCAGGTTCAAATGAAGTGAAACGGAGTTTGTTTCTGTGAAAAAGAAATGGAGCTATGGAGCCTCCCCAGTTTAATGGGGTGGAAAGAATTTCAGTATTATTTAAATCCATTGCAAGGCACAGTGTTTGTAAGGCTGTTGTTGCATTACAGAAGGTCAAGGCATATTTTTTATTGTAATAGCTTCTTAGTTTTGCTTCGAGAAAATGAGTTGCACCAGTACCTGAAAGGTGCTGGTGTTGCATAGTAGGTTGCTGAAGGCAACCCTCTATGTACCCTTGTAAAGAAGTGATGGCGTTATTCAATTCCATTTTATATATTTACGTAAGGTTCTAACTCAGCAATCAGTTTGCTCAACTTCTGATGGTCGATTGAAAGATCATCAGACAGAATCTCCCTGATATATCCGGGGAATGGAAAATCCAGAGCGGGAAGGTTCTTTTCATCATCCCACCAAGGCAAAAAGCTGTTATTCCTGCAATAGCTGAGCGCCACATAATCACTGAAAATACTGGCTATGCTGTTGTTGTTTGGAATGATGTCATGGCTGGCAAATTCGATGTGTTCAATACTCAATGTATTAGGAAGGATAGCTTGAGATGCAATCAAGGCTTCACGGATTTCCCTGGGGGCTGCATTGGTAGATGAAAATCTTTCAGATGCTGCCAAAAGTCTGGGATTGCCTAAATCTACTGATATTTCAGGATTCAAACTTTCGGCTATACTCATAATGATTTCAGGATAATCCTGTTCCAATGGCATGAGTACAGGAAGGACAATCCATCTTTGACGCATAGCTTCCGAAATTGCATTTGGTCTGTTTGAAGTACCAACAAGACAAACCTTGCCTGCAAGGGAGGTATCGGCAAGGAAGGACTGAAGTTGCCCAATAAGGTTTTGGGTGACTCCGGAATCGGAAGAATTTTGATTCCGGTTCATGGGAAGTTGAAGCTCAATTTCATCAATCAGACCTAAGCCACCCAGTTCACGTAATAAATTCAACATTACTTTGGTACGTCTTTCGGATTCTCCTACCCACTGACTTTTTGGATTTACCAGGTTAAAGGCGGGCACCGAAGCATTTGCAGCAGCGAGGAGTGTTAATGCAGTTTTTCCACTGCTAGGCGAGCCACAAAGGATGATATTACGGGGGATGTTTTTATTGCCTTCTTTCAGACCATTTGCAATGCGGTTGAGTAGCTGTAAAGGTTTCCGAATAGTAGTACCAGCAATCTTAATACCTTTTATTCTATCGTGGTCAATAGCTTCAAGGGTTCCCTCGGATAGCGAAATAATATCTGACTGCTTGCGGCTGAATAATTTTTTTGGCGTAATTTCCTCTTTTGTCTTTTCACTTGTAAGGAATATTGATTCAAGGGAACGATTGGGTGTACCGGAGCTAAGATTGGCAATTACCTCATCTGTTAGTAATTCCTCAACCTTGGCGTTTGTGTAACGGTTTTTCAAAGCTTTAATCAATTCTAATTTATCTGGAATGCCAGGTTGAGAAATCGTAACTGAATCCATGTTCTGGTAAATAAGCGACTCCATTAAACCTAGTCTCGCCTCCGAAAGGATAGTGTAGTTCTGGCTCTTACGAAAACCAAGTGAGTTGCTAAGCCGTAAAGCCAGTTCAATCGCCATTATTTGCTCATCAGTATGGGTTCCGTTATTTAATTGAGGAAGTAAGTGTTCCGAGAATTCAATAAGAATCAAAAATTTTAATGGCACACCATCTCTGAGTGTCAAAGGAGTTGTTTGTTGCCCAAGACGAAGCAATGCTCGTAAGATATGAATGAACTCGTTTTCGTCACTTGCGCACTTTGTACCACTGGTATTCCGTATCCCTAAATCGGAAAGAACCTTGGTCACATTACTTCTTTCTGATGAGTTCAGATCCGAAAGGTCATAAGTTACTCCTGTTGATCTACTGTATTGAACCATTACAAGATTATGCTGAATGAGTGCCTGGTTTCGGAGAATTTCAATTAAAGGCTGAATCTGACCGGAAGCATTAAGCTCCAGATCATACAGGCTTCTGCCCTGTAAGATAATACAACTTCTGCCCTGAGCATAAGGTTTGAGTATATCATTAACTGCTGTTGTCATAGCTTTAATTTTTTATTTGTTTGTTACTATTCAATTTTCTGATTCGTTCCAGTTCTTTTCGCCTTTTATGTACTTTGGCTTGTTTGTCAATGATTTTTGCATAAGACATCTGGCAAACACCGCCGGTGAAAGTGTTCTTTTCTTCTCCTATTTTTATGTTCATCTTCCTAAGTTCTTCATTAAAGCTCTGGATTATTGTAGTACAATTTCCGTCTGTAATGCCAATGGTTTCTGTGTTGGCATTGACCTGGTTAGTTTTACTATCAAGACTTATTTCAGAAAGAAGGTGTTGACCCTGACTATTACTAGCAATCACTTCCAACTTACCCTGAACAGTTTTTATTTCAACATCCCTGAAACCAATGTTTTTACTAGCAATGGCACAAGCAGTTGCCATATTCTCTACAAATACCTCAGTGTGATAAACTTTCAGTTTATGCATTAGGCTTTTTATTTCAGTATTTAAAACTTTCATATCTTTTGCTTTAAAAACAGCTTTTAAGTTACTATCGAGAGAAGCATTTTCTTTTACTTTAAAATCCATCTTTTTTAATGTTTCCAGCAATGTTGCCTTTCTTGCGACAATCGGGTTCACCCCCTTTGCTTCCAGATTTGATAATGTGGGAGCAAACACTTCTTGAAATGAAGCCCGTATAGCATTGGGACTTTTTATTAAGATTGCAGTGGAAGTAAAACTTAAAGTGCCGGTTGTTGACTGAATTGTACTTATAACATCTGATGGAATGTAGGAGTCCATATTATTAGACAAAACAATGTTTAGCGGTTGATAAGTGCTCATCTCTTTGAGATTAACCATCGAAGCATGGATGTCCTGAACATTCATTTCTGTAATGCTGATGATGTTCTTACGTTCTGTAATTTCACTCATGGCTTAATCTTTTTAAGGTTCATAAAATTTTATCATTGAGATTGACATTACCTAATATAGTGTCGTAGTCGTCCGGATTCGATTGTAGTTGGTCGAATTCAGGTTCTTGAGTCGTAGTATCTTCAATATGCCTTTGTTCCGGCTGCAGCATTACATCGTTAGCTACCGGAAATTCATTTGATTGCCTTTGCCGAGGCAGTGTTTCGGTCTGTTGATTGTTTGTATTATTTAATCTGACAGTGCTGAATGTATCCCAGCCTTGAATCATTGAGTTTTGTTCCGATGTTAAAGGACTCGGATCAATTTCAATCAAGCCATTTTCATTAGCATGGTATTGGATTAAAGCATGTTGCATCACTCTGTTATTGATTATCCAAATAGTAAAATTATCAAGTAGAAGTAAAGTATTTGCAGCAGCTTCAGCGTTTCTGGCCTGCAAGTCCTTAAAGCTGCTTACAAATTGTTTTACTGAGCCAGTGAATTCAGCCTTTTCCTTGATGAAAGTATTATTGAAGGCACGTAGTTTTTGATCGGCAGCAGCTAAAGCTTTATCTTTTAAACGCATGATTTTGATGGCTTTCTTTGAATTCTCGGCAGTCGTAAACACACTACTCATTGAAACCAAGGAGGTGTGGAGGATTATATCAAGTATGCAACCAACAATGTTTAATGCCATAACAAAGGGTCTGTAATTTGAATTAAACCCTTCCAATAGATTCATGGCGGGAATGAAAAGCACCATGCCATAAGCAAATGCCATTATCTGGTAATAAATGAATGTATTTGTATCCCTATACCGGCTGGAAAAATTGTTTATGTAAATACTTCCGTGAACAATGAAATATGCCAAAAAAAAAGCCAAAGGAAGAACTAAAAGCATGTTTACTGTTGCATAAAATTCGCCAAGGAAAAATCTTAATCCTTTGACTGATAAAACACTCGCAATTGATACTACTACCCAAAGGATGTATTTTGCTCTTTTATGGTCGGTATTTCTACCAACGTTTTGGTCTACCTGAAGTTCTTGGTTATCAAGCAAAAACTGTTCCCGATCGTTGCTCACTTGCTGATGATCAGACATTGCATATTCACCGTCTTTAATGATCTTCATGAGATTATCTAAATCCTGAGTAGTTTTCATAGCTAACTCTCTTGTTTTCATTTCCAGCTTCTTATCGGGAGAAACGAAAAGGTTTTTCATAGAAGCAATTAAATTTCTATACATGGCTTATTGGTTTTTAGGTTTATAAACACGTATTACTTTTTCTAACCCTCGGTTAAGATTATCAACTTCAATTGATTTACCAGCAACAATACTTTTAGGAGAGCCACTATGATTAACAGTAACTAACATTACATCTGCAGGTATTTCATTTAACTTTTGTTTGAAATCGCCTGCCGGTATATCTTGTACACCGTCACTTATAAGCAAAATAGAACGAAAATGGGTTGAATCAGACACAATTGTCCCCAGACCCCTTAATGCAGCGTTTAAAGAACCGATTATATCACTATAATCCTCCCCACGTTTTTTAGGGGCATAACTATTGTTTATCATTTCACTACATTCTTTCAGAAACTTTTCTTTAGCTATATTGTAATTTTTTAGTTCAGCAGTCATTTTCGAAGCACTTATATTTGAGTCAGCCAGGAACTCTGCCAGTACCCTGTCATACTCACCTTTGAGCTGACCGGCTTTACGAACCGGAGGCTCAAGTGCTTTAATTCTTTTTGGAACAGTGAAGTGCAACACTTTGGTGCTAAATGCTGAACGTGCAATGTATGTCAACCAAATTTCGCCATGCCCTTGGTCTGCAATGGCAGCAATCATATCTTCAACAAATTCTACTGAAATCTTAGGAACACTATAAGTATATTTACCGCTGCCACTAGGGTCGAAGATACAGAACACCGCATTATAGTTTTCTGGTACAACAGCATCTTCAACCAAGCTGAAAACTTCGGCTATGGGTTTAATCCAAGGATTAGATTGGAGTTGTGGATTGAATTCAATAATCAGGTAACTGACCCCGAGTATGGCTACGATTACTACTGCGATTATAAAAATTGTTCTATTCATGGTTGCATGTATTAAATTGTTAAAACGCTCATTTTTTTTCTTGATTAGCTCGGTTTTTTTCTAATATTTATGGTCTGGTTACCAACTAAAATCAGAAGACCGTAGATGGTGATGAGAACAACCGCATCCGGTATGAGATGTCTGATCATGACAAGTTTGATAGAAACAATGATGATTGATACTATCGGGCAGAAGCGTAATAAGTTATCCATTTGTACTCATTTTAATTTTATTGTGAGTACAAAGAAATGAAGGGGTCAGTTTTCCCTTGTTACAGGAAGGCTATTTGTTATACAAATTGTTAATGAGAATTTCTACAGGCTGATATTTTATTTTGTCACTTCCGGGAGCGTTGTCTGTTACAAGCTGGACGATTTGATCAATAAACTCTTTGTCATAATTATCAAGTAGAGCCTCAAGGAAATCCTGAAAATTCTCTAAGGAAAGATCAGGGAGGGAATCGATTGAAATAGGATTACCAGAATCAATATTTGTTTCTTGAGATTTGTACGGATTATATTTCAAGTTTAATACATCCCAATTTTCATAAGTTACCAATTCGCCCAAGATTTTTTTGAAGAATGCATTTAGGACAGGACTAAACTTTTTTAATAGCACATGTTTAAGTCGGTTTTCCTTGGAAGATAATGTTTTTGTTAAAAAACTAATTTCTTCAGGGAACATATTTATAAACGAAATCTTGAAACCACTAGGAACTCCATCTTCCCTTTTTTCAGTTCCATTGAATCCTAATTTAGTCTGAAAATATGCTTTATTTACTTGGGTAATATTCATGATCTTTTTGGTGATTGCAAGATAATCAGTATAATTCACTATATAGTAATCATTTTTTAATGCTTCATTGAGGGCAATCAAGCGATGAGTCATGATGCTTGATAACTTTCCCAGAAAATAAGAATCAGTAACTGTTTTTTTCATTCCTGGTTTTGGCAGTTGTCCCATGTTCCATTCACTAGTAGCTTTAGTGAGAGTGTTTTTTTGAAATTTACAAAATAGAGTTTCAGAAATATGACGATGTTTCAAATACTGGTCTTTATTATCAAATAACAGATTGAACATCAAATCAGGGATTCCTGGCCAGCAAAAGACACCTGTTTTAGGGAAGGGAGATAAAACAGTTTTTGACTTTGCTTTGGAACGACACTCCTCATCAATCTTTTCAATGCTTTCAATGATATTGTCTTTTAGATAATCAAATCCATATTTCTTTGTATAAACTTGATCAATATTAGGCTTTTCAGTATCACTTGTAATCACCTCCACTAGTTTTGCTACTATCCCACGAGGCAGGCTGGTAATTATTCGAAGGACAGCATAAGGATTAACTGACTTTACGAGACGATATAAATCAAGTCCATTAAAGTTAAGCCAATTACCTGCATTATCTTTGTAAAGTAAATCAAGTAAAAAAATGTTAAAGCTTTTCCCAATGGCATTGATTATGTCCTTAGCTTCAGATATTGTAAAAGTTTTTGTGGTTTTATTAACCGAGTAACAATCATTAATATCAGGATAAACTTCAGTATAAAACCTTGAAAATGTTTCACTGAAAAATTTGCGATATTCTTCATCATCTTCGATAATGAACACCTTGTAATTAGTTTTATCCCTTTTTTTTATCTCGTTTGAGGTACTCTTGGAAGTAAATTTAAGATTTATTTCGTCAATAATATTTTCAGTAGTTTTCGAAATTGAAACAAGTTGTTCATTGGTGGTTGCATTTTTGGCATTATCAATTTCATCGGTTATTTCTATACTAGTCCATTGCTGGAACAAAGAGAGTTCTTCCAATTTTGTTATCAAGTCCGTTTTGTTATAACCAACTTCCCTAGTATCTTTTGATATGTTGGTTTTAATAGAATTTATTTCGTGACTTATTCTTTGAAGCTTACCTTCATCAGAAATCGCAAGATGTTTAATCAGTTTATAGTGAATATCGGAATAGTATGAAAACTGAATATCTGGATTGCTGTCCAACAAACAAACGTGTGGAAACGCCTCAACAATACCCTTATTTCTTGGGTTAACAAGTTTTTTTAACGTTTCCCTTTCAAGTATTGACAGAAATATGAACTGTACAAACTTTAATGAATACTTTTTTGTAATTAACTCTCGTGCTTTATCGTAACCTTCATTTACACCATCATTATCCCACAATAGTTCTGGTACGATAAAAACAGTCTCTGGAATAAATTTTTTATCAATACTGTCATACTTATCTTTTGTGTCAATAATTTTGAAATAGTCTGACTCTTTGGAAAAGTTTTTGTTTTCCTTTCTCTTATCTTGATTTAAACTATTATTCCAGGAATTCTGAAGTAACTCATAAATAAATGTTTGCGATGCCTTTATTGAATTGGTTATAAGTAAAATATTCATGATTTGTTAAATAATTTTAAAAGTTAAACTCGTAAATTAGATGTATTAAGCATTATTTGGGTTTAATAATATCTGCTCCACATCATTCCCCTCTGTTGGCCAACAAATTTAATATAAAGCTCAGCTATGAACAACATGAAGATAATTAGATTGAGAAAATATAACATTTAGATTTATTTGCACTCATTCCCGTTTCTAATATTGTCTATATTAAGATTCTGATTGTAAAAAAAGAACATACATACTATGGTTTTTATGAATAAATATTTAAGTTCTATATAAAACTGCCTGCCGGCTTACGAGGTTAGTTTGAATATTTTGTTAGTCATGTTGATTATGTTTGAAAATTAGATTACTTAATTTGAAGGGTTACACCATGTTACTATTAGTTTGTTGAAAAAACTGTTAAAATAATGTGAATATATGTTTGTAAAATTATTGATTTTTTTTGTAACTGATTGGGGTGCTCCCTGCCTATTATTTTCTCCCAAACTATAATAGTATTGTTGTTTGATTGTGTATTCTTTGTTATTGTTAAAACAATGTCCAACATTAAAAGCACACTTCTGATCATCAGTAACAAGAATAGCATTTCCATAATTTAATTCCTTAGGTAAAGCTTTAATAAATGTCTCGTCAGCATGTAATTTTAAACTTCCAATCTGACTGAAATTTCCTTGTGTCGTATTGATCGTATTAATAGCATCATTGACTTCTTTTATTTTTTCATTTATTGTGTTGTGCCCATCTTCTTTATTTTTCTCAAGCAAATAAAATAATCTTTGAAAGAAACTACTTGTTTCATTCACTCTCTCTTCTAATACTTCTATTTCATTTAAGTCTTTAGTTGTTTTTTTAACGATTCCATCCTGTTCTTTGATTGCATCAGCTTGACCGTAAAGCCACTCAATATAAATATACTTATTTTGTTGCCATTTCATAATTTCTTGTAGCAAAAACCTACAAACAGGTACTCTGTAGTTATTATTATCTTTATTTTCATCTTGTTGGCTAATAACTAAAATTTCTTTTACTACATCTTCATGTATTTTAATGTTCCAATTATCAGGTTTGTTTATTAAGAGTTTATAGAAAGTATTAAAATATTGCCTTTTAACACTGTTTATTAAGTAATTAGTATCAATATAAATAATATATTTACCTTTAGGGAAAGGTAGATTGTTGTTTTTTACTATTTTTTTACATAAAACTTCAGCTTCATAAATTTGCCTATAAGTTTCATTTTTGAATTTTAACAGTGCCTTTTCAATCTCATTTATTAATTCTATCAAATTATATAGTGTGCGTAAATTGTCAATTCCATCGTCAATTCCTTCTTTTGTCCACACGTATTCTGCTCCTGCTGAGAGCAATCTTCTAACGCTTTGGGCTTTATTAGTTGCCGTAAACATAATGACAGGCAAGGTTTTAAACTTATCCTTCAAAGTAGTTAATAACTTCCCTCCAGAATAATTTAATACTTCAAGTACATCTTTTTCGTTTTCCAATCTCAAATCAAGTAAAATGCAACCAGGTTTTTCTTTAATAATCTCTTTAATAATGCCTTCTTGATTTAAATAAGTTGGGTCGTATGCTTCTATTATATTTTCACCTAATAATCTCTTTAGTGGATCAATCCATTCAATAGCACAATCATCATAAAGGAATATTTTTTGTTTTATATCCTTAGTGTTAGCTTTAAATTCCTCAATTCTTTCTTTAAGTAATTCTTTTGGTAATTCTTTTACATGTATCTCTTGAGTTAAATATGTTAAAATGAGTATGTAAAAATTTTCATACCTTTCGGATGTTTCTCCTTCTATGAGGTCTAAAATCCAATTCATTCTATAAAGTCCCCATTTATTAGCCAATTCATGTCTAATTTTAACCAAATCAATTTCTGCACGAAAATACGGTAATAAGTTGTTTTTTTCAGTACGAGATGAGCAGTCTAATTGTTTGATTTCATCTATTGCAAATGGTAGATGTATGAAAGATGTTCCAGTTGAAAGTATAATGCTGTTTAATGGTTCTTTTAAAATACTTAAAAATTCTTGAAAAGAATATAGGACACTGTGGTTATAACAGTTTTTTAAACGCAACCATTTCAACAGTTCTATTCCTATCTGATCCTGTCTTTGTTTGCCTGCCATTTTTAAATTTACATTGATAAAAAGTATAATATCGTCGCTGATTTTATTCTCATCTTTATTTTCTCTACCATTATAAATTAAAGAATCAGCTAATGCATTTAAGTCATCATAGTTTTCAGATAATTTTATTTGAACAATTTCTCGGTTACAGTTTTCTTTATTTTGGCTGAACAGTTTGCATAGTTCGTCTGCAAAAGGTTGATTGTCATCAATTATTATATATTTCATAGTTACATAAATTTATAGTTTGGTTTGAAACACAAAGGGCTCACTCGGGACATTGTCAATTAATAAACGTGCAATACATTTGAAGTTAGGTAGTTTCAAAATATCTGACCTTTCAAATTCAGGTTCAAAGTAATGTCTAACAATTTCATAGTCTGATATCCCCGGGCGAAAGAAAACCATGCTGCCTACATTACCTAACAGAGAATCAACCATACTAACTGATTCATAGCGATCTCGTAATTGGGCTAAGGTTTGGTTGGCAAGAATCAAACTCAAACCATATTTTCTAACCTCTGATAATGCACTTGCAATATCGCCTTTTATGAAGTTTTGGAACTCGTCAATGAAAAGATAAAACGGTTTTCTTCTAGTAACATCTAATTCTCCTCTTGACATAGCAGCAAGAACAATACTACTCAACAACAATTGTCCTAATAAACTAGTATTGTCAGCTCCTATCTTTCCCTTATCCAATTTTACGAGCAATATTTTCCCCTCATCTATTACTTGTCTAAAATCAATATTATTGTCTTGACTCATAATAATGGGACTTAAGTAAAAATCATCAGTAAATCTATTTACTTTACTAACAATATAATGCGCAATATTATTGAAACTAATTTCTCCTGTAGTGCTTTCAGCTGAATCAAAAAAATCAACGACTGTTTTATCTTTGCAAACGCGTAACCTTCTTCGTCGTACGTTTTCATTATAAAATACATCTACAAATTTTGAAAGCTTAGGGGGCCCAAACTGTTCTTGAACTCCATCATCCATGATTAATTTCATTCCGTTTTTAAAATACAGCTCAAACATAGGACCACCAACTAATCGCAAATTATATAAAGTATTGAAAATACGAAACAACTCGTTGATTACTAAAGATTTTTCTTGAGGATTATTTTTGTTATACAACAAAGGATTGTGTTTGGCTGAATTTTTAGGATCGGATGTATTTAGCGTTATAAGTTTGTGCTTTTTATTAGTTGGTAGAAGATGTAATAAATCATTAAATAAATCTCCATGTGGATCGAAAACAGCAAATCCCACATTTTTATTGAGGCAATCTTTGATCATTGATTTTAAAAGAGTAGTTTTTCCTGTTCCTGTTTGTCCCATGATATATAAATGCCGTGCCAAATCATCTTGATTAATTCTTATCTGTAAAGATTCTTTTCCATTTTTCTTTTCCCCTAGCGTGATTCCATCGACAGGAATATTACGAGGAAACATATGAAAAATTGGCGATTGCTGGCTTATTCCGGGAAGATAATTACATTCAGGTAAAGGTAAATGAAAAGCCTGTAATATATTAGTAATACTATACGTAAAAGGCAATTGACTCCCTGAAGCGTCAGCTTCTATAGTATATCTAAACAAGTTGTCTGAAGTTCTGCGGCTGTTTTCCACATCCTGAGAAGCTCCGAAAAAATAATTTAAAATATGTGTGCTCAAAGACTGGTTGAGATAAGATTGTGGTTGTTTCAAAAGTACACTTACTACAAACTTATCATTGCCTGAAGCAACGAACTTCTCCAAATAATCGGAATAAATCTTTCTCTTTTCATTATTCAGATTTTCAATAATTATGCTAGGCTTTTTAATAACTTGTCTGATTGTTTGAGTTTCATCAATAGAAAGGCTTCGAGACTTTATCTGCACATCTATCTCAGTATAATTATCCTGATTGAGTAATGCTGTAAGTAATTCAAAATCATAATGCATTGGTGCCGGATAAGGTAAACTATAGCTTTGCTTTTTTTCTTGTTCCTGTAAATGGGCATTCTCGCCCGGATTAGTAAAACCCATGACGGATTTTTCGATATTTTTAACAATTAAAGGTTTTCTATAAAAAAGATAATAAACAAAATCTTCAGAAAATTCGGTTGTCTTTTGAAGAAATTCCTTATCTGTAATTTCTTCAAATCTATACGGAAAAATATTATCAGGTTGTATTGTTGGGAAAAAACTTTTTAAATCCTGGAAGAGACAAGCCAACGAAGTTTTCAACAAATGTCCATCTGATTCTGATAAGCTAAACACCAAGTAACAGTTGAATTTTCCTTTGTCTGCAATATATTTTAAGTTAATTACTAAATTATCTTTATATCCAATTTGTATAGTTCTCAACAGATTATTATGCCACTTGATTGCTGAATTTTTCAATAGATCCTCTTCACTATTGTTTTTTGCTTTGCTTACAGATTTCAGCTCAAACCCAAAAACAGCTTGTGTGTGAAAGCATCCGTGAGTAACAGATTTTATTATATGAAAAAAGCCAGTTGAATCATTATTGGTCATTATTTTTTCAAAACGATATTGCTGCCTAGACTTGTGAATTGCTTCATATAATACTTTGAATAACTGATCCGGGTCTAAATGCTGTTTGCCCACATAATCATAAGCTCCGTTTCTCATACATTCCACTACCTTATGCAAATCTGTTGTTTGATCACTACCAGTCAGCATTATAACAGGTAAATAAGGGTACATCTGTTTAATTTCTTTCAAGGCTTCCAAACCTTGCATTTCGTTCTGCCCGAAAGCAATATCCAGCAGAACAGCATCCATAGCATCGGGGTTTTCACCGAGCAATTTCAATCCTTCACGTACATTATCAAGCCCGTATATAGTAAAACCTTGATTTTTGGCGACCGGTGTAAGCACAGGTAAATAAGTGCTGCAATCGTCATCAATAAAAAGAATATTAAAAATAGAATCTTGCATTATGTAACGAATAAATGGTCAAAGATACGAATAAAATTATTTGTTTTTTTGATTAGTTCAGGAATTGATATTTCTCTTTTTCCACTATCACCTGCAATATCCTGTAAAATAGAAATGGAAGCAGTCACTTTATTCAGAAAAACATCATCCAAAGCCTTGGCTACATCTGCTAACAATAGAAGATTGCTCAATTCTTCCTTTATTAAAAATAGTTTTAACTTTTGTAGCAGTTCGTTTATCAAAATATGATAAGCGGAAGTATTATGTTCATGTGCTATGCAGGCAGCTCTTAAAGGATATATGATAGTATTCCCAATTGCTAGTTTGCCACTGTGCTTTAACTTACTGATTTCCTCTTTTAGCATTGATTTGCAAGTCTCAGTAGCAAAAAATTGCCATTCAGGTTCAGTTTTCCCCAATGGTACAGAACACTTATTATATATCAGTTGTATCTCGTTAAGGTTGAAAGGTAATCGCAAAAAATAAGTTCCGTTTAAATCAAGTATTTTATATGTATCATGCCTTCTAATCGACTCAACATCATGAAAAGACAGTAAAACTATATAATCATTGTGAGATACGAGGCGATGATAGACAGCTTCTTTAAGTCCACCAAGCGGCATACTATTCAGTTGAGGAAAATAAGTTGTAATAAAGTGTATATCTCTCTTGCTAGGATAAGGTGACAAAAGTTCTGCGATCTCAGAAAGCATTTTCTCAACAATAGGATGGCAATGAAAAGTTAACATCTCCAATTTGTATCTTTATTTGTTTAGAATCCTGAAGAATCCATCTATAATTGATTTAATATCAATGTAAAATCCCTGATCGTTATCAATTGTTTTTGCAATAAACCGGTCTTCAGAAAACCCTTTTGATTTCAATTCTTCTTTAGCTTGAAAATTGGTAAATTCATCACTAAAGTACTGTGAATAAAACAATATCCGGTTTTTTGTCTCATTCGGAATTTTGTTAATTAATTTTTCAACCAACTGAATATCTTTTGGTTTATACGTTTTATGATTCTTATTACTAATGTTCAAGTCAAAGAGATACACATCATATTCGTTGTTTTCTATTGCCTTGTTTGCATCTTGAAAATTATCCTTGAAATCAATATTCAGAAAGCGGCCAAAATCAATATCATGCTGTAAATCTTTTTTCATGTTCAGAAATAAATCATCGTCTTCAACCCATAAGACGTTAACCCTTCCCCCTTCTTTATCCTTTAAAATCTCCAGTAGTACTTCCGGCATGATATTCTGGGCATGATATACCATTTCCTTAAAAAACATCATGTAAAAATTCTCTTCAAGATAACAACTTAATGGGTTCATAAACACGCTAGAAAGAATAAAAATATTCTCTTTCTTGTTTCCAGGGTCATTTTCATCAATCCCGCATTTTTCAAGCAGTGTGCCTTTTGGAATATCGTCATAACCAAAATCCTCTTTGGCAACTATAAAATTCTGTGCAGGGATAATGGTTCCTTTACTGATAGAAAATTTCTCAAACAGTTTGTGAGTCAGAATATTCAAGTATTTGGTTTGTTTAATTTTATCTGGGGAGCAAAGCACGTAAGAGACAATATTGAACTCCGGAACATAAGTTGGAACTACCTTAAAGCCATGATTCAACTCAGAATTGCTATTGAAATCCATTATTGTTTCCCAGAAGTTGTTTGCAGCCAAAATAGAGTTCTTTATTAACAAACCATGGGCATCTTTATTTAACGGCATTACCTTATTGGTTAAGTAACAGGATGTTGCAACTGCTCCTGGACGACTGCCTTCAACAGTCCATTGTCCCAAAAAAGCAAGTTCAAGATTGCTTTCATCTGAAGGTTTATTCAAATAGGATGGGGTATAAGATATAAAACTTTTGGCCCGTGTATCTTTAAATAAAATGGCACCAGCAGGATATGGGATATATCCCATCTTATGCGGATCAATTGTTATTGAATCAGCGTTTTTCACAGATAAAATTTTATTACACCAATTTATATTAATCGTTGATTCTTCATTCCCATCAACTTGAAAAAAGCTTTTTTCCCCTAACAGATAGTGAAGAGCATCTATTGATGTGAAAAACTCTTCTTCATTTTTTTTGAATAAACTGCATAAATAACCTCCATAAGCGCCATCAATATGTAAATAGAAAGATCGCTTCTCTCTATTTTCCAATTCATTCCTATACTTCACCAATTCATCAATAGGGTCTAGACTCCCCTGTTTAGTCGAACCCAATATGCCTACTACAGCGAGGATAGGCGCATCTGTTACTTTAGTTTTAAAATCATCAAAACTCATTCGATAGCCATTGTCCATGTCAACCTCAATAAGTTGACGCTGCCCGACTCCCAGGATATCCATGGCTTTTTTCCACGAATAATGTGATGATTTCGAAATATACACTACTGGTAGCGAAACTTCTGTTATTTTATGGATGGCATGTACCCCAATTTTTTCTACAGAATAATTTCTAATAAGCTGTTCGATTTCATCAATGTCAAAACCTTCCTGTTTACATCTTAATGTAATATGATCGTCTAAGTTCAAAATATCTGAAGTCCGCAAATTGAATAATTGGTTGTATGTAAGGTTCTTAATATCTTGTTGAAAGTAATCAAAAGAAATATCCCTTAACAAAAAGGCCTTTGGGCTTCCACTTTCAGAAGCCAGTTTCACCGATAACGGATAATATTTCAGGTTTCTTGCAACCCAAAGAGCTTCAATATTAGCAACTGTTCCACCGGAACATAAATGTCCCCATGCGTTTTTTCCGGACATAGTACAAGGACCGTATCCGACCATTTTGCATAACGAATCAATAAATTCAAGTTCCATTCGGGTAGTTGCGGTAGAAACTTCACCCACCACATTGTTCGGATTATATAGCATTGTGCTGAAATAACCGATTATCGAAGGTAGCATCAAATCGCCAAACATATGACCGATATAACGCGGATGGTACCAAGGGACACTTTTCTTTAATTCGGCCAAAATTGAATACAGGTGCTCCTTCATATTTGCAGCTGTTTCCTGATAAACAGGATCTAACTTATCACTTTCGAGTATCAGTGCTTTGTCTTCGGGATGAAAATTCTTCCGGAGAAAACATGCATCTCGTATCACTTCAACTATCAACGATTCGTAAAGTTCCTGGTTCTCAGCCTTAGGCCCTAAAAAAAGAGCCTTTTCTTTGGTGACTTTATTTTGCAGGCTGTTCGCTTTTTTAGTTATATTTTTTGAGGTTTTCATAAGGAAATTGCTTGAAGGTAACTTTGTGTTTTAACTGATTAAATGGCAAGTTATAATGTTTTTGTAAGTAATTTTCAGAAAACCAGCTGAAAAGCTTTATTTGAACCGAACAATCTGTTATAAAATCAACCAGCTTACCAACAACTTTCAATCCTTCTAAATCGGCATATGTGCCTTTGTAATGCGCGTCAATAATAAAACAATCACCCTCTTGTGGAATTATTCCCAAAAGTTCTGATTCAGTTTTTCTGACAACACCACAAACTGTTTTTGCAACAATATCAGCATAACTTTCTTGACGCATTAATACAAATGTTTTCATAAGCAAAAGATTGTATGTGTAAAATAAGTTTAATTCAGTTTTCCTAATTTATCCCTACTTCATTAAGTAAGGTATCTCGCAAGGCAGTGAGAGCTCCTATATAGTTTTTACCAAAGGGACTGCCTTTTTCTTGTTTTAATTTATTAAACTTATCTTCAACTCTCCAATTCGGATCTAATGTAGCATTTGCCGCCCCTTCAGGAGTTAAACACTGGTGGAGGAAGTTGAGTTTATCATTTAAAACAACGTTTTTATCATTTTTTTTTGAGAAGTATTCCCAAACTTCTTCAAAAACATCCCACTTATCTTTATCAGATTTAGTTGTATCTTCCCAAGCTGTTAATAGATCCTCATATGCTTTTCTTTCTAGGGATCGATTGCTAGGTTGTATTCCATGTGTACCAACATCAAATGAGTTTGGCAAACCTAAGTCAATTCCATGCCATAGAATAATTTTGCCATTACCGATAGTTTTAATATCAGTATTGATTTCTATAACAGGAACACTAAGTCCTGTACATACATACACGACAATACTACATCCATTGCTATTTTTAAGTTCAATTTTTAGAGCATTTCCAATTTCTATTGACCTCACTCCACTGCTTAGAAATTTGTCAAACTCAGACTCTTTTTTGTTTGTTACAATAATAATGTTTTTAGCCATTTTATATAATTTTAGTTAGTGAAACTTTGCTCGGATATTTTATGAAATGTTTTTTTAGTTGTGAATAGGGCTTAAACTTTACCTTGAGTGGTTCAAATGAATGCGGATACCCCCCTCCCGATATAACCACTACAGATTTAAAAGTTTTGTAAATTAAGTTCATTAATTCTTTTTTACTTAAATTTTTATTATTATCGAAAAGCTTAGCCAAATAAGTTCGGTGGATTATCAAGCTATCAAAATTCACCTTTTGACATTCTATTTCGCCTTTAATCTCTGTGTTATTTTCTTTGATTATTACTCCATTTGGAAATCTACAGTTAAAGTCCTTATCACTTAGAATAATGCTCAAGTTTTTATATTCTTCTTTTTTAACAATTTCTTCGTTAGCAAATTCAGTAACAATAAATACATTTCCGTTATTGGCTAAGTCGGTATAATTCTGATTTGATGAGGCATTAAACTCAAAATCCTTTGTAATTTTACCTTTTATGTTGTCATCGCTGTCATAATTACTAAGCATTTCTGTAATTCTTTCATCAACAATCACTATTTTCATCAAACCAGCCTCAATAGCTTCATATACAAATAGAAATTGATTATTCCCTGTATCTGGGAATGCAAATTTAACATAGTCATCACTACTCTTATCAAACTGAAAATAAGCATCTTTGTTTATAAAGTCTGGACAAAATTGTAGGTTGTTCTGTTGTAATTTTCCAGGGAATATTCCATTGTATTTATTACCTACTAAACTACCTATCCAACCTTTTGCATGATGGTCGTATATTACAAATACATCTGTATTACTAACATTATTTAGTTTTTCATTGCCTAGATTTGTATTTGTGAGCACTATCAAATCAAAAACTTGACCACCATCAATATTTGCATCATTCCATTTTTCTGCAAATTGTTCTTCTTCAAAATATACCACTAATTTTGCTTTCTTACTACTACATATCCCCCATTTTGCTTTCAGCCACTCTTCCCAAAGTTGTTTCAAAAATTTAAAATCCCAGTCATTATCTATATCGGGTATTTTTGTAAACTCCACTAATTGGATTCTGCCGTCATCAACCAATTCTTTAATTGCTGCACAACCATTTATTTGATCTTCTGTTGCGTTAAGAAGAACTCTATGCGGTAGTTTAATTAAAAAGTCATCCCAATCGTAGTTAGGGCTGTTGTTTGTTAAATCTTTTACAGCTTCCAACTCTAAAATGGCAAACTGATAATTGGCAAGTGGTTCTACCTGTTGTATTAGTTTTTCGGGCTTAAAATCTTTGTGGTTTTCTACAAAAACCACTCCTTTTTTTCTGTATTCATCACTATTCTCTTTTTTTCCAATCCATATTACTTTTTTAGGTTTACTCAACTTAAACTCATAACCAAAATTGTAGATTCGCTTCTCTTTGTTTAAGCTTTTCGAATTATCATATGTTTCAAATTTTGTTTCTTTTACAACCTTTGCTTCTAATGGTTCGTAAAATCCTGTTTTTATATTTTCGTTTCCCTCTGTTTCTTGATTTTGCACAGTTTTCGTTATCGGGTTGTTTGCCTCATATTCAAGTCGGTATATCAGTGTAATGGCTTTTTTTAGGCTTTCATCAGTAATATCCGATTCGGTTTTCAACAGATGAGCATTTATTTTAATATCCGCAATACCAAGATTCGCTTTTTCTATCTCTCCTTTTTCGTTTATCAAAGAAGTGTCTATTTTCTTCTGAAATTCTCGTAGAGCATCTGCAGTTACTGCAGAAATATTATCAAATATCTGAATGGTATAATAATCAGGATCTTCTTCGTCTTTTACGTTTACAGTTATTTCCAAAAACTCTTTGCCTTGCAGCCTTTCTTTATTATGCTTGGCACTGTTGCGAATCATGTTTTCTAATATGCTGTATATAGTGTGCTCACTCCCTAAGCATATTTCAAGATCTTCTCCCTGTTTTAATTTGCTTTGCTTGAACGCATCTTCTAAGGATACTCCTGTAATGGTTTTTACCAAATAAGGAAAATTATCGGAATAGCAAATGCCATTTGAGTCATTGTGCTTTAAAAGTTGTGAGTATTTGGCCTTGACCTCATTACCATTTATTATTGTTTTTATCTTTAACTTATTGTAACACTTATCTATCTTATAATTTATACCTTCACTATGGGCAATATTATCCATAATAAGCGTATTCTCAACAAAAGGTAATAATACATGTCGGTAAAACATAAGATTTTTAGGAGAAAGATTTGTATCTGCTACAAATTCATTGCGAGCAACTTCAAACAAATCAAACTTTTCGCCCATATAATCGAGCCAGTGAATAAAACAATCTTGTTTTAAAAACCCTTCATCCATATTATAAAGTTCTAAAACCCTTTGCTTTACCATTTTGTCTGTAGCCCTTATAGCTACATGACTGCCTATATTATGTGCAAAGTTGCGCGCGAAAATTTCAGCGATAGCCACAGAAAGAGCTTGTTTTTTTGTTTCTTCTTGTAAAACACTTACTAGAGTTGCTTTTAATTCAGGTTCTATTAGTCGATAATGCTTTTCCCAAATACTTTCAATTGTATCTTTAATAGTTTTTCTTTCACTGAGTGCGGGTGAAATGCCATCGCATCTTCTCCATACAGCAAGGTGAGTAACCCCATCGAAACCACCATAATTTACCTTCTTAAGTAAATATAAAATTTCGATACTGTATTCACAACTCATATTATTACAAAGAAAAACATCTGGAGTTTTAAATACACCTTCAGGATAAAAATCAGGCTCATAAAAAATTGCTGTGTGAAGTAATGGGAGATAATCGCCTATTAAATTCTTTTTTGTTTCTAATTTATCAGATAACTCATATTTATAAATAAATTTTTTGCAATTCGTTTTTTTATACTTTATATAAAACCATCTTTCACTATCATTCAACTCTACATTTTCATCAATTTGTATTAATGATCCTATTGGAGGATCTCCTGTCTCAAGCTGTTTGTCATATATCTCGTAATACTCTTTATATGGAGCATCAATAATAAACCTCTCAATACCAAACATTTTACCATAAAACGAAACTAACCCAATCTTAAACTCAGTAGGAAATAATAGATTGTTTATAGTTTTAAAGTGCCTAAGGAAATCTCTGCTATTAGAATCAAAAAAATTATGGTGGTCTTGTTTTTTATGTTCCGGAAGTTGTGTAAAAAGGTCAAACAGTACACTACCTAACAATGTCCCGTAACACTTATAAGCATTTAGCGTTCCTAAAAAACAATCTTCCTCTTTTCCAGACGATAGCCAATCGTCTCTATTATACAGATTTAAAATTGGAGATGTTTCCAATACATATACATTGTCTACTGATAAGCTATTATTCAATCTGTCACAAATAAACTTTTTCAATTCGTCAGTTTTCCTGTGCATTATGGCTGGATTGAAAAAATATATGGCAATTTGCCTAATTTTATTGGTTTTTAATACACTAATGATGCTTTCATTATGATATAATTTAATTGCATCTGATTTATTGGAGTTTAAATCATCTGGTAAATCATACACTTTACCATTATCGATTTCGAAATCTAAATAGCCTTTATCAGTCCAGAAAATATTTATTTGCTTATCATTTATAATTTTTAGTATAGCTTCTTGATTTTTCTGTATTTGTTTTTTGGGGTCGTAATTATATATGGTTAATGTGATCTTACTTCCAAAATCAAAAGTTTTGGGATCTTTACGGCGGGGATCATTACCCTCAATAAACTTAAAATTTGGATCAGTGTAATCACCTTCATATAATTGGTCTAACTCATCTATTTTATTCTTTTTATCAAAATCAGAAATTTCATAGAACTCGCAGAACTTCTCAATTAACACCCTACAACACTCTTTGGTTGGCAAAGGGTTGTCGTCAACTATTAGAATATTATATTTTGTTTTGCTCTCCATTAGAATATTACTTTTGTTTTATTCTCTGGAAATAACCTTCGTTATAATAAGAGTCGCTGTATTTATAACAATTAATCACATTGCCATTTGCTAAATTATTACTTAGTTCTGCTATTTCTATTACGGTATCAGACAGTTCGTTAAGATCTAGATAGTTTTCAAAATCTCCATAAGGTTTTGACTCCTTGTTTTGAGGTGTTTTCAAAGAAGAAAGAGCAATAGAGTTTGCCACAATATTTTTATCAGCATATTCGTGAGCTACACACTTTATCGTGGCATCAACAGCCGCTTTAGCAGCCGTAAAAGGGAGCATATTAGGAAAGTGATAGTCTGTAGCATTGCAACTAAACGTTAAAACTTTTCCACCACCTTTTGAAATCATCAGAGGTAGTATATGTTGTAGTACGTTATACAAAGTCCCATAGTGACTGTCCATCATTCCCCTTGCTTTATTTGTGTTTACATTTAGGAATGGTAAATGTATCCAAAAATCACCTGCACTATGAATCAAATTAAATGGTCCTTCAAAAAACGTATTTATCTCAGATATAATGGCATCATCAGTCTTTATGTCCAATAAATCTATTCCTGATCGATAAATCACATTTGAATCCACAAAATTCTGTAAGTCATTGTTATGAGATCTTGAAATAAGAAATAATTTACAGTCTGAACTAAATCTCTGTTTAATGGAGAAAGCCAAGGTTTTTCCTATTGCAGATGTAGCTCCTGTAATTAAATAATTCTTCATTTGTCAAATATTAATTTAGTAATATACCATATTTAGAATATACAGCAGATTTATTATTTATCTTTATAAAAATATTTTCGCCAGCTTCATTTGCTTTCAAAAGACTATTGGGTAGCATCCATTCTGTTGCAGATGCTTCATGTCTTATTACCACATACATTGGAGATTTACTAATCACCTTGAATGGGAATCCATCATTCCTGTCGATTGAAATATCTTTATCATCCACCAACCAATATTGCGCAATGTCATTTTCATTTTTTGCAATTATTATTTTTCCAGATTCATTAATACTCATTGGCAACAATTTTATGTCAGGGAATCTAAACACTTGTGCTGCATGCATTACAGGAGGTTTGTCAATAAAAATCTGTACAGATGCTAATGCTGAATTATGCACCGTTCCTGTTTTTTTATCTTGTACCAAGTACAACACATCATCAGCAATAAGTTGTGCTTCAAGTTTATGATGCGTAATATACAATACAAATAACCCATAACGTTGAGTTATTTCTCTTAATTTATTTAGGAATGCTCTTTTAACTTCAGCATCCAATCCATTGCACGGCTCATCCAATAGCAAAAAATCTGGTTCTATGCTTAAGGCACGCAATAAACTAAGAAGCTGTTTTTGTCCTCCACTCAATTCCAGGACGGTTTTTTTTGAGTTTATCACGTCTTCTAAACCCAAGCTTTCAATTAATTCTGTATACAAGCCTTTATTAAACCTTTTTTTGAATCCTCCAGCAAATTGGAAATAACGTGCATTATCTTTTGTGCTAAGATGTTCAAACAATACTGCTTCTTGTGGTACATATGAAAATACAGGATTTACAGGTAACATCTCAATAGACCCTGAAACAGGTTGTTCAATCCCTAACAACAACTTCAATAAAGTACTTTTACCGGAACCGCTTGCACCCATTAAAGCTATTATTTTTCCTTCAGATTCTTGCTGCGATAAATGCAAGTTAAAGTCTTGAAAAACAGAATTACCCTTTTTATAAGCAAAGTCAATATTTTTTATATGAATGGATTTCATAGTTCTTTTCTTTCTTGTTTATGTGCCCTTTCAATTATAAACCGCCATATCCCTGCCGATAACGATGCTACTGCAAAAGATGTCAACAAATAACCAAACGCTTTATCATAATCTACTCCTCTACCTGTAATCAACATTTTCATTCCTGAAACAAAGGAAGGAATAAAATCAGAGAATAGATTGTTGAGAACGGCTTCATTCCATACAAAAGAATAACAGATTACAAAGAGTAACAGATATTCAGCCTTAAAGCGTTTCAAAAAACTATAACGAATAGTCTCTCTCTTACCTAATTTATATACCTGCAAATAATCTAACTCATTATTGCCAACTCTAAAATGGTTAAAAAGTACAAAGCTTCCCAAAACAGGTAAAGTTAACAACACATGCCCTACAATCCATATAACATAAATTAACGTAAATGATGAATATCCTATCAAACTCATCCACTTGTATCCAGTAATGAGCAGAACAAGAGGAGGAACCAGTAATAAAACAAACAAAAGTATAAAAAACAACAATGACTGCTGACTAAAAGAGCTGAGCATTTGTTTCCAACCTAAACGTGCCGTTATTCCTAATAAGATGGCCATTAAAGCAGATACCACTGTTGCTATAAATGTCATCAACAAGGGAAATCCTAAATGAGAAATATTGAAACTTATATTAATTTTAGTAAATGAAAAAACTATTGGGGTAATGGCAGTCAAACTAAATACCAAGCCAAAAAAATAGCTAATCCTCTTTGAAAATATGTAGTTATTGCTTGTTCTTAAAAATCTTGGATAAAATTTAAGCCTTGTTAATTTTTTAATAAAATAATACAATATTAAAAAGAGTAGTATCAATCCTAAAATAGCCACAACAAATACTGTTGCAGAAGCATTAAAAATAAGGTTGCGGGCAAAATCAGGACTAACCAGAAGGTTTGTTTGATAGGTGCGCGTAAGCCAGTTGGTAATCAATTCTGAATTTGTTCCCTGCGAAACCTTAAACAAATAAGCTATCTTAGACTCTTCATACAAAGTGAACACAAAAGCCATTGAAGCAAGTAAAAGCCATAGGTTTCTTGTATGTGGAATATATATGTCTTTTAGTTTCTGAAAAAAGGAAAAACGTGTAGCTGTTGCGAAATTGAGTTTATCATAATTAATATTTTGTAATTGCATCCAAAAAAGATATACAAACAAGAATCCGTATTGATACAGTTCAAGCAATAATAAAAAACTGAGTTTCCCAACTGGTCCACCCTGTGCTATTGTTGCGAAAAAAGAAGTTTCTCCTAAAAGTAATTTACAGATAAATGCAATAGAAATATTTCCAAGCGTAATAGGAATAATTAGCACACCAAGATTTTTACCAGTAATTGAAAACATAGGAATTTTCAGCAAAGCTAAAGCCCCCCAAAACCCAAACACGACTAATATAATTGCCGATATTGTGGCATTCAGCAAAGTAGTTTGCAAAGTGGATTTAAAGGAAATATTATTCAACAATTCACTTACTCCCAAAAAACGAATGCCAGATAAGAAAGGATAAAGCACCAACAGAGCCACCAACAACAACCCTATGGTACATACTTTCCATATATTAAGGGATTTTAACATAATTTATTGGAATAATATTGTTCTTTCTTTTTCAATTTCCATCTTAGCTGTATTCAACCCTATTTTTACATCTATTTCACTATTCCAAATCTTTTGGATGTAAGTAGTAATAACATTATTGATCAAATCGGCATCAGGTCCTGCTTCCAGCATGTATTCGGCTCTCAAAAGAGAAGTCTTTAATGCAGGTACATAAGGGATTTTTTGCGCTTCGGGAGCATTATAAGCCGATATTGTAGGCGCACAAAGTCCATGTTGAATCATTTTGACTTGATTCTCTTTCTGCAACAGATAAACCATATAGTCAAAAGCCTCTTCCTTCATTTTCGATTGTTTATTGATATAATATGCCCCGCCGGCAATCATGCTTTTATCTCCTGGCGTGGGAGCAAATGCAAAACGAGTATCTATCTCTCCATTCCCTTTATCTATTAACCCCAATGCATAGTCGCTCCATATTAATCCCATCGCTACATTTCCTTGTTTTAAGATAACTTGCTGTTCTACAGCATCAGTAGTTACAAAATTACCAGCGTTGAAGGGTTTCAGGGATTTATAATACTCTGTTGCAGCTATCGCTTGTTCATTGGTAATCAAAACAGGCGTATTTTCATTTCCCTGCCACCCTTGATTTTTATCTAACACCTTTCCACCAAATCCTTGTAAAAAGCTGCACCACTCAAAATAGAGCCAACCACCAATTGCACCTTGTAGAACAACTCCTTTCAAATCTTTGTCAGGTTGAGTAAAGAACTCTGCAACTTCCCTAAAAGACTTCAAATCATTTGGCACAGTTAGTTCTTTCCCATATTTTTCCTTGAAATTCTTTTTTTGCTCTGCATCATTAAATAAATCTTGATTGTATACCAATAATATCGTGTTGGCAGCAAATGGGTATGAAATAGGTTCTATCTCCTTATCATTCGGCTGTTTAGGATTTTTATAATAATATCCCACCTCTTTCCAGACATTAGGGAAAATATCATTTTCAAATTCAAAATTATTATTAATGGTCTCTGTTTTTAATTCGGATAACTTATATACATAATCGTTTCGAACAAACGAAGATAATGAAAAATTATATTGAAGGATCAAATCATAAAGTCCAGTTCTGTTGGCAAAATCCTCATTAGATTTATTGAAAGCATCTTCTAAAGAATGAGATTTGAAATCTAACTTAATTCCAGATTTTTCCTCATAATCAAGTTGCAATGCCTGCATAGAATGAATATTGGATGAATTCTCTCCAAGTATGGTTAGCTTAGATTCGTTGTTTTTACATGAGCTAAGTAGCAGAGATACCAATAAAATAGCAAGCAGTGTGTAAAATAGATTTTTCATATTAATTATGTTTTATATAAATTCAACTCACATAATTCTATGGGGTAAAGATAACAAAAGTATTAGTTTTCCCAAGTTTTCCCGTTTTTAAGGAAATTTACAAAAATAATAAATTCATCGTTCTGAATTCGAGAATGTTCCTACTTTAAAAATTGAGTTGTCTTTCTGGGCGCATTTGGAGTATTTTACGATAACACCAGATAAAGATTTTTTTAGTACAACATATTAAAGGACTTAACGTTACCATTCGTACCTCTTTTTTTAATATAGATTTTCCAAAAATATGTAGCAGTAACAGCAGGATTTCATGTGCATCAAACATTAGTATACAAAACTACAGGATTTGCGAAAGGTTCTGAGCGACAATATGGAGTTAGTAAATTGGACTCTGTTTGTAAAGATGTTCATGTATATTTTAATCAACTCATTTGGACTAATTTAGTATGAGTCTTACAGGTGCTACATTGCTTTTTTCTCTTGTCTCATTTTTCTCTTGCTGTAACTTTCATATTTTTGTGGTTTAAATGAATCCTATCTGATGAAAAAGCTTAGTGTGGTGATCATCACTTTAAATGAAGAAAAGCATCTGAGACGCTGCTTAGATTCAGTACAGGATCTAGCTGATGAAATTCTTGTGGTTGATTCGTTTTCTACAGATCAAACCGAAAATATTTGTCGTGAGTATGGGGTAGGTTTTATTCAGCATCCCTTTGAGGGGTATATAGAGCAGAAACAATATGCGCTTGATCAGGCATCCGGTCCTATGATCCTTTCGCTTGATGCGGATGAAGCTCTGTCGGACGAGCTCCGTAAGTCTATCACGCACGAAAAGCAGCTAGGATTTCCGTTTAAGGCCTATACGATGAGAAGGTTATCAAACTATTGTGGGAAATGGATTCGGTATAGCGGTTGGTATCCCGACACCAAGCTACGTCTGTTCGATAAGTATCAGGCGTTTTGGGGTGGTAGCAATCCACACGACAAGGTGATACTCAACGATAGACGTACAGTTGTGAAGACTCTGCATGGCAATTTGTTACACTTCCCTTATCAAACGATACACCAACATCTGGCACAAATCAATAATTTTTCGGAAATCAAGGCTAAGGTTGCTTTTGCCAACAATGAAAAGAGTTATTGGTTCCATATTGTATTTGCTTCCCGTTTTCGTTTTCTCAAGGGTTTTATTCTGAAGCTTGGCTTTTTAGATGGCTTCTATGGCTATGTCATAAGTCGCAACTCGGCCCATGCCAGCTTTTTGAAATACAGCAAATTACGTCAATTGTACCGGCAACAAAAGCTTTTATCATGACTGATGTCCGGCCAGTAATTGGTTTTGCCAACAGCAATAAATCTTGGGGGGGAGGTGAGAAGTGGGTTGCCGAAGTCATAGAAAAGCTTAGCCCCGATTTCACTATCAAGGCTTATGTGTCAGCAGGCAGCCCGCTTTATAACCGGCTGTCGAAGCTTACAGTAGATATACGAACAGTCAGTATTGGCAATTTGAGTAGCCTTAACCCTATAAAATTATTCCGGCTTAGCCGCCAGCTACGAAAAGACCAGCTCAATCTGTTGATCATGAATATGCCGTCCGATGTCAAAGCCATAGGGATAGCTGCCCGGATCGCAGGCATACCTAATAGAGTATATCGCAGAGGGAGTGCTATTCCTATTCGTAACAGCTTTGTCAACCGATGGCTTTTCAAGCATATAGTTCAGGCGATGATCAGCAATTCCAATGCCACCACAGAAACTATACTAGCCAATAATCCGTTGTTGTTTCCACGCGAAAAAATCCATCTGATCTATAATGGCATTGATCTTCGGTTATTTGATGAAAAAATGTTGCAAGCTGTTGACAAAAACGTTAGGCAACCTTTGATCATTGGCAATGCAGGTCGTATAGTACATCAAAAAGGTCATGAGCTGATAGTTGAACTGGCAGAATTATTAGAAACAAAAGGTTTAGACTTCATCATAAAGATAGCTGGTGATGGGCCTGGCTTATCGGCATTGAAAGTACTTGTGAGTAGCAAACAGCTTGATCCATACTTTGAGTTTGCTGGTTTTGTAGAGCACATACCTTCTTTTATGTCTCAATTAGATTTGTACATACACACAGCCCATTGGGAAGGATTTGGATATGTGCTGGCAGAAGCTATGGCTGCTTCAGTGCCTGTAGTTGCGTTCAAAGTCAGCAGTAATTTTGAGTTAGTAGAAGATGGATCAACCGGGTTTTTGGTGGATTATCCAAATATTTCAGCCATGGCGGATAAGGTGATTACCTTGCACAAAGATCCAATATTATGTAAGGAGATGGGTAAGAAAGGACGCAGGCGTATAGAACAATACTTCACATTGGATAAAATGGTTGAACAGACCAGAAAATTCATTGACGGGAAGATTCAAAATACTGTATAAAAGGAGGCAACTGTATCATACCATCAAATTTAAAATTCCTGAAACGACAGCTTATGAGATATTTTTTATAATTTGCAGTCCTAATCAAACTAATACATGCGTTGAAATATCAGGAAAAAGTTCATACAGCATGTCTTCAGGTTTAATGAAAAGCGCCTATGAAGGAAACAGATAAGTGGTTAGTGATCGTGAATCCAAAGGCCGGAGCCAGCAGGGGCGAGAAAGACTGGCCTAAGATCCGTAAACTATTGATCAAAGAAGGCTTTTCTTTTTTTAGCATATTGACCGAATATCCTTTCCATGCCATTGAGATAGCCCGCGACCAGATCAACGAGTATGGGTATAAAAAAGTCATAGCAGTTGGTGGTGATGGCACCTTGAACGAGGTTGTGAACGGAATCTTCCAGCAGAAACGTTTTGCTACTACAGATATCTCATTGGGAATGATCACTGTAGGTACAGGTAATGACTGGGCACGTATGTACAACTTCCCCTCCAACTATGAGAGTGCGATACGAATCATCCATAGCGAGCGCACTTTCCTACAGGATGTTGGGAAAGTGAAATATCGCTATGACGACGAAGACAAGAGCCGGTATTTTGTGAATATGGCAGGGATGGGATATGATGCATTAGTAGCAAAAAAGACCAACCTGATGAAAGCCAAAGGAAAAGGAGGTGCACTTGCCTATATATTCAATTTGGTCGTAGGTTTGTTTCAGTACGAGAGCGTACAACTTAGTATGACTATAGACGGGCAAGAGGTTATTAACGACAAAGTGTTCAGCATGAACATAGGTATTTGCCGCTATAATGGAGGAGGTATGATGCAACTGCCTACTGCCATACCCGATGATGGTGAGTTTGATATAACCGTTGTACGCGATACATCAAAGCTGACTGTTATTCGAAACATCAAGAAACTGTATGATGGGAGCTTTATCAAAATGTCGGAAGTAAAAACCTTCAGGGGAACGCAGATCAGTATTACGGCAAAACCTCATAACGCCATCATGTTAGAAACTGATGGAGAATCGCTTGGTGTCTCACCCTTAGATTTTCATATCCTTCCTCAGGCAGTGAAGGTGATAGTTACAAAAAGAACCCTTAAAGAGTTTGATATAAAAAAGAAGGTCAGTGCGTTAGTTGTGGAATGACTATGATTTTTCACTCCTTTTTTTGAATGTCTTCTTTTCTGTTGACAGCATATGCATGCATTTGCCGCCACCATTCATACACTGCAACTGCCATAGCATGGCTTACGTTCAGTGAGCGGGTGGGACCAGGTACAGGTACATACACACAATAGTCTGCCATATCGAGTAAAGCAGGCTGTATCCCGTGTACCTCGTTACCTACCATAAAAAGGGGCTTTGAAGGGAGTAATGTTTCAAAAATGTTTGTGGCAGATGAAGTAGTCTCAATACAGACCATCTCATACCCTTGTTTACAATAGTGCTCAATTTCCTGCTGTCCGGCATATCTCCATGATATATTTTTATAGCTGCTGGCAGCAATGCGTCTGATCTTTGCTTGATTGACATCGGTACTTGCTCTTAGTAAAAGCAGCTCTAAGGCACCTATGTTGTCACCAATACGGATAAGAGAACCAATGTTTTCGGCATTGCGTAAGCTGTCGGCTGCCAAAACCGGACGTGGATGATGCATATACCAGGCCTCAGGTTGTAATACCTGAAACAATTCATTCGACCTGGTAGTATCTATTAATGAATGAGACTGATTGCTTTTAGACATTTCTAATCCGATTTACCGGTAAAAGTAAACAAAAAAGCTGTACAGCTTCCGCTATAGACCATACTGACAAAAGGAGTTATAAACGAAATACCTCAAATCACATGGATAAGATTTGCTTAGACGCAAGATCAGACAAAGAGTGAGTGGTTTTTACGATGAAATACGTGCAAATCAATGCTGACATAATAGATGTGTAATAGAGTATTATTGAGTAATATAAGTTGTTCCATTCTATTGACCAATGCTTTTTTACCTTATAATTACATTTAGTATAAGTAAAAAATTATCCGCATACATCCTATTACTTCTTTGGTAATCTTGATCTTATTGTCGTTGATACAGATGATTTTATCTCAATTGTATTTATCATCTGTTTATTCATATCATCATCGTTTTAAATCTAACCTGTGTAAGCTTGTCTTCTATTAACAGAATTGAGATATAATTAAGTTATTTGACAATAGTATTATTGGCTATTATAAGAATGTTAAATGAATAAGAAACCGAATGATTTTCACTTCCAACTAAATGGTGATTTTCTTACACCTTTAGAAGTGAAGGGCTTACGCTTTTAATCTTTACCTAATAGTGTTATCCCATGTATGGTTGAGGGATAGGCGTTCATTAGAAAGCCTATCCTTTTCAGCTATCTTATCAACCGATATTTCGTTTGAGTTAGTTGTATTTCTCGGCTATATTTTGGTCAACTAATATGCGTCCACAGTATTCGCATACGATGACTTTTTTGTGCATCCGTATATCTAACTGATGTTGTGGGGGTATTTTATTGAAACAGCCACCACACGCATCGCGTTCGATCTGCACTACTGCTAATCCGTTTCGAGCATTGGCGCGTATACGTTTATAAGCTACTAACAAGCGGTCTTCTATTTGTTGTTCATAGGTCTTCAACTTTTCCAGATATTCCTGTTCTTCTTTTTCTGTTTCATCTATGATAGACTGTAACTCGCCTTTTTTAATATCCAGGTCACTGATCTTTTCTGCAAGTTTAGCTCTTGCTGCTTCTATATCATCTTGTACATCTTCCAGCTTAGCTGTGAATTCCCGTATTTTTTTTTCGGAAAGTTGTATTTCAAGGTCCTGAAACTCAATCTCTTTTGATAATGAGTCATATTCTCGGTTGTTACGCACATTCATCTGTTGCTCTTCATACTTTTTTATCAGAGCCCCACTATCTTTTATCTGAAGTTTTCTATCGAATATACTCTGGTTCAGTGCCTGTATATCGTTTTCAAAATTATCTATACGCGTCTCAAGTCCGGCCACCTCATCTTCAAGGTCTTGAACTTCCAAAGGCAGTTCACCTCGGATAATTCGGATTTTATCTATTTGAGAATCTATCTGTTGCAGCGCATATAATGCGAACAGCTTGTTTTCAATACTTTTTTCAAGCAACTCTTCTGAAGAGAGATTTTCTTCAGTTTGTTTCTTTTCTACTTGATTTTTTTTTGTCATGATATTATTTCTGTATTTCTTGATGAAAAATAGTTCACTGCGTTGGTATTTACCTCCGAAATATGAACTGCAAAATTAGGAATTTTTTTTCTTAAAATCTCAGCGATCAATTCTATAGTATATTGTTCGGTTTCATAGTGTCCGGCATCTATCAGCAATAGCTTTTTATCGGCTTCAAAGAAATCGTGATATTTCACGTCTGCCGTAACAAACGCATCAGCTCCAGCTCTTATAGCCGATTGAAGCAGAAACACCCCTGCTCCACCACAAACAGCTAATTTTTGTATTGGCTTACCGGTAAGAGCCGAGTATCTCAACACTTTCGTTTGAAACACATGAGCGATATGCTCTATCAACTCGGTTTCTGTCAATGTCTTTTCCAGAACACCTATGACGCCTGTTCCGGCAGCATCATAGCTGTTATCTAAAGGATATATGTCATAAGCTACCTCTTCATACGGATGAGCCGCTATCATCGCATCAACAACCCTTTGCAAAAGATGATCCGGCACTATAGTTTCTATTCGTGTTTCAGCTTCATAATGGATCTTACCTTTCTCCCCTACGAAAGGGTTTGTGTGCTGACCGGCTTTGAAGGTTCCGGTACCCTCTGAATTAAAGCTGCACGAGCTGTATTCGCCTATATTCCCGCCACCAGCTGCAAATATTGCGTTGCGTACTGTTTCAACATGGTCGGCCGGACAAAAGGTGGTCAGTTTTTTCAATCTGCCGGCAAAAGGCTGAAGGGCTTTGACTTGTGTCAACCCAAGTTTTTCAGCTATCTTCTTATTCACTCCTTTCATGCTGTTATCTAAATTGGTATGCATAGCGGCAATAGCTATCCCCGCCCGAACAGCTTTGATAACAGCTCGCTCAATAGGCCCTTTAGGAACCAACTGCTTGATACCGTGAAACACAAGTGGGTGATGGGAGATGATCAGGCCGCACCTCTTTTCAATGGCCTCATCAATGACTGCTTCGGTAACATCCAAACAGACTAATACTCTTTCTGTAGAAGCCTTCGGGTCGCCTATGTTAAGGCCAGAATTGTCATAATCTTCCTGCCAACTTAATGGAGCCTCTTCGTACAGAAGTTCCAACAAATTTTTAATCTTCATTGCTCTGCCAATCGTTAAATATCATTAGGTGTTCTCATTCAGAATCAATTACAGCAGTTTATCAAAAACAGACTCTGCCTTACCTGGAATAAAAGCGGAATCTTTTCTTGGAAAATGATGTAACTTTATAACAAAGTTAACGTAATATCAGGTATATGGATGGCTTTAGGTCAAAACTTTTCCGTATTTTAAGCTATTTTAAATAATCGGTTGGTATCATTCGCTCATGCGTTATCATCTGTTTCCATTGGCATTGGCATACTCCGCTGTATTACGTATCAGGCATTTATTGTTTGATATAGGGATTGTTCGTTCGCATTCATTTGATCTACCGGTGATAGGTATTGGGAATATCAGCCTGGGTGGGACGGGGAAAACACCGCATACGGAGTATTTAGTGCGTTTGTTACAGTCGGACTACAGGATTGCGATACTGAGCAGAGGATATAAGCGACGTACCAAAGGTTTTTTATTAGCTGATGCACATACTACTGCCCGTGATATAGGTGATGAGCCCCGGCAATATGTAAAGAAATTTCCTGATGTGTTGGTAGCTGTTGATGAAAAGCGCGTTAGGGGTATCCGATGTTTGCTGAAACACACCCCTCAGCCTGACCTCATCTTGCTTGACGATGCATACCAGCATAGAAGGGTTAAGCCTGGACTTGAGATACTGCTTACCGAATACAGCCGTGTTTTTTCAAAAGATTATTTAGTTCCGGCAGGCAGACTACGCGATCTCAAATCGGCTGCTGTACGTGCTCCGGTAGTCGTCATCACTAAGACTCCCAAAGTGTTTTCACACTTTCTGCAAGTTGACCTAATGGATAAACTAAAGCCCGTTTCCCATCAATTGGTGTTCTTTTCCTATATAGAGTATGGCACTATACGGCCTGTGCGAAATACCAAACCTGTTACACTTCCACGAAAGTTAGCTAATATCTTGTTAGTTACCGGCATAGCCAATACCCGTGACCTGGTAACATATCTGCAAACTAAATGCAGCTTCCTGACCCATAAAGAATATCCCGACCATCATCAGTTTACCGAGAAAGACATACTCGATATCGTCCATACATTTACCTATACCATCGGGAGCAATAAAATCATAGTGACTACCGAAAAAGATGCCGCCCGTTTGGAAGAATCTCCGTATTTTCGGCATTTGAAAGATTTACCGGTGTTTTACATCCCTATAGAAGTAAAATTTCATCAAACCGGAGAAGTAAGTTTTGACGATTATATTTTAGACTATGTTACAAGCCATTCAAAAAACCACTGAATTTATTCTTGATAAGATTCACACCAAGCCTGAAGTAGGCGTGATCTTAGGAACTGGTTTAGGAGGTCTGGTAGATGAAATTGCTATAGAAACCAGCCTTTCATATGAAGACATCCCTCATTTTCCGGTATCTACCGTACACGGACATCAAGGGCGCTTGATCTTTGGCCGGCTCAACGGCAGGCAGATCGTCGCCATGCAAGGAAGATTCCACTATTACGAAGGATATAGCATGCAGGAGGTTACTTTTCCGGTGCGAGTGATGAAACAGCTTGGGATTAAACTACTTATCGTTTCCAATGCCAGCGGCGGACTAAGAGCTGAGTTTGAGATAGGCGATCTGATGTTTATCTCAGATCATATCAATCTGATGCCTAATCCTTTGATAGGCAAAAATATAGATGAGATAGGCCCGCGCTTCCCCGATATGAGTGAGGTGTATGACCATCGTATCCTGCAGATAGCACAAAAGATTGCCCGTAAAGCAGGTATAAAAGTTCACGAAGGAACTTATACTGCTGTAACCGGACCTACCTTTGAGACACCTGCCGAGTATCATTATATACGTATTATAGGTGGGGATGCGGTTGGGATGTCAACCGTACCTGAAGTCATAGTAGCCCGACATATGAATCTGCCGGTGTTTGCCGTATCAGTGATCTCCGACTTAGGGGTAAAAGGAAAGATAGTCGAAATATCACATGAAGAAGTGATTGAAGCAGCTTCTGCAGCCGAACCAAAAATGACCCTCATCATACGGGAGCTTCTCAAAGAAAATATAGTCTAATAAAATCGGAGCTAATGAAGCCGTCCTCACCGATTGTCTATTTTGCATCCGACTTCCATCTGGGCATACCCGATCCTGAGACAAGCCTGAAACGCGAAAAACTATTAGTGCAATGGTTGGATGAGATTCGAACTAAAGCAACAGAGATCTACCTGATGGGCGATCTCTTCGACTTCTGGTTCGAGTACACTACTGTTATACCCAAAGGCTATACCCGTTTGCTTGGAAAAATTGCTGAGATAACCGACCAGGGTATTCCGGTGTATATGTTCAAAGGAAATCATGACCTATGGGCTTTCGATTATTTGCAACATGAAACAGGAATCACGTTATATCGTAAGCCACTGATCAGACGATTCGGACAGAAAAACTTCTATCTGGCTCATGGCGATGGGTTAGGCCCGGGCGATACCGGCTATAAACTACTCAGTAAACTCTTTGAAAATAAAATAGCCCAGTTTTTGTTTAAATGGCTGCATCCTGATATAGGTACCCGCCTTGGATTGTTTTTTTCGGGGAAAAGCCGTAACGCACATATAATGCGCGAACAAAAGCCACATTTTAAAATAAATATGGAATCGGAAATGCTGACCGTCTATTGCAGAGAAATATTGAAAACACAGCCCGAAATCCATTACTTTATTTTCGGTCATCGCCATTATCCTATAAACTATCCACTTAATGAAAACAGCCGGTTGATACTGCTTGGCGACTGGATCAGCAATTTTACATACGCCGTTTTTGATGGGAACGATATCCGGTTAGAACGATTCAAGCCGCAAAAAGACTAGTAAATTATATTCGTATCACACCTTGACTAACAGGTTTTTCATCAGCACATAAAACTATTAAAAAAACTTGCTTCACTTTGTTTTTTTTCAGTCCAACACATTCTCAAATAAGCTGATAAGCCTTAGCAATTCTTGAGTTTGCTGTAGCAATGCCAAACTACTATTCCACCGCATACGGCTACATTCAACGAATGTTTGGTCCCTTCCTGAGGTATTTCAACGGCCTTGTCTGCTAGCTCCAACACTTCTTCCGACACACCTGACACCTCATTCCCGAAGATAAGTGCTGTTTTCTTGGAAGGGATAAAGTCGTGCAACACATAACTTTCATCAGTCTGTTCTATGCAAACTATCTCATATCCAGCTTCTTTTAATAAGATAATAGCATCAGCAACCTTGTCAACATATTTCCATTGTACTGTTTCGGTAGCTCCAAGTGCGGTTTTATGAATATCACGATGAGGGGGGCAGGCGGTAATACCGCACAGATAAATGGCTTTTACCGCAAATGCATCAGCCGTACGAAAAAAAGAACCTATATTATTTAACGACCGGATATTATCCAATACTAATACTATCGGATATTTTTCTGATTGCTCGTATTCTTCTACCGACTTTCGCCCTAATTCATCCAACGATAACTTTTTCATCCATGAAGAATTTTATGCTATTATGTAGCAAAATTACCTTTTATCCCTTTGATTGCGCAAAGTTCATTCATTCACTGCTAGAAATATAGGTTAAAAATCAGTCAGGTCTGCGTATATTTGCTCAAAAATGTGGTCTGATACCTTATGAGTAAGAAGTCGAAAATATCTGAAACCCCGTTGATGAAACAATACAACAGCATCAAGGCACGCTATCCTGATGCGATTTTATTGTTCAGGGTAGGTGATTTTTACGAGACTTTTGGAGCCGATGCCATCAAAGCGGCTGAAATCTTAGGAATCGTACTCACTAAACGTGCCAACGGAGCTGCATCCTCAGTGGAATTAGCCGGATTCCCTCATCATTCGTTAGACACTTATCTCCCTAAATTAGTAAAAGCAGGCCACAGAGTTGCTATATGCGAACAGCTTGAAGACCCTAAAACAGCGAAAAAGATAGTAAAAAGAGGAGTTACTGAACTCATCACACCCGGAGTTTCATATAACGACAATGTACTCAGTCAAAAAGAAAATAATTTTTTAGCGGCTCTTCATTTAGATCAGGACCATAGCGGTATCTCATTCCTTGATATCTCAACAGGTGAGTTTTTTATTACCGAAGGTAAGTTGGAATACATCGACAAGCTGATGCAAAGCTTCAATCCAAGAGAGGTCGTCATACAGCGTAACAAACGTCGTTTTTTTATCGAGTATTTTGGTGAACGATATTATATCAATGTGTTCGATGATTGGGTGTTTAGCCATGATTTTGGATATGAAAAACTTTGCAATCATTTTGAGACCCTGTCTCTCAAAGGCTTTGGTATAGAAGACCATAGGGCAGGAACTATTGCTGCCGGAGCTGTTCTTCATTATCTGATGGAAACACATAATGACAAGATCAGTCATATCTCGGGAATCTCACGTATTGATGAAGAGCAGTATGTCTGGTTAGATAAATTCACTATACGGAATTTAGAGTTGCTCAGTTCACCGTATGCAGAAGCTAAAACTTTGTTACAGACTTTGGATCAAACTGTGTCGCCTATGGGCAGCCGGCTGCTGAAACGATGGATAGCGCTGCCTCTGAAAGACAGGAAAAGGATAGAAGAACGACATCAGATCGTTGAGATATTGGTGAATGAACCTGAATTGTTAGTCAAACTACAACATCATATCAAACAAACCGGCGACATAGAGCGATTGATATCCAAAGTAGCCTTAGGCCGTGTCAATCCACGTGAGATGTTGCAGATAGCTCATTCGATTGAGCAGGTGCGACAGATCAAGCAGCTTGGAACTGAATCAGATCAGGTATCGCTCGCTGAAACCGTGAAGCATATTGATAGCGGAGAGAAAATTCAGGAACGCATTCAGAAAACCTTGCACAGCGACCCTCCCGCATTGATACAAAAAGGTGGTGTTATTGGAGAAGGCATTTCAGAAGAGTTAGATGAGTTGCGTTCCTTAGCCAGATCGGGTAAGGAATTCCTGAGTCAGCTCCAAAAACGGGAGATGCTGCGAACGGGTATCAGTAGCTTGAAAGTAGGATTCAATAATGTGTTTGGATACTATTTAGAAGTGACTAACGCCCATAAGAATAAGGTGCCGCCCGAATGGAACCGCAAACAAACACTAACCGGCAGCGAACGATATATTACCGAAGAGCTGAAGACCTACGAAGAAAAAATATTAGGTGCCGAAGAACGCATGGCAGTATTAGAGCTACAATTATTTACCGAACTGATAGAAGAAGTTAGGGAATATGTCACCCCGATTCAGCGTAGTGCTGCTGTGGTAGCACGCCTTGACTGCTTGTGTAGCTTTACGTTTAGTGCGGTACGCAACCATTATGCAAAACCTGAAATGAACGATAGCTTTGTCATCCATATCAGGGAGGGGAGGCATCCGGTTATAGAGCAACAATTGGCTACCGGTGAGATATATGTGGCTAATGATGTTTTTTTAGATACCGAGAAGCAACAGATACTGATGATCACTGGGCCTAATATGTCGGGCAAATCGGCTTTACTCAGGCAAACAGCCCTGATAGTGCTGATGGCGCAGATGGGTAGCTTTGTACCAGCCCGATCGGCTGAGTTAGGGATAGTAGATAAGGTGTTTACCCGAGTAGGCGCCAGCGATAATATTTCTTTGGGTGAAAGTACTTTTATGGTGGAGATGAACGAAACAGCCAGCATTTTGAATAACATCTCATCCCGAAGCCTGATCTTGTTAGACGAGATCGGACGTGGTACCAGCACCTACGACGGTATCAGTATCGCATGGGCTATCACCGAATATCTGCACGAACATCCGGTGTACAGGCCTAAGGTCATGTTTGCCACACATTATCACGAGCTGAATGAGATGGCAGCATCTTTTCAACGCATTCATAACTGGCATGTGTCGGTAAAAGAAACAGCCAATAAAATTGTGTTCTTGCGCAAACTGAAAAAAGGTGGCAGCGCTCATAGCTTCGGGATTCATGTAGCTACATTAGCTGGCATGCCCCGCAAGGTGATTGACAGAGCCAATAAATTACTGACTATGCTAGAAAAGACACATTCAGACGAAGCCTTCAAACAAGCCGGTAGCAATAAGACAGATAGTTATCAATTGAGCTTCATACAGCTTGACGACCCCCTGTTGCTTCAGATCAAAGATGATATACTCAACACCAATATAGATACGCTGACGCCAGTAGAAGCGCTGCTCAAACTGCATGAGATACGTAAACTGCTTGGGAAATAATTTTCTATAGATACCGCCAAACATTTTTAAAAAATTGGGTTTTTTTTAACAAAAAAATATGTTCATTTGACATCTGATTTAGTATAGCGTAACAGCAAACCAAAACCAACCTACACTTTTTCAGCTTTTAGGAGAAATTGAAGTAGAATGCATGTCTTTTCTTTATTAATCAGCCCATGAAAATCAGGCATTTTGTTTTCATTACTATGGTTAGCATGCTGGTGACATCCATCTGGATACAGGCTCAGTCACCTTATCAATATGTTGAAAAGATCAGCTCTTCTGAAGGCCTTTCTATCAACTTACAAGATGTATTGTGTGATAGTTATGGTTTCTTATGGATGGCTTCCAATTATGGGCTCAGACGTTTTGATGGAGTAGAAATGAAACAGTTTTTCAAACAAAATGATACCCTGTCTCTGCCCGGAAATATCGTAATGCGATTGCTTGCTGTGGATAGCTTTCACATTGCGGTAGCAACTAATAAAGGAATTGCATTACTTGATACTCGAACACTTACATTTCAGAAAGTGTCATTGCCTAAGGATACGGTATGGGGAGATTATGCGGAAGAGATACATTTTCTTGAGAAAGATGACCATGGTAATTTCTGTGTAGTAACACCTGTTTCCGTGTATTATCTTGATGCCCGATTCAACGTACTGCATACACTTCATTCGCCATATTCCATTGATGATATAGGTGACAAACGGCTCAATTATGCTACCAACTTCCTTATTTTAAAAGATAGTTTAATCTTATTCGCGTTAGATGGGAAATATACTATTTGGTCAACCGAAAATAATACGCTCCAAATATGGGATGGTAATAACGAACTGCTACATGCGCTGAATACACTTCCAACCAGTAAATTGTTTTTTGTCAAACACCGATATTTATTCTGTTTCATGAATAGCAAACGACAAGTAATGATCTATGACTTTGATACTAAACAAACAGTGTTTCAGGCTTTTGAACCTGATAACTATCCTGATTTCCTGGAAATTTTCGACGACGATAGCAAGCAGACAGCTTTATTTTGTAGTCAAGGCGGTCTTAGATGGCTCAAAATACATCAATCAGATACCAGCTTGTCTGTATCTATTGAAGACAGCGTTTATCTAAGTGATTATAAGATTAAAAAGTGGTATCAGGATGCAGATAGAAATATTTGGATGATTACCTTTGATAAAGGTGGCTTAGTGAAAGTAATAGCTCAAAAACAACATTTTCATACGATAAAACTATTTGATGCCAGTATGAAAAAGCTGATTGCTGAAGAAGCCAATTATTTGTTATTGAAAGACAAGCAATGGATAATTGGTACATACGGAAACGGATTGTATGAAATTGATGCCATCACCGGGCATAGCCAGCAGTTTTCTTTGGGTGATGGTGAGCGGAGAGAAAACATGATATGGAATATCCGACAACACCATGAAGACACACTTTGGATAGGTACGCAAAACGGACTTTTTTGGTATCATCAAAAAAGTCATCATTCTGGTCGTTTGCTTCAGCCTCATCCCGATATCCTTGATTATGCCACTATTACAACTCAATTTACCGATAGTTATGGCATAGTGTGGATGGGTACTGCCTCAGAAGGTGGTATGTGTGCATATCATACTGATAACGGGCAATTCGACTATTATCCCAAAGGCGAAAATTCGTTTCCTTTTCGCTATCCTTACGCAATAGGAGAAGATAAACGTGGCGACCTTTGGTTTGTGAGCGATGCGTTAGCTCATCCGGGGAAATGGGATAGAAAAAAACAGCAGTTTGAAAAAGTGATCATCCCCGAGTTTTCAAAAACAGCTTTAAGTGCAACGGGTGGATTTTATTTGGATAAAACAGCCGATTGTTTCTGGTACGGCATAAATATGATGGGTTTAGTCAAGTTTGATATGTTGTCAGATCAAACTACTTTATATGGTGAAGACTATGGTTTAGAGAATGTGTTTATACATGGTATTCAGAAAGATACTAAAGGAAATTTATGGCTGAATACTTTACAGGGCGTTTTTTGTTTTAATCCGACTACTGAGATGATACGAAGTTTTTTGCCTAAAGACGGTCTGCCGGAAATATATTTTCCCTCGATCACACAAGACGAAGCTACCCATAAAATTGTTATAGGAACATATGGCAGAGTGGTGTGGTTTTATCCTGATTCGGTACTCCAGAAGAAAGCTGCTATGAAAGTTAAATTAACCGATGTACGGATCAATAATGAAGAGATAAAATACTACCCAAATCGGCTTGTTAGGCTCCCCTGGCACAAAAATAATATTACGGTATCTTTTACAGGAATAAATTTAGACAACGGCAGTGACAATATGTATTCGTATCGGTTGAGAAAAGAAGACACCACATGGATAAATATTGGAAACCAACGACAGATTAATTTTGCCGGATTAGAGCCCGGACTATATCACCTGATTATCCGTGGAGCTCGAAATGGTGAAGACTGGAGCATAAATATGGCTGAGTTTGACTTTGAAATTATCTCACCATTCACAAAAACTATTTGGTTTTATCTGTTATGTCTGATAGGTGTTTTCGGCATAACCTATGCATGGTATAAAGGCAAGATTATACAATTGCTGAAAATTGAAACCATGCGTGTTCGAATTTCACGAAATCTACATGATGACATAGGTTCGCGTATGACCAACATCAGCTTGATGAGTCAAATAGTTAGGAAAGGCGGTTTGGAAGAAGATAAAAAGATGGATTATTTAAGCCGTATCCAAACCGAAAGTGAAACCATAGTTCAAAATATGCGGGATATTATTTGGAGCATTGATCCGGAAAACGATTCATTGGAAAATACCATTGCTCGTTTGCTGCGCTTTACAACTGAGTTGCTTGAACCAAAGCAAATCGAATTAGAAGCATCTATCAATCCTTTAAAAGAGGTTAAAATGAATATGGAAGAACGCCATGACCTTTTGATGATAACTAAAGAAGCTGTGCATAATATCGCCAAACATGCATTTGCCAAAAAGGTTAAAATTATAGTACACACAACAGATAAGATATTGTCGCTTAGTATAATTGACGATGGTATAGGAGGTTGTGAACGAAAATCGCAGCAAAATAATGGGTTGAAAAACATGTATAACCGGGCCGAAGCTCATCATTGGAACTTATCCATCATTAGCAAACAAAATATGGGAACCGCTGTTCAACTTGACATAAAAATCACATAAAAGGAGGAGGGCATAGCTGAATTATATTAGTAGCTTTGCAATAAATAGGTAAGTATCAATGGGTTTAAGTAAATTGATAGTGATCAGTAGGGGGTATCACTCCTGAGTGCCGGTTTACGTTCAAGAAAAGTCAGTATGGAAACTAAAATTCTCGTCTTTGAAGACAATGAAACGCTTAGAAACTCTATAAAAGTTTTGTTGCAGGGTGTAAATAATTATACTATTGCAGGCGATTTTGCCAATTGTGAAAATGTACTGCAAATAGTTGAAAAAACAATCCCTGATATAATCATCATGGATATTGACATGCCGGTAGTAAACGGCATACAAGGAGTTCAACTGATCAAGGAGAAATATCCCGACATGGTAATAATCATGTACACTGTGTTTGAAGATGATGACAGATTGTTTGAGAGTTTATGCGCCGGTGCAAATGGATATATTATAAAAAACACATCTTTTGTACAACTTATTGATGCTATTGAAGATGCATTAACCGGTGGTGCACCTATGTCGCCAGGTATAGCCCGTAAAGTATTACATAGCTTCCACAAAACAAATAAATACGACCTTTCACCTCAGGAAAAAAAGGTGTTAAAATATTTAGTAGCCGGATACAGCTATAAAATGATAGCTAATGAGATTTTTGTCAGCATCAACACTGTCCGTTCTCACATCAAAAATATCTATAGCAAGCTTCATGTAAATTGTGGTAGAGAAGCAGTCGCAATAGCTCTAAAAGATAAAATCGTTTAAAAACTACTTGTTCCTTTTTGTCAGAGGCCTTTGATGGTGATCATCCATTGAGGCCTTTTTTATGCTCACACAAATTCATCCATTTATGTGATTGTGTGGGCTGTTCTTTTTGCTTCACTTTGCCACTTGATTCCAATCAATAGGTCAAATTTTATAAAAACAACTAAAAAACCAAGATATTATGAGATATCTGATTCAACCTAAAAAGTATGTATTTTTTTTGATTTGCATACTGATAAATCTAATCATTTTTCAAGTGTTCTCTAATTCAGCTGAAGAGTATGCTGTATTTGGTTTGTATGATAATGCTGAAGTGTATGTCGCAGGATATGAGTATGATGGAAATAAAACGACAGCCAAAGTATGGAAGAATGGAATGGAGCATACCTTAGCTGATGGATCGCAGAATTCATTTGCATTATCAGTATTTGTCTTTAATAATGATGTGTATGTAGCAGGAAAGATAATTCAGTCAAATGGATCGGTTAGAGCTGTAGTATGGAAAAACGGGATAGTACACTACTTAACCGATGGAAAAAATAATTCCGAAGCAGTTTCGGTTTATGTTGCTGAGAATGATGTGTATGTAGCCGGATTCGAATATAATGCTACGTATTGTAAGGCTAAAGTCTGGAAAAATGGGATAGACCAACACTTATATGATGGTTGTAAAAACTCTATCCCTTTATCAATCTATGTATCTGATAAAGATGTGTATTTAGCAGGTTACGAACTCAACGGTACCACAAAAGATAAGGCAAAAATGTGGGAAAACGGGAAAGCTATAAACCTGACTGACGGTTCAAAAGGAGCTTATCTGAACTCCATATTTGTGTGGGACAATGATGTATATATGGTTGGTGAAGAGTTTGCTGAAGACTGGGGAGGAAACCTGATAGCCAAAATATGGAAAAACGGTATAGAGCAACCTTTAACCAATGGGATGATCAATGCTTGCATAAACTCCGTTTATGTGTATGAAGGTGATGTATTTGCTGTGGGGTATGAAGATACCGGACAAAAAACTATAGCCAGATTATGGAAAAATGGAATTGCTCAGAAGTTAACCAATGGTTTAAACAAGGCAAAGGCATGTTCAGTATTTGTTTCAGAGGAAAATGTGTATATAGTTGGGAATGAATACGAAAACAATAAACACCTTGCCATATTATGGACAAATGGAGTTGCTGAAAATTTATTCAATGATGCAAAAGAATCATTTGCTACATCTGTTTTTGTAGTTCAACAATAATCACAACTTCAAACAACAATTATTTAATAAATTTCAAATAGGTTTATTATGATATAACTCAAATATTTTAAATAATAATTTCTTAATTAAAAAATATCAAATATATCTTTCACAATCAATCTTATATATTGATATATATCAGAACTAAAACAGTAAAAACAACTAATCTTTTTTTTAACCTTAAAAACATACTATGATGAAAAATTTATTTTTAATGGTAGCACTTTTTTCTGTTACCTTGCTTTATGCACAAGTACCTGAAGTTGAATGGCAAAAATCCTTAGGGGGGAGTAGTTATGACCTGGCGAATTCTATTTGGCAAACAACTGATGGAGGATATATCGTTGCAGGATACAGTTATTCTAATGATGGAGATGTTAGTGGGAATCACGGCGAAAGTGATTATTGGATTGTAAAGTTGGACGATACTGGTACCATTCAATGGCAAAAGTCATTAGGTGGAAGTGATTGGGAGGAAGCAAACTCCATTCAACAGACTTCTGATGAGGGCTATATCCTGGCCGGGTTTTCGTATTCCAATGATGGGGATGTCAGTGGGAATCATGGAGAAGGAGATATCTGGATTGTAAAATTGGATAGTAATGGCGACATTCAATGGCAGAAAACATTAGGTGGCAGTCAGGATGAATGGCTCTATTCCATGCAACAGACCACCGATGGCGGTTTTATTGTATCAGGATACAGCTATTCCAATGATGGCGACGTCAGCGGAAATCATGGAGATAGTGATTATTGGATTATTAAATTAAGTGCCGATGGTACTATCCAATGGGAAAAATCTTACGGTGGAAGTGAAGGCGACTATGCCACCGAAATACAGCAAACATCCGATGGTGGGTTCATCGTTGCAGGAGTAAGCTATTCCAACGATGGCGATGTGAGTGTCAATAAAGGAGAAGGGGATGTCTGGATAGTTAAATTAGATCAAAATGGTACTATCCAATGGGAGAAATCTTATGGCGGCAGTGGGGATGACTATGCTACTTCCATACAACAAACTCCGGACGGCGGATATATCTTTGGTGGAAACAGCAGTTCCAACGATGGGGATGTAAGCGGCAATCATGGGGATTATGACTACTGGGTAGTGAAATTGAATGCGACTGGAGATATCCAATGGCAAAAATCTTTTGGGGGCAGCAATTTTGATCAGCTAACTGTCATCCGGCAAACCCTTGATGGCGGATATTTGGCAGCAGGTGAAAGTTTTTCTGATGATGGAGACGTGATTGGAAATCACGGTAATAATGATTATTGGGTAATAAAATTGGATGAAAGCGGCAATATTGAATGGCAAAAGACTTTAGGCGGAAGTTATCCCGATGGAGCCTACGACATGCAACTGACTGCTGATGGCGGATATATTCTTGCAGGCAACAGTTGGTCAAATGATGGGGACGTGAGTGGAAATCACGGGTTTGGCGACTTTTGGATAGTCAAACTAACAGGATCTGTTGGAATAAATGAAACCTTCAATAAAACTATTTTTTCAGTGTATCCCAACCCGGCTACCAATTTGATCACCATCAAAGATGTCTCCCCAAAAATCGAACTCATCATCACAAATACATATGGTGAAATAGTTTTTAAAACTGTTGCCAAAAATAACGAGCTAACCATAGATGTTTCAGAATTATCGGCAGGGATATATTTTATCAATGGACAAAAGTTTATTAAGAAATAAGCTGTAGAACGGCTTGTGTTAGTATAATAATTTAAAATTAATACAAATGAAACATTTATTTTTAACAGTAACACTCTTTTCGGTTACTCTGCTTTATGCACAGGCGCCTGAAATCGAATGGCAAAAATCCTTAGGTGGAAGTTACTTTGATGAAGCACGCTCTATTCAACAAACTTCAGATGGAGGTTATATCGTTGCAGGAAACAGTTATTCCAATGATGGCGACGTAAGCGGGAATCACGGAGAATGGGATTACTGGATAGTCAAATTAAATGATACAGGAAATATTCAGTGGCAAAAATGCTTAGGGGGGAGTGAGTTTGATATCGCATATGCTATTCAACAAACTTCTGATGGGGGGTACATAGTTGCGGGTATGACTGAATCTAATGATGGCGATGTTAGTGGGAATCATGGTTATGATGATTATTGGGTGGTGAAATTGGATGATACAGGCAATATTCAATGGCAAAAATCTCTTGGAGGAAGTAGTATTGAAAAGGCACAATCCATACAACAAACTATAGATGGCGGTTATATCACAGCTGGATATAGTTATTCTAATAACGGCGATGCCAGCGGAAATCATGGTGCAAGTGATTATTGGGTGGTGAAATTGGATGATACAGGCAATATTCAATGGCAAAAACCCTTAGGAGGAAGTGAGGGTGAGTGGGCATACTCCATACAACAGACCACCGATGGTGGCTATATCGTGGCCGGATGGAGTTATTCCAATAATGGTGATGTCAGCGGGAATCATGGTTATGATGATTATTGGGTAGTAAAATTAGATGATACCGGCAATATTCAATGGCAAAAATCTCTTGGAGGAAGTAGTGTTGAATGGGCACATTCCACACAGCAAACTTCTGATGGAGGATATATCGTGGCAGGATATAGTCATTCCAATGATGGAGATGTAAGTGGGAATCACGGTGAAACTGATTATTGGATAGTGAAATTGGATGACAGCGGCAACATTGAATGGCAAAAATCCTTAGGGGGGAGTGGTATTGACATCGCATACTCTATTCAACAAACCACCGACAGCGGGTATATAGTAGCGGGAATGAGTACGTCAATTGATGGCGATGTCAGAGGAAACCACGATGCCGGTGATTATTGGATAGTGAAACTGGATAATACTGGGAGTATTCAATGGCAAAAATGCTTAGGAGGAAGTAATCCAGACGCTGCATATTCCATACAACAAACTTCGGATGGTGGTTATATAGTGGCTGGGTACAGTTATTCTAATGATGGAGATGTCAGCGACAATCATGGGGGTGCGGATGTTTGGATAGTCAAACTATCAGGACCGGACATACTTACCTACGAAATCATTACCTCATCCAATCCGGAGGAGGGTGGGACAACATCAGGTGGCGGCGTCTTTGAGTATGGAACATCCGTTACAGTCTCTGCATTTGCCAATGCAGACTATTCGTTTATCAACTGGACAGAAGACGGAACTGAAGTTTCCAACCATACGGAATACACTTTTATCGTTACCGAAAACAGAGATTTAGTAGCCAATTTTGAAGAAATAGCCACCTATGAAATAACTACCTCATCTGAACCCGCTGAAGGAGGAACAACCACTGGCGGAGGTATTTATAATTATGGAGCCTCAGTTACAGTTTCTGCATTTGCCAATGCAGACTATTCGTTTGTCAACTGGACAGAAGACGGAACTGAAGTTTCCAACGATACGGAATACACTTTTGTCGCCATCGAAAACAGAAACATAGTGGCAAACTTCGATTATGAAATGGCTGTGGCTGATATAGAGAACAATAGAATAAAAATTTATCCTAATCCGGCAACTGGTTTGCTAACTATCAAAGGCATTTCTCTAAAAACCGAACTCATCATCACAAATACATATGGTGAAATAGTTTTTAAAACTGTTGCCAAAAATAACGAGCTAACCATAGATGTTTCAGAATTACCGGCAGGGATGTATTTTATCAATGGACAAAAGTTTATTAAGAAATAAGCTGTAGAACGGCTTGTATTAGTACAATAATTTAAAATTAATACAGATGAAACATTTATTTTTAACGGTAACACTCTTTTCGGTTACTCTGCTTTATGCACAGGCGCCTGAAATCGAATGGCAAAAATCCTTAGGCGGAAGTGGCATGGAAGTGGCATTTTCCATACAACAGACCTCAGACGGTGGATACATCACGGCAGGGTACAGCAACTCCAATGACGGAGATGTCAGCGGAAACCATGGAGATAGAGATTACTGGATAGTAAAATTGGACAATGCCGGTAATCTTGAGTGGCAGAAATCCATTGGGGGTAGTCATGAAGACTGGGCATATTCCATACAACAAACTTCTGATGGCGGTTATATTGCTGCAGGATATACTTTTTCCAATAATGGCGATGTCAGCGGGAATCATGGTGCAAGTGATTATTGGGTAGTGAAATTGGATGATACCGGTAATATTCAATGGCAGAAATGTTTGGGAGGAAGTGGTTATGATTCCGCAAAATCAATACAGCAAACCTCTGACGGTGGCTATATCGTAGCAGGAAGCAGTGAAAGCAATGATGGTGATGTCAGTGGAAATCATGGTGGTTATGGCGATTATTGGGTAGTGAAATTAGATGAATCCGGCAATATTCAGTGGCAGAAATGCTTGGGTGGAAGTGATGATGATTATTATGCGGTTATACAACAAACATCCGATGGGGGTTATATTGTAGCAGGAGCCAGTTGGTCAAGTGACGGGGATGTTACTGGAAATCATAATTCAACCGATTACTGGATAGTAAAATTAGATATTGCCGGTACTATTCAATGGGAGAAATCTTTAGGTGGAAGTAGTGAGGATTGGCCAGAATCCATACAACAAACTTCAGATGGCGGGTATATTGTAGCAGGTGAAAGCAAGTCCAATGACGGGGATGTTACTGGAAATCATGACAATGGTGAGCAATTGGGCGATTATTGGGCGGTAAAATTAGATGCTACCGGTAATATCCAATGGGAAAAATCGTTAGGAGGAAGTGAGCAAGATTGGGCATATTCCATACAACAAACTTTTGATGGGGGTTATATCGTAGCCGGCTACAGCTATTCCAATGATGGCGATGTCAGCGGGAATCACGGAAATTCTGATTATTGGGCTGTGAAATTAGATGACAGCGGCACTATTCAATGGCAAAAAACATTAGGTGGAAATGGCTGGGATGTAGCGACAGCCACACAACAAACTTTGGACGGCGGTTATATTATAGCAGGAGTAAGTATGTCAAATGATGGAGATGTCAGCGGCAATCATGGAGGTGCGGATGTTTGGATAGTAAAACTCGCCGGCTCCGGTGTGACAACCTATGAAATAACTACCTCATCTGAACCCGCTGAAGGAGGAACAACCACCGGTGGAGGTATTTATAATTATGGAGCCTCAGTTACAGTCTCCGCATTTGCCAATGCAGACTATTCGTTTGTCAACTGGACAGAAGATGGAACTGAAGTTTCCAACCATACGGAATACACTTTTATCGTTACCGAAAACAGAGATTTAGTAGCCAATTTTGAAGAAATAGCCACCCATGAAATAACTACCTCATCTGAACCCGCTGAAGGAGGAACAACCACCGGCGGAGGTATTTATAATTATGGAGCCTCAGTTACAGTCTCCGCATTTGCCAATGCAGGCTATTCGTTTATCAACTGGACAGAAGGCGGAACTGAAGTTTCCATCCATACGGAATACACATTTGTCGTTACCGAAAACAGAGACTTAATAGCCAATTTTGAAGAAATAGCCACCTATGAAATAACTACCTCATCCAATCCCGAAGAGGGTGGGACAACATCAGGTGGCGGCGTCTTTGAGTATGGAACATCCGTTACAGTCTCTGCTTTTGCCTATGCAGACTATTCGTTTGTCAACTGGACAGAAGACGGAACTGAAGTGTCCAACGATACGGAATACACTTTTGTCGCCATCGAAAACAGAAACACAGTGGCAAACTTCGATTATGAAATGGCTGTGGCTGATATAGAGAACAATAGAATAAAAATTTATCCTAATCCGGTAACTGGTTTGCTAACTATCAAAGGCATTTCTCTAAAAACCGAACTGATCATCACAAACACATATGGTGAAATAGTTTTTAAAACTGTTGCCAAAAATAACGAGCTAACCATAGATGTTTCAGAATTACCGGCAGGGATGTATTTTATCAATGGACAAAAGTTTATTAAGAAATAAGCTGTAAAACGGCTTGTGTTAGTACAATAATTTAAAATTAATACAGATGAAACATTTATTTTTATTGGTCATGCTGTTTTCTGTTATCCTGCTTTATGCACAAGCGCCCGAAATTGAATGGCATAGGACTCTTGGTGGTAGTTCCAGTGATGCTGCCTTATCCATACAATTAACCTCTGATAACGGTTATGTTGTAGCTTGTACAAGTAATTCCAATGATGGTGACCTCAGTAAGAATAATGGAGATTATGATTATTGGGTCGTTAAATTAAGTAAAAGTGGTAATATTGAGTGGGAAAAATCACTTGGAGGTAGTAGCATTGATATAGTATCGTCCATACAACAGACTTCCGATGGTGGATATATAGTGGCTGGTAGCAGCATGTCTGATGATGGCGATGTAAGCTACAGTTATGGAGGTTTTGATTATTGGATAGTCAAGCTATCCAATAATGGTGATATTGAATGGGAAAAATCATTTGGAGGTAGTAGTAATGATATAGCAAGAGCTATACAACAGACTTCCGATAATGGTTATATTGTAGCTGGCTACAGCAATTCCAATGATGGAGATATAACTGAACAACATGGAGGATATGATTACTGGATTATTAAAATAGATGCTATAGGTACTCTCCAATGGCAAAAAACATATGGAGGTAGTAAATGGGATCTAGCACACTCTATAAGTCATACTGCTGATAACGGCTTTATAGTAGCTGGTGAGAGCCACTCAAATGATGGTGATATAACCAATAATTATGGATACTCTGATTATTGGATCGTAAAATTGGATCATTTTGGCGACATTCAATGGCAAAAATCTTTAGGAGGTAGTGGTTGGGATACACCTTATTCCATACATCAAACTTTTGATAGTGGATATATCATAGCAGGTAAAACCAGTTCAGTTGATGGTGATATAGTTGAAAATCATGGTATTCTTGATTTTTGGGTTGTGAAATTAAATAACTTAGGTGACATTCAATGGCAGAAAACTTTTGGAGGTAGCGAGGCCGACATCGCATTGTCTATTCAACAAACTTCCGAAGGTGGGTATATAGTGGCAGGTTATACATTATCCATTAATGATGATGTAATCCAAAATAATGGAGAACAGGATTATTGGATAGTAAAATTAGATGAAGATGGTAATCTGCAATGGCAGAAATCCATTGGAGGCAGCGGTTATGATGGTATAGAATCAATACAACAATGTTCGGATAACGGCTATATCATCGCAGGTTGGAGCAATTCAAATGATGGGGATATAATTGGGAATCATGGTGGAGGAGATGGATGGATAGTCAAACTTACAGGTACTGTAGGATTAAATGAAACCATAAATAATAATACTTTTTTAGTGTATCCCAACCCGGCAACCGATTTGATAACCATCAAAGGTGTCTCCCCAAAAACCGAGCTGATCATCATAAACACATATGGCGAAATAGTTTTTAAAACTATTGCAGGCAGCTACGAGATACCTATAGATATTTCCGGGTTGCCGACAGGGATATACTTTGTCAATGGACAAAAGTTTATTAAGAAATAAGCTTCAAAACGACTTGTATTAGTACAATAATTTAAAATTAATACAGATGAAAAATTTATTTTTATTGGTCATGTTGTTTTCTGTTACCCTGCTTCATGCTCAAGCACCCGAAATTGAATGGCAAAAATCTTTGGGTGGATCAGGGGAAGATGTGGCTACTTCCATACAACAAACTTCGGATGGTGGGTATATCGTAGCAGGATACAGTTATTCCAATGATGGAGATATAAGCAACTCTCATGGAAATGCAGATTATTGGATAGTAAAACTTGATCATGCAGGTAATATTCAATGGGAGAAATCTATGGGCGGGAGTAGCACAGAACTAGCATATTTCGTCCAACAAACATCTGATAGTGGATATATAGTAGCGGGTGAAAGTTCTTCTAATGATGGTGATGTCAGCGGAAACCATGGGTCTGAAGATTATTGGATAGTTAAGTTAGACGATGCTGGTAATCTTCAATGGCAGAAATCTTTAGGAGGGAGTAGTACGGAAGTGGCATATTCTATTCAACAAACATCTGATGGTGGATATATAGTAGCGGGTGAAAGTTCTTCTAATGATGGCGATGTAACGGAAAACCATGGTGAAAGCGATTGTTGGATAGTGAAATTAGATCATATTGGTAATATTCAATGGGAGAAATCTTTGGGTGGAAGTGAAAATGACTGGGCAAGTTCCATACAACAAACTTCAGATGGAGGTTATATCATAGGCGGAACTAGTAGATCCAATGATGGGGATGTAAGTGGTAATCATGGAGATTATGATTATTGGATAGCGAAATTGGACAATGTAGGTAATCTTCAATGGCAAAAATCTTTAGGTGGCAGCTTTCCTGACTATTTAGAATGTATACAACAAACCTTAGATAGTGGCTATATTGTAGTTGGTGAGAGTTTTTCTAATGATGGGGATGTCAGTGAAAGTCACAGGGGTCGCGGTGATTATTGGGTGGTGAAATTAGATAACGCTGGTAATATTCAATGGGAGAAAGCTTTAGGAGGTAGTGGTCAGGACTGGGCGTATTCCATATCACAAACATCTGACGGAGGGTTTATTATAGCTGGCTGGGCTGAATCACAGGATGGTGATGTAAGCGGAAACCATGGAGCTGAAGATTATTGGATAGTGAAATTAGACAATGCTGGTAATCTTCAATGGCAGAGATCTATAGGAGGGAGTAGTACGGAGGTGGCATATTCCATCCAACAAACCACTGATGGCGGATATATCGTAGCGGGGTACAGTGATTCCCATGATGGTGATATCAATGAGTATCACGGGAATGGCGACTTTTGGATAATTAAATTTACAGGGTCAGTTGGATTAAATGAAACCATAAATAATACTATTTTTTCAGTGTATCCCAACCCGGCAACCGACTTACTCACTGTCAAAGGCATTTTTCCGAAAACTGAAGTAGACATCACCAACATGCGTGGCGAAACGGTTCTCAGAACGGTTGCAAAAGATAACGAACTGACCATCGATGTATCCAAACTGTCGGCAGGGATGTATTTTATCAATGGACAAAAGTTTATTAAGAAATAAGCTGTAGAACGGCTAGTATTAGTACAATAATTTAAAATTAAGACATATGAAAAATTTATTTTTAATAGTAACGCTCATTTCTGCTACCCTGCTTCATGCTCAAGCGCCGGAAATCGAATGGCAAAAATGCTTAGGAGGAAGTGGGGAAGATTATGCAACCTACATACAGCAAACTTCGGATGGTGGGTATATCGTAGCAGGATACAGTTCCTCCAATGATGGAGATGTCAGTGGGAATCACGGCGAAAGTGATTATTGGATTGTAAAATTAGACGACTCCGGGAGCGTTCAATGGCAAAAATCTTTGGGAGGAACAGGAGAAGATGTGGCTACTTCCATACAACAAACTTCTGATGGTGGTTATATTGTAGCTGGCTATAGCTATTCCAATGATGGCGATGTAAGCGGGAATCATGGATTTAATGATTATTGGGTGGTGAAATTGAATTATAGCGGTAACATTCAATGGCAAAAGTCGTTGGGAGGTAGCCATAGGGATTATGCATTTTCCATCCAACAAACCACTGATGGTGGGTATATAGTGGCAGGATACAGTTATTCCAATAATGGCGATGTCAACGGAAATCATGGGAGTTTTGATTATTGGATAGTGAAATTAGATGATATCGGCAATATACAATGGCAAAAATGCTTAGGTGGAAGTGATTTTGACTTCGCATATTCTATACAACAAACAACTGATGAGGGATATATAGTCGCAGGATACAGTTGGTCCAATGATGGTGATGTCAGCGGAAATCGTGGAAATGCTGACTATTGGATAGTGAAATTGGATAATATCGGGAATATACAATGGCAAAAATCTTTAGGCGGTAATTCTATTGAATATGCTAATTTTATACAACAAACTTCAGATGGCGGCTATATAGTAGCTGGATTGAGTGACTCCAATGATGGGGATGTGAGCGGTAATCATGGTGGTTACAGTGATTATTGGATTGTAAAGTTGGATAAGATTGGAAATATCCAATGGCAAAAATCTTTGGGAGGTGGCGATTGGGATTACGCTACTTCCATTCAGCAAACTACCGACGGCGGTTATATTGTGGTTGGTGAAAGTACATCCAATGATGGGGATGTAAGTGGTAATAATGGAGATTATGATTATTGGATAGTAAAGTTAGACGATATTGGTAATATTGAATGGCAAAAATCTTTGGGTGGAAGTAATTTTGATCTGGCAAGATCAATTCAACAAACTACCGATGGGGGTTATATCGTAGCCGGCTACAGCTATTCCAATGATGGCGATGTCAGCGGGAATCACGGAAATTCTGATTATTGGATTGTCAAACTTACAGGTACTGTTGGATTAAATGAAACCATAAATAATACTATTTTTTCAGTGTATCCCAACCCGGCTACCGATTTGATCACGGTCAAAGGCATTTCTCCGAAAACTGAAATAGATATCACCAACATGCGTGGCGAAACGGTTCTCAGAACGGTTGCAAAAGATAACGAACTGACCATCGATGTGTCCAAACTGCCGGCAGGGATGTATTTTGTCAATGGACAAAAATTTATTAAGAAATAAGCTTCAAAACGGCTTGTATTAGTACAATAATTTAAAATTAATACAGATGAGAAATTTATTTTTAACAGTAATACTCTTTTCTGTTACTATGCTTTACGCACAAGCTCCGGAAATCGAATGGCAAAAATCCTTAGGGGGGAGTAGTTTAGATGTGGCATTCTCCATACAACAAACTTCGGATGGCGGTTATATTGCGGCAGGATACAGTTATTCCAATGATGGCGATGTCAGCGGGAATCATGGTGAAAGTGATTATTGGGTAGTGAAACTAGACCATATTGGTAATATTCAATGGGAGAAATCTTTAGGTGGAAGTGGATATGAGGGGGCAAACTCCATACAACAAACTACAGATGGAGGCTACATACTCGCCGGATGGAGTGATTCCAATGATGGTGATATCAGTGGAAATCATGGTTCTACCGATTATTGGGTAGTGAAATTGGATGATACCGGTACTATTGAATGGCAGAAATCCATAGGAGGCAGTGCTGAAGATAGAGCATATTCCATACAACAAACTTTTGACGGTGGTTACATCACAGCAGGATATAGTTATTCTAATAACGGTGATATCAGCGGAAATCATGGTGCAAGTGATTATTGGGTGGTGAAATTGGATGATACCGGTACTATTGAATGGCAGAAATCTTTAGGTGGAAGTGGTGATGAATGGGCGCATTCTATACAACAAACTTCTGATAGCGGTTATATTGTGGCTGGTGGAAGTTTTTCCAATGATGGCGATGTCAGCGGGAATCATGGTTATGATGATTCTTGGGTGGTGAAATTGGATAATGCTGGCAATATTCAATGGCAAAAATGTTTGGGTGGAAGTGGGGATGAATGGGTAGAATCTATACAACAAACTTCTGACGGCGGGTATATCATAGCGGGAACGAGTACGTCAAATGATGGAGATGTCAATGGACATCATGGTTCCAGCGATTATTGGGTGGTGAAATTAGATGATACAGGTAATATTCAATGGCAGAAATGCTTGGGTGGAAGTGCGAGTGAATTTGCATTTTTTATTCAGCAAACTTCTGATGGCGGTTATATAGTAGCGGGCGACAGTTATTCAAATGATGGTGACCTTAGCGGGAATCACGGAGATTATGACTCTTGGGTGGTGAAATTGGATGATATCGGTAACATCGAATGGCAAAAATGCTTAGGCGGAAGAAGTGATGATGGTATGAATTCCATACAGCAAACTTCTGATGGAGGATATATCGCGGCAGGATATAGCAGATCCAATAATAGCGATGTCAGTGGGAATCATGGGAATAAAGATTTTTGGATAGTCAAACTATCAGGAGGACCCGGTATACTTTCCTATGAAATCAATACCTCATCCAATCCCGAAGAGGGTGGGACAACTTCAGGTGGTGGCGTCTTTGAGTATGGAACATCCGTTACAGTCTCTGCATTAGCCAATGCAGGTTATTCGTTTGTCAACTGGACGGAAGACGGAACTGAAGTGTCCAACGATACGGAATACACTTTTGTCGCCATCGAAAACAGAAACATAGTGGCAAACTTCGATTATGAAATGGCTGTAGCTGATATAGAGAACAATAGAGTAAAAATTTATCCTAATCCGGTAACTGGTTTGCTAACTATCAAAGGCATTTCTCTAAAAACCGAACTCATCATCACAAACACATATGGTGAAATAGTTTTTAAAACTGTTACCAAAAATAACGAGCTAACTATAGATGTTTCAGAATTACCGGCAGGGATGTATTTTATCAATGGACAAAAATTTATTAAGAAATAAGCTGTAAAACGGCTTGTATTAGTACAATAATTTAAAATTAAGTCAAATGAAAAATTTATTTTTAACAGTAATACTCTTTTCTATTACTATGCTTTACGCACAGGTCCCCGAAATTGAATGGCAAAAATCTTTGGGAGGAACCGGGGAAGATGTGGCTACTTCCATACAACAAACTTCGGATGGTGGGTATATAGTGGCTGGATACAGTTATTCCAATGATGGAGATATAAGCAACTCTCATGGAAATGCAGATTATTGGGTAGTAAAACTTGATAATGCGGGTACTATTCAATGGGAAAAATCCTTAGGAGGAAGTAGTGAAGATTGGGTCGGACCAATAAAGCAAACCTCAGATGGAGGCTATATCGTTGCCGGTCATAGCAGTTCTAATGATGGAGATGTTAGCCAAAATTATGGAGGAAATGATTATTGGATAG